>JALEPL010000045.1 GCA_022766245.1 Lachnospiraceae bacterium | reverse complement strand
CAAAACTGACAGAAATGGGCAGATTCCCGAGTGGCCAAAGGGGACAGACTGTAAATCTGCTGCAAATTGCTTCGGTGGTTCGAATCCACCTCTGCCCATTACATATTGAGCCCATGTGGCGGAACTGGCAGACGCGCAGGACTTAAAATCCTGTTGTAGTGATACAGTACCGGTTCGATTCCGGTCATGGGCATGAAAATAAATCCTGCAGAAAGGCAGGATTTTTTTATGGCAGTGAATTGTGACCCGGACATGCAGTGGAACTGCGCACAATGAGCTGCGGATGCAGCAGAATATGGCTGACAGGTACATGGTCAATGAGAATTTCCAATGCGGAGTAAGCACATTTGCCCAGCTCCAGCCGATTTTGCCGGATGGTGGTCAGGGGCGGGGTGAGCTGTGCGGAAACAGGCAGATCATCATATCCCACCACACTGATATCTCCGGGAATGGACTGGCCCAGTGACCGGCATTCGATAACTGCCTCTGCAGCAATGAGGTCGCTGGCGCACAAGATAGCGGTGGCTCCTTCCTGCAGAAAGCTGCGTATGTAGCAGCTGGCAGAATTCTTTGCGTGGTAACCGTTGGTGGCAAGCGCTTCTGAGGTGGGGAGATTGTGGCTTGCCATGAAATTAAAATAAGCCTGTCTTCTTTGCTCTGCAATCATTGAGTGAGGAAAACCGTTGAGAAAGGCAATTTTACGGTGGCCAAGCTGAAACAGATGGTCGATGGCCATGCTGATTCCCTCGTGGCTGCTGGTGCCTACATAGCATATATTTGGGTTGCCTGGAATATAATTATCAAAAAGGACAGTGGGAACTGCTGTATGGCGGAACTGTTCCATCCAGGGATCGGATAAGGTAAAACCGACGATAAAAGCACCGGAGAAATGGTTTTTCAGCATATAGGTATCATATTTTTCTTTTTTTTGAAAAGCCGGTGTTGCCGGGTAAAGAGTTACATCCCAGCCTCGCCTGTAGGCGGCCTGCTTAAAACCGAGAATCAGATCATAACCAAACTGGTTTTGCGAGGTGTATTCCATGTTTTCTATGAAAATACACAGTTTTTTGGTGGTCTGATTCTTCATTCTTTTGGATTGATAGCCCATTTCGATGGCTGTGTCCAGGACAAGCTGACGTAAATCCTCGCTGATGTCGCTGGCACCATTTAACCCTTTTGATACGGTGCTGATGGATATGCCAAGACGGTTGGCGATGTCGTTGATGGTGACCATGAGACTCCTCCCTCCGCAATGGGATTCGGCGAAATGCTGAATGACCCAGATTGTTTCACTTGATATCTTGTAGAATTACATAAATTATATCGGATGTGTGAAAAATAGGCAAGTGAATGCAGCTTTTTGGGTGAAAAATAGAATGACTATGTACAATAATTACAAGATGTGTTTACGAAAATAAACGAAAAGTATAAAAAACGAATAAAAATCATTGACAAATCATCGGACAGACCATAAAATGATTTATGCAAAAGCGATGGTGAAATTGTCTAAAGAAACGGCTCACATCACTTGCAAATTGACGGAAACTGTTGTATAATAAAAACAGCTTTTGGGGGAATTGACGATGATATGACGAAAATGGTCGATTTCTACATAGAAAACCATAATGAAAACCATAATTCTCATGGTATAAGATGCACAGTGCATTTTATATAAAACAAATCTATAAAAGGAGAGGTAATAATGAAAAAGAAAGTATTATCAGCATTATTAGCAACCGCAATGGTGGCAACAATGGTAGCTGGATGTGGTAAAGAAGAGACACCCGCTCCAGACGCAAGCACAGACACAAACACAGATACTGAGGCTCAGAGCGAGACACCTGAAATTCCTGCAGTGGGCGAGGATACAGATGTTACTATCTGGGTTGCTGAGGCAGCAGTAGACTTTACACAGTCACAGGTTGACGCATTTATCGCTGAGAACCCTGATTACGAGCCGTACAACATCACCATCGAGCCTGTAGGTGAGGGAGACGCAGCTGGAAACATGATCACTGACGTAGAGGGTGGAGCAGATATCTTCGGTTTCGCTCAGGATCAGACTGCTCGTTTGGTATCTGCAGGTGCATTACAGCAGATCGGTGGCGACTATGCATCATGGATTGATGAGCAGAACGATGCTGGTGCAGCTTCTGCAGCAAAGGTTGGAGATGCTACATATGCATTCCCCCTTACATCTGACAACGGATACTTCTTGTACTATGATAGCAGCGTAGTTACAGATCCTACTTCTTTAGAGCAGATTCTTGCAGACTGCGAGGCAGCAGGAAAGAACTTCTACTTCGACCTTGACAGTGGTTGGTATCAGACAGCATTCTTCTTTGCTACAGGATGTGAGTTAACTTACGAGACAGATGAGACTGGCGCATTTATCGGATGCAACGACACATACAACTCAGATGCAGGTGTAGTAGCAGTTAGAGAGATGATCGAGATGACTAGCTCTTCTGCATTCATGGATGGTTCTGCAGTAGATAGCGCAACCAACATCGGTGCTATCGTAGATGGTACTTGGGATGCAACTTCTGCTCAGTCTGTATTAGGCGACAACTATGCATGTGCTAAGCTGCCTAGCTTCGAGGGTTCTGATGGAAACACCTACCAGTTAGGCGGATTTGGTGGATTTAAGTTAATGGGTATCAAGCCTCAGACAGATGCTTCTAAGCTTCAGTTCTGCTTAAAGCTTACTCAGTACTTAACCAGCGCTGATGTACAGATCGCTCGTTACAATGAGCTTGCTTGGGGTCCTTCAAACGTAACTGCTCAGGGCGATTCCGCTGTTCAGGCTGACACTGCACTTTCTGCATTGGCAGAGCAGTTGGCATTCACTATTCCTCAGGGTAACTACCCGGATGAGTACTGGACACGTGCAGAGTCCTTCGGTCAGGAAGTTGAGAACAACATGACTGCTGATACTACTGACGATGAGATCAAGACAGCACTTGAGACATATCAGAGCGATTGCGAGTCTTACGCACAGTAAGAGATAGCGAATATGCTGATAGACAGACATTTTGGGGGAGAGAAATTCTCTCTCCCGGATGTCCGTTTTTGAGTAGAAGTAATATAGTAGTTGCAAATAGTGTAGGTGAACACACATAGGAACACTTGCCTGCAATCACATGATGCAATCGGAGGGACTATGAATAGTAATAATGATGGATTCTTTAAGAAAGTAGGCAAGGGGATTGCAAACTTTTTTAAATGGATTGGAAATGATTTTAAGGAGATTGGGGTTACATTCGCAGAAGGCGATTGGAAGACTCGCCTTTCCTTTTTGATTATGGGCTTTGGCCCCATACTGAGAAAGTCATTTGCAAAAGGTATCGCCCTGCTGGCGATTGAAGTGGCTTACATTTATTACATGGTTAGCTTTGGCGCGGCATATATTGCACAGCTGCCTACTTTGGGAACCGTGGAAACCCATATGGATCCCAATACCATGTTGACTGTTTATGGAGATAACAGTTTCCTGATATTGTTGTTCGGTCTGTTGTCTATTTTTGCCACATTGGGATTTATTTTTGTATGGCGTATGAATGTGCGGGAGAACCGCAAGGAAGAACTGCTGATTAGAAACGGACATCCGGTTCCGTCGGCTAAGCAGGATTTGTTGTCACTGTTAGATTCTAACATTGATAAGACATTGTTGGCATTGCCTTTGACAGGTATCTTTGTATTTACCGTTTTACCAATTGTATTCATGGTATGTGTGGCATTTACCAACTACGATAAGAACCATCAGTCACCCAGCAAGCTGTTTACATGGGTTGGCTTGGATAACTTTAAGCAGATTTTCTCCTTTGGAGGATCACAGTTCGGAAATACCTTTGTGAAGGTATTGATCTGGACATTGGTTTGGGCATTTTTTGCAACGTTCCTTAACTACTTCGTAGGTATGGCAGTTGCAATTCTGATAAACAAAAAGGGTATCAAGTTTAAGAAACTTTGGAGAACCATCCTGGTTATGACCATCGCAATTCCTCAGTTTGTTTCATTGCTGTATGTGTCAAAGATGTTCGCAAATGACGGCTTGATTAACTCTTACTTAATGAAATGGGGCGTAATCAGCAGTCGAATCGAATTCTGGTCGGATCCTATGCTGGCGCGTATCACCATTATTTTGATCAACCTGTGGATCGGTATTCCGTACATGATGTTGATTGCTACCGGATTGCTCATGAACATTCCGGCTGACTTATACGAGAGTGCACGTATCGATGGAGCAAATGCAGTTCAGATGTTCTTCAAGATTACGTTACCGTATATGTTCTTCGTAACAGGACCGTTCCTGTTGACACAGTTTACTGGAAACTTAAACAACTTCAACGTTATCTTCCTGTTGACCGGAGGTGGACCTTATCAAGGATACAGCGACAGTGCCGGATCTACGGACTTGCTGATCACCTGGTTGTATAAGATGACTGTAAATGATACGAACTACCGAATGGCTGCCGTAATTGGTATCATGGTATTCTTAGTAACAGCAATTATTTCACTGGTGGTATACAATATCTTACCTTCAGTAAAGGATGAGGAGGGATTCCAATAATGGCAAAGGAAGCAAAAATGCACAAACAGCACAGAGGCCTGAGCAATGCGATTGCCTATGTTGTGTTGGTTATTATCAGTATCATTTGGTTGTTCCCCTTCGTATGTATCGTGTTGCAGAGTTTCCGTTCCTACGCTACAGAGTTAGGTGGAATGGTTGACTACCTTGTACCGAAGCAATTTTCATTGGACAACTACAAGTATCTGTTCAGCGATGACTGTCAGTTCTTCCGCTGGTATGGAAACACTTTGATCATTGCATCATGTGTTGCAGTTTTACAGACAATTGTAATCTTGTGTGTAAGTTACGCATTGTCAAGAACACGTTTCAAGCTGCGTAGAGCGTTGATGAATTTCTGGTTGGTTCTTGGAATGTTCCCAGGATTCCTTACCATGATCTGTCTGTACTTCCTGCTGAAGAATTTCGGCCTAACCCAGTCAGGTGCGATTCCGGGATTGATTTTAATCTCGGTGGCCAGCTCAGGAATGGGATATTATGTATGTAAAGGTTTCTTTGATACGATTCCCAGATCCTTGGATGAGGCAGCACTTATCGATGGTGCCAGCAAGATGAGAATTTTCCTCACCATGATTGTTCCGCTGTCAAAGCCTATCGTTATTTATACTGCTTTGACTGCATTCATGGCTCCATGGTGTGATTACGTATTTGCATCTTACGTTGCATTCGGCTCCAGTGACAACTATAACGTGGCCGTTGCATTGTACCGATGGGTGAATACCACAGATTATCAGGGATTTTTCACCAGATTCTGTGCAGGCGGTGTTTTGGTAGCTGTACCGATTACTATTTTGTTCATGGCACTACAGAAGTACTATGTAGAAGGTGTAACCGGTGGTGCTGTAAAGGGTTAATATTTGTAACAGAGCAAATTTGAAAAGAGAAATCGGTAGTCATTTTATGGCTACCGATTTTTTAAAAAGAAAGTATGGAAGAGGAACATCAAGTATGAAAAAAAGACTGTTAAGCGGACTTTTGGTGGGAACCCTTCTGTTCGGTCTGGTAACAGGATGTGGGCAGAATAATGCGGGAAATGGCACATCGGTGGAGACTGCGACAGAGACGCAGTCGGCAGGTGATTCATTTACTTATGACTATGAGCAGGACTTAAATATTGTTGATGACAATTATAGGAATTATTATGAAATCTTTGTGTACTCATTTTATGACTCCGATGGGGATGGAATCGGCGACTTAAATGGTGTGACGGAGAAGCTGGATTATGTCCAGGAGATGGGATTTAACGGAATCTGGTTGATGCCCATCATGCCATCTACCACATATCATAAATATGATGTGATAGATTATTGTGACATCGATTCCCAGTATGGGACAATGGCAGATTTTGAAAAGTTGGTAGAAGAATGTCATAATCGTGGGATTCGAGTAGTGATCGATATGGTAATGAATCATTCTTCCTCTTCCAATCAGTGGTTTTTGGAAGCCTGTTCATACTTGCGGGGATTAGAGGAGGGACAGGAACCGAATCTGGAAGAATGTCCCTATGTGGGATATTATAATTTTAGCCAGGAGCGTGTGGATAACACTTACTACACTGTGTCCGGAACAACATGGTATTATGAGGGATCCTTTTGGTCTGAAATGCCGGACTTGAATCTGGAAAACGAAGCAGTACGTGGGGAATTTGAGCAGATTGCAGATTTCTGGATTGCGAAGGGTGTAGATGGATTCCGTATGGACGCAGCAATGCATTATGAGGAAGGCGATGTGGAATCTAACACAGAGATTTTAAATTGGCTGTACAGCTATTGCCTGGAACAGAATCCTGATTTCTACATGGTATCTGAGGTATGGGCAAATAAATCTACAATTGCAGACTATTATGCCAGCGAGACGCCCAGTATGTTCAACTTTGCTACGTCCAGTGCAGAAGGAATTCTGGTGAAGACAGCCAGAGGCACAGGGGGAGCAGAGAAGCTTGTGAATACCATGGTGGAATATCAGGAACTTTATGGTGCCCAAAATCCGAATTATATTGATGCACCATTTTTGACCAACCATGATCAGGTCCGTGTAGCAAATAATCTGAGCAACGATGAAAACGATTTGAAGATGGCAGCCGGTCTCCTCATGATGATGAATGGAAGTCCTTTCGTGTACTATGGAGAGGAAATCGGTATGTGCAGCTCAGGGAAAAAGGATGAGAATAAACGCCTGCCAATGTTCTGGTCAGCAACTGACGAGACGGGCATTACGAATAAGCCCTCCGGAGCAGATTCCGGCATTGAATCCTCCTTCCCGGCGTGGGATGAACAGCGGACAGATGCTGCTTCTTTGTTGAATTACTATAAACGTGCAATTCGTCTAAGAAATGAGAATCCAGAGATTGCGAGAGGCACCATAAGTGTGGTAGAATCATTATGTGAAGACGATCAGGCAGCCATCACGAAAACCTATGAAGGAAGTACCATTGGAATCGTCTACAATACTTCGGATGAAGAGATGACGATTACACTGACAGGAACGGAACTGGCAGACATGGAGATTCGTGGCTACCTCACATTGAATGGAGAAGAGATTACCCTGAAGGACGGGACATTGACAATGCCCGGTCAATCAATATGTATATTAAAGTGATGTAGCTGCTCGCTATGATAACAGCTACAGAACTCTATCGAAGCAGGATGAAGTACAGAACACAGCTGAAAGCTTGTGTTTCGTGGGAAGAACAGAGAGGAGGACTGTCTCGTGAATGGAAGCAAGAAGATAAAAGAGGAGAATACTCCGGTGAAAGAGACAATTCCTGGGGAAAATGTAGCAAAAGATACAAAGAAGTCAAAGAAAGCAGCAGCAAAGCAGAAGAAGGAATCCAGGAAAAAGGAACCGAAACCGCTGCGGAAGAAGGAGGTTAAGAAAAAGGAACCGAAACCGCAGCAGAAGAAGGAGATTAAGAAAAAGGAACCCAAGCAGGGCAGGAAAGATGCTGACAGCAGGAAAAGCAAGGGTAAGGCAGAGGTCCCTTTGACCAAGAGTATTCGCTTTCGCTTAATCGTAGCCTTTATGGTACCTGTAATAGGAATCCTCGTTCTGGGTGTGTTGTCTTATCAAAAAGCATCCTCGGCTATTGTAAACAACTACAAGAGTTCTGCAAGGCAGACCATGAGCATGGTGCAGGAATACGTTTCCCTGATTGTAAACACTGAGAAGGATGAGTTTAAGAACTATCTGTCCGACGCAACTTTAAAGGCATACTTTAACGGTGGAGGTACGGAGCAGGATCGATTGAATACCCGAAGCGATTATTGCAGTGAAATGCGAAATCGAATGACTTATGATGCGAAGATTAAGTTTTGCTATTTCTTGAATGACGGCGGGGAAAGCATTATTGTCTCCAACATAAAAATTCCACAGGACGCATACTCTGCGTATATGGAGAGCACACAGGGGCAGACCGTGGCAGCAGATAAATCCGGCTGGCATCTTTTTGGTCAGGATCCGGAGGTAGATGAAAAGATTAATGTGGATACTTCTGCATATTCCGTACGATTAGCGAAAGATTATGGCTTTGGCGATGTGATTATGGTGATTGATATGGATGCTGCCTATATGAGAGATGCCATGGAGTCATTGGATGCAGGTGAGGGAGGCTATGTGGCCATTGTCACCAGTGACGGAAAAGAATTCTATTCAGATGAGAATGTTGTTACCGAGGCACCTGTATTTTACGGAACGGACTTCTATGAGGAAGCCATGGCATCCAAGGAATCCGAAGGCAGCAGTACCGTGTATGTGGATGGCAAGGAGTATCTCTTTGTCTACAGTAAGTTAGAGGGCTACAGCGCCATGGCAGCAGCGCTGATTCCAGCAGATCGAATTCTGGCGGAGACAAAGGATATCCGGAATCTGTCTGTGATACTTACACTTTTAGCAACCTTTTTGGCAGTTGGATTGGGCGTGTTGATTTCCAGCCAGATGTCCGGAAACATCCGCTATATTCTGGGACAGTTGAAAAAGGTGTCTAACGGTGACCTCACGGTTCACCTGCGGACAAAAAAGCATGATGAGTTCGGGCTGCTCTGTCTGGGTATCAATCATACGGTAGAGCATGTGAAGTCACTGATTGAAAATGTAAACGCAGTGGGTATCCAGTTAAATGATGCGGCAGCATACGTAGCTGAGACAGCGGCCACATTTATGGAGACAACCAGTGATATTCAGAAGACCATATCGGAAATCGAGCAGGGTGTGAATAAACTGGATACCGGTTCGGAGGACTGCCTGAGTCAGATGGATCTTTTGTCTGGAAAGATTCACAACGTAAGCATGAATGCAGATGAGATTGGAAAGCTGACTTCTACAACCGGAACCACGATTAACAGTGGTATTGATTCAGTGGCAGGACTGACGGCCAGCGCAAAATCTACATCAGAAATTACCAGACATGTGGTAGAGGCTATTGTGAGTCTGGAGCAGAAATCACGCTCCATCAATAATATTGTATCTTCCATTAATGAGATTGCAGAGCAGACAAACCTGTTGTCCTTGAATGCGTCAATCGAAGCTGCAAGAGCAGGAGAAGCCGGAAGAGGATTTGCGGTGGTTGCGGAAGAGATTCGAAAGCTGTCCGATCAATGTTTGGCATCCTCCACACAGATTTCTGTAATTATTGAGGAAATCGTAGAGAAGACAGGAGAAGTGGTGGAGGTGGCAAGGCAGGCTGAGCAGGTGATTTCTACTCAGACCGGAGCGGTGGAAAATACCACCACATCCTTCCGTATGATTGATCAACAGGTAGAGTCATTACTGCAGGCACTGGAGACAATTACCAGCAACGTGGCAGAGATGAACCGATCACGGTCAGAGACATTGGAAGCAATCGAGAGTATTTCTGCTGTATCTGCAGAGACTGCGGCATGCTCTTCCAATGTATACACCACAGCGGGTACACAGATGAATGCCATCGAGGATCTGGATCAGGCTTCACAGCAGCTTCGCGAGAAGTCAGACCGGTTGATGGAGATGTTGGGCACCTTCAACGTATAAACCGTAAGTAAAGAACGTTACTATTCACAGCCCTCCACCCACATGCGCACTCGTCGCCTCTTCGAGGCTCCAGTCCCGCTCCTTGCAGAGCTAAGACTGCTTATGTGGGTGGAGTTCCTGCTTCACAGGCTCGATATGGATTCGCAGACAGTCTCTTACATGCGAGCATGACGAGTCTGTCTGTGAATCCATATCGGCTGTGAATAGTAACACAGATACAAAAATATTTTGAAAAATACACTTGACAATCAGAATGATATCCAGTAAAATAGTTTTTGCTGTGGCGGACCACAGTACATAAGCCCAGTTAGCTCAGTTGGTAGAGCGGAGGACTGAAAATCCTTATGTCTCTGGTTCGATTCCGGAACTGGGCATTAGGATCAGTAAAAATGGATTTACAGCAAAGGAATTCAATAACAGATTCCGCATGATAATGTGCGGGTGTAGTTCAATGGTAGAACACCAGCCTTCCAAGCTGGATACGTGGGTTCGATTCCCATCACCCGCTTATGCGATAGTGGCGTAGTTGGTAACGCGCGACCTTGCCAAGGTCGAGACCGCGGGTTCGAGCCCCG
>JALEPL010000001.1 GCA_022766245.1 Lachnospiraceae bacterium | reverse complement strand
CTCCTTCAGCAGATCACACAGTGCCTGTGCGTCCGCCGGATCGATGGCTTTTGCGGAACCTCCTCTGGGATTTCTGGTAAAAAAGGCGAAGGTGTCTGCCCCCAGGGCCAGCGCCGCCTTCCCCATGGCTAAAAATCCTCCGGATGAGGATAAGTGATTTCCAATGGTTGATTTCATATTACGTTCCTCCTAAATCCTGGCATGAGGTGTCACCGCAGGTGACGTATACGCCTCCAAAGGTCGCTTTGCGCTGCTTTGAAGACAAAACCTGATGCCGTTTGCATATTTGAATTGTAAAAAGCCCTACAATAATTCTTTCATACACTCCCACACAGATCCCATCTGCTCCGGAGTCACTGCGCAGATTACCTGCCCACAGTTCTTCCGAATCTCCTTTGCCAGTGACAACGTCTCTTGTGAGATGGGTGAAAATGCCGGAACACTGATTACCTGAGCAGCCAGTGCCTTTGCAGTGGGATAGTCTATATCATTTTCGAATAAGATTCCTGTGGCAAAGGGAATGCCCTGCCGCTGCAGTCTGCGATATACCGGAAGTCCGGTGCCGCAGCCGGCAATGACGAAAACCTGCGGCACCCCGGTCACCGCTGCCAGCTCCGGGGTGCCTGTAGGCTCCCCGAAGGATCCCACCGTCATGTCATAAAGCTTCGGGATATATCCGTCTGTAAATATCTCCTCCGGCGTACCAAAACGTTCCATCCGGTCTCCCTTGATACAGGCAATCTGATCCGAAATCCGCTCTGCTAAATCCAGCTCATGCAAAGACATAATGACGGCCAGATGCTTTTCCCGGGTCATCCTCTGGAGAATGCTCAAAAATTCCAGCTTGTACTTGATATCCAAAAAGGACGTGGGCTCGTCCAACACAATGATATCCGGCTGCTGGCACAGCGCCCGGGCCAGCATGATCCGCTGTTTCTGCCCATCACTGGTCCGTTCAAAATCCCGCTCTGCCAAATCCGTAATGTGCACCAGCTCCATGGCTTCCCGGACGATACGATGATCCGCTTCGCTTAACACGCCGAACTTCCCGGTGTAGGGATAACGTCCGGTGGCCACCACTTCCTCACAGCTCATCATCTCCGGATGTACCCGGTCTGTAAGAACCACAGACATTTTCTCTGACAGTTCCTGGCCACTGTATTCCTGCATTCCCTGGCCGTTCAAATATACCACTCCCGCCAGAGGACTCAGCTGCCGGATGATGCTTTTTAAAATCGTGGTCTTTCCGGCTCCGTTTGGCCCGATGAGAGTCAGAATCTCCCCAGGTCTTACACCGATTTTTATATCCCGAATCAAGGGCTGTCCATTGTATCCAACGGTTAAATTTTCTGTATATAAATAGTATTCCTTTGTTTGTCCCATGTTGTCCCCATCAGTTCACTTTTTCATATTGAACTTGTATCTGTTCAGTACTTCACAGATACTTGAACTTTACATTTCCACTCTAAGTATACAACACCCGGATACCGTCTGCAAAGAAAAAAGCCTGCCCTGTCCGGGTAGACCTTTTTATTAATTTTTCCTCCGATGCACCATAATATAAATCACTACCGGTGCGCCGAACACTGCCGTCACCGTGCTGATACTAAGCTCCGTAGGTGCAAAAACTATCCGGGCCAACAGATCACACAGGAGACAGAATGCAGAGCCGCCCAGAAAACAGGCCGGAATCATCAGAATGGGCTTTGCCGTGCGAAACAGGCTTTTTACCAGATGAGGCACCGCAATGCCTACAAAGGACACCGGGCCCGCAAAGGCAGTGACACATGCTGACAATATACTGGACAGCAACACCAACACCACCCGGAACAGCCGGATGTTTACACCCATATTTTTCGCATAAGCCTCTCCCATCTGGTAGGCGCTGATGGGCTTTGCCATGAGAAATACACAAAAAGACGACACAAAAATCACCACTGCCATCACCGCCACATTGCTCCAGGTAATACCGGAGAAACTGCCCATGGACCAGTTGTGCAGGTTTACAATATTGGAATCATCCGCAAAGGTAATCACCAGCTCCGTCACAGCAGAACAGATATATCCGATCATTACACCACTGACAATGAGCATGGACATGCGATCCAACGTTTTGGAAATCAGCAGCACAAAGCCCATGGAGATCATGGATCCTACGAAGGCCGCCAGAATCATGGAGGCTGAAGTGACGTTGATTGCCTGACTGAGGCAGAACACCATCATCAATGCCACCACCAGTTTAGCTCCCGATGAGATGCCCAGCACAAAGGGACCTGCGATGGGATTGTGAAAAAAGGTCTGTAAGAGGTATCCGGACAATGCCAGTCCTCCCCCCAGGATCAATGCCGCCATGGCTCTGGGAAAGCGAATCTGCATGACAATATCATGGCTGATTCCTGTGGCTGCACCGCCGCCAAAAAGACCGGTTAGTCCACTCCACAAAATGTCTCCCACATCTCTCAGGGGAATCGTCACACTGCCGATACAGATATTCAATGTCAAAAGAACCAGAACCGCCAGAATCAAAATCCCGTAGGCAATGACATATCTGCTTTTTCCTCTCCATTTATGATTCATCATTCCTTGTTTTCTCCTCTTGGAACTTGACACCAGATTATTTCATTTGAGTTCCCCTTCTTGGCACGAGGTGTCATTTTTCCTGCACATGATATAAAAAAGTCAGCTCCTCATCCTCTCCCATCAGCATGTTATGAATATCCGAGGTGATGGTGCCCAGCTCCATGGAGGACTGATACAGATTTTTTCCGGTGCAATACACATGATTCTCCTGCACCGCTTTAAAATTTTCCAAAAGTGGGCTCTTGGCTAAAAGATCCTCCACACTGCCCAGTTCGCCGTCGATGGTGCTGTTGTAGATAAGATAGTCCGCCTCCTTGGCCACCGCATAAAATTCCTCCATCTGCATGGTTACCGTGGAAGAAGCACTCTCCTCATCACTGCCCAGTTCTGCAAAAATGTACGTCCCTCCCGCCACTTCTATCATTTTCGGCAAATAGTCCGTACTTTTCCTCACATTCACAGCTCCAGTAGAAGTGATATAAAAAAATGCCACCGTCAGTCCGGTATTCTCCGCTGCCCCAGCCTCTGCAAAAAGCTGCTCCTGGGCACGAAATGCCTCTTCTGCCCGGTCCTGTCTGCCGGTGAGAACGCCATACAGCTTAATCCACTCCATCCGTCCCAACGGATTGCTCTCATAGCTGGAGTAATCCACCAGAACCGGAATACCAAAACGTTCTAACTGCTCCTTCACCTCAGGATTGTGGTAAATCATGGTATTCTCAATGGCCAGACTGCATCCCTCCGACAGGATCCGTTCATAATCCGGTGCGGAATATTTCCCTGCATATAACAGCTTCCCGCTTTCCATCTGAGCCCGAGCTTCCTCTATATACCAGTCCTCTGCTTCCAAAGCGGAAAAACGCAGGTCATCCAGCGCATCCAGTGCCACATACATATCCATCACCGCGGAGGCCACCAGATAGACATTGGTCAGAGGTTGATACAGCACTGTGATCCCAGAGTCCAAATCCTCCGGCGCCTGCTGCCCCTCCGGCACCACCAGATACTGTCCGTCCCCCTCCACGGTCACAAGCGTATAGCCATCCTCATAATAATCCACGGAAAAGCCCGTGGCATAGGACAGTTCCATGCTGTGATTATAAGTCAGTTCACTGCTGATTTCTGTACTATGTCCTGCCACGGAAATGTCCGCCGCCCCGGCAGTTTCCCGGACAGACTGTTCACTGTCCGAAACCGCCGTCTCATTTTCCACGGATATCGCAGGTTCTTCCGGGCTTCTTCCACAACCACTGCTGCTTACGGACAGAAGAATGGCCAGAAAACCAGCCATTCCTCTTTTTATCCCTTTGTTTACAAATATACTCTTATTCATTGCTCACTTCCGTCAATGTGGCAGAATCAAAATTCAGCGTGTATTCCACTTCATGGGGCGTACTCATGGCTGTGGTATCCCCCACCACATCCAATGGTGTATCAAATGCAGACACCGGGATTCGGAACACCGAATTTCCCTCCGCGTTCACCGGCAAATACTTTTCTCCATCCACCAGCATATAATCATAGTGACTGCTGCTCCACTCAATCTCTGCGTAGATTTTTCCTTCCTCTACCTGCAGCATGCAGGGGGAGGTCACAGTAGCTTTCCCACTTCCTCCCTCTAAAGAAACCTCTATACTGTAGGTTCCATCAGAAAGTTCCATGCTGTTCACCTCACCGGAAAGTTCCGGGGATGCAACGCTAACCTTATGGTCATACCAGGTTCCCTTCTTTCCCAGGATGGCAAGATCAAATTCCTGGTCCAAAACGTTTACCGGCACATCATATCCGTAAACTTCCTCCGTGGTACCGTCACTGTATGTAACGGTATCTACGGAAGGCCAGAGAAGTTCCTCCTTGGATGCTGCTTCCGCATCAGCGGCTAATCCACAGTACAGGTTTACAATGTTCTGGGATACCAGTGAAATGTGAATGGTCATCTTCCCGTTCTCCACGGTGAGAGTTCCCTTTCCGTTACAGGCCTCATTCACATGGAACATGCTACTGTCCGTGTCAAAAGCCACCTGATATTCTCCGTCAGCCATAGATGTATCGGGTTCTGCGTCCACCTCTGTGTCTTCCGCAATCGTAGTCTCTGCGTCAGCCAGTTCAGAAGATACTTCTGTATTACCGCTGTTTCCTGTATCCCCGGTATTGCCGCCGCATCCGGTTACCATGAAAATACTAAACGCCGCCATACAAAGCAGTACAAAAATCTTTTTCATGATGAAAACTCCTTTTCTATTTCCTTTAGCACATGTGCTATTTACTCTTGGATTACCACATCTGTATGATCCACATAGATTGCCTGGATTGCTTCAATCTCGCCCAGTCCTGCAATCTGCGTGTCCACCGCCTCAAAGGATCCTTCTGCTAGAAACATACTCTTCCAGGAATCCTCATCATCACCGGCCATGTCATTATTTGCATGGTCACCGGCCACCACCATCAAGGGACGAAGCACCACCTTGGTATAGCCTGCTGCCTTAACCGCCTCAATTACAGCCTCACATGCAGTCTCCTCCGGCTCTCCCTCCACGGTTCCGATCCATACATTTTCATATCCCAGTTCTTCCATCTGGGTCTGCATCTGGCTGTAGGATACCTTGGCTGTATGGGAAGTACCATGTCCCATAAACACGAATGCGACACCATCTTCCTTTGCAGCATCTAATTTCTCATAACCGGCTGTCTCCACTGCCTCAGCGGTAATGGCCTGCGCTACAGCTTTCTTATCGTCATTGATAACAGTGGCATCCGAGCCCACTTCGCCCAAAAGTGGCTCCGCCACCTTTATGCTCTCAAACTGAGCCTCGTACTTTGCCACGGTGTCCATCAGCTCGTCATACTCTGCACCATGCATCAGATGGGTGGGCTGGATCACCAGATTCTTTACTCCGTTGGTCACGGCACGATCCAGTGCCTGCTCTACATTATCAATTTTCTCTCCATCACGAGCCTGAATATGATTGATAATAATTTGGGAGGTAAATGCCCTTCTGACGGACCAGTCCGGATTAGCCGCCTGGATGGCTTTTTCAATGCCTCCAATGTCTGCCACACGACTGTTGTTGAAGGAAGTGCCAAAGCTTACCACCAGAATCTCATTTTCTCCGATGTCATCCTGATTCAACGGATCATCCAGCTTGGCATCTCCGGTGTCATTGCCAAAGTAATCCGGGTCTGCATACTCACCTTCCACCAGTTCCTTTTGGGCATCCGTCAGGGCATCCCAGGCTGCTTTTGCCGCCTCGCACTGGGCATCTGTCTCATCCGTTCTTTCCTGTACATAGATTGCATCGATTAATGCTGCCACCTTATCCGCTGCCAATTTGTCCGCTGCCTCCTGATCTGGTTTGCTGTCATTTTCTGCATCTGTACCGCTCTCTCCGGTGGAACTCTCCTGGCCTACACCATCCACTGCTGCGTCCTTGCTACCGCATCCCACAATCGTGGAAAGAGACAGGGCAAATACACACATCACTGCTAAAATTCTTTTCTTCATGTTTCTCCTCCTATAAAATAAAAAGTGTAACTATTCAGAACCCCATTCGCAAAATCGCTGCTTCGCAGCTTCCTTTTTGCTCATGTGGTTACTTCGCCAAAGAAATTTTCAAAAATACGCTCATTCATGCAAGCATGATTCGCGATTTTATGAAAATTGCCTTGGCTCTGAATAGTAACAAAAAAGTTTATTCAGTATATCCGCAAGCGATTTACCAAATAAACATAGAAGGAGTAAACAACCCGACATGAAAAATCATGCAGCCTGTATCTTTGCCTTCGGTACGGCCAAACCTCGTGACCTGGGATTGCTCCCGCGTACCACGACTGGCAGGTCTCCTGGCTCACACCTCCCATATCAAACCGCCTTCCCGTGCAAACAGTGGCATAAATGGAATGATACCGGTGCATACAGTGACGAGATCGCACAGGCCTTTCACCTGTTTCCCTATTCTCCGCAGATTCCTCTGCGGCACCAATCGCATTATTCAGTTCCGTGTACAGATACACTGTCAAGAAGGAATATAACACAATCCCTTCTGTGAATCAATCCCAATGGATTTTTGTTTTATCGTATGGTAAAATCGAGACAATATGAAATGAAAAGGAGCCCAAACACAATGAACGGAAAACTATATGGCGTGGGAGTAGGCCCGGGAGACCCGGAATTAATGACTTTAAAGGCGGTGCGCCTAATCCGTGAAAACCAGGTAATTGCTTTGCCGGGTCCGGTTCCGGAAGAAACCATAGCTTACCGGATTGCTGTACAGGCTGTGCCGGAACTGGCAGAAAAAATCCTGCTGCCTGCTGCCATGCCCATGATCATGGACCGGAAAAAAATGAGAGAAAATCATAAAAAAGCTGCAGATTTGATTGAACCATATCTGCAGTCCCAAAAGAACGTAATCTTCCTCACGCTGGGGGATTCCACCATATATTCCACCTTTCACTATGTGCAGGATATTCTTGCTGACCGAGGATATGACACAGAGCTGGTCAGCGGTATTCCCTCCTTCTGTGCGGCCGCAGCCCGGGCGAATCTTCCTCTGGCAAAATGGAATGAGCCCCTGCATATCCTGCCTGCCATCCATCGCACAGAGCTTGCTCTAGACCAGCCGGGCAACTACATCCTGATGAAATCCGGTAGCAAGATGGCCCAGGTGAAGGAACGACTCCGGGAAAGCAGCCGGGAAGTCACCATGGTGGAAAACTGTGGCATGCCGGAGGAAAAAATCTATCGAAGCATTGATGATATCCCGGATGACGCCGGATACTATTCCCTGATTATTGCAAAAGAATCAAAATGCCATTATGCATCGGTTCCGAACACAATCATCACCACATAGTTCTGATACTCCGCAAAAAGCACCGTATCCACCAGCCGCATATAGAAGTCATGGAAAATCTCATATCGGTTTCCCATCTCGTGCATCCGATAAACCTGCCGGAGATTCCCCAGATAGGCAATGAGATCATCGGTAAAAGCGTAAATACCTCTTTGAATCTCCTGTGTATTCTCCCGCAAAAGTGCCAATATGGCACTAGACAGACTGGGATAAGCAGAATGTTCCAAGGTAAAATCCACCTCTTTGATGAGCATCTTCTCATGCACCGGGCTGCTGACCACTCCACTCATATTACAATAATGGGAAAGTCTATTTTTCAATGCTTCCCGTATGGGGATTTCATTGTGCTCCCCTACGTAAAATACATCCGCAGCCACCGCCACGTCCGGATTGTTCATGCTTCTGGCCAGTTCCTTGGTCAGACCTTCCACCACTCCACTGAGATAGGTAGTCTTCTCATCTTCCTTTGCATAGAAATAGGGCTGTGTCGGCATAAGCTCCTCCCTTCCCGTCCCTCTGGGAACTATTGTTCCTCGAAGACCTCTCTGATACTGTCGTAATGTAAAAAAATTCCCTGATTTGCCAGCTCCCGAATCTCATCCAGGGTAGCAATTTTAAATGCCAGTGCCTCGTCGGTCTGAATCTTTACATCGTCCTCAGAAAAATCCAATTCAAAACGGTACACATCCACAAAATAATTGTCACCCTTTCCCGGATTCTCTCTGTGGTAAGTCAGTGCCAGTTTTCCCGGGCACTGGGACACATCCAGCCCGGTCTCCTCCTGCACCTCACGGCACACCGCCTCAAAAGATTCCTCGCCTGCCATAACACCGCCGCCGGATATCTCCCACCAGCCCGGTGCCCATGCCTTTGTCATGACACGCTGGGTGATTAAAAATCTGCCGTCCGGTCTGTGGATCACACCCAACACGGACAGATGATACTCTCCGTCCTGCAAAATCCAGTCGTTTCGCTTCATGGTCCGACCGGTCTTTACCTTGTTACTATCGTATATATCCCAAAATTCCATGGTATCTTTCGTTTCCTCTCGTGATTTATCTATGCAAATTATAACACAGTTCTATTTTTTCTGCATTATCTTTCTCTCTTTGATGAATCAGTTGTCCTTATAAGAATAAGTTATATAAGACTTTTTCAAAATAGTTTCTTTTTTATCACTATTTCTCTTTCTTCCAATATTGCATAGTCTCCATTTTTTGCATAATCGGTGATTGTAGGATATTCACTGAATTTTGCTGTTTTTGATAAAATAGTCCAAACGATTAGTTCTGCAGTGCTAAATGCAGCTAAAATGGCAGTGACTACCAAACCCCAATAAACAATTCCCATTTCTGAACCAGTCATTTCATTTCACGCTCCTTTGTATATTGATTGATTTCGTTTTGCTCGGTAACTTTTTTTAAAGCTTTGAAAATATTGGCTTTCTCCGAGGCAAAGAGACCGAATACTGAAGCACTCATAATATCCACAAAAAGCATAATGGTCGTAAACAATATTCCTGCTTTGGGTTCACTCCAATTTACCAATACGAAAGATGCTATGGAAGGAATGAGAAATATGACGGCAAAAAAAAGGAAAAGAAGGAATGTCACAATATCCTTCTTGCAATCTGAGTAAGGAACCGTTCCCAAGAGATTTGCGCTCTCCCCGTTGACTATCATACTATAATGCTTTTTTTTATGCTTAAAGGTGATAATCCATGCAGGCAGCAGCGCATAGGATATTCGTTCGTCTCTTAATCCATATTTTCCATTTACATCTTCCATAGAGGATGAGAGACGACGCTCATCAATTGCTTTCAGAATTAAGTTGATGCCAATTCTTCTTCCAGATTCAATCATATCCGCATCTGTCATAGTTCTACAATCTGCCACAAATCCGGAAAGGTAACCCGGGTGAAATGGAACAAGCCCTGTCTGATCATAATCACTAAGCATCTCTACGTTCGTGTTTTTGATATGATTGGACGCATACACATAAATAGGATCGTACTCACAATATAAGTGGCGATAATATCGCTTCCTGTAGGTAAGACCATTATTTGGATTTTGTTCATCACCACAGTAGGATACCTGCGCATCCATTCCCACATGATAAACACCAAAGGGGAGATATACTCCCTGCATATGCTCTATGGAAAAGTGTTTTATTTTATTAGGAATAAAAAAGGAAGATTTCATCCTGCCTCGCAGTACAGCCACGGCCTCCTCTCTAGTGACTTTGAAAGGAATAATATATTCCGGCATCGTATCCTCCGCCATACGTGTGAAACTCACCGTATACTGACCACAGTAGGGACACCTGGAAGAAAGCTGCGTATCCAGTGAGACAATCTCTCCACCACAGGAATTACACTGATATAGGCGCACAGAATTCTTTTCTTCTGTAGCATCTTCATCCTGGAGGCAATTTCCCTTCTGATAATCAATAGAATCAACCGGATATAAATTGCCACAATGTTCACATTTCATTTTCTGTTTCGCAATATCAAATCTAAGATTAGCGCCACAGGTCTTACATTTTAATGATTCATATATGTTCATATGTACCCCCATTTCAAATCGGAATCATGACTTCCTTTATCATAATTTTTCTATCACTTGATCTAATACATATTTCTTCAAAAAAGGGCTCTTCATTAAACACTGTATGTACAGGCTTATTAGGATTTGGTTTAGTATGTTCTAATACATGTCCCACCCTGTTTCCTTCTCTAGAACCTTGCCCATAAACTAGACCTTTATTACTTGTCCATGATCCATCTCCATTGTAACTTAATGCATTAGGATTTGTGTTACTACCACTTTAAATAAATCTCATACTGCTTATATTTTTCTAAACAACGCTTTTTCCAAATAATTTCACTCGTATTAAACAGTATAAATTTGTTCTTTAGGTAACAACAGACTTATATCTTCTCCAATTCTCTTTTTCTCGTTCAACTCCTTTACATAATCCGTAATATCAGAAATATTTACTATCCATTCATTAACATACTTTTTTACAGCATCCCCTCTCAAGCCAAGTTGTATAGAACGATATTCCAAAGGATTTCCAAACACATCTCTTTCTGGATCCCACTGGCATCTAATATCAAATTTTTTTATCTGCTCTTTCCATTCCGTATGACTAATACCCATATCTTCTTTGTACGTAGACATTATGGCATTTTGAACAAGAAAATCAAAGGCATCTCGCTTCATGTCAATTGCAAGAATATTTTCTTGATTTTCTTTTTTACCCCAACCACATCGATACATCATCCACAAAAAGGATGGTTTTATCCAAGTCATCCTTTCTAATTTGAAATTACTTCCAAACGTACCTCTTTTAATTGCTTCACTCGCAATGTCTTCATTATATGCCTGATAAACTCTTATAGTATCTTCAGTATAGAAAGCTCTTATTTTTTTATCCATAATTCACCTACTTTCTTACGTCAATTTTTTTATTTGCCGTTGTGCCATTTCTCTTATAATATGATTAGGATGCTTGCATAATTTTTCTAGATATGAAAATGATTTTTCTTTTCCAATATAGTAAATCGCCCGTACGCATTTTACCTCAAATGCATAATTATCATCCCATGCTAAATATTGTGGATGTAACTCTATTGCCTCATATAAGTATTCTAAACTCTTGCATGAAGATATTTTTTGCAAAATCCAAGTGATATCTTCATGCTTATAATGCCAATCACAAACAAGTAATCGATTTACAACATCTACAATTCTCTCATCAAAAAATTCAAATACAAATGTAAGATATATAAATTCTTCTACATTATTTGAATTTTTACTTTGATACGCTTCACGCAATCCATTCACGATTGTATGCGATATATCAGAAATTGCATTTATTTCAAAAAATTGCTCTTTTGAAATTTGTCCTAACATTAATTCAGAAATTGCCTTCATTTCAGTATTCCACCCTTTTAAATGTACTAATATTGCTATTAAATATCTCTAGTGCTTTTCCTTTACCCAAACCAATATTTATTTGTGATCCTTCAGCTTTAAAGAATGCATAATTTTCAGTCCACTTTACACCTGAAACATATGGCATATCAGGATAAACTTCTTTAGCCAACATTGCTCTATCGCCATTTGATAAACCTATTTTTTCTAACATTGAAGTTGTTCCACTATTAAGTTCAAATTTGACCATAACTCCATCATAATCACTTGAAAATGATTTTGTAGGAGAAATAAAAGTTTCTCCCGTTGATGGTAACTCACCTGTCATTCTTAAATAATCATAGTCCGATTGGCTCATAGTCCTATAAAATACTTCTGTATTACTACCACTCTGGTCTCTATCCCCTGGATGACATCCTGTCCTTCGCTCGCCAGCTGTTGTCCGCCCTTGACCACCGCACTGTCACTATCGGCTGACTTGGCTATCTGGCATGCATTGCGCCCACTCCCCAGTTTTCCTCCGATCTCTAGCATTGACACCGCCGAGCATGTCATGGAGATTCCGCTCATGACCACCGCAGCCCAGTCGGACAGGGTCACCTCTTCTCCGTTGGCCTTCTTCTGCTGGATGGCATCGCAGGCTCTTCCCAGACTTCGTCCTGACACCGCCATATCAAATCCATGGTAGATGAGTCCCGCTACATACTCCACTATCTGGGCAGTATGAATTCCCTTTGCCGTCTTCGCCACATTGGATGCAATAGAGGAGGCTCCACAGGTGATACAGGCAAAAAGCGACATCAATGCACTCAGAGCATCATGATCCACCAATGCATAGATGACGGCATTTATTCCGTTGGCGATAAAGCCCATCGGCCCCGGGATACAACCTACTAACTCCAGCACCCAGTGTACCATGAGCCAGCTCTGCTCCGTCATAATCGGACATAGTCCAAAGGGATCCGTGTAGGATATGGGATTTCCCTGCACATAGCAGTAGCGGTTCATGCTCTGGCTGCTGCCGATATTCCCCGTCAGGATGTCCTGATTGATAAACCGCTTGATCTGGGGGTTATAGTACCTCTGGCGCATGTAGTACAGGCCGTTATCATCCGTGGTGACTCCGCATCGTCCGTTGTATAAAAAACATGTCAGTGAAGTGTCCCCGCTTATCAGTTCTCCATACGGACCGTAGGTGTACCGCTCCAAGGTGTTTCCCACTTCATCTGTAAGTCTTGTGGTACTGCCCAGATTGTTATAGTGGTAGTAGGTGGTGCGGTGACCTGTGGTATGGCTGATTAAGCCCTGTCCGTAGACATACAGTGTCTCGGCGGGCTGACCGGATTCGGTTTCATTACTATCGCTATCGGTTTCTCCGATTCCCTCAGCATTCCCGTTGGTCTTATCGTAAGTATAGGTCACCAGCACCCTGCTTAAGGAACTGCTGACGCTGTCCACCACGTACTCTTCCCG
>JALEPL010000054.1 GCA_022766245.1 Lachnospiraceae bacterium | reverse complement strand
CAGCTTAATTTTACTACAAAAAGAAAGAGGATTCCTTATATTTTGGGCCATTTCTGAAAGTTGTTTATAGGAACGCCCATAAAAATGGGGTTTTGTGGATAAAACTACGGAAACTCAAGAATAATAGGGTTGATTTTTGAGGGAAAAGAGTGTATTATGGACGTAGCTAAGGAAAGCGAGTATATGTCCACTAGGACATAAAGAGACCTAGAGTGCCAGCTCTAGGTTTTTTTATTCTTGTTACTGACTCAACAAAAACCATGAATACTGTTCAGAATCGGAGCGGGCAATACGGACTCAAAATAGAAGCGCAAGTTGGGTGATTGTGTTAAATGAAAATGGGGGATATATGCGGATCGAACATGTTGCAATGTACGTGAATGAACTAGAAAAGACAAAAGATTTTTTTGTGAAATATTTTCATGCGATATCCAATGAAGGGTATCACAACGAAAATACAGATTTTCGTTCCTATTTTTTGTCATTTGATGACGGCGCAAGATTAGAAATTATGCATAAGCCGGATATGGTTGACTCTGAAAAAGATTTAGCCAGAACCGGCTATGCGCATATTTGCTTTAGTTTGGGAAGCAAAGAGGCAGTCAATGAACTCACAAGTAGAATGAAAAGTGATGGGTATACCGTTGTCAGTGGCCCAAGGACCACCGGTGATGGATACTATGAAAGCTGTATTGTTGGAATTGAGGGAAATCAGATTGAAATTACAGTGTAAAAAAATGAGATTAGAGACAGAAAGACTAATACTTAGAAATTTTGAAGAAAACGATTATGATGATCTTTTTGAATTTCTTTCACAGAGAAAAGATGATGAGTTTGAATCCTACCCGGATATTACATATGATAATGGGCGAGAGCATCTTGCCTACAGAGTTGGTAGCGATGAATTTTTTGCCATTGAGCTGAAAGAAACCGGAAAGGTTATAGGGAATATTTACTTTGGAAATCGGGATTTTGAATCAAAGGAATTGGGATATATCGTAAATAAGAACTACCAGCGAAAGGGATATGCCCGAGAAGCAATCACAGAAATTATAAAAGAGGCGTTTGATTCAGGCGTGCACAGAGTCTATGCAGAATGTACACCTAGGAATGAATGCTCTTGGAAACTCTTAGAAAGTCTGGGCTTTGAGAGAGAAGCATTTTTCAGACAGAATGTATATTTCAAAAAGGATGAATGTGGAAAACCTATGTGGCAGGACACCTATGTATACAGCATGTTAACCAATATTAAGTAAACTGGAAAAGGGTGCATATGTTTCGGTTAGTCTTTTCGGAAATGCTTCACCTGATGCATATGATAAGATGACTGCAAAGATATGCGAAATTCTGGCAGATGAACTTGCCATTCCAGGAGACAAAGTGTATGTAACATATCATGGTGTTAATGACTGGGGATGGAATGGAAGTAATTTCTAAATAAGGAGTGAAAACAACGTCAATATGAAATTAGTCATACTCTCCTCTTGACAGCTAATCGTAATTAGCCCATAATAAGTGCGGCTAATTGCGATTAGCTAAGGAGGTATCGGTATGACAACAAAACAAAAAATCTTAAGTGAAGCACTAACTCTTTTTTCAGAAAAAGGATATAGTGCTGTTTATGTCGGTGATATAGCCGATGCAGTCGGAATTAAAGCCCCCTCATTATATAAGCATTATAAAAGTAAGCAAGCAATTTTTGATTCTTGCGTAGAAGTTTTTTCTGAAAGAATGGAACAAGTAAGAAATAAATTGCGGCTGCCATACACATCCAATGCTGACATTAACTATCAGACTGCAAGTATGGAAACGATTATTGAAATAGCAATCAACTTATTTGTGTTTTATTTGCAAGATGATGTTGCTGCAAAATTTAGAAAAATGCTGATGATTGAACGCTATCATAATCCAGAGCTTAATGAGTTATTTGAGAATTTGTTTATGGATGGTGCGGTAAGACACGAAGAAAAGATATTTTCCGATTTGATAGACGCAAAAATTATCAAGAAAGAAAATCCTCATATTATTGCATTACGCTTTTATACGCCCATTTTCTATTTGTTACAGAAGTACGATATGCACCCCGATATGGTTGAAGAAGCGAAACAGGAATTAATTTTAATGGTACGGGAATTTTGCAATACTTACGCAGCAGAGGGACATTAACGATGGGAAGAAAGGTTTGGTATAAGCGGATGTGGATATATATTGTTGGAGGTGTTTTACTCCTTCTCGCAGCGTATCTTATTGTTCAAGGAATACGGTGTAGTATTGCCGTGAAAGAAAGCAAAGAAAGGCTTGCTGCTTACGGAGTAGAAACAGTTCAATTAAGTTACGGAAATATGAGCTATGTTGACACGGGTGAAGGCGAAACAATTTTGTCCGTACACGGAATTTTTGGTGGTTACGACCAAGCATATGATACCTGTAAAGATTTTAGTTCAGATTATAGAATTATCGCTCCATCACGATTTGGGTATTTAGGCAGCGATATTTTGGGTGACGGTACTCCCGCCGAACAAGCAACATCATATGTGGAATTGTTGGATAAATTAGGAATTGATAAGGTGTATTTGCTGGCGACATCGGCAGGTGGAAGTGCTGCTATTCGCTTTGCTTTGGATTATCCAGAACGAACAAAAGGACTGATTTTATACTGTTCTGCAATGCCATTTACAGAAAAGCCAGAAAAATATTCTAAATATGCAGGACCGCCTGCGTTTTTATGTAATGACTTTACAATGTTTCTTATTAGCCCATTATTTGACCCGATTATGGGTATGGAATCGTCTACGATTTACAATATGCTTCCTGTTGGTGATAGAAAAAATGGTGTGGTATTGGATGCTTCTGTAACAAATCTTGATATGGCGAGAAATTATGATGATTATCGTATTGAAGAGTTACAAGTGCCGACATTGGTTTTTCACGCCAAAGACGATAAATTGGCAAGCTATACAGATGCAGAAAAAGCAGTTAAGAGGTTTCCAAACTGTACCTTTATTCCTTTTGAAAGTGGAGGACATCTTATTGCAGGACATGGGGAAGAAATCAAAGAAGCTGTTTCAAAATTCATAGGAGAGCAGTAAATTGTTCGATTGTATAATAGTGAGAGGTTTAAAGAATTTGGAACGAAAGCACGTAGCAGAATAATAAAGCGACAAAATTCGTACGGTTACAAAGTCGCTTTTGTGTTCTGTAACCGTATATGGTTCTCCCGAACTTATCATGAAGGTGCTATTCCATCCATACTATTTCTGTTTAGTGGAATTATGAGCAGATCCATTTTATTGATAATTGCAGCGGTCTTGTTTGCGCCCAGTCATATTTTGATTTCGTACAAGAATGCAAAATAAAAAGTCAGTGAATAATAATTGGCAGAAGAACAAGGAGAAGATATTATGATATTCAGAAAAGCGACAGAAGAAGATGTTTTAGTATTAACTGAAATATCCAAGAAAGCATTTGAATCAGATGAGTTGATTCGTGCAAAGGCAAGTATGAAAGAAGGGCACCAGGGCTCCGTCACCTGCGGTGACACCTCGTGTCAAGTGGTAGGAGGAAAAGAAAATGACGGGCCTCCCGGATATGATTCCTATGATTGGTACAAACAAATGCTGTCAGAGAATCATCTTTTTACATATGCAAACGAAAATGAAATTGTTGGTGGAGCAGTATTGTTTAAAGATGAATCAAAGTTATATGTCGGCAGGATTTTTATTTCTCCTGCGTTTTTTAAACAGGGATTTGGCATTTCGCTAATGGAGGAAATAGAAAATTATTTTTCGGATGTTGAGAAATTCAATTTAGATACACCGGTATGGAATGCTCGGACGAATCGGTTTTATCATAAGTGTGGATATGCTGAGGTAAGTCGAGACGAGGAGTCTGTGTATTATGAAAAAATACGCAAAGAAAAGGTCTTTCAACAGGATCTAGCAAAGAGCAAGAGCGTCCCGGTGGGATTTGCGGCAAAAAATTATAAAGTTCATTACGAAAAAGAAGATAAAGATGTACCGCCATCACTTATGATTATGGATTGTTCTCTGTGAAAGTTTAGTTGAACCGGTATAAAATGTCTTCATTTACAGATACTAGAATCAAACGTAACTATTCAGTACAGACGCAATCAAATTTTGTAAATGGAGGCATTTTTATATGAAAGCAACAGGTATCGTACGTCGAATTGATGATCTGGGACGGGTGGTAGTGCCAAAGGAGATTCGCCGCACCTTGCGGATTCGGGAGGGTGACCCGCTGGAAATTTTTACGGATCGGGAAGGCGAGATTATCCTGAAAAAGTATTCGCCTATCGGAGAACTGAGTCAGTTTGCAGGACAATATGCAGAAAGTCTGGCACAGACCACCGGACATCTGGTGTGCATTACCGACCGGGATCATGTGGTGGCCGCTGCCGGCAGCGGAAAGAAGGATTTTGATGGAAAGCCTATCAGTAAGCAATTGGAAGAAGTGATTGAGGAGCGGAAAAACCAGGTGTCAGAAAAGGGGGATGACCGGTTCATTAAGGTGACATTGGACGATAGTGGTGAGCATTATTCCCAGGCCATCAGCACCATCATCTGTGAGGGAGATGCCATCGGCTCCGTGGTTTTATATAGCAAAGATGAGAAAAACAAGATTGGCGATACGGAGAGTAAACTGGCGGTGACGGCTGCCGGATTTTTGGGAAGACAGATGGAGCAATAAAAGACCTTCGTAACTATTCAGTACCTTCATAGTTACGAGCACAAATCCATGCAAAATTTGCTTCGCAAATGGATTTGTGCTTGTTAAATATACTGTGAAGGTACGGGACCGTTACCATTAAATAAAATAATCAATGGTATCCTCTGGTTTTAACCGCGTATTATCATTAAACAGAATCAGTGCTTCACGGGTGTCGTATGGACCCATTTCGTAGAAGCCTTTTGTCAGACTGTTCAGGCGCTCCATGGAAATCAGACGGTTGGCGCGTTTGGGCTGATCTGTGATGAAGGTGATACCTTCCTCCAGATATTCTTTGTCCAGGTTAGGATCATCCAGCTCCTCATAATAAGGATCGAACAGGTAAATACTGTCCTCTTCTATGCCGGTGAGGAGTACATAGTGTCCCACGTCCAGGAAGAGACGAAGTACCACAGCACCGCCCTGCTGCAATGCAGAGATGATTTTATGGTTCTGGGACAGATACACGTCTTCCCCCGATAAGAATTCGCAGGAGATGGGGAAATTTTTCATTTTTCCGAACTGATTCAGCCAGTGACTGAGAAACATCATGGCAGAAGCGGAGGTGCCGCTTTTTCCCACCTCTCCAGCTTCATTGTAAGAATCCAGACAATACAGCATGATGTATTTGACAATATCCGGATAGATGATTTCACGGTCAAATAAGTAGCGGATGCCGTTGGTCAATGCAACAGGACCGCAGTCGTATTCACTTGATTGGTAATTGAGTAGATTTCTCATAAAATAGATTCCTTTATTTATTTACCTAGCAATATATACATACAATGCATTGCTTTTTTTGTCAAGGATGTGGTAACATGCAACTGCGGAAATGAAAGATTGAGCGGATGCCATAAAAAATTTATTGACAGATACAGGAACAGGTTGTATAATCCACACAATACCTAGCAATAAAGTAGGAATATGAAAAAATAAGAGGAGGACAATTATGAAAGGTAAGATTGCAAAACTGGTAAGTCTGCTTCTGGCCGGCGCATTGCTTGCATCGATGACTGCCTGCGGTTCCGGAAATAGTGGAAGTCCAGAAAATGCAGCAGACACAGAGAGTGTTGGAGTGAATGGAGGAACAGGCCCGGCAGAGGCTGCAGAGGGCGAGAAGATCATCAATGTTGGGGTAACCAGCAGTCTGGGTGGAATCAATCCCTTTGTTATTGATCAGACTGAGATTAATAAATATGCTACGGATCTCATGTTTTTGCCTTTGGTAGAACTGGATAATGATTCCAATTTTCAGAACATGCTGGCAGATTCCATTACTACAGAGGATAATATCAATTTTGTGGTACATATCGATGATGCTGCCACATGGTCAGATGGAGAACCCATTACTGCTTATGACCTGGAATATACGGTGCTTCGTCTGGCAAGTCCTATCGTAAATAATACGACACTTATGCTGTACGCCTTTGAAGGAACTTCAGACGAAGGCTTCGTGGAGGAAGGCGCCACCAGCATGGAAGGACTCACGGTGCTGGACGATAAGACGGTTCAGTTTACTGCGAAATATCCCATGTCACTTACATCCTTTGAGAATATTTATGGAAGATATATTCGTACATTGCCAAAACATATGATTGAGCAGTTCAGTGAGGAGGAGCTTTTGACTGCTGACTGGTTTAATCATCCGGATGTAATCAGCGGGCCATTCTTTTTGACCGACTATGATCCGGATCATTATATTTCATATGAAGCGAATAAGGATTACTTTAAGGGTGCTCCGAAGATTGATAAGCTGAACATTAAGATTGTGGATGGAAGTCAGGTGTATGCCGGATTGCAGTCCGGAGAGATTGACATTACCCAGCTTACCATGACATCCATTCCGGAGACGGATTATGAGAGTATCGAGAAGCTTGACAATGTGACTTCTGTATATGGAAAGCCCATTACGAACCAGTCTGCCTTTATCCAGACGGCAAATATTCCGGATGCGAGAGTGCGTCAGGCACTGGTATATGCCATTGACAGACAGCAGCTTGTGGAACAGCTGTTAAAGGGAAAAGGTGAGGTAATCGACGGATTTGTTTCCTCTGCCAGCCCGTATTATGACAGCTCTATTGAACCATTAGAGTACAATCCCGAGAAGGCAAAGGAGCTTTTGGATGAGGCTGGCTGGGATGGCTCTCAGACCCTTCGCTTTTATGTATGGTCCGGTGATTCTACATTTGTGAACGGTGCACAGATCCTGGCTGCACAGTGGGCAGCAGTAGGAATCAATGTGAAAATCACGACAATGGATCTGGCTAATTTAATGACGGTTGCAGGTAGTACCGATTATGATATCATGGCAGTACAGTATACATATGCACCGGTTGATCCTTATCCGGATGTGTCATGGCTTTTGAGTGGAGAAGGCAGCTGGACCGGATACACCAATGATGAGATTAATGCAGCATTGGAGGACACCCAGACCACTTCAGATGTGGAGCAGTTAAAGGCAGATTATTCTGTGGTGGATAAGAAGGTGCAGGAAGATGTTCCCATGTTCTCTGTCTATGTAATCAGCCAGATGGGTGCGGTGAACAATCGTGTGATTGGCGCAGAACCCACGGCCTACGGATTCTTTAATGATGTACAGAACTGGGATGTACAATAGGAGGTAACAGATGCAGCATTTGCTAGAGGTTAAGGACCTTACAACAGTCTTTACCGGAGATTCGGGTAAAAATATCAGTGTGGATCATGTGAGTTTTCATGTGGATCAGGGTGAAGTGGTCTGTATTGTAGGGGAATCAGGCTGCGGAAAAAGTGTTACTTCATTATCAATTATGAGATTATTAGGAAGAGGCGGAGCTGTCGTTGACGGCTCTGTTCTCTTTGATGGTAAGGAACTTCTTTCTATGAAGGAAAAGGAACTGGATCAAATCAGGGGAGATGAGCTCACCATGATTTTTCAGGACCCGCTCACCTCGCTGAATCCAGTGTTTACTGTGGGAAACCAGATTGCGGAAAGTATTCGAATACACATGAACTTGTCAAAAGAAGAGGCCAGAGAACGGGCTGTCCATTTACTGACCAGAGTGGGAATGCCGGACGCAGAGCATGTACTTCGTAAATATCCTCATACATTATCCGGCGGGATGCGTCAGCGAGTGATGATTGCCATGGCATTATCCTGCAATCCAAAGCTTCTGATTGCTGACGAACCGACTACAGCGCTGGATGTGACAATACAGGCACAGATTATGAAACTGCTGAAAGAATTGCAGAAGGAGAATCAGATGTCCATGATTCTGATTACCCACGACATTGGGCTGGTGGCCAATATGGCGGACCGGGTGCTGGTCATGTATGCAGGACAGATCATCGAGGAGGCATCTGCGGAAGAACTTTTTGCTCATCCGATGCATCCCTATACAAAGGCATTGTTAAATACGGTGCCAACCATCCGGGATGCGGAGGAGAGACAGTTGCAGGCAATTCCGGGTATGGTGCCGGAAAACTATGATAATATCACAGGATGCCGCTTTGCAGAGCGGTGTCCTTATCGGAAAGAAATCTGCAATCAGTCGCTGGTAAACTATGATTTTGGAAACAGACACAGAGCCAGATGTATTGTGGCGAAGGAAGGAGGTATTGCGTAAAGGTGGACGAGAATAAGATACCTCTGATTTCCGTGGAAAATATGAAAAAATACTATCCGGTGAAGGGCGGTATTATCACCCATACCACCGGTTATGTGAAGGCGGTAGACGGCGTCAGCTTTGACATTTTTCAGGGACAGACGCTGGGACTGGTGGGAGAATCCGGATGCAGAAAATCTACCATAGGAAGACAGCTTGTAGGGCTGGAGACACCTACAGAAGGAAAGATATATTATAAGGGCAGTGATTTATCTGTCATTCAAAAGAATAAGAAGCAGATGAGTCAGGTCAGAACCCGATTACAGATGGTGTTTCAGGATCCTTATTCTTCCTTAAATCCAAGAAAACACATCTATGAAATTCTGGCGCAGCCCATGCTGTATCACCACATTTCCTTGAAGAATACAGTAGAGAAGGATATCTTAAAGATTTTAGATATGGTTGGATTGCCGAGAACGGTGCTGGGGAGATATCCCCATGAGTTTTCCGGTGGCCAGAGACAGAGAATCGGAATCGCCAAGGCGCTTTCCTTAAACCCGGAGTTTATCGTTTGTGATGAGCCGGTCAGTGCATTGGATGTATCGATACAGGCGCAGATTTTGAATCTGCTGAAGGAATTGCAGAAGGAGCTGGGACTCACCCTGCTGTTTGTAGGACATGGTTTGGGTGCAGTCCATTATGTCAGTGACCGGATTGCAGTGATGTATCTTGGAAAAATCGTGGAGGTCGGGGATGCAAAAGATGTATTTCAACATCCGGTTCACCCGTATACCAAAGCCCTGCTCAATGCAGTGCTGATTCCGGATACGAATCAGAAAGATCAGGAACGGAAGCTGTTGCAGGGGGAAATCGGAAGCAGCACGAATCCGCCTGCGGGATGCAGATTCCATAATCGTTGCCCTTATGCAACAGAGCAGTGCAAACAGGAAGTGCCGGAATTTCAGAAGGTGGATGCGACGGGTACGCATCTGGTGGCATGTCCGATGGTATTACAGAAGAGAACGGAGGCAGATCATGGGTAAATATATTTGGAAACGAATCTTGATTGCGATTCCGGTTTTGATTGGTATCACCATCATTGATTATGTCATTATGTGTCTGGCGGGAAGCCCGCTGGAAATGCTTCAGGGTCCCCGTGTGTCTGAGGCGGCGGTGGAGGCCAAAAAGATTGCTTTGGGATTGGATCAGCCCATTTACGTTCAGTACTTCGTCTGGCTGGGACAGATCCTCCATGGCAATCTCGGGTATTCCATCAAATCCTATCAGCCGGTGAGTTCTATGATCCTCAGTCATCTGGGACCGACGCTTCTTTTGATGGGAGTTTCACTGCTTGTGAGTTTGCTCCTTGCTGTGCCGGCAGGCATTTACAGTGCTATCCATCAGTACTCCAAAGGAGATTACGCAGTGGTGACAGCATCTTTTCTGGGCAGCAGTGTGCCGGGATTTTTCCTGTCCATGCTGCTGGTTTATCTGTTTACCGTCAAGCTGGGTTGGCTGCCATCCAGTGGAATGACCACACTTGGAACAGCGGGCGGTGTGGCAGATGTGGCTAAGCACATGGTAATGCCTGTGTTGGTGCTTGCTTTTTCCATGGCAGGCAGTAATATCCGATATATCCGAAGCGCTATGCTGGAGATTTTGCAGCAGGATTATCTGAGAACGGCCAAAGCAAAGGGGATTGGTCATTTTCGCGTCATTAATAAACATGCATTGCGCAATGCTCTTGTGCCGATTATTACGGTAATCGGGATAGAAATTCCCATGCTGTTCGGCGGCGCAGTGATTATTGAACAGGTCTTTTCCTGGCCGGGATTGGGTCTTATGACCATGAGTGCTATCAGTAACCGGGATTATCCGGTCATTATGGGAGTGTGTCTCCTGTCGGCAGTGGTGGTTCTGGTTGCAAATCTGGTGACCGATATTTTGTATGCGTTGGTAGATCCTACCATTCAGCTGGAGAAAGGTTAGGAGGGGATGCCAATGAGAAAAGATATTCATAGTGAAAGTTACTTGCAGACTGTCTGGCGCAGATTCTGCCGACATCGTCTGGCAGCAGTCAGTCTTGGAATATTGATGTTGATTGTGGCAGCGGCACTTTTGGCTCCTGTGATTGCACCCTATGATCCCAATGCCATCGTGGGTCCCTTTGCATCGGCTCCGTCCAGAGAGTTCTGGCTTGGAACAGATTTGATCGGACGGGATGTTTTGAGCAGGCTGTTGTATGCCATACGGATATCCTTGTTAGTAGGTGTTATGGCTACGCTGATTTCTTCTGTAATTGGCGTGGTATTAGGACTGATAGCAGGCTATTTTGGCGGTGTGGCAGACATGATTATTATGCGTGTGACGGATATGGTTATGTCATTTCCATATATTTTGCTGGTTCTGGTTGCGGCTGCTATTTTTAAGCCCGGGTTATGGAATATTATTTTAATCCTCGGTTTCGTGGACTGGCCGGGAATTGCCAGACTGGTCCGGGGAAATGTATTGAATCTGCGGGAGACAAATTTCGTGAAGGGAAATATTGTGGCAGGCATGCCGCTTCGACATATTCTGTTTTCTGAAATTCTGCCCAATACGGTGGCACCGATTCTGGTGTATGGCACGTCGGTGCTGGCGTTGTCCATTTTGGATGAAGCGGCACTGAGCTTCCTGGGTCAGGGTGTGCAGCCTCCTACGGCAAGCCTTGGCAATATGCTCAATGGAGCACAGTCGCTGACTGTTCTGACGAGCCAGCCATGGCTGTGGATTCCCACAGGCACTCTTATCGTGGTGATCGTGATGGCAATCAATTTTATCGGAGATGCATTGCGTGATGCATTGGACCCGAACGGGGTATAGATTGTGCAATAGGCTTGTAAGTTGCCGCTAAAGTGTGTAGAATGGTTACACATGGAGGAAGCCTATGTCAAAAAATAACAAAAAGAAAAAACATAGAGGATTCTGGATTTTCTTTCGGATACAGATTGTTTTGATGTTGTTGGTTTTGGCTGGCGTGGCCTACTATTATTTAGGAGGTTATGGCAGCCAGATTTCTGCGCTCAGGCAGGAGGCTATAAGCTATGTGCAGCACTCTTCCAAGAGCACGTTTCGTTCATCCCAGACAACCATCGTATATGATGCGGCCGGGGAGGAAATTACCACATGGAGCGGAGCAAAGGATGTGTATTACCTGACCTATGAGGAAATTCCCGAGAATGTAAAAAATGCCATTGTGAGTATAGAGGATAAGAAATTTTATCAGCACAGCGGGATTGACTTAAAGGCGATTGCCCGGGCTGTGTGGGCCATGATTCAAAACGGAGAGGTGACCCAGGGTGGAAGTACCATCACACAGCAGTTAGCCAGAACGGTTTTTCTCACCAATGACAGGACCTGGCAGCGCAAGATGGAAGAAATTTTCATTGCCACAGAGCTGGAGAAAAAATACAGCAAAGAACAAATTCTGGAGTTTTATCTGAATAATATTTACTTTGGAAACGGCTACTATGGAATTGGTGCCGCCAGCAAGGGGTATTTCGGAAAAGATGTGTCACAGCTTACCTTGTCTGAGGCAGCATATCTGTGTGCGATACCAAACAATCCTACGCTGTATAATCCGGTGACAAATCCGGATAATACAATAGGGAGGAGAGACCGCATTCTAGACCAGATGCGGGAGGATAAAATGATTACTTACAGTGCCTATTCGGAGGCGAAAAAGGAGGAAATCACCATATCCCAATCGGAAAAACCGATTGTAAACAGTGCAGTGGAAACCTATGTCAGTTATTGCGCTACCCGGATTCTTATGGAACAGCAGGGATTTACATTCCAGACACAGTTTGCGTCTGAGGAGCAGCGCCAGGAGTATCAGACAGAATATGATGATCTGTATGCTGCCTGCAATTCCAGTCTGTATACCGGAGGATATCGTATTTACACATCCATCGATATGAATTTGCAGCAACAGCTTCAGAACGCACTGGATCAAAATCTGGCAGGGTATACGGAAGTGAATGAGGAAGGAATTTATGCACTGCAGGGTGCCGCAGTGTGTATCGATAACGAGACTGGATATGTGAAAGCCATGGTGGGAGGACGGAGTCAGGAATATGATGGGTATATGCTGAATCGGGCTTATCAGAGTTATCGGCAGCCGGGAAGTGCGATTAAGCCATTGCTGGTATATACTCCTGCATTGGAGCGTGGATACACAGCAGATACTATTTTAGTGGACGAACCCATTGAGGACGGACCAACAAACGCCAATGGTACTTATCTGGGAGAGATTTCTCTGCGGTATGCGGTGGAACATTCCGTGAATACGGTTGCATGGAAGATGCTGGAGGAAATTACCCCGGCTACGGGGCTGGAGTATTTGGAAAAGATGGAGTTTCATCGACTGGATCCGGAGGATTATCGTCCGGCCATTGCACTGGGTGGATTTACCAACGGTGTATCACCTCTGGAGATGGCAGCAGGTTATGCCACCATCGAAAATGATGGTGTGTTTCGATCTCCAAGCTGCGTGATTACACTGCGAAAAGCGGATGGTACAGTACTTTACGAGGGGGGACTTCCTGAGACGCAGGTCTATAAGCCCAATGCAGCCAGACAGATGACAGAAATTCTGACCGGCGTGATGAGTCGTGGCACTGCAGCGGGATATGGCCTTACATCCACCGCCAGTGCCGGAAAGACAGGAACTACCAATTCCAATAAAGATGGGTGGTTTGTGGGCTACACCCGGTATTACACCACCAGTGTCTGGGTGGGATATGATATACCGAAAAAGCTTCCGGGACTAAGTGGTTCCGGTTATCCGGCCAAAATCTGGTATGGTTTTATGAATGAGATTCATAAGGATAAGGAATATTTGGAGTTTGTGCCACCGATTCAGATTGCAAACCCGGAGGAGGCGGCACCCGAAGAGACAGTACCTGAGGAAGCAGTAGCCGAAGAGACAGCGCCTGAGGAAGCACAATAGAACGAGATATTGTACTTGGTAAAAATAATAAATTGTGTTACAATGAAAAAAATTTGCGATGGCATTTTTAATATCTATCTGTCAGATAGTGTCAAGAGTAGAAGGGATTACTTATGAATAAAGTGTTGCTTATTATTCCGGCGTATAACGAAGCTGAGAATATTGAACGAGTAGTAAACAATCTGATTGATCATTTCCCGCAGTATGATTATATCGTTGTGAATGACGGCAGTAAGGATGACACCAGGAAAATTTTGGCGAGAAATCATTATCATTACCTGGATTTGCCGGTGAATACGGGACTTGCCGGCGCATTTCGGGCAGGCATTAAATACGCAAATGCTCTAGGGTATGAGTATGCGATCCAGTTCGATGGCGATGGGCAGCATAGAGCCGAATCTGTAGCACTGATGATGGCAAAAATGGAGGCGAGCGGTGCTGATATCGTGATAGGATCCCGGTTTTGCGAGAAGAAAAAGGACAAGTCTGCGAGAATGATGGGAAGCAGATTGATCACGGCAGCCATTAAATTGAGAACAGGAAAAAAAATCATGGATCCTACTTCCGGATTAAGACTGTATAACAAACGTATGATCAAGAGAATCGGATATGATATTGCCTACACTCCGGAACCGGATACGCTGGCATATTTGATTGGATGCGGTGCTAAAGTGGAAGAGGTTCAGGTCGAGATGGACGAGCGTCTGTTTGGCACCAGTTATCTCAATGTGTGGAATTCTGTAAAATATATGGTTAATGTACTGGCGAATACCGTGTTATTGCAATGGTTTAGAAAGAAGGAGAGATTGTAATGTCTATTGTACTTAGGATTGTTTTGCTGATTGGTGCCGTAGGAATGTTTTTGTACATTTGCCGCTCCATCCGCAAATCTAAAACACAGATGAAAGATACCATCGTATGGATTATGATTGCACTGTTGCTGATGGTGTTTGGAATTTTTCCGGTTATTCCCATGACGATTGCAGGGTGGGTAGGCATTGAATCTCCGGCAAATATGATATTTTTGATTTTTATTTCTATTTTGCTCTATACGAATTTTTCGCTATCTATGAGAGTGTCCATGCTGGAGGATAAGAATGCCACTATGGCGGCGGAGATTGCCATCCGATCCTCCAAAGAATATAAGAAAGCGCAGGAGAAAGACAATGAATAAGCATATGTTTGTTGTTTGTGCCTATAAGGAAAGCGCATTTCTGGAAGAGTGCATCTGTTCACTGGAAAAGCAGACGGTTCCCTCAGAAATCGTAATGATTACTTCCACGCCGAATGTGTACATTGAACAGATAGCGGAGAAACATCACATTCCGTTGGTTATAAATCATGGAGTTTCAGGAATAGGCCCGGACTGGAACTTTGGTATCGCCCAGTGTGAAGCGCATCTGGTGACCATTGCTCATCAGGATGACACCTACGAGCCGGAGTATGCCAGAACAGTGATGGAACAGTATGAGGGAAATAAAGATGCATTGATTATTTTTTCTGACTACGGAGAAATCCGTAATACAGAAGTTTGTGATGATTCCAACCTGGTTGGAATAAAGCGAAAAATGCTGTTTCCACTGAGATTCAAATGTTTTGCAAGAAACAGATTTGTGCGAAGAAGAATCCTTGGAATGGGAAATGCCATCTGCTGTCCGGCGGTGACTTATGTTCTGGATAATCTGGAACTGCCGATTTTTCGAGAAGGCTTGAAAAGTAATCTGGACTGGGAGACATGGGAGCGGCTTTCCCGGAAAAAGGGAGCGTTTGTATATATTCCTCAGGTCCTGATGCATCACAGAATCCATGAAGAGTCTACCACCTCGGAGCTCATTCACGAGAATAAACGAAGTCAGGAGGACTATGAGATCTTTGTCAAATTCTGGCCACCGTTTATAGCAAAATTATTGTGCAGAATGTATGCAAATGGCGAAAAGTATAACGAAGTCTAAGTTGACATGGGGAGAAAACTCTCCTATACTAGATATAGTGGGTTTCGTGTAGCCAAAATAAGATGATTGCAACAGATATTGTGCTTGTAGCGATGAAGACACGGAATAGTCTTGCATACGAAAGGCAGTTGCGTCATAGACTTGTATGAAAAAGGTAAGGAGAAAACGTATGAAGAGATATGGTTTTGGGGTAGATATCGGTGGAACAACCTGTAAACTGGGACTTTTTGAGACAACAGGAGCATTGCTTGATAAATGGGAGATTCCCACCAACACAGCAAACGAAGGGGCTTCTATTTTAGATGATGTGGCAGCGTCTGTTGAGGCGAAGATGAAGGAAAAAGGTATTGATAAGTCTGATGTGGCCGGTGTAGGTGTAGGGGTTCCCGGACCGGTAGACAACGCAGGCGTCGTACATAAATGTGTGAACCTTGGCTGGGGACAGTTTAATGTGGAAGAAGCCCTCAGTGAGAAGTGCGGCATGAAGGTAAAAGCAGGAAATGATGCCAACGTGGCAGCCCTCGGAGAAATGTGGCAGGGTGGTGGCAAGGGTCACTCCAATGTGGTTATGATAACGCTGGGAACCGGTGTTGGTGGCGGTATTATTATTGATGGTAAGATTGTGGCTGGCTCTCATGGTGCCGGTGGTGAAATCGGACATATTATGATGGATGAGAATGAGACAGATGCCTGTGGATGCGGGAAGAAGGGATGCCTGGAGCAGTATGCATCAGCAACCGGAATTGTCCGCATGACCAAAAAACTTCTGGAGGCTGATGATCGTGCTTCTTCCCTGCGCCAGTTTGCTGATGTGACAGCAAAGGATATTTTTGATGAAGCAAAGGCCGGAGATGTCTTGGCGCTGGAGGCTGTGGATGCATTAGGAAAAATGCTGGGAACAGCAATGGCAAATATCGCCTGTGTGGCAGATCCTGAGGTGTTTGTAATCGGAGGCGGGGTTTCCCGTGCCGGTGATATACTTACGGATGTGATTAAGAAATATTTCACGGAGCGTGCATTCCATGCCTGTCGCAGTACAGAAATCGCCTTGGCTTCCCTGGGCAATGATGCAGGTATGTACGGCTGCGTGCAGATGTTGTTGGAGTAGCTGCTTCCCCTGGCAGTGATTGTATGGATAGGGAATGGAAGAAAAGATATACAAAATAGGCGATTACGAGTTTGAAACCTTAAGAGAATACAGACAGGCGCAGGATGATCTAAAGAAAATCAAATATATTACCGATGAATTGGATATATATGATCCGGAAGTGGCGTTGCAGCTATACAATATGATGCGGGACAAGAGGATTCGCTTTAAAAGCGAAATCGGAAAATCCTTTTTCTGGTGTATTTCAGATATCGTGGCGGAGCAGTCTCAGAGCATGCTTGTGGAGAAACAGGCAAAGGAGGAGGCGGCTGCCGAGGAAAGACTTCCGTTTCATTTTCAATTACGTCATATTATTGGTATTGTCTGTATTGTGATTGCAATTTCTTGTGGTGTGTATTTTGGTATCTCTGAGTACACGGATTATCTGGCTGCAAAAAAACTACAGGAGCTGCAGGAAAAGGTGGATGCCAGTACGTTGGTAAATCTTTCCACGGAACAGGAGCAGACGGAGGGTGACACGGAAGATGCTTCCGGTGAACCCCAGATTCTGGACGAGTATGCTGCATTGTATGCGCAGAATCCGGAACTGGTAGGCTGGATTACCATACCGGATACGGATGTTGATTATCCAGTGATGCAGTCATCTATGGAGGATTCCGATTATTATCTGACCCATGATTTCAATAAAGAAGAAGATACCAATGGTATCCCATTTCTGGACGCCAGAAATCAGTATCAGCCCAGAGATACGAACCTTATCATCTATGGGCATAATCTGAAAAGCGGGCTGATGTTTGGAACATTAAAAAACTATCTGGATGAGGATTATTTGGAAGAGCATCGCACCATAGAGTTTAACACCCTATACGAAAAGGGGACTTATGAGATTATAGCGGTGTGCCTGGCAAAGGTGGAATATCAGGATGAAGAGGTATTCCGGTATTACAATTTTTTGAATGCTACATCGGAACAGAGTTTCCGGGAATATTTGGAAAATATTACAAGACTATCGGTGTACGATACACCAATCGAGGCGGAATATGGTGATGAATTGTTGACACTATCCACCTGTAACAGTTATACAGAAGATGGAAGAATGTTTTTGGTAGCAAAGAGGAGAGATGCGAAATGAAAAAAATCAGGAAAGGGATCACAGTTGTACTGGCAATCTGTCTGTTGATTGGATGGATGCCGGCGGTGCAGGCTCGTGCTGAGTCGACCACGGACGCAGAGGGATTTACGGTGGATGAGACCGGAACGTTGATTGCATACACCGGACCGGGAGGAGCAATCACAATTCCCTCCAATGTGACTTCCATTGCGGGGGGCGTTTTTGCGTCAAATTCCAGTATCAGCAGTGTTACCATTCCTGCTACGGTTACCAGTATGGGAACGGCAGTGTTTTATGATTGTACGGGGTTGATATCCATATCACTGGATGCAAATGTCGGATCCATTCCGTCCCAGACCTTTTATAACTGTACGGCACTTACCAGTGTGGCCTTGAACTCCAGCATCTCAGCTATCGGTGCGCAGGCATTTGCAGAGTGTACCTCACTTTCCGCCATCAGTCTTCCCTCTACGGTAAACAGTATCGGGGAGAAGGCATTTTACGGCTGTGCTTCTCTGACTACAATTACCATTCCTGCCTCGGTGACCAGTATTGGAGGCAGTGCCTTTGACGGCTGTGTGAAGCTTGGAGGTTTTTCTGTGGCTTCCGGAAATGGAACTTATGCTGTCTCTGATGGATGTTTATATAATAAGAGTCTTACCCGGCTGATTCGTTGCCCCCAGGGCAAGGCGTCTGTGAAGCTGGCGAACACCACTCAGATCATCGGAAGCGGAGCATTTGATAATTGCAGATCCGTGACATCTCTTGCGTTGCCGGAGTCGGTTACGACTATTGAGGCAAACGCATTTTCTGGAAGTGGAATCACCAGCATTGTTATTCCAGCTACCACGACTGCTATAGGAAGCCAAAGCAGTTGGAAACCATCGGTGATTTCCGGATATACCAATAGTCAGGCGAAAGTCTATGCAGACACAAACAGTATTACGTTTCAGCCATTAGATACCGAGGAGGAGCAGAAGCCTTCCGAGGAGCAGAAGCCTTCTGAGGAACAGAAGCCTTCCAATGGTGAGAACTCTTCCGGCGGTGGTGACACAATGCCGGATCAAGGGGCACCTGCGGGGGATGGAAACAGTTCCACCGAGATTACCATTATTCCGGGACCTACTGTGAGTCCTGCTGTCACCACTGTGACAGAAACATCCCCATCGGACAATTCCGGCGCTACTGTGACCTCAGATTCCCATGTGAAGGATGATACGCCGAAGACAGGAGACGGTATTAATCCGGCATTTTATCTGTGCTTTGCCGTGCTGCTGACAGGGGTATGTTGTTTCCTTTTTCGGAAGAAAAGCATCTAGATGTTGACAAACTATATAGAGTAAGATATACTTTGACAGTCAAAAGGTTTGAAGGTCAAAGTATTTTTTTGCCTTAAAACAAAAATAAGATAATGAAAAGGAGAAGAAGACATGTTAGAGAAGTTAAAGGATTTAATCGCAGAGCAGTTGGATGTGGAGAAGGACAAGATTACTGAGGAATCTAATTTCAGTGAGGATCTTGGTGTTGATTCTTTGGAGTTATTTGAGCTGGTTATGAGCTTAGAGGATACCTTCGAGGTAGAGATTCCTTCTGAGGATTTAGAGAAGATTGCAACTGTTGGTGATGTTGTGGAGTACTTAAAGAGCAAGGGCGTAGAATAAATATGAAGACACGTATTACAGATCTGTTAGGGATTGAGTATCCGGTGATACAGGGCGGAATGGCCTGGGTGGCTGAGTACCACCTGGCAGCGGCTGTATCTGAGGCAGGCGGTCTGGGAATCATCGGCGCAGCCAGTGCGCCGGCAGAGGTGGTTCGTGAGCAGGTTCGCAGGGTGAAAGAGCTGACAGACAAGCCTTTCGGTGTGAATGTAATGCTGATGAATCCCAATGCTCCGGAAGTGGCACAGGTGGTAATCGAGGAGAAGGTTCCGGTAGTGACTACCGGAGCAGGAAATCCCGGTAAGTTTATCACGCAGTGGAAAGAAGCCGGAGTAAAGGTAATTCCGGTAGTTGCCAGTGTGGCCATGGCAAAGATGATGGTCCGTGCGGGTGCTGATGCAGTTGTCGCAGAGGGAACTGAGTCTGGTGGACATATTGGCTCCGCAACCACTATGACTTTGGTACCTCAGGTGGTGGATGCAGTGGACGTTCCGGTTATTGCAGCCGGAGGAATTGCAGACGGAAGAGGTATGGCAGCAGCTATGATGCTGGGTGCCGAGGCAGTGCAGATGGGTACCCGTTTTGTGGTAGCAAAGGAATCCATCGTGCATGCAAACTACAAGGAGCGTATTATCAAGGCGAAGGATATTGACTCCGAGGTGACAGGAAGAAGTACCGGACATCCGATTCGTGTGCTTCGCAATCAAATGGCCAGAGAATATCTGGAAATGGAGAAAAATGGCGCAAGTCTGGAAGAGCTTGAGGTTCTCACCTTAGGTTCCCTGCGCAAAGCCGTAATGGATGGTGACGTGAAGAACGGAAGCCTTATGGCAGGACAGATCGCCGGGTTGATCAAAGAGGAAGCAAGCTGTAAGGAGATTATCACAGAGATTGTATCTCAGGCGGAGAAGCTTTTGAAATGTGAGTAAATGTAAGCGATAAGGAGATTATAATGGGTAAGACAGTCTATATGTTTCCGGGACAGGGAGCACAGTATGTGGGAATGGCGAAGGAATTCTACGACCAGTTGAAGGAGTGCAAAGAGGTGTTTGAAATGGCGTCCGATGCATCTGGCCTGGATATTCCGAAGCTCTGTTTTGAAGAAAACGATCAGATACATATTACAGAGTACACTCAGATTGCCATGCTGACAGCAGAGGTAGCTATGCTTACTGCTCTGCAGAGCAGAGGATTACAGCCACAGGCTGCAGCAGGACTCAGTCTGGGTGAGTACGGTGCATTGGTGGCAGCCGGTGTCATGGAGCCTAAGGATGCGTTTCGCGTGGTTCGTTCCAGAGGTATCTTCATGCAGCAGGCAGTGCCGGAAGGTGGAGCTATGTCAGCCGTATTAGGACTGGATGCAGCGACTATTGAGGAGCTGTGTGAAAAGACGGCAGGTGTGGTATCCATTGCCAATTACAACTGCCCGGGACAGATTGTCATTACCGGAGAATCACAGGCGGTGGCAGACGCCTCCGCACTGTGTCAGGAAGCGGGTGCAAAACGTGTGGTACCATTAAAGGTAAGCGGCCCCTTCCATTCACAGATGCTGACAGGAGCAGGCGAAAAGCTGGGAGAGGTATTGAAGGATATAACGCTTCATGACATTGCCATCCCTTATGTGACGAATGTGACAGCAGATTATGTTACAGATGTGGCACAGGTAAAACCGCTCCTGGTACAGCAGGTATCCTCCTCTGTTCGTTGGCAGCAGAGCGTGGAACGCTTGATTGCAGACGGATATGACGAGTTCGTTGAGATCGGACCGGGTCATACACTGGCCGGTTTTATGAAAAAAATCGATCGCAGCATTAAGACTGTAAATATCGAGAAGTGGGAGGATTTTACAAATTATGTTGGAGAATAAGATTGCACTGGTCACAGGTGCAAGCCGTGGAATCGGACGTGGCATTGCGTTGCGTCTGGCCAAAGAAGGCGCAACTGTGATCGTTAATTATAATGGAAACGCTGCCAAGGCTGCAGAGGTGGTAGATGAGATTACTGCTGCCGGCGGTACGGCAGAAGCGTATGCCTGCAACGTGGCAGACGATGCAGCCTGCAAAGAGATGATTCAGCATGTCTTGGACACCTATGGGCGTCTTGATATTTTAGTAAACAATGCAGGTATTACCAGAGATAACTTGGTGATGAAAATGTCCGATGCAGAGTTTGATGCGGTATATGAGACCAATTTAAAGGGAGCATTCCATACCATTCATCATGCATCACGGGCGCTGTTAAAGCAGCGAAGCGGACGCATCATCAACATTTCGTCTGTATCCGGAATTATAGGAAATGCCGGACAGGCTAATTATTCTGCGGCTAAGGCCGGTGTCATTGGCTTGACGAAGAGCGTGGCAAGGGAACTGGCATCCCGTGGAATTACCGTAAATGCGGTAGCACCGGGAATGATTGATACTGACATGACCAGCGGATTATCCGATAAGGTGAAGGAGGGTATGCTGACACAGATCCCTTTGGCCAGAATCGGTCAGGTAGAGGATATTGCAGCAACCGTAGCATTTTTGGCATCCGATGATGCAGCATATATTACCGGACAGGTAATTGCTGTGGACGGCGGAATGACGATGTAGGAGGAAATCAATGAGCAGAAGAGTTGTAGTTACCGGACTGGGAGCAATCACTCCCATTGGAAATGATGTAGATACATTTTGGAATTCAGTGAAAGAGAAAAAGGTGGGAATCGATAAGATTTCTTCTTTTGATGCAACCGAGTACAAGTGTCATGTGGCTGCTGAGGTAAAAGATTTTGAGCCCAAGGACCACATGGATGCCCGTACTGCAAAGCGTATGGAGCGTTTTTGTCAGTTTGCAGTGGTCGCTGCAGGCGAGGCGATTAAGGATGCCGGCCTGGATATGGAGAAAGAAGATGCCTTCCGTGTGGGCTGTTCTGTCAGCTCCGGAATCGGAAGTCTTCAGGCCATCGAGCGTGAACACTGCCGCCTGTTAGAGAAGGGACCGAACCGTGTGAATCCACTGTTCGTACCGATGATGATTTCCAATATGGCAGCGGGAAATGTTTCCATTCAGTACGGATTAAAGGGCAAGAACTTAAACGTGGTAACCGCATGTGCATCCGGGACCAATGCAGTGGGAGAGGCGTTCCGCAGCATTCAGTATGGTGAGGCTGATGTGATGATTGCCGGTGGTACAGAGGCCTGTGTAACACCCATCGGTATCGCAGGCTTTACCGCATTAACTGCACTTTCCACCGCAGAGGATCCTATGAAGGCATCCCTTCCTTTTGATAAAAATCGTAGTGGCTTTGTTATGGGAGAAGGTTCCGCTATTTTAGTTTTAGAGGAACTGGAGCATGCGAAGGCAAGAGGTGCACATATTTATGCTGAAGTGGCCGGATACGGATGTTCTGCAGATGCATACCATATTACTTCTCCGGAGGACAGTGGAGCAGGAGCAGCAAAAGCCATGACCAACGCTATGGAGGATGCCGGAGTGGCATTGGAAGATCTGACGTATATCAATGCACATGGAACCGGAACCCATCACAACGATTTATTTGAGACAAGAGCGATTAAGCTGGCCTTTGGTGATCATGCTAAGGATCTGAAGATTAACTCCACCAAGTCCATGATCGGACATCTGCTGGGAGCAGCAGGAGCTATCGAGTGTCTGACCTGTGTGAAAGAGATTGAAGAGGGATATATTCATGCTACAGCCGGATATGAGACCATGGATGATGAGATTGATTTGAATTATTGCAAAGAGCCTTATCAGGAGGAAGTGCCCTATGCACTGAGCAATTCTTTGGGATTTGGCGGACACAATGCAAGTTTATTGATCAAAAAGTACAACGACTAATTTTATAAAAGAAAGAAGGATAGTTATGGCAGTACTTACAACCAAAGAAATCATGGCGATTATTCCGCACCGTCATCCTTTTCTTCTGGTGGATACCATTGAGGAGTTAGAGCCGGGTGTACGTGCGGTAGGTAAAAAGTGTGTAACTTATGATGAGCCTTATTTTGCAGGACATTTTCCCAATGAACCGGTGATGCCCGGTGTGCTGATTGTCGAGGCACTTGCTCAGACTGGAGCGGTTGCTCTTTTGCAGCAGGAAGAGTTTCGGGGAAAGACTGCATATTTTGCAGGAATTGATAAGGTACGTTTTAAGCATAAAGTGGTACCCGGAGATGTGTTGACTTTGGAGACAAAGATTATACGCATGAAGGGACCTATCGGAATCGGTGAAGCAGTTGCAACGGTAAATGGAAAAATCGCAGCAAAGGCAGAGCTTACCTTTGCCATAGGAAGTGGGGAATAAAATGGGAAAGCTTTTTGATTTAATCAAGGAAAGCAGGAATGATGCAAAGGATGTAAAGAGTATCAAGGATGAGAAGCCGGCAGAGACTCAGGATGAGGAGATTCTGTGTAAGGCATGTGGGCAGATGGTAAAAAAGGCTGAGGTAGTGAAGAATCAGTACATCTGCTATAACTGTAACAGTTATTTCCGTGTAAAGACCAAAAATCGTTTAAAAATGGTTTTGGATTCTCAGAGCTTTGAGGAGTGGTTTTCGGACGAATATGGCAGCGATCCGCTTGAATTTGCAGGATATGACGGGAAATTAGCTGCAGTGCAGGAGAAGACCGGTCTGAAAGAAGCAGTGACCGTAGGTATGGGAAAAATCAATAGTATTCCGGTAGTAATCGGTGTCTGCGATGCCCGTTTCCTTATGGGAAGTATGGGACACGCCGTAGGCGAGAAGATTACCAAAGCGGTAGAACGGGCTACAGAGCTGGAGCTCCCGGTGATTATATTCTGCTGCTCCGGTGGAGCACGTATGCAGGAGGGAATTATCTCTCTGATGCAGATGGCAAAGACATCTGCCGCGTTAAAGAAACATTCCGATGCCGGATTGCTGTATATTCCTGTTCTGACAGATCCCACCACAGGTGGTGTGACCGCAAGCTTTGCTATGCTGGGAGATATCATTTTGGCTGAGCCCGGTGCATTAATCGGATTTGCAGGAGCCAGAGTGATTGAGCAGACTATCGGACAGAAGCTGCCGGAAGGATTCCAGCGTGCAGAATTCCAGTTAGAGCATGGATTCGTGGATGCCATTGTAGAGCGTAAGGATTTAAAAGAAACACTTTATAAAATTCTGACCCTTCACAAGGTGGATGGTTTTGCGCAATTTGCTCATAATACTGAAGTGGATGGAAGACCTACCGAGCTGATGCGTGAACGCAGTGCCAAGTCCAAGAAGCTTGGTGCGTGGGATAAGGTGAGTATGGCAAGACGTGTGAATCGACTTTCCGCCGAGGATTATATCGGAGAAATCTTTACTGACTTTATCGAGATGCATGGTGACCGCCTGTATCGCGATGATCCGGCGATTGTGGGTGGAATCGCATCCTTAGATGGACAGCCGGTGACGGTAATCGGTATCCAGAAGGGTAAGGATATGAAGGATTGTGCCCGTCATAATTATGGTATGCCTTCTCCGGAAGGATATCGTAAGGCACTTCGTCTGATGAAGCAGGCAGAGAAGTTCCATCGTCCCATTATTACTTTTGTGAATACTTCAGGTGCATTCTGTGGCATGGAAGCGGAAGAAGGTGGACAGGGTGAGGCGATCGCCCGTAACCTATACGAGATGTCAGGTATTCAGGTGCCGATTCTTGTATTTATGATTGGAGAAGGCGGCAGCGGTGGTGCCCTGGCTCTGGCTGTGGGAAATGAAGTCTACATGATGGAAAATGCCACCTATTCCATTCTGTCTCCAGAGGGATTTGCGTCTATTCTGTGGAAGGATGGAAAAAGAGCCAAGGAGGCAGCATCAGTTATGAAGATTACCGCTCAGGATTTATTCCGTCTGGGCGTTGTGGAAAAAGTAATTCCGGAGTATGGCGGAGCAGATGATGATGCATTGACTTCCATTGGAAATTATATGCATAAGTGCATCCGTGATTTCCTGATTCGTCAGGAGGGCAAGACCGGTGAGCAGCTGGCTCGCCAGAGATACGAGAGATTCCGGAAATTTTAGAGGAGAATAAACGTGAATATACGAATTTGTGGAACAGGAAGTGCAATACCGTCAAAGCGTGTGACGAATGACGATTTAAGTAAGATCATGGATACATCGGACGAGTGGATTTCCACCCGTACCGGAATCCGTGCCAGACATCTGGCAGAGACAGAGACGACCACAAGCCTGGCTGTGACAGCATCACAGCGTGCATTAGAAAATGCAGGTGTACAGGCAGAGGAAATCGATTTGATCATAGCGGCTACAGCTACATCGGATTATGTAGTGCCTACACTTTCCTGCGAGGTGCAGCGGGAGTTGGGAGCAAGCCATGCGGTGGCTTTTGATTTGGGAGCTGCCTGCTCGGGATTTTTGTTTGCCTTGAGTACTGCTCAGGCTTATATTGCAAGCGGAATGTATAAAAATGCGTTGGTGATTGGAGCAGAAGTTTTGTCAAAGCTTATGGACTGGTCAGATCGTAGTACCTGTGTACTTTTTGGGGATGGCGCAGGTGCAGTTGTAGTGAAGGCAGATGAGAATGCTGCATTTGAGAGCGTACAGGGATCTGATGGTGCCAAAGGAATGGTATTAGCGTGTAAGAATCGTCCGGTGGTAAACCCTTATCATGACGACCAGGAAGCATACAGCCATCTGTCTATGGATGGACAGGAGGTATTCCGGTTTGCAGTTCGTACCGTGCCTGTTGCGATCCGTCAGGTGTTAGATAAGGCGGGAATTGCAGAGGACGAAGTGAAGTATTTTGTGCTGCATCAGGCAAATCTGCGGATTATTGAGGCCGTTGCAAAGCGATTGGGTGTACCAATGGAGAAATTCCCCACCAACATGCAGGAATGTGGAAATGTCTCTGCAGCGAGTGTTCCGATTCTGTTGGACGAAATTAATCGGAAAGGAATGATCCAAAGGGGCGATCGGCTCGTGCTGGCTGGATTTGGAGCAGGTTTGACATGGGGCGCTGCAGTGCTGAATTGGTAAGGAGTGCAGGTATATGAATGAAGACAAGACCATAAATGATGCATTGGTTATGGTTTTTAATGAATTGATGGATATTGAGGCCAAGTGCTTGATCAGCGGAGAGTTCACCAATATTTCCGGCAACGATATGCATATTATCGATGCTATTGGACTGGATGAACCCAAAAGCATGACGCAGGTGGCCAAGATTATGAATGTGACAACCGGAACCTTATCCAAGACTGTGGATGCTTTGGTTAGAAAAAAATATGTCAGAAGACAGCGCAGTGAAGAAGATAAGCGTGTGGTCCGTCTTTCCCTAACAGATTCCGGGCGGCGCGCTTATGAGCATCATGCCAGATTTCATAACAATATGATTCAGGATCTGAAGAATGGTTTGACGGATGAAGAGACGAAGATGCTGATTCAGACCCTGGGCAAGCTCATCTCATTTTTCCATGAAAAATATAAGGCATATATTTAAAACAAAGGAGTAGATTATCTACTCCTTTTTAATTATAAAAATGAATTTTTTTCATAATAAAATTGCAAAAAAAACGATAAATATACACAAAAGTAGAAAAAATGGGGATGAAAAATGAAAAAATGATTGCCAAAAATTGCATTTCATAATAAAATAAGAACATCGAGTGTATTTTATAAAAAGATAAGGAGATTGGAACATGAGTTACGTAGATGAGGTATTAGAGAGAGTAAAAGCAAAAAATGCATCTGAGCCGGAATTTTTACAGGCGGTTGAAGAGGTCTTAGAGTCCTTGAGACCTGTAATTGATGCAAACGAGGATCTGTACAGAAAAGAGGCACTGTTAGAGAGAATCACAGAGCCCGACAGACAGTTTAAGTTCAGAGTGCCTTGGGTAGACGACAAGGGTCAGGTACAGGTAAATACCGGTTACAGAATTCAGTTTAATAATGCCATTGGACCGTACAAGGGAGGGTTACGTTTACATCCTTCTGTAAATACTGGTATCATCAAGTTCTTAGGTTTTGAGCAGATTTTCAAAAACTCCCTGACAGGACTGCCTATCGGCGGTGGCAAGGGTGGATCTGATTTTGATCCTAAGGGAAAATCTGATAGAGAAGTAATGGCATTCTGCCAGAGCTTTATGACAGAGCTTTGCAAGTACATCGGAGCAGACGTGGACGTTCCTGCCGGTGACATCGGAACCGGAGCACGAGAGATCGGCTACATGTTCGGTCAGTACAAGAGAATCCGTGGTATGTACGAAGGAGTTCTTACCGGTAAGGGCTTAAGCTACGGTGGATCATTAGCACGTACTGAGGCAACCGGTTATGGTCTGTTATACATCACCGAGGAGCTGATGAAGGATCATGGACAGTCTATGGAAGGAAAGACCGTTGTAGTATCCGGTGCCGGAAACGTTGCAATCTACGCAATCCAGAAGGCACAGCAGATGGGTGCAAAGGTAGTTACCTGCTCTGACTCTACCGGATGGATTTATGATCCGGAAGGCATCGATGTGGAGCTGTTAAAGGAGATCAAGGAAGTAAAGCGTGCACGCCTTACCGAGTATGCTGCTGCAAGACCGAGTGCTGAGTATCATGAGGGACGCGGCGTATGGCAGATTAAGTGTGATATCGCACTTCCCTGCGCAACCCAGAATGAGCTTCTTATCGACGATGCAAAGCAGTTAGTGGCAAACGGCTGTATGGCAGTATGCGAGGGCGCTAACATGCCTACTACATTGGATGCAACCAAGTATCTGCAGGAGAACGGTGTATGGTTCATCTGCGGTAAGGCTTCCAACGCTGGTGGTGTTGCTACCTCCGCATTAGAGATGTCTCAGAACTCTGAGAGATTAAGCTGGACCTTTGAAGAGGTAGATGCAAAGCTGAAGCAGATCATGGTAAACATTTATCACAACATTGACGATGCTGCAAAGCGCTACAACATGGA
>JALEPL010000053.1 GCA_022766245.1 Lachnospiraceae bacterium | reverse complement strand
GGAGCCCACCGCCGCCAGAGCCTGCGTGCCCACGAAATTCCCCACTACGATGGAGTCTACGGTGTTGTAGAGCATCTGGAACACATTGCCCAGCATCAGGGGCAGGGAAAACGCTATGACCTGCTTTACAATGGATCCCTCCGTCATTGCCCGAACCGTTGATCTATTCGCAGGACCCGATACTTCCGCCATACCTTACGTCTCTTTCCTTTTAAGTCTTATATCTCAATTATACGCAATCATCATCGCGCTGTCAAACGGAGGAATGCGCAGCGCATTGCGAACCGGTACTCCGGGCTGTATTGCCGGGTGCATGCCTGTTCAGATTATCCTCTGCCGGTCGGCGGGGTATTTCCGGCTGGACTGGGGTTCGTTCAGGGGGATGATATCGTCCTCACGGATTTCCGTGGAGCCCGCGCCCCAACGCTCCGCAAACCCGATGTAGGGAACCTCCTCCGGGTCAATGCCCATCAGCCGGCAGCCGGAAAGAACACCGGCCTTCTGTGCCAGAGTGAAGGCCTCGGCAACGGCACGGATGTTGCAGGCGACGATGATCTGGTTGGCAAGCTTCGTGGTGTTGCCGGCGCCCACATCGCCGCAGCGGGTAACGGAGGAGCCCATGGCTGCCAGAATGTCCTTGCAGGCATCGAACACTTCCTGCTTGCCGCCCACCATGAAGGCCAGCGTGCCGTCGATATTTTCTCATTATCTCAAGCCTCCCCATCGTAACGTCACTTAGCATTACACCATTTTCCCTGTTTACAAACAAAATGCTTCACATTCCGTTGCTGTTGCTTCATCTGGTGTTTCATGACACAGCAGAATTCTATTTTTCTTTCTTCTTATCCTTTATCCGTCGTTCTAACTCAGAAGCTGCTAGACTTAACGAAATGTCCCACCGTTTCAGAAGACATATATTTCTGGTTGGAATATCAGGTGTCATGTTTAGGATAACCAGATTCTCCCTATTTTCATTTTCCAGAAAATCCATCGGCACAAAGCCAATACCCAGATCAGATTTTATCATCGGTAAAATCTGGTCTGCTGTAGCAGCCTCCACATCTGGGATAAAGGACATTCCCATTCTGCCAAAAACATCTGAATAAAAACGAAAGGAAGCTGTTTGTTCCCCAAGTCCAATCAATGGATATTTCTTTATCTGTTCTTCAGTAAGAGTAGAATCTGGAGAAAGTGAAAATGCTGTACTGCAAACCGGAACTTCCCGAATGATTCTAAGGGGTTTTGAACCAATCCCGGCCGGGAGGTCAAAAGGTTCTGTTACAATTGCCAAATCTGCCAGTCCTTTTTTCAACACATCAATTGCCTGCGGTGTAGATTGACTTAGTATCCTGATACGGATGCCTGGATAATTCTTTCGGAATGCTTTTAAAACAGGAAGCAATACACAATGGAGTGCTATTTCACTGGCTACCACCGTAACCATCCCTGACTGCAGACTTTTTTCTCTGGCTATTTCCTCTTCTCCACACAGGATATGTTCAAAAGCAACGGAGACATGGGCATATAGTTTTTCTCCCTCCGGAGTCAGTATAATGCCATGCCGCTGTCTTACAAACAACGTACACCCCAATTCCCCTTCCAGTTTTTTCATCATTCTGGTAATGTTAGGCTGGTTATTAAGAAGTGCTTTGGCAGCTCCGGTAAAACTCTTGTATTTTGCTACATAATAAAAGACCCTGTAATAGTCATAGCTGATGTTCATTGCAATTCCTCACATATCAATTTCATATATCAAAGCATCATCATTGATATTTTACACATATCTTATAAGGAATTATAATACTGCCAGTAACAAAACACAATCCAATTTATGCAGAATATCATTTGCACTGGCAGACTATATGGAAGCGGTGGACAAGAGATTTGAGAAAAGCTGCAGCATGATGCTATCCAGCAGCCACTTCAGCATAGACGGATGTGTCAGGCTAATTATCGACAGTCTAAAAGAAACGGAGGCTCCTGAAAATGAATAAAGATCTGACTGTGGGAGACCCACAAACCGTATTGTGGAAATTCTGTATGCCTTTGTTTGGAAGCATTATTTTCCAGCAGCTCTATAATATAGCGGACAGCTTAGTTGCCGGCAAGTTTGTGGGTGAAAATGCATTAGCAGCAGTTGGCAACAGCTATGAGATTACATTAATTTTTATTGCCTTTGCCTTTGGCTGCAACATGGGATGTTCCGTCGTGGTTTCCAATCTGTTCGGTGCAAAGAAGTATAAAGAAATGAAAACAGCTGTTTACACTGCCTGTATTTTCAGTGGTTTTGTTTGTATCCTGTTAATGCTCATCGGAATACTCGGATCCGGTATGTTGCTTCGGTTAATTCGAACCCCTGAAGAAGTATTTGCAGATTCAAAACTGTATCTTGATATTTACGCATGGGGATTACCATTTGTCTTTTTCTACAATATTGCTACCGGTATCTTCTCTGCACTCGGAGATTCCAAAACACCGTTTTACTTTCTGGCAGTATCTTCTTTGTCAAATATTGCAGTTGATATCTGGTTTGTCAAGGTATTCCATATGGGGGTAGCCGGTGTAGCGTGGGCAACATTTCTCTGTCAGGGAATCAGCTGCATTCTGGCAATGATTGTAGTATTCAAGAGACTTGCCAAAATCGAAGAAAAAGAAAAAGCTCCTCTATTTGATTTACAGCTTTTAAAACAGATTGTAGTGATT
>JALEPL010000050.1 GCA_022766245.1 Lachnospiraceae bacterium | reverse complement strand
AGGCGGATATAAATTCAATCCCGATGTTCACCCTGATAAAACGAATTATTGGCTATATGAGAAATTTGCCAAACGTTTTGTAAAAGATTTTTGAAAAAATTGTTGACAGGCTGGCAGTCTTTCATATATAATAACATCGTTGCGTGACAACGAGCCTAGTTAGCTCAGTTGGTAGAGCGGAGGACTGAAAATCCTTATGTCTCTGGTTCGATTCCGGAACTGGGCATTTAATTTGCCTAATAACAGTCCGATAATCAAATTGGGCTGTTTTTTTACAATTTGCATATTTTATCGTAGAAGTAAGAATCAATACTGGATGCAATTTGAGCTGGTTTGCAAGAATTGCATCTTTTTTTGTTAGGTCACTGTAACGAATCGTGTCGAAAACGGATATAGATAGTGAGGGGACGTTACCCAGGAGGAACGCTTATGAACGGAGTAGAAGATATTTATCAGGAAAATTCGGCGCTGGTTTATCATTTCCTGCTCTCAAAGTGCAAGGATCCGTTGCTGGCGGAGGATCTGACCCAGGAGACATTTTTACAGGCGATACGAAGCATAGAACGATACGATAAAAGCTGTAAGCTGTCCGTATGGCTTTGTCAGATCGCAAAGCATCTGCTGTATCAGCACTGGGGCAAACAAAAGCAGGAGGAACCTTTAGAGGATTATGACTGGATGGTGTCAGCGGCATCGGAGACAGAAAGACAGATTCTGGCAAGGGAGGAGCTTTCGGATGTCATTAAAAGGATGAAAGAGCTTCCTATGGACATGCGTAAGGTGGTGTATCTGCGGGTACAGGAGGATTTATCGTTCCGTGAAATCGGAAAAATCATGGGGCGGACGGAAAACTGGGCAAGAGTGACATTTTACCGGGCGAAGGAGCGGCTGAAGGAAGCAGTGAAATGAAAAAGGAACAGACAGGAATTGTGAAATAAGGAAGAATACCGACAGAGAAGTTGGAATTAGGAAAAGAATGAAGGAGGGATGCCATATGGAGAGAATAAGCTGTGATATTGTGAGAGATTTGATGCCGGGATATATGGATGAAATCTGTTCGGAGGACTCAAAAAAAGTGGTGGAGGAGCATTTAGAAGGATGCACATCATGCCGGGCTTTTCTGGAACAGGTGAAGCAAAAGGATGATGGAAGGGAGGCTTTGCAGGTGGATGGCCTGCGTAAAGTGCGACGCGTGCTGAATTTTCGCATGATGCTTTGTTTTACTGTTTGTGCAATTGTTTTGGTATTAATGGGCGAAATGGGGAAAAGGACTTACGGAGCGATTCCTCAGAGTTTCTTTTTGATCAGTTTGCCAGTTCTGATGATCACCTATTATTTAGCATTTTCCGAGGGAAGAAAATGGAATCGGCCACGAGGAAGCGAGTGGTTTCTGCCGGTAGTATTACTGTTTGCTCTTGGGGCAGCGATAGCGCTGCAGATCTATGCAGGAATGACATTGTGGAGAGGTGATTTAGCACCGGAGCAGGCTATGAAAATAGGACCTTGTATGCATGGCATAACCTCGGCAATTGCCATATGTGCAGGCGTTTTGGTGGTGCTGCTGGCATACCTGGCAAAACAGCATGACAGAATGTTTCTAATCAGCCAGAATCTGTCCTGGCTCACCCTGCATCTGACATTGAGCTTTGGGAGTGCTCTGAAGAATTTAAATTCCTTGGAAGAAATCAAGAGTATTCTGCTGACCAACGGTGGAACACTTGCTTTGGAATTTGTCTGTGTGCTGGCTGGTGAGATTATTTTTCATCAGATAAAAGCAAGGAAGAGGAATCAGTGAAGGAACTGAGCTAGTTACAAAATATTTAACCGTTCAGAACTAAGTAAAATGCAGAAGAAAAATGCGATGGATGCTTGCATCCGTGAGTCATTTTCTTCTGCATTTTATTTGGCGGATACACCAAACCGAGAAAACGTTAGTTTTCGAGGTTGCTCTGAAAGGTTAAACGTTGTCGTTTCTTAATACTTCTACAGGACTTTCCTGATTCAGCTTATTCATGGAGTACAGCATGGAGGCGAACACGATGAGGAAAACACCTCCGATGGTAATAAACAGGCTGTACCATGGGACAAAGAAGTGCATCTCAAGTCCGTCACAGATGGAGCGGTAAATCAGGTAAGTGATAAGGAGCGCCACCGGCAGACCGTACAAAAGACCTTTGCAGCCGTACAGCAGACATTCAAAGTTCATCATGCGGCGAAACGCAGCGTCATCCATACCCACGGACCGCAGCATGGCGAATTCTTTTCGTCTCAGGCTGACGTTGGTGGAGATAGTGTTAAATACATTTGCCACGGCAATCAGCGAGATCAGAATGATAAATCCGTAACAGAATACCTGGACGATCAATGTCATGGTCCGACTTGCTTCCACATCCTCTACAATATCCTCCAGGTAAATGCTTACTTCGACGCTGTCAAAATAAGAATACAGCTTCTCGGAGGCATCCTTGTGATCACTGGTGTAGAGGGTGATCAGGTATTCTGGATGATAGTCTGGGGACAAAAAGCAGTGCATCTGACTCTCAGGCAGCAAAAAATATGGGGCATAGTTACTTCCGTATAACAGATCGGGCTTGGTGTCGGTGGCTAGGTCACAGACCACCGGCACATCTGTTTCCGGTATGGCCAGAGAAAAATCAGCATCCGTCAAGTCATCCACCATATCACAGAGGAGATAATGGTCTGTATCCCAGAGTTTTACATTGTTGATGAGGACACCCTTGGGCTGTTCCGGCACAAAATAGCTGTCTGCGTCGACTTTCAGCTGGGTCAGATAGTCACGGAAGGCTTCATCCGACAGGAAACGCACTTGTACGGAAACGGTCTGCCGGGAGTTGTTTGCTTCACCATTATCCGCCACTTCGTAGTTGGCGCAGAAGTTTAAATACTCCTTGCTGAGTGCGTCCCGGTTCAAAGACAGGTTTCCCCAATAATTGGAGGAGAGCTGACACTGGGTGACAGAATCAATGGACTCAACGTCCGAAAGTATATTGTCGATATCCAAATCGGACTCTTCATCCATAAAAATGGACACTGCCATATCATAGTCATTTTCCTCGTAAACGGTAGCCGTTGATTTCATCAGATAGGCACAAAAGCTGCTGGTGGAAATAAAAAGTACAATGCTGATAAACAGAGAAAATACAGTGGCACGATACTTTTTCTTGTTCCGTTTGTAGTTTTTGGTGGCCAGCATACCGGAGAAACCAAAAAGCTTTGTGGAAAGCCTAGAGACCTTTACCTGATTGGCCTTCAGTTTGATGGTATCGTTCTGGCGGATACTTTCTATGGCTGTATGACGCATGGCCCGTGCTGCTGGGAGATAAGCAGAAATCAGGATGGTTATCTCCGCAATACCTATTGTAATCAGAATTCCGGCCATGGAAGGATGCAGGGAAATCACCACGTTGGATGTTCCGATAAAGGATTCTGCCATACGTTTCCCTAGAAGAGCAAAAGTGATATACATCCCCAAAAGACCGGAAAAAATACCCAAAGGGATTCCTATGATACTTAAAAACAATCCCTCCGACAGCACACTGGTGCGAAGCTGCTTTTTCGTGGCACCGATGGAGGCTAGTATGCCGAACTGTTTGGCACGCTCATTCACCGAAATGGAGAAGGAGTTGTAGATCAGAGATACAGAGCCAAACATGATAATGGCAATCAAAATAACTGCCAGACTATATAATACGGAATTGTAGCTGCTTTCATTGCTGGCAGAAAAAAGCCGTAGGTAATTGTAGTTCATGGAGGCACTACCGGGGGATTCGTAGCTGTTAAAAAAATCCTCTGCCAGATAGAGATTCGTGAGACTCACATAAACATCATAGCTGTCCTGACCAAAGCTGCTGTCGCTTACCGTCAGTGCGGTATATCCCGGTGCTTGAAAGTCCTCAAAGCTGGGACGTTCATAGAATCCCACCACAGTGTAGGTTTTTGAGGCAACCGGAGAAAGGGTTTCCCCTTCCAAATAACCGGTATGGTTACCCCAGGTAGTATCATCATATATTCTATTTGATAAAACAAGATTTAACTTATCACCAATCTCGTGAGAAATTCCACCATTGTAGTCTAAGTGTTCCGGTAAAATAATTTCATCGGAGGTTTCCGGCAACCGCCCTTCCAGAAGATGAACCGGCATGGTATCTGCAAAGTTTTTGGACATGGCAGCCACATGCAGATATGGTTTATACTCATTGGAGCTATTTCCTAAATCGGCGAATCCGATTTCTTGCAGGGTATCCAGATGATCCACCGAATCTTCCGCTTCCAGTTTGGTTACTTCCGAAATATTCATGTTTTCGTACAGGATATGCCAGGTGCCGGCATCATACGCATGGTAGTCGATTAAAAACTGCTGCATGGAGGTAATTGTGCTGGTCACCGCAGTAAACATGGCAGTGGATAAAATGATACCGATAATAGTAACTAGTGTACGGGTTTTATTTTTTAAAAGATTTCGCAGCGTGATTTTGGAAAAAATATTCATCGGCGAATCACCTCATCTCTGGTGATTTTTCCATCATCGATGGCGATGATGCGGTCTGCCTGCAGGGCGATATTCTCGTCATGAGTAATGACGATCAGGGTCTGGCCATACGTTTTGTTGGAATATTTCAAAAGCTCGATGATTTCCTGACTGTTTTTGGAGTCGAGATTTCCCGTGGGCTCATCCGCCAGCACCACAGAGGGGGCATTCATCAGTGCCCGACCGATAGAAACACGCTGCTGCTGTCCACCAGAGAGCTGGTTGGGCAGATGATTTCGGCGCTCCTTCAAAGATAGGACATCAAGCAGTTCATTCAGTCTTTCTTCGTTGACCGATCTGCCGTCCATCAGTACCGGTAGAGTCATGTTTTCCACCACATTCAGTACCGGAATCAGATTGTAGAACTGATAGATGAGTCCTACCTGTCTGCGACGGAAAATTGCCAGCTGCGTATTGTTTTGGGCATAAACGTCGGTGCCGTCCACATAGACTTTTCCGGAAGTGGGGGAATCCACTCCTCCTAGCAGATGAAGCAGGGTAGATTTACCGGAACCGGAAGGACCGATAATGGCGATAAACTGTCCTTTTTCTACGGAAAAGGAAACATCGTTCAGGGCCTTTACCTGATTGTCTCCGGAACCATAAATTTTTGATAGGTGTTCCACTTTCAAGATTTCCATAATAATAATCCTTTCTAAACGTGTTTGTTGAATTGAAAATTCGTATCTGTTCAGTACCTTCACAGTTACGAATTTTCAAAAGATTTACGAAAGCAATGTGTTTTTACACATATTGCATGAGATCCTTACGGATAAGAATAGGATAATAGTTCCTCATGACAGCATGGTGACAGAAAAGTGACAGTTTCGTCACATATCTGATTTCATCGATAAGAAAAATATGGCTAAGAAAAAACTATATCGTGGTGTTGTGATAAAAGTGGATAATAAAACGAGCGCCACCCTGGGGAATATTCTCTGCTTTGATGGTACCGTTCTGAGCAGCGATAATCATGCGTGACAATGCAAGTCCGATTCCAATGCTCTGGGAGCCGGAATTGCTTCCCTTATAAAAACGCTCAAAAAGATGAGGAAGATCCTCGGAGGAAAAGCCCGGTCCGTTGTCCTCAATGATAATTTCTGTGAAGAGTGAATTGGATTTTGCCTGCATTCGAATTTCCCCACCGGAGGAAATGTGCTCCGTACAGTTTTTGAGAATATTCTGTATCGCTTCTGCCGTCCAGTTCAGATCCCCGATGAAACTGCTGTCAGTGTCCGGAAGTTGACAAAATAAGGTTTGATTGTGCAGTTCCATGGGAATCAGGAAAGGTTCGCATGCTTTTGTAATCAGTTCCTGAACGGATACCGGTTCGGATTTCAGATAAGCAGTATTGGCATCCATCTTCGCCATCTTCAGCATGGCTTCAATGAGCCAACTCATATGTGATAAAAGCTGGTTCTGCTCAACAAGTAATTTGCACCACGAATCAGAGCCGACAGAGGCATCTTTTAACATAACGGTGACCAGTTGTAGGGAAGTAAGCGGGGAACGGAGCTGATGGGACAGGTCTGCCATGGTGTCCGATAAGTAACGTTTGTCCTGCAGCAGTGACTCCGCCTGCTCTGTGAGGCGCAGTGTCATTTTGGACAGCTCATTTTCCAGGATGGATAACTCCCCTTCACGATACTTTTCGAAAGGGATCGGTGTCTTTTGATGCAGCATTCGGTCAATGTCCTGGGATAGATTTGCCAGCCGGGAATAGCGTCGGTAGTTTGAAAACAGATAGAGCAGGAGAAAAAGAATCCCCATGACTAATACAAGAAAACCACAGCTGATATCCAATTTAAAACCCACAATTATTCCAATAAAATAAATAAAAACGAAGATAATTAAATCAAACTTTAATTCTTTGTTTCGAAGAAGATTAGATAAAGACATGCTTATTCTCCTAATTTATAGCCCAAGCCTCTCAGGGTGCGAATGTACATGGGATTAGCGGGATCCGGCTCTATTTTTTCACGGAGGCGCTTGATGTAGACGGTGAGGGTGTTGTCGTTGACGTATTCTCCGGCAATATCCCAAAGTTCTTCCAGAATTCGGCTACGGGATAGTACAAGCCCCATATTTTGAAAAAAGAGAAGCAGCAGGCGATACTCCAGGGCAGACAGATAGAGCTCTTTTCCCTGACGCATGACCGTGCCTCTGGCAGGATCTAAGGTCAGCCCCTGATAGGACAGGAGACCGGAGTCCTGGGAGTAGCGACGTAGCACATTCTGGATTCGGGTCACCAGTTCCAGGGGACGGAATGGCTTGGCAATATAGTCTTCTGCACCCAGATTCAGCCCTTTGACCACGCTTTCTTCATCACCTGAAGCGGTGAGAAAAATGAAAGGGACATTTCTGCCGCTCTTAATTGTTTCGCATAGGGAAAAACCGTCTCCGTCGGATAGGGAAATATCAATCAGTGCAAGGTCAATGGGCAGGGCAATGTCATCTAATAGTGTGCGGGCCAAGGTTTCCCCGTTGGCGGTAATTACACAAAACCCTTTTTGCTGTAAAAATTCGGTCAGATTTGAGATGATGCCCGGATCATCCTCCACTAGTAAAATATGCGTCATAGGGAACTCCTTATATAAAATAAATAAATCTCGGAAATATAAAAACGAAAAGGTAATTCAAATCATGTAAGGTTAGTGTAGCATAAACAAGAGGAATGTGCTATACTCACAACAATAAACAAAGAGATTAAACAAAGGGATGAGATGGGTGGAGTGTATGAAAACAGAGATTATGTTTGATGAAAAGGACTATGAAGGTCTTACCCAGGTGTGTAGACGTACCACTGTAAGAGCCATTATTATGCGGGAAGGAAAGCTGGCCATGCAGTGCAGCAGGGAAGGGGAATATAAGATTCCAGGCGGTGGAATCGAGGAAAATGAGGATCATGCAGAATGTCTTGCTCGTGAGGTGGCAGAGGAGACAGGTCTTACCGTGATAAAGGAAAGTATCCGGCCACTGGTGGAGACGGAGGAGATTCGGAGAGACTTGTTCCAGCCGGAGCAGATTTTTCAGAGACACACTTATTTCTATGTGTGCGAGGTGACTGGAGAGAGAAATCATCTTCATCTGACAAAAAGTGAGCAGGAAAAGGGTTTTTATTTTACCTGGGCTGTGCCGGAGGAGATATGCCGGGCCAATGCAGCTTTTACGGATGCCCGGACAGTGCGGGATACTGAAATCGTGCGCCGCATTGCGGATGGAAGGCTGAAGGTAGAATAGGATAAGAAGTTCATGGGTTTGCGAATCGTATCTGTGAAGGTACTGAACAGATACGATAAAGAAATCGAATTGACAGTAGAGAGGATTGGCTCTTTACTGTTTTTTTATTTAAAAAATATATATTGACATAACTGATACAACTGTATATACTCTATATACACAGTGCTGTGGAGGTGAACCAGTGAATATTTTTATCGATAACAAAGGCGGAGTACCGATTTATGATCAAATATATACCCAGATTAAAAGTCAGATCATCAGCGGTGCATTAGAAGAAAACGAGATGCTGCCTTCTATTCGTGGCTTGGCAAAAGACCTTCGAATCAGTTTTATTACTACAAAGCGCGCTTATGAAGAACTGGAAAAAGAAGGATTTATCTATACGATGCCGGGGAAGGGCTGCTATGTAGCGCCTAAGAACGTAGAGCTGATTCGAGAGGAGAATCTGAAAAAAATAGAGGAGCATATTGAACAGATTCTGCAGTTGGCCCGTTCATGCAACCTTAGTAAAGAGGATTTGATTGAAATGATCGATTTTGGATTGGAGGAGGAAGAATGAACGCACTTGAAATTAAGAACTTAAGCAAATCATTTGCCGGCTTTCAGCTGGATGACTTAAACCTTACACTACCCAGTGGCTGTATCATGGGACTGATTGGTGAAAACGGTGCCGGAAAGAGCACCACAATCAAACTGATATTAAATATGCTCCACCAGGATAGTGGAACCGTCACCATACTGGGGAGGGATAACGAAGAGAATATACGGCTCACCAAGGAAGATGTGGGGGTTGTCATGGATGAGGTGGGGATTCCGGAGTGTCTTACTGCCAAACAGGTGGGAAAAGTGATGAAGCATACGTTCCTGCACTGGAATGAGGCAGAGTACACACGGCTTCTGGCAAAGCTTTCCATGCCAGACAATAAGCCATTTAAAGATTTTTCCCGGGGGATGAAGATGAAGCTGGGTATTGCGGTTGCCATGTCTCACGGGGCAAAGCTTCTCCTCCTGGATGAGGCCACATCAGGTCTGGATCCGGTGGTTCGGGATGAAGTGGTGGAGATGTTCAGCGATTTCACAAGAGACGAAAATCATTCGATTCTCATGTCCTCGCATATTGTCAGTGATCTGGAGAAACTCTGTGATTATGTAGCATTTTTACACAGGGGTAAGCTGTTATTGTGTGAGGAAAAGGATCAGCTTCTGGCAGAATATGGGCTAATTCACTGTACTGCAGAACAGTTAAAGGAATTATCACCGGAGGCAGTCAAGCACAAAAAGGAATCGCCCTATGGTGTGGAGGCCATGGTTCTTCGTAATGCAGTACCTGCCGGGATGAATATTAGTCCCATCAGTATTGAGGAACTATTTGTATTTATGGTAAAGGAGGCAAAGTAATATGAGAGGTTTAATTCTGAAAGATTGGTATATGACACAAAAGTATTGCCGTTCCTATTTACTGATTGCGGTTGTGTTTCTTGTGGTAGCCTTTGCAGGGGAGGACAATATATTTTTTGCCATGTATCCGTGCATTCTATGTGGTATGATTCCTGTAAATCTGCTGGCCTATGACGAGCGCAGTCGTTGGCAGCAGTATTGCGGTACTTTGCCCTACACAGAAGGGCAGATTGTATCCGGCAAGTACGTGGTTGGTCTGATGGCGCAGGTGGTGATGTTGCTGGTAACCGCAGTGACGCAAGCTCTGCGGATGAATCTGAATCATACGTTTCAGTGGAAATACTTTGCGGAGTTTTTGCTGATTGCGTTTATCCTGTCACTGGTGGCATCTTCTATTATTCTTCCCTTCGTATTTAGATTTGGGGTGGAAAAGGGAAGAATCGTATATTTTGTGCTGCTTGGAGTGATGGGGGGAGGAAGTTTTATTGCACTGGATGTTTTGCAGGGAAATATGATGAATCCTATCCCGATGAATGGCGTTGTGCCCATTCTTTGCCTGGTGGGGATTGGGATATATGCACTGTCCTGGTGTCTGTCGGTTGTGCTGTATAAAAAAAGAGAACTTCAATGATTTATGAAAAAATAGGGTTATCATGTGAAATGCGATAACCCTATTACAGTGCATAGTAACGTATGGTGTGTTTAAAGTCTCTTTTGGATTTCCTTTATATCATAGTTGGGTGCAAAGGGGCTGGCCACATCGCAGATGTGTCTGACTGTATCCAAATCTTCCAATAAGTCATCTGCTATGGTTTCGGGGGTTTGGCACTTGCGGAGTTTGCGGCACACAAGATCTATCAGATTTGACACTTTCCCATCATCAAAACCATCCTGAAAACCATCCTCATATCCTTCGTCATGCAGAGTTTTCTTATGTAATTCTTCATCGTATTCGAATATGCTCATCTTAATTACCTCCGCTTTATTCGCAAGCAAAAAATCGTTGAGAATCCCCTGTTCAATGCAATAGTCAACTGCCAGTTGTACCGCCTCCTTCAGAGGGTATTTTTGACGATACTCGCGAACTTGATTGACGTATTGCATATATTGGAACAGTGATGGACATTTGGCTAATAATTTCGAATTATATCTAGTGTTAATGTTAAGCTGGATGACACGTAGTTCAAGGGCAGGTTCTTCCTCGGGAATCTCAAACGCATCAGATAGGCGAAGCTCTTGGCATTCCGGTTGCTTTTCTGTACCATTATAGAATACAATAAACTTGGGCGTTGGCAGTTTGATTAACCGACGGGAATATATATCTTTCTTTATGATGTATTTCTCGTATTGGCTGCAAACATACATCAAGTCCCGAAGCGGCATATTGGGGTTAACCGTGGACTGTTGCTCATATAATTGCATCCGCATATCCAGCAAGCATGAGACATCATTTTTCATGCTCATATAAACAGCATTTTCCAATGTGATAACTTCCAGTTCTGCTGAATTGGTGTAATTCGTGTCGTTAATGGCATTGTAGAGCTCCAAGAGCCTTTGCTTATCCTTAAATAGTAAGCGAAATACCGTGTCTTTGTATCGGACTGTGACGTAAATATCATCGTTCATTTAGTGGCCTCCTTTGAAAATATGGCAGGAAGCACTGTATAGGAACTTCCTGCTTTTGTTGAATGGGAAAATAAAAGCATCGATGTTCCTTGGTTATCTGAATATAAGACAGTTTCACAATTTTGTGAATACTCAAACTGATAAGAAAACATAGAAAAATGCTTTTAATAGATTGTAACACAGAGGAGAGGGAAAATACAAGATTTTTGATGGGTTCCAACAAAAAAGACTCTTCTGAATCGAAGAGTCTTTTTAGTCGATGCGACAGGATTTGGTCTGCGCTCCGCTCCGGTCGGCGCTAACCGGGTGTCCCCCGGACACCCAGCGCCCTGCGACTCTGGTCCCGGGCGTTGCTTAGAGTTGAGCAGGTTCAAATCCCATCACACCAACAAAAAAGACTCTTCTGAATCGAAGAGTCTTTTTAGTCGATGCGACAGGATTTGAACCTGCGACCTCTGCGTCCCGAACGCAGCGCTCTACCAAGCTGAGCCACGCATCGTTTCTTAAACAAGCTTGATTATAATATCACATAAATTATGATTTGTCTAGAATTTTTTGCAAAACTTTTTTACAAAAATTTTTGCAAAACTTGTAAAAATTCGTGAACATAGATGACGGAAGAAAATAAGAATGATATAATGAAACTGTTCAGAACAGATTTATGCGGAACCGCATAAATCGTATGAAAACGTATAGATATAATTACGATAGAAGTTTCTTGTGTGTTGCGAATGAGAGGAACAAAGAGATAAGGAGTTTTTATGGAGAAGAAGGAACAGCAATATACCATAGCCATAATGCTGGGGGAAACGAAATCAGATTATTCAGAGGACTTACTGAGGGGATTTTATAGCTGTGCGCAGGAGTTGGGTGTGAATCTTTTTTTTCTGATGGGACCGCAGATGCCGCAGTATTGCGAACATATTTTGTATAACAGCAATGCGGAGGGGGCTGAATTTCAATTCGCAACGGTATATGACTATGCAGGGTTCGTGCAGCCGGATGCGCTGATTATCGCTTATGGTTCGATACAGAGTTTTCACAGTCAGGATGACCAGCAGGAATTCCTGAATCGTTTTCGCAGTATTCCGGTCCTTCTTTTGGAAAATGAAGCGAAGGAATCCGGCCTTCCCTATCTCATGGCGGATAATTATTCCGGAATGCGGGCGTGTGTGGAGCATCTGGTGCGGGAGCATGGTTATTGGAAAATTGGTTTTGTGTCCGGACCAAAGGATAATCAGGATTCGAGGGAACGTCTGAACGCTTATCTGGACGTTATGAGAGAAAATGATTTAGTGGTGACAGAGCAGATGGTGGTTTATGGCGATTTTTCTGAGCATGTAGAGGAACAGATAGAACGTCTTCTCAATCAGAATAAGGATTTGGAGGCCATTGTGTTTGCCAATGACACCATGGCTCGGACAGGATACCATGTGTGTGAGAAAAGGAAGCTGGTGGTGGGCAGAGATATTGCAATCACAGGATTTGATGACGTGGAGATGGCCCGCACCTTAGAGCCGCCTTTGACCAGTGTGGCGCATAGCAGCTTTCAGTTCAGTTATCTGGCTCTGCAGAAGGCATTGCAGCTTTGTCGGGGAGAAAAAACAGAATCCATGCGTATGCCATCGGTGCTTCACAAACGTGCATCCTGTGGATGTATTCCTCGCAGTCAGCGGTACATGGCGGAGCGTATCGAACTGCAGCGGGTTCGACCATTTATGGATCAGCAGTGCGAACAGATTGAGGAGGAGTTGCTTCTTGCGATTCCCTATGAGTCAGAAAAAAGGGAGTATGCGGCGCAGCTTCGAGGATATTTTGATTACATTTATGACATTGTTTTTGAAAAACATGGGGCTGGATATGCATTTGACCATATGGTGCCGTTTCTGACAAAGATGTGTGAGAATCATTATGTGGCGGGAGAGAGACTGGTAGATCAGTTGTATCGGGCACTGTGCGTGCTGGAAGCATCTGCACCCAATGATCGTGCGGTGCATGTGCTCTCCCAGATGATGGAGTCCACCAGAAAATATATCAATGGGATAGTCATTTCGGCAGTGGAACAGGAACTGATGCAGTTCAATCGTCAGGCATGGTTTGTTCCGTTTTTTATCCGGGATCTTTTGACGGTTGACATGGACCGGCGGAGTACAATGCTACGGGTCATGGAACGTTTGAAACAGATCCATATCAGAAACAGTTATTTTTTCCTGTTTGACCAGCCCATTCATTACAATGGACAGGGCGTTATCTCGTTTACGGAAAAATTGCGTTTGGTGGCGTGGCAGACAGCGGAAGAAAACTGTTACTACGAAATGGAACAGTCACCCATAGTGGATGAGCAACACAGCATACGGAGCATGCTGGTTCAAGGTTCCGGACATCCATATACCGCATTTGTCCTGTTTGCTGAGGATACGCAATATGGGCTTATGGTCTGTGAAGTGGAGCAGAAGGATATTGCGTTTATGCAGATCTGCAGTCTTCAGATGGGCTCCATGTTTCAGTTCATGGAATTGACACAGACGGAGAGGAAGGTACAGGAGGAACTGCAGAATTCCCTTCGCTTGATTCGTGAACAAAACAGTATTCTGAGTTTTATTTCATCCAAGGACGAGCTGACAAAGCTGCTCAATCGCAGAGGGTTTATGGAAAAGGCCATGCATCTGATACAGGAGAATATAGGAAGGACAGCGTATCTCCTGTTTGGGGATCTGGATCATCTGAAAGAAATCAATGACTGCTTTGGCCATGCGGCAGGAGATTTTGCCATCATGAAGGCAGCGGACTATTTGCGGGAATGTTTGCCGGAGGATGCGGTGATTGGCAGGATCGGTGGAGATGAGTTTGTAGCGCTGTTCCTATCCGACGTGTCAGATTTTAATCGTATTTTGGTGCAGACGTTAAAAATGCATTATCGTCAGTTTAATGAAAGCTCTGACAAACCCTATTATGTGGAAATGTCTGCGGGAATTTACGAATTTTATTGTAAACCTCAGACAGACCTGGCAGATATCCTGAAGCATTCCGATGCTATCTTATATGAAGAAAAAGCAAAACGAAGACCTAGTGTGAAAAAGTAAAAGTAAAAGAAGTGTATCTTTCCAAATACGAAAGATACACTTCTTTTATGGATATGAGTAGAAAATTAAAACATGAATAAACTTTTACACATTATAAAGCCTGCTCTTTTACTCGCGCAAGCGCCTTGTTTACCGGCGGGATGGAAATTAGAATAATAGTGATAACTGCCTCCGGAATGATGTAGGCCCCGTTATATAGCAAGGAGTAAATGATTCCGTTTAAAGTTGCATTTGAGGTGTAGGCATCTGCATACATTCCAAAGAAAATGAAGCCGGACAAAAATGCGAAGAAATAACGTCCCAGAACGCCGACAATATATCCTTTTACCAATCCGTGCTTTGATTTAGAAAAGATGCCGGAAAGCCCCAGTGCACCAAAGGCGAATACATAGTCCAGCAGAAGCTGGGGCACGCTGATGATATACGGGTCACATACTAACTGCAGAATTCCATAGGCCACTGCAGCTGTGAGGCCGCCGCCCAGTCCATACCAGTAACCAATGAGTACGATGAATAGCATGGAAAACACAGTAATAGAACCTCCCATAGGCAGATGGAACAGCTTCAGCATGGAAGTGATCATGGCCAGGGCAATGGCAATGGCAGAAAATGCCAGCTGCTTTGTACTGAACTTCTTCTTTCCACCGAAGAGCGCGCAGCCCACCAGTACCAAAGCCAGCATAAGAATCACCAGGGCAGTGTATCCTGCGGTGGTCAGCTGATAGGAATCTTCTACAAGCGTTACAAAAAATGACATAAAAAAATCCTCCTTCGTAATATGCCAGGAGGACGTAATGCACGTCAAAATAATCGATGGTTCATCGATGTCTCGCTTCCTTACGCCGGTATTATCCGGTTCAAGTAATGAGGGTCAATCCGAAGATTATCTCAGCCCAAGGGCACCCCTAGCAAAAAAATTTAATTCCGAAAGCGATAGTAACAAGGAAAAAAAGGTTTGTCAAGGGGCAGATGTAAAATCTGAAAAATTAAGTTTTGATTATATTGAAAAAGCTGTAAAAATCTCATAAAATGAGGGAAAGGCTAAATTATTGGAAGAGAGTAGCCGATAAAAATATGTAATAGGGCGGACTGCGCCCATTCATATTGATACGAATGAGCATATACGAGAATTGTATATATAAGGAGCGATATACTATGGGAAGAGTCAAAAATGCAGGGAAGCGAATAACGGCATGGCTGATGGCGGTGTGCATGATTTTGAGTGTGATGCCGCCTATTGAGGTGAAGGCGACAGCGATAACCGATTCTAGCATTAGTATCACTTTATGGAACGGAAATAATCAGGTTACGGATACCACATATACCTATACCGGCCAGGAAATTATGCCAGAGGTTATGGTAAAGCAAGGGGATAGTAAGCTGGTGCAAGGAACAGACTATACCTTAATATGGCATGACAATGTGGAAAGTGGAACTGCTTCCGTGGATGTGAAGGGAATTGGTAGTTATAGTGGTTTAGAGACAAAGACATTTAAAATAAATCCGGTTGGATTAAGGTGGATTGCGGTTAATTTCAATGATGACAGGGTACAGAGTGAAGAAGATGTGCCGTATATGTTTTACAATGGTAGTCCTTTGGAACCAAGTGTGAAGGTTCAGGGATATACTACAAAGAATAGTATGATTGACTTGACAACAGCTGACTATACGCTTACATACAATAACAATACAAGTGTATCAGATACTGCAGCAACAGTGACAGCAACGCTGAAACAGAATGGAAATTATACATGCAGCAATACAACCGCTACGGAAAGATTTCGTATTTTTTATGATCTTGGAAAAGCAACATTAAGTGACGCATCACAAACCGCTCTCGCCAATATGGTTTACAATGGTGGAGATGCGGTAGTTCCATCCACGTTGGAATTGAAATACAATAGTGAAACGCTTACATTGGGAACAGACTATATCACAAAGGACTCATGGACGAACACGAAGAATGCAGGGGATACATCGATTACATTCTTTGCAAATACCGCTAATTCTGCTTGTAAATACAGAGGTCAAAAAATCGTTGAGGCTACCATCCAGCAGTATAATATTAATGGAGCCACGGTAAAATTTGATCAAGAGACTTACGATTACACCGGTACAGGAGATAAAAAACCGGATATGACAGACCATATTTCGGTATATATTGGGGATAAAACGGAACCGATATCGAAAGAGAATTATACGGTTGATTATCTTGAAGGTTCCATCGGACAGCCTGGGTATAATGGCCTTGTTATATCCGGACAGAAGAATTTAAAGGGTACCAAAATCGCAGAGTTTCAAATCGTCCGTGCCATCAACTCTGCCACCATAGAGAATGATGTCTTAGACTATGATGGAGAACCGGTGACCCTGGAAAAACTGGGATTAAAGGTTAGCGATGCAGACGGTGAAATCTCCAGTGACAACTACACCGTGACATTCTATAGTGATTCGGAATGTACAGAAGAAAAAAAGGTTGCTGCTCCCAAGACAGTAGGAACCTACTATTTGAAAATAGAAGGAAAGAATAACTACACCGGTACTCTTTCTGGTTCGAACTATAAATTCACTATCACACAGCAGAATTTCGAAAAGTGCAAATTTACGCTTGCATACGGTGGAAGTTCATATACTCTGAATGAGGAGAGCAGTCTTTCCGTTGGTTATAATGAAAGTGGTATCCACCTGAGAATCAGTGAAGGAGTAGATGCGCAGGATCACCTCTTGACGCTGGATGGACGTGCCAATGGTGGAGCGGATGGAGACTACACCTACGGGATTTATTCTGATGAAGCATGTACCCAGATGGATGGAATTGTACAGGGAGGTGGCGGCTTTACCATCAAAAAAGCCGGAACCTACTATATTAATGTGGAGGGAACCGGAAATGGAAATTACTCGGAAGGAACACAAACGTTTACTTTCACAGTAACACCGAAGACGGTAGTAGCAGGTACGGCCACAGTCACCATTGCGGATCAGATTTATACCGGTTCTCCCATTATACCGGAAGAGAGTAGCATTGAGGTGAAATTCACAGATGGAAGCAATACCATTACACTGGGTTCTGCTGATTTTGATGTAGTGCCCGGGTCAGGTGTCAATAATGTGAATATTCGGTCTAAGAGTGAGGATGAGAATAGTCCCTCTGTGCAGATTCGTCTGGTAGGAAACTACACCTTAGGAACGGACGGAGCAGGAAATGAGAAGACTATAACAGGAAGATTCTCTATTCTGCCCAGAACACTGGAAAGCTGCCAGTGTAATCTTGTGTACGGAGATTCTAATTACGATGCTAGCCAGCTTACCACCATTTATAATGGAAAGGTGCAGGAACCCACAATTATCATTATGGATGGGGAAAAGGCACTGGTAAAGGGAACTGACTATAACGTATCCTATACGGATAAAGTGACCGGACAGCCGGCAGACACACAGAATGTGGGCACCTATACCATAACGATTACCGGAGCAGGCACCTATGGTGGAACCATCACAGCAGAATATAAGATAACATCCAAGACAATCGCAGGCATGAATCTGGAAATTGGGAAAGTGCCTTACAATCATGGCAGTGCCATTGACAATGATGTTATTTATAATCAGATTAAGCTGACGGAGGGGGATGGATCCAAGACTCTGGTTAAGGAGACGGACTACACCATCGATGGATTTTATAGGGATGAAGCATGTTCGGATGGAGCAAAGATTACCGGAAATCTGATGGACGCAGGACAGTATTATGTAAAGCTTAGCGGAACTGGAAATTATACGGGAGAGAAAAAGGGAAGATTTTACATCGGAGATGATTTTACTGCGAAGATAGAGGGCTTTGATGTCAGCGGTTGGACATATAATGTGGATTCTGCCGGACAAGAAGTATCCTATTATAGTGAAATCCAGACGGCTATTCAGAGAAAAGTAGAAATGCAGGCTCCGGACATGGTGGGGAAGTATCAGATCTATTACTTTTCTGACAGCCAGCGGGAGCACAGTATAAATGCAAGTGATTCGGCCTTCCAGTCTGCGGGCTCCATTTATTTCCGTGTCTCCGGAACGAATGGATACTATGGCTATGTGGAGGGCAAGGCTGTCATTGCCAAAAAGCCCTTCTCTGAGTTGAAGGCGGAAATTCTGGGAACCTATACCTATGGAGACGATACCAAGGTGACCGATTTCACAGGTGTAAAAGGTGTGAAGGTATACTCCTATGTATCTGATGACGGACAGACCAAGTATCTGTTGGACAATTCCGATGGTAAGGTATACACGATTGACAATGGCGATACATACAGCAATGCAGGTGAGTATACTATTATGCTGACTGCAAAACAGGATAGCAACTATGCCGGTGTAATCCGTGTCAAATTCACCATTCAGCCGAAGCAGATTACCAGTCTGTCAGGTTTAAAAGTGACTGTACCCAGCAAGGAATATTCCCATCAGGTCTTAAGACCTCAGGTGACAGTGACCTATGGAACCAATGGTGTGACTTTGAATTCAGACAGTTATGCCATCGAACTCTACCAGAATGCAGATTTTACTACGCTTGCAACGGATGATACGCTGACCAATGCAGGAACGGTTTATGTAAAGGTAATCGGAACCGGTAATTATACTGGTTTTATCGCTTCCGGTGATTATGGTACTGATCCGGGAAAAGTACAGGGAAGTAATCAGTTTATTATCATGCCAAAGAATATTAGTTCGGCGACGGTCGATATTGAGGGGAAGGACTACATCTATGAGAAAGACAAGCTGGTGGTATTTAAGGTGCAGCAGTCTTTCCAACGAGACACCAATACCACATATGCGGTGGAATTGAAGAAGGATGTAGATTATACCTATACAGAGCCAGATAATACAGCAAACTTCCAGGTGGGTTCACAGACCATTACCTTAACCGGACAGGGCAACTATACGGGAACCAAGAGCTTCACCTTTAACTATGCCGGGGATATCAGCGATCCGAATCATGCTACGATTACCATTGGCGATGCGAATTCTCCGTTGACGAAGGATTTTACGGGAAGTGAGATCACATTGAGAGATAGTGGAGAAAACAGGGAGATTAAAGTGACGGATGCCGAGAGTCGTGTATTGAACAGTGGTACTGACTACAATGTGACCTACCAGAATAATATCGAGCCTGGAACAGCCACGGTAACAATCACTGGAAACAGCAACGCCCATTGGTATGGCACCGTGGAAAAAACGTTTCGCATTATTGGTGATTTGAATTCAGAATATACTGAGATTACCATTCCGGATCAGGTGTATACCGGAAATGCCTATGGCACGACCGCACAGCCCATTCAGAATATGGTAGTGAAATTCCATGGACGTGTGCTGGTACCTGGACAGGATTATCATGTCGCTACTGTGACGGATGGTATTGAGGTATCCAACAATGGAGCAAAAGTCACCATTGAGGCAGTAAACGGAAGTTTCTTTAAAGGAAGTAAAGAGGCGAACTTCAGCATAAAATACAACAGTAGTAACCTGAACACTCATTTGGATCGACAGGTTTGGGAATACAATGATGGAAACGAGATAAAACCTGCTGTGACAGTGACATATCCTACCGGAGAAACAGGCGGTGTTACTATGAATGAGGGAAGCGATTATACGCTGGTGTATCATAATAATACAACAGTGGGAACGTCCAATGGCATTCAGGGGCCTTATGTGGAGGTGATACCGAAGGACGGCGGACGTATCACCGGAAGCAGTATATATGTGCCCTTTACCATCAAACAGGTTGATATTTCTCAGTGCAGCATAGACGGGGTAGCAAATACATATCTTTACACCGGAAGCATGATTCAACCGGATTCCCTGGTGGTGAGAAAGACCAATGGCGATGCCATTGACCCCTCTAATTACGAGGTTACATACCGAACCAATGCGTCGAACCCTACCATGGCACCGGCCGGATGTACAGAGACCATCACCATCAAGGGCAAAGGAAATTACACCGGATATTTGACCAAGGAAATAACCATCACCAGACGTGATTTGTCGAAGCCGGCGCAGGCCACATGTACCATTGAGGATCAGACTTACAGTGCCCGGGAACTGACTCCGGGTGTGGTAATCACCTTTGCGGATGAAAATGGCCAGCAGAAGACGCTGACTGTCGGAACGGATTATCAGGTGACGGGTTATTTCAACAATAAGAATGCAAAAGATAAGTCAGCAGCCAATGCACCTTACGCAGCAATTGAGGGAATCAATAGCTGTACCGGAAGCCTGAATGTGCTCTTTACTATTAATAAGCGTGATATGGATAGCCTGGTATACAGCGATGTGGTGAATCCCCAGTATGTTCCCGGACGAACCAATTATTGTCCGGAAGTATCCGTGTACATGTCAGCAATCGATGAGGATTCGAAGCTGACAGAAGGAACGGATTATTCTGTTAGCTATCACAATAATACCAGTGTTTTGGCTGCAAATGAAATGGCAGGCCCCTACATGGAAATTACTCCGAGGGATACCAACAACTACACAGGAGCGCATCTGATTTTCTTCTCCATTGAGGCGAAGGACATCAATTCCGCAGATCTGGTGGTTTCCCTGGCAGATACGGTGAACAGTGGCTTTAATTCAGAAAACAGGAATTACTCCTTTGATGCAAATAAAAACAACTATTCACCTACACCTACGATTACCTACAAGAATGGAAGCGTAATCTCCCAGCTGGCGGATACGGATTATACGGTTACCTATGAGAGCAATACAGGAATCGGAACGGGATATGTAGTAATCACCGGAATCGGCAATTATACAGGGGTTCGTCGTGAAGCCTTTACCATAGGAACTTTGATTTCAAAGGAAACGGTTGTTGTAACCGGTCTTTCTGATCAGGTATATACCGGTCAGGATACCACACCGAAGGATTTGAAGGTAAGATATGTCAATAAAACGGAATATCTGGAGCCACAGGTACATTACACGGTGAAGTATTATCTGGATGCAGCCTGCCAGAATGAGGCGAGTCTTGAAAATATGCAGAATGCCGGTCGAATCTATGTGGCGATCACCGGAACTGCGGATCCGAGCAATGGTGGATATGTGGGAACTTTGGTGTTGTATTATGACATCACCAGAAAGTCCCTGACTGCCTCTGATATTGAGGTGAGAGGAAACGATGACGTAGATTATACCGGAAGTGCGGTTTATCCGCCGAATCTGCAGCTGATTGATAAAGGGACAGGGCTTCCTATTAATCCCATGTTTTATAAGGTGACTTACGAGAACAATGTGGAGATAGGAACGGCATCTGCTACGATTACTGCACTGGATACCGGAAATTATAAGGACAGCATCACGGTGTACTACCGGATTACCAAACATAATATCAATAACGTGGTGGCGGAAGCCATTCCGGACCAAAGATACACCGGAGGATATATTATTCCGAATCTGACACTGTATGATAATGGTACACGTCTGGTGAAAGGTGTGGACTATGAGGTGGTCAATGGCAATAATCTCAGAGCAGGACAGTCCTGGGTGATCATTAAGGGACTGGGCAATTATGACCAGACCAAGAAGGTATATTTTAACATCGTGGCAAGTCTGGAAACGGCCATTATCGATGACATACCGGATCAGTTGTATACCGGAAACCCGGTGACACCTGTGGAGCGTGTGGCCTGCGGTGGAAATACCTTGGTTCGAGACGTGGATTACACCGTATCTTATGCGAATAATACCGGGGTGGGCGATGCGTCTATCACCATTCGTCCGCTGACTCGGTATTATACCGGAACCATCGTAAAGAAGTTTACGATTACAAACAGTATTGCTGGTGCTACCGTAACAGGTATTCCGGCATCCTATTTGTACACCGGAGAGGCATTTGTGCCGGAGCCGGTGGTGACATTTAATGGAATTACGCTGACAAAAAATGTGGATTATACCGTGGTATATCGCAATAATGTCAATGTGGGAACTGCATCCGTGATTGTTTCCGGTATGGGAAAATACTCCGGGACGAAAACCATCACCTTTGTGATTACCCAGAAGACGATTACAGGCTGTACCATATTTATGGTGGCCAGCCAGAACTTTACCGGAAAGCTCATTACGCCTCCGGTTGTGGTAAAGGATGGAAATCGGGCGCTGACACAGGGCGTGGATTATCAATTGTCCTACAGCAATAACCTGGATGTGGGAACCGGCTATACTACCATCGTGGGCCGTGGCGATTATCAGGGAACCGTGACAAAGGAGTTCAAAATAGTAGCTCAGGATCCGGTAGAAAATGTATTGATCCAGAACCGGAAAGAGGAGGCAGGAACCTTTGATGTGCTCATCGATGGAGCAGCAGTATATGTAGATAGTATTCGAGTGGAAGTGTGGGCAAAAGAGGACAAGTCGGATATTCACAGTTATGATGCGCTGCGTGTAGATGGAGATACATTTATTGCATATGTGAATGCAGCAAATCATGGACATGTTTCCGGCACATATCAGATTGCTGTTTATGCAAGCGGTGAGAATTATGCTGAGCATCCGGCATTTCAGTCATCCACTGCTTTCCAGCCGGTGGTTCCGACCAACGGAAATGAGCAGCAGGGAAATCAGGGCAATGATCAGAATCAGAACCAACCGGATACAACGGTCGTTGTGATTCGCCCCGGTGTATGGAGATCATCTTCCAGTGGATGGTGGTATGAGTATGTGGATGGCGCCGGCGGATATGTATCCAGTTCCTGGCTGGAGCTGGATGGTACCTGGTACTATTTTGATGGCTCTGGTTATATGCTTGCCGGCTGGCAGTGTATCAATGGAGCATGGTACTATTTCGGGAATGACGGATGCATGAGAACCGGATGGCAGATGGTGGACGGCACCTGGTACTACATGAAGGACAGCGGAGCTATGGCAACCGGATGGCAGCAGATTGATGGAATCTGGTACTATTTCCATGGAGATGGTTCCATGGCAACCGGATGGCAGCAGGTTGGCGGCAGCTGGTATTACCTGCGAGACAGTGGAGCTATGGTTACCGGATGGATTCGAAGCGGAAACACCTGGTATTATATGAAGGATAGCGGAGCTATGGCAACCGGATGGCAGCAGATTGGCGGTACATGGTATTACATGTATGGTAGTGGTGCTATGGCAACGAATACCTGGATTGGAAGCGATTATGTATCTGCCAGTGGTGCATGGACCACATCGCGCTAGCTCAGAAAATGATATATCGACAGAAAACAAGAAAGCCATGGAACAGAGGTGACGAACCCTGCTCCATGGCTTTTTATAAAATCCATTTATACTGTTTTAGAATTGCGGTACTGCACCGGTGTCATACCGTATTTTTTCTTGAACAGGCGGTTGAAATGTTCCACATTCTGATAACCGACTGCATAGGCGATGTTTTCTACCGTCATATTACCGTTCTTTAATAAGGTTCTGGCCTTTTTCATTTTAACATTCTGTACCAGTTCCACGAAGGTCTTGCCGGATTTCTCCTTAATGTATTTGGAGATATAAGGCTCGGACAGATGAAACTGCTTTGCCATATCTTCTAAAGTGACTGTTTGATAATTAGCCTGGATGTAATTCTGCATGGCAGTCAGGCGCTCATCCGGAATCGTCTCATCGGTTCCAATCATGGGGAGCTGGTTTACAGCTACCACCAATGCGTTGATGGAAGATGTGATGATATCATCATGAATACCTACACCCCAGTACATTTTCTCCTGATAGGTAATGCCTACATAAGTCATTGCCTTGGAGGAAGAACCATGGGATAATGCGTGCTCTTCGTATATGGACAATTCATAGCTGATGTTAAAGTACTGCTTGATGATGTTGCTGACTGCATCCAGACGTCCATTACCATTGGCATGGACGATGGTGGAGCAATCACCCTGATGGATGGTGGCTTCTGCTATAATGCCATCCACCTGCTTAAAGTGGCATTCCGGAATAGTAAAGTGAGGCTGCTGGTTTACATATTTGTCCTCGAAAATCTGATATACCCACTGAGGGGAAAGCTCCTTGTGTTCTTCATCAGATACATGTTTTACCAGATAACCCACTTCCTCCCGCATCTTTTCGGGAAGAGAAATACCAAAGTTCTGCTTTAAAATATAGCTGACGCCACCCTTACCGGACTGGCTGTTGATACGGATCACATCGGAATCGTAGGTGCGTCCCACATCCACGGGATCCACCGGAAGGTAAGGAACAGTCCATTTTTTCAGATGCTTCTCCTCTCTCCATGCCATACCCTTGGCAATGGCATCCTGATGAGAACCGGAGAATGCGGTAAACACCAGATCACCTGCATAGGGCTGACGCTCATACACATGCATACGGGTAAAGTTCTCATAATTCGCACGAATCTCCGGCATATTGGAAAAGTCCAGCCCGGGATTCACACCATGGGAAAACATATTCATGGCGAGAGTTACGATATCTACATTACCGGTACGCTCACCATTTCCGAACAGGGTACCCTCGATTCGGTCCGCACCGGCTAAAAGACCCAGCTCTGCATCACTGACTCCGGTTCCGCGGTCATTGTGTGGATGAAGGGACAAAGTAACAGCGGAACGGTATTTCATGTTCTTGTTGAGATATTCAATCTGTGTGGCAAATACATGAGGCATAGCAGCTTCCACCGTGGCAGGAATGTTGATAATAGCCTTGTTATCCGCTGTGGGCTGCCATACATCCAGCACAGCGTTGCATACTTCCAAAGCGTAATCTACTTCTGTGCCGTGGAAACTTTCCGGACTGTACTCGAAGGAGAAGTTTCCCTCAGTCTCGTCAGCCAGCTTCTTCAGTAACTTGGCACCATCAATGGCAATCTGCTTAATCTGTTCCTTATCCTTCTTAAATACCTGTTCCCGCTGTGCCACGGAGGTGGAATTGTACAGATGAATCACAGCATGAGGAGCACCCTTTACGGCCTCAAAGGTCTTTTTGATGATGTGTTCTCTGGCCTGAGTCAGTACCTGAACGGTAACATCATCCGGAATCATGTTACGCTCAATCAAAGCTCGCATGAAGTTGTATTCTGTTTCGGATGCAGCAGGGAAACCGACTTCGATTTCCTTGAAGCCGATTTTTACCAGCATCTCAAAAAACTGTAATTTTTCCTCCAGACTCATGGGCTCGATCAAAGCCTGGTTCCCGTCACGAAGATCTACGGAACACCAGATGGGGGGAGTGTCAATATAATCCTTTTTCACCCAGTCGTATGTGCATTCTGGCGGCATAAAATAACCGCGCTCATATTTGTCATAGCCTTTCATATGTTAAAACCTCCTTTGGCTGTTCATTTTCTTTTATAAAGTAAAGTAATGCTAACATAGAAAAGGGAAAAAGTATATGATTAAATTTAATCATTTATATTGATAATATTTATTGTCTTTGCCCGAAAAATATAATTATAAAACTTGGCATCGAACAAATATAACGGCGTAAAGCAACTACTGGTTGACAAAATTGATAATTATAAGCGGTTGAAATTCTCATATTGTTAAAATATAATTGGTTGTGGCTGTTCAAAACAAGTCATTTTTTAGTCGTGACTGGGGTCCTGAAAGCTACAATTAAGTGAAGTGTAAGATGAGAAAGTGTAAAGTCAAATATGAAAACCGACACAAGGGCTCCGTCACCTGCGGTGACACCTCGTGTCAAAAGACGAGAGGAAACGAAAGATGAATTTTGCGGAAAAGCTACTGGAACTTAGAACTAGATATGGATATTCGCAGGAGGGCCTGGCAGAAAAGCTGGGGGTGAGCAGACAGGCTGTATCAAAATGGGAGTTGGGAACTACGCTTCCGGAAACAGATAAGGTCATTGCCATCAGCAATTTTTTCGGGGTATCCACGGATTATCTATTAAAGAAAAGTGCGAGAACAAACAGCATGGAAAGTCTAGACCGGGTCATCTTAAAGTTCCTGAGTTCGGCTCAGGATATGGAAAATGTATCCAAGGAGCTGGTAGCCATTATGGCAGATGGTGAAATTGATGAGAGCGAGCAGGAACGAATGGATATGATTTTAAATCGACTGGACGATATTTCCAATACCATTGAGGATATAAAGAGAAGGGCTCGTATTTCATGAGTTTCGTATTCAGCGCATAAAATTAGTTTTCAAGGCAATCTATCTTGTTTTTTTTGAAAAGGCATAGTATGATATAAGGGTCAAAGGTCAGAATTCGTTACTGCTTGCAGGAAAAGAGTTCTGACTCATTGTATAGTGAATAGGGAGTTACGTTTTTGTATAGAGGATTGCTATGAAGGATAAGATAAAAAAAGAAGTAGAGGAAAAGAAAACATATTTTAAGTATATGCGTCTGATGGCCGGAGGAGCGTGCTATCTGTTGTTTACATTGTTAGCGGTGTATGTAGGGGGCTGGCTGATGTTTTTAGAGCCATTGAAGGGCAGCGTTACTGCATACCTGGCGGGAGAATTGACCGTGAAGCGTATACTGGTGACTTTGATTAAGTGTCTGCTTTCTACCACGGTAGCTGGAGCTATCTGGTGTATTGGTTATATTTCGAGGCAGAAATTTATCGGACATCCCGAGTGCTAAGAAAGGTTGATATGGAATATCTATTAAAATACCGGGCAGGAATCCTGCCCGGTATAATTTTATCCTTTTTCCGTTGTGCGTCCGAATGAATTTTGCTATTTGATTGTAGAACGTAGAGCAACGTCGGTTCTTAATTTTACGCCTGCAGCCCCGTATAAAGCTGGTAATATTTACCTTTCTGTGCCAATAGCTCTTCGTGGTTTCCGCGTTCAATGACCCGACCCTGTTCCAATACTAGAATGCAGTCACTGTTTTTCACGGTGGACAGGCGATGGGCAATCACAAAGGTGGTACGTCCCTTCATCAATTTATCCATACCATCCTGTACGATACGTTCTGTCCGGGTATCGATAGAGCTGGTGGCCTCGTCGAGGATGAGTACCGGTGGATCTGCGATGGCAGCCCGGGCAATGGCCAGAAGCTGACGCTGTCCCTGACTTAAGTTCGCCCCATCTCCGGTGAGCATGGTTTGATAACCCTGGGGGAGATGTCGGATAAAGGAGTCGGCATTTGCCAGCTTGGCAGCGGCAATTACTTCTTCATCTGTGGCATCCAGTTTTCCGTAGCGGATATTTTCCATAACTGTGGCGGTAAAAAGATGGGTGTCCTGAAGTACGATTCCCAGAGAGTGGCGCAAATCTGCTTTCTTAATCTTATTAATGTTTACACCATCATACCGGATTTTACCATCCTGAATGTCATAGAAGCGATTGATTAGATTGGTAATGGTGGTCTTTCCTGCACCGGTGGAGCCTACAAAGGCAATTTTCTGACCCGGTGTAGCGAACAGATCCACGTTATGAAGAACGATTTTGTCCGGATTGTAACCGAAATCCACATCGTCAAACACAACATCCCCTTTTACCTCCACATAGTCCACAGAGCCGTCTGCCTGATGGGGATGCTTCCATGCCCATCGCCCGCTGCGGGTGTCGTCGGTTTCTACGAGAGTGTCCCCATCTTTTTTCACATTTACCAGTGTGACATACCCATCATCCGTTTCCGGCTGTTCATCCAGCAGTCGGAAGATTCGCTCGGAGCCGGCCAGAGCCATGACGATACTGTTTAACTGCTGGCTTACCTGATTGATGGGCATGTTAAAGCTTTTGTTAAAGGTCAGAAAGCTGGCCAGTTTTCCAAGTGTGAGGCCACTGATGCCATTTAAGGCCAGGATACCGCCCACCATGGAGCATAGCACATAGCTGATATTGCCAATCTGTGCATTCACCGGCATCAGGATATTGGCAAATTTATTGGCGTTGTTGGCACTGTCAAAAAGCTGATCATTCAGTTCATTGAATTTCTCGATATTTTCCTCTTCATGGCAGAATACCTTTACCACCTTCTGACCATGCATCATTTCCTCGATAAAGCCGTTTACCTTACCTAAGTCCCGCTGCTGAGCCATAAAGTAGCTGCCGCTCTTTTGCGCCAGGGACTTGGTGACATACAGCATGATAAATACCATGACAGTGGTCAAAAGCGTGAGCGGAATATTTAATACCAGCATGCTGACAAATACACTGACGATGGTGATGACGCTGTTTAACAGCTGCGGGATACTCTGGCTGATCATCTGGCGCAGGGTATCAATGTCGTTGGTGTACACGGACATGATATCCCCATGGGCATGGGTGTCAAAATACCGGATAGGAAGCTTCTCCATGTGGGTAAACAGATCCACACGAAGCCGGTCCAAGGTGCCCTGTGTCACATATACCATAATCTTCTGGTACACAAAGGTACTGATGACACCAATGGCGTAAAAAATGCACATGCGCCCGATGGCAAGAGCCAAAGGGGTAAAGTCTTTTTCGGCTGCATTCACCAGAGGAATGATATAGTCATCGATCAGGGTCTGCATAAACCGGGTGCCGGCTACATTGGCCAGCACACTGACAAAAATGCAGATTACTACTGTGATGCAGTGGATGGAATAGTTCCCTAATATATAGGCCATCAGTCGTTTCATCAAACGAAAGGGATGGTCTACTTTTGCACCTGTCGGGGGCTTTTGATGTGGTCCTGGCATTATGCAACACCTCCATTCTCGTCAAAGTCACCGCTGCCTTTGGTCTGGGACTCATAGACATCGCGGTAGATTTCATTGGTTTTTAGAAGTTCCTCGTGTGTTCCAAAGCCGTTGATCCGGCCGTCATCCAGCACGATAATCCGATCTGCGTTTTGCACGCTGGAGATACGCTGGGCGATGATTAGCTTCGTGGTGTTTGGAATATCCTTTGCAAAGGCACTGCGGATGCGGGCATCTGTTGCGGTATCCACGGCGCTGGTGCTGTCGTCCAAGATCAGGATCTTCGGGGATTTCAGCAGTGCCCGGGCGATACACAGACGTTGCTTCTGACCGCCGGATACATTGGTTCCGCCCTGTTCGATGTGGGTGTCATAGCCATGGGGGAAGCTCTGGATGAAATCGTCGGCGCAGGCCAGCCTGCAGGCCTGGATGCATTCCTCTTTGGTGGCATCTTTTTTTCCCCAGCGAAGATTATCCAGAATGGTGCCGGAGAACAGTACGTTGTTCTGCAGCACTACTGCCACCTGGTTCCGCAGGGTTTCCAGATCGTAGCGACGCACATCGATGCCGCCTACAGACACAGAGCCTTCGGTCACATCATAAAGGCGGCTGATCAGACTGATCAGGCTGGTTTTGGAGCTTCCGGTTCCACCGATGATACCGATAGTCTCCCCGGATTTGATGCTCAGATTAATATCAGACAGCACGAAATCAGAGGAGTCATTCTGATAACTGAAATTCACATGGTCAAATACGATGCTGCCATCAGGAACATCTGTGACAGGCTCTTTGGGGTTCGTCAGATCTGTTTGTTCAGACAGAACCTCTGCGATACGGCGGGCACTGGCAGCGCTCATGGTGAGCATGACGAATACCATAGACAGCATCATGAGGCTCATGAGGATGTTCATGCAATAGGTCAGAAGGCTCATGAAATTTCCTGTGGTAAGGGTGTCGCTGACGATCATTTTTGCTCCCAGCCAGCTGATAATCATAATGCAGCAATACACGGTAAACTGCATCAGCGGAGCATTGCAGATGACCACATTTTCTGCCTTAACAAAAAGCTTGTAGATGGCCCTGCTGGCAGATACAAAGTGTTTTGTTTCATGTTCTTCCCGGACGTAAGCTTTTACCACCCGGATGGAGGAGATGTTTTCCTGAACCTTGTTATTCAGATCATCATACTTGGGGAAGGCTGCATTGAAGTATTTCATGGCAACCGACACGATGATGGCCAGGAGGAATCCTAGAACCAGCACGGCAATCAGGTAGATTGTGGCCAGGCGTGGACTGATGAAAAAAGCCATGGCCATGGCGCAGATCAGGGAGAAGGGAGCCCGGGTGCACATGCGAAGAATCATCTGATAGGAGTTCTGCACGTTGGTCACATCTGTGGTCATGCGGGTCACCAATCCTCCGGTGCTGTATTTGTCGATATTGGCAAAGGAAAAGGTCTGGATATTTTCAAACATGGCCTTTCGTAAATTGCGGGCGAATCCGGTGGAGGCTTCGGCACCGAACTTCCCGCCTAAAATGCCAAAGGTGAGAGACAGGCAGGCAACCACCACCATCAGGGCTCCTGTCTGATAAATATGCTGTATATTTCCGGTATTCACTCCGTCGTCAATAATGGAGGCCATTAAAAACGGAAGCAGTGTTTCCATCAGCACTTCTAAAATCATAAAAATCGGAGTCAGAACGGATGCCCGACGGAATTCCTTGATCTGGGCTCCTAAGGTTTTTAACATAGGGACACTTCCTTTCGAATACAATATAAGTTTTGCAAGAATTATAAATTCTGTTGTAGAGATTTTGCTTTTTTTTATACCATAAAAATGGGAGAAATGCTAGTATTAAGATGCTATTCCGGGCATAGTGATGCGAAGACGATTTTTTGACTTTATTTTAGGAAGAAATTTAGTCTTAACTGTGAAGGTACATATCAGTTACGAAAAACATTGAAAAAAAGTATGTAAAAATATATCATAGATATGATTACAATTCATACTTTCGGAGGCGGCTATGAAAGACAAAAAGACGGTCTATGGTTCCATTGTGGCAGAACTGCGCACAAAAAGAGGCTGGACGCAGAAGGAGCTTGCGGATCAGCTGGTGGAAATCATGCCAAAAGATACAACGATTTCGCCCACGCTGGTCAGTGCATGGGAAACAAACAGCAGACCCGTAGCAAAAAAATACACCCAGCCTTTATGCGACATATTTCATGTGAGTGAAGAGTATCTCTGTGGAAAGACATTGCTGAACAATGATAACCTTCAGGGTATGGAGCGTGTGAAATACCTGGAAACAATGAGAAAAGAAATCAGTTACGACCACCTTAATCTGTATCATAAGAAGCCGGTTTACGTGGCTTTTGATAATATGCAGTACGAAGCACAGTGGGGAATTGTTGATATGGGCAATAAGTGTATCGTAACCATTGCGCATACCATCCCTCTGAATGCAGTGAATAAAAAGCACATGAAGGTATATGAATATCAGCCCTATTATACCGAGGGATACTTACATCTTCTGGCAAAAAAGATGGATTACAGATCCATGATGGATGCGGATAAGGTATACGTAATGATGACATCTATGGATGATGTGGTTCATGCCATGTACGACGGATGGTACACCCATAATCTCACAAAAACGGCACTTAGGAATGCAGAAGGAAATGTACTCCCCTATGCAGGACTGGGAAAGAATTTTAATTGCTATCCCATCCAGGTGGGCGACATATTCCGGAACTAGCAAAGCTTTGACTTGATTGCAGCTGCCACTTCCATGATGTGTTCCAGACGATTTAATACTTCCTCCGGGTGGTCAGCGTGGCAGTCTGCCAGTGGTATCTGTGCTAACTGACGGTCAATCCTTGTGACAATAGAGTCAATGGCCGATTTATCGGTGTCTTCAAGGTTCATGCGATCATCCAGAGGAAATTCGGCTTCCTCTACGGGTCTGGAGGCAACCAGTTTTTCTTCACAGGCTGGGGAGGCATGGGTTAATTCCAGCTTGTAATTATAAATCAGGTTTTCCAGTTTTTTTGAAGAAATGTTCTTTTCCGGGTCACTTTCCATCTCATCACAGATGCGTGCATATAGTTCTAACTGTTCTTCATCCGACAGCGTAATGGCGGCCACCAGCTTGGTATAGGGGAAACCATTATTGTCGCATAAGGATAACAATTCCTCGTTGAGTTTTCCCAGTTCCAGATAGCGGTTAATGGAGCTTTTGGATAATCCGAAAAATTCCGCACATTTTTTTATGGAAGAAGTGCGTCCTTTTCGCACATCAATCACCCGCTCTTTATAGAACTTTATTTCCTTGATCCGTTGTAACGGTGTCTGCTCGCGGGCATTTACATTCGAGGAAATCAGCGTTTCCATAACCGTGGCATCATCCGGCCGGGGATAGATAATGGTAGGAATTGTTTTTAATCCGGCTTTCATTGCAGCCCGGTATCTTCGCTCGCCGGCGTTG
>JALEPL010000033.1 GCA_022766245.1 Lachnospiraceae bacterium | reverse complement strand
CGTGATCTGGCATTTCCCATTGCGCTGTTCCTTCGGAATCTCGTAATATCTGCGGGCAACTTTATCAGAAAGGACCGCGATTCCTTCCATATCTTCCTCTGTCTCGGTGGGCAGCCCCAGCATGAAATAAAGCTTCACCTTATTCCAGCCGCCTTCAAAGGCCTGTCCCGCTCCTTCCAGAATTTCTTCTTCCGTAAGACCTTTATTGATCACATTTCGCATCCGCTGCGTACCGGCTTCCGGGGCAAACGTAAGACTGCTCTTACGGATATCCTGGATCTTGCTCATGACATCCAGCGAAAAAGCATCAATTCGAAGCGAAGGAAGGGAAATATTTACACCCTGCCCGTGAAATTCATCGATCAGAAAATTCACGATCTCTTCTAATTCATTGTAATCACTGGAACTCAACGAACTTAAAGTAATTTCTTCATGTCCCGTATTCCGGAGCATCGCTCTTGCGGTCTCCTTCAGCATATTGATATCCCGCGGTCTCGTCGGCCGATACACCATTCCCGCCTGACAGAAACGGCATCCACGGATACAGCCACGCTGAACCTCCAGAACCACACGGTCCTGGGTCACTTTAATAAACGGAACCAGTGGTTTTTCCGGATAGGTGGCCATTGACATATCCTGTACAATCTGCTTTTTTACTTTTGCAGGAACATCTTCATAAATCGATGTATATGCATCAATGGTGCCATCCTCTTTGTATGTCACCTGATACATCATAGGGGCATAAATGCCCGGAATCTTTGCCGCACGATGAAGAAACTCCTCTCGGCTATAACCCTCCCGGCGATATTCCTTGTACAAGGCAAAGAGCGCATCATAGGAAATTTCCCCTTCGCCGATATAAAATAAATCAAAGAAATCTGCAATGGGCTCCGGATTATAGGTACAAGGTCCACCGCCAATCACAATGGGATCGGTGTCACACCGGTCCTTTGCATACATAGGAATCTGGGAAAGATCCAGAATCTGTAAAATATTGGTATAACACATTTCATACTGAATGGTAATACCCAGAAAATCAAAATTATGAATCGGTTCCTGGGACTCCAGCGCAAACAGCGGAATATGCTGCTCTTTCAGAATTTGATGCAGGTCCGGCCAGGGAGAATACACTCTCTCGCAATATACATCGTTTCTTTTATTGAACATATCGTATAAAATCTGGATTCCCAGATGGGACATCCCAATCTCATACACATCCGGAAAACACATTGCGAAGCGGATATCCACCTGTGCCGGATCCTTTTGCACCATATTATACTCATTGCCGATATATCTGGCCGGCTTATCTATGGTCATCAGTATTTCATCACTCAAAGCTAATTTTCTCATTTTAATGAATCCTTTTCGTTGCTTATATACTCACTATCAGCCATCATCATAACATATTTTTTCAGATTTGTATAATGATAGTTTTCCTGTATCTGTTCGTAGACCATATCCGTGTCTAAAGTAAAAAACGGGTAGTCCAGTTTGTCACAGAGAGCAAAGGACGAAATAAAAACGGCGCAGAGGAAAAACCGAATCTTAAACCAGGTGAATGCACAAGACCCAGCCACATGCTCAGTTGTGTCCGGGTCTGTTTTATTTCTTATTCTGTTCTGATTTGTTCTATGGGAATGATAACTATGGCTTGTTTTTCGGTTCATATATTTTCACTTATTGTTTTTTTACATTTTATGTGAAAATATCGAAATTATACGTTACTGTTCACACTGTTGACACTATCTCTGTGCCAGCTCCTCCGTAACTTCCTCCCAGGTAATCCCTTTTTCTGCCATCAGAACCATCACATGGTACAGGAAATCTGAAATCTCCTCCACCACCTCCTGCGGTTCCTGATTTTTTGCAGCTATGACAATTTCTGTTGCTTCCTGTCCTACTTTCTGCAAAATCTTATCTATTCCCTTGTCGAACAGATAATTGGTATAGGAGCCCACCTTAGGATTTTCCCTTCGGTCCAGAATCACCTTATATACATCCTCAAATACCTGAAGGGGATTCCTCTCAATATACTGCTTCTTCACGATTTCGCGGAAGAAACAGCTTCTGGCACCGGTGTGACATGCCACACCAACCTGAGAAACTTTTGCCAGAATCGTATCGTAATCGCAGTCTGCCGTAAGGGATTTTACGAACTGGAAATGTCCGCTGGTCTCCCCCTTTAACCAAAGCTGCTGACGGCTTCTACTGTAATAGGTCATCTTTCCGCTGGTGATGGTGGCATTGAAAGCTTCCTCATTCATATAAGCCAGCATCAGTACCTCCGCTGTGCGATAATCCTGCACAATGACCGGCACCATTCCGTCTGAATTCTTTTTCAAATCCCACCATTTTAAGGCTGGTGCAAAATTATCCATGTGAATGCCACGTTCTACAAATGATGCTTTCATGCGCATTACATCTGCCTGCGTATGGTCAATACATGCACCGCAGATTCCACGGACATTTTCCCTGCGCAGGGTGGCCACCATCTTCTCTTCATCAAAGGTATCGTATGTTACAACATAAGGGATATCCGTAATATTCTCCACACCATCAATCATTTCCGGATCAAGTACCAGCATTTCATGGAAGTATTCGTTGAGCACATCCCTGTTTTTAAAGAGAAAATCCACATTCTCCACAGAAACTAAAATCCGGTCTTTTCCAAACAGCTTGCTGCCCTCTTCTGCCAAAGAAATACTAACTGTTTTCGCTCCGTTTAACATGACCTGCTTACAGCCCGCATAAAAGTATTTTTTCATATCCTCCAGACGATTGATATTTCCGCCGGCACATAATGGAATCTCCACCATTCGAAAAATATCATGGATGCGGTGTATATTCTTCTCATGTTCCTCATCTGTGGTAGACAGATCAAATACATAAATTTTATCCACGCCACAGTCACTGTAAAACTTGGCAAGAGTCGCCCAATCGTCCAAAATCGTCATATCTTCCCGACTCTTTACAGCCTCCCCATTTTTTAAATAAATCGTCGCTACAATATTCTTATGATCCATGCTACAAACTACCTTTCGTTGAGAGTATATCTGTGATCCGCTCGTCCACTGTGGTGGCTGCATCCAGTGCTTTGGCAAATGCTTTGAACATGGCCTCAATCATGTGATGATTGTTTCCCGGTGTCAGCACCTTAATGTGAAGATTCATGGCCGCCGTGTAGGATATGGCATAGAAAAACTCCTTCACCATCTCCGTATCCATATATCCCACCCGGTCTGTGGTAAAGTTCGCATCAAAGGACAAATATGGTCTGCCGGATAAATCGATGGCACAAAGCACCAGAGTCTCATCCATAGGCAGAATGCAGCTTCCATATCGTTTGATACCTTTTTTATCTCCCACTGCCTTAGCAATGGCATTTCCCAATACAATCCCAGTGTCCTCAATGGTATGATGACAGTCCACAGACAAATCACCGGTAACTTTCGCCTTCAGATCAAACAAACCATGTCTTGCAAATCCTTCCAGCATATGGTCAAAAAAGCCGATTCCGGTATCCACCTCGAATTTCCCACTTCCATCGATATCCAGGGACAGATAAATATCTGTCTCCTTGGTCTTACGGGTATATTCCCCAATCCTTCTATCCATAAAAACCTCCCAAAAATTTTCTTCTTTTCCGGAAATGTGTTTTCTCGGAACACATTTCTGGGAAGAGACTGATTTATTTTTTAGACAGCACTAGTCTTCAAACCGCACCTTAATGGAATTCGCATGTGCTGTGAGCTGCTCGCACTCTGCAAACTGCGCAATATCCTTATAAACTGCCTGCAATGCATCCTTAGAATAAGAAATAATACTGGACTTTTTGATAAAATCGTCCACAGACAATGCAGAGAAGAATTTTGCAGTTCCATTGGTAGGCAATACATGATTCGGACCTGCAAAGTAATCGCCAAGAGGTTCACTGCTGTACTCTCCGATAAAGATTGCACCCGCATTCCGAACCTTTGTCATCACCTCGAAGGGATTTCTGGTAACAATTTCCATATGTTCTGATGCAATGGCGTTTACCGTATTAATTGCCTGATTCATATCATCTGCCACTAGAATATAACCATAATTATCCAAAGACTTCTGAATGATTTCTTTTCTGGAAAGCTGTGCCACGAACTTGTCCACCTCATCAGACACCTGTTCTGCCAATGTCTGACTGGTGGTGATCAAAATAGCAGAGGCCATCTCATCATGCTCTGCCTGAGACAGTAAATCTGCTGCCACAAAACGGGGATTTGCAGAGTCGTCAGCCAGTACCAGAATCTCGCTGGGACCTGCAATAGAATCAATGCTCACATAGCCAAATACCGCTTTTTTTGCCAATGCCACGTAAATGTTGCCGGGGCCAACAATCTTGTCCACCTTTGGAATGCTCTCAGTACCAAATGCCAATGCTGCGATAGCCTGGGCACCACCCACCTTATAAATCTTATCAGCGCCTGCCTCCTTTGCAGCTACAAGAGTGGAAGGATTTACCTTTCCGTCTTTTCCCGGAGGTGTCGTCATAATAATCTCATCCACGCCGGCTACCTTTGCAGGCAGAATATTCATCAGAACAGAAGAAGGATATACTGCCTTTCCTCCAGGCACATATACACCCACACGCTCTAATGCTGTTACCTTCTGTCCCAGAATAATCCCATTATTCTCACTGGTAAACCAGCTATTCTGAATCTGTTTCTCATGATAGCTGCGAATATTCACCAATGCTTTGCGGATGACTTCCAAAAGCTTGGGATCTACCGCATCATACGCTTCTTTGATTTCATCTTCTGTCACTAAAATATTAGATGCATCGATCCTGGCTCCATCAAACCGGGCAGTATAATCAAATATAGCTGCATCCCGATTCTTACGTACATTTGCAATAATCTCATTTACACTGTCCTCAAACTTTCCATAGCTGTTGGGGCTGCGCTTTAACAAGTCTTCTAAAATATTTTCTTCTGTTTCTTTTGTCAGCTTTAAAATTCTCATGTTCTGTTTCTCCTTTTGACATATTGTAGCTGTTTTGCATCTTCACAGATACGACATATTTACTTATCACTTGCTAATACGGTCTTTAAATCTGTAATCAATCTGGTAATCCGGTCATGTTCCATTTTCATACTCACCTGGTTTACCACCATGCGGGCAGACAGGGGACATACCTCTTCCAATACTTCCAGACCATTCTCCCTTAAGGTAGAACCTGTCTCCACAATATCACAGATCACTTCGGAAAGACCTACAATAGGTGCCAGCTCAATGGAGCCATTTAATTTAATAATCTCCACTGTCTGGTGCTTTTTATTGTAAAAGTAATCCTTGGCAATGCGAGGGTATTTGGTAGCCACACGAATCAACTCATGATGCTGCAGCAAATCCCTGGCCTCCTTGGGACCACAGATACACATCCGACATTTACCAAAGCCCAAATCCAACACTTCATAGATATTTCTGCCTTCCTCTAAAATGGTATCACGTCCTACAATTCCAATATCTGCCGCACCGTATTCCACATAAGTGGGCACATCCGGTCCCTTAGCCAGGAAAAATCGAAGCTTCAGCTCTTCATTGACAAAAACCAGCTTTCTGGTATTTTTATCCTTCATTTCCTCACAGGTAATACCGATTTTTTCAAAAGTCTCTAATGTTTTATTTGCCAGTCTGCCCTTTCCTAAGGCAAAGGTTAAATATCTCTCTTCCATCTTACTCTCCATCCATAAATATGATCTCTTTGATCTGATTGCGTGCTGCATAATTCTCATATTCTGCCTTATTATGACTGTCATTTTGACGCATCAGTTCTACCTTTTTTCCCTCTGCTCTCATGCTGCGAGCCTGATTTACAGCCGTCTTCTGACTGTTTTGCGTGTACAGAATCAATATGGTGTCATGTACGGTAGGAATCTCAATATGCTGTCTGGCAATGGCTGTCATCAGCTGATCTACAACAAAAGCAAAACCAATGGATGCCGCATCTTTTCCAAAATGAGAAAGCAGGTTATTGTATCGGCCTCCCTTCACAATGGGTTCCCCGCTTCCGAAGGTATATCCGGCAAAAATCACGCCAGTATAGTAATGATAATCTGTCAGCATGCCCAGTTCATAGGTCACATAAGAATCCACCTGATACAACTTCAGCACTGCATCCAGCTGTTCTAAACGGCAAAGCGCATCATACACTTTTGGATAATTCATGGCAGCAGTCTTTGCTTCTGCAAAATCCGATGCCTGATTATAAAGTTTGCCCAACATAGTGAACAATTCTTTCAAATTGTCTGCCAGGGGGTATCCGGCGATTTCTTCCTCTACGCCAAAATAATTTTTGTTGGCGATCAATTCCCGTATAACCAGTTCTTCCTCCTCATCAAACCCGGCAGCTTCCATAAGTCCCTGAAAAAAGTCCACATGACCTACACTGATCTGGAATTCCTTTAATCCACATTCCTTTAATGACTCAATGGTCATGGAAATCATCTCTGCATCTCCATCCACAGAGTCATCGCCGATCAGCTCAGCACCCAACTGGGTACATTCCTTCAAACGTCCCTGATAGCTGTTGTTATTAATAAAGGTATTCCCCATATAACACAGACGAATGGGCATATCCTCATCCACAAAATATTTTGCGGCACAACGGGCAATGGACGGGGTAATATCCGGTCTGAGCACCAGTGTATTTCCCTCCCGGTCGAAAAATTTATACAATTCTTTAGACGGAGTCGTACCGATTTCTTTTCCAAATATATCAAAGAACTCAAAGGTTGGTGTCTGGATACTGTGGTATCCGTAGGTTCCCAGAACACGATGCAGCCTATTTTGCAGTTCTAATTTTTTTTCACATTCCTCACTATAGATATCTCTCACACCTTCCGGTGTATGTAACAGTTGATTTTTCATTCTAACCTCCAGTAAAATAAGCACGCACTTTAGCGTGCTACCATGCTACCATAACAAATCATTCTATCCTTGTCAATCCCTTTGAGACAAATCTTTCTGGATTCCATCCAGATAAGGAACCAGAATGCCACCCTTTCCGGTAAAGAAGAATTCCGCATTCAACTCCTCATAGCAGAAGCTCTTTCGTCCACCTTCTTTTGCCCGCTCCCAGAAGCTGCGCATCTCCTCATAACGCATATAATAAAACTCATCCCGATGAGTAAAATAAATCAACAGAAACGCAATGCCCTGCTGTTTCTCAAACCGCTCCATAAATACAATCTGATGTTCATGGATATTAGCCAGTGGGAAGGTGTCCGTGTGACACTCCTTGGCATCAAAGCATACCGGGATTCCCTGAACCACACCAATATAATCCACGGTGCTCTTCTGTTCAAAATAAGCCAGGGTAATATGACGACTTTCCTTATCTATGTTAATAGGAGTGATAGGAGTGGGTATTTTCTGAATCAAAGCCAAATCATGCTCCATATATTTCTCATTGGTCCGATTGATAAATTCCTCAAAGGTGGAGCCACGCAATCCTCTGGAATTCCATGTTGCCATTAGAGTATTGTTCCTTTCTTTTCCTCCGGAAGCTCGTAGTAAATCCGGTGTTCTTCCAAAATCTGCAGCTTGTGATTCTTGATTTCAATGATATTCACGCTGCAGTTCGGCTGATGATTGTCCCAGAACTTTCCCAGCTCCAGCTTCTTCATAAAGGCCAGAAACGCACGAATAATACCGCCGTGACAGCATACCAGCACATTTTCATAATCATTCTCATGGGCATAAAGTTCATTCTCCAAAAAATCAGATACCCGGGCAAAAAGATCAGCATAGTCTTCCCCCTTTTCTGTGGCATGATATTTCTCCGGATCATGAAACAGATAATCAATATTCTTATATTGGGGATCCTCGGAAATCTGCTTCAATGGAATTCCCTCCCCCTCTGCAAAGTTCATTTCACAGATTCTCTCGTCATATGTAATGGGGGTATCCGTCCCTTCCAGAAGAATATCCGCCGTCTGTCTTGCCCGAATCAATGGACTGCAGTAACAGTAATCAAAACGGATGCCATCCCGATCAAATCCGTCCCTGGTCAGACGTGCCAGCTCTAATCCATTTTCATTCAATGGGATATCCAGTCTTCCCTGAATCAGTCCCTTTTTATTATAATCCGTCTCTCCGTGTCTCATCAAATATATTTTCATTTATTCGTCCTTTACTCATTAGTATTTGTTATCTGGATTATTTTGGGCATAGTTCAATGCCTGTTCCATATCCTCAGGTATCTTTGCCTGAAAGTATTTTTTTTCTTCTGTGACCAGTTCATAGGCATGCAACATCTGGCGTTTTACAGCGGCTTCTTTTCTCCAGAGTTCATTGCTCTTCCTGCTTCCATATTTCATATCCCCGATGATCGGGTGACCGGTTGATGCCAGATGGGCACGGATCTGATGGGTTTTTCCTGTGATCAGATGCACCTTCAACAAGGTGGCTTTCCCATAATTTTCCTGTACCTCATAGGAGGTCTCAATATACGACGCATCCTGAATGGGCGATTCCATAATTGTTACCTCATTGCTGCCATGATCCTTCAACAAATATCCTTTCAAATGTGCATTCTGTGCTACGCTTCCCTCCACCAATGCCAGATAGTATTTTTCCAGACTTCGGCTTTTCAGTGCTTCACTCCAGTACTGCAGACCCCGCAGGCTTTTTCCGGCTATGAGAAGGCCGGAAGTGTTGCGGTCCAGCCGGTTGCAGACCGAGGGGTGGAACGTCTTTAAGCTCTCCCTTGTGATGGCGCCTGTGCGAAGCAGGTAACCAATCACATACTCGTTGGCGGAAACATCCTCAGGCTTTGCCTTTTGGGAAAGCATTCCGGCGGGTTTATTAATCAGCAGGCTGTCCTCGTCCTCGTATACAATCTCCAGAGGATAATCGGGATAATCTTCTGACAATCGTGTCACAGATGCCGCTGCATTTCCATGGAATTTCTCAAAAGTCTCATCGGATAAAAAAAGTTTCACTCGGTCCTGCTCCTTTAGGATTTCCTTTCCCTCTGCCTTTTTCCCGTTCAATGTGATATTTTTCTTGCGAAGCATCTTATACAGAAAACTGCCTGGAGCCTCCTTTAATAGCTTCTTTAAGTATTTGTCAAAGCGCTGTCCCGCTTCGTTTTTGTTTATGATAAATTCTTTCATAATCTATTCACTTTGTTAATGCTTTTTGTGTATATTTCGCAAGGTCTTCTTCTTACTATTTTTGCCATTTTTGTTATTTTTTCCATTTTTCCTATCCTTTTCTCCCGGTCGAACATCCTTGGAAGTATTTCTGCTTTTAGTCTTTCCTGCTGTTTTCTCACTTTTTCTGTCCACAGGTTTCTTTCGCGGTGGAATCAGACATTCTTTTCCAAATCCAATCAAATCCTGTCTGTGAGTCAGCTGCAATGCCTCATACACCAGATCATAGTTTTCCGGATTACGGTATTGAATCAGGGCACGCTGCATGGCTTTTTCATGAGGATTCGTAGCCACATAAACCGGTTCCATAGTGCGGGGATCTAAGCCCGTATAATACATACAGGTACTGATGGTGGATGGGGTTGGATAAAAATCCTGCACCTGCTCCGGCATATACCCCAAATCCCGCAGGTACTCTGCCAGCTCCACCGCTTCCTTTAACGTAGACCCCGGATGGGAGGACATGAGATAGGGCACCAGATATTGTTTTAAGCCCAGACGCTCATTGGTACGTCGATACTTGTCCACGAACCGGTTATACACCGACACGGAGGGCTTTCCCAGTTTCGACAGTACCGTATCTGAAATATGCTCCGGTGCCACTTTTAGCTGTCCACTGACATGATACTTGCATAGCTCGGTAAGGAAATCATTTTTCTGGTCTGCAAGCAGATAATCAAACCGGATTCCGGAACGGATAAACACTTTTTTTACACCGGGCAGGCTGCGCAGTGACCGTAGCAGTCTGATATAGTCGCTGTGATCCGCCACAAGGTTTTTGCAGGGCTTGGGAAACAGGCATTGCTTATTCGGGCAAGCGCCTTTTGTCATCTGTTTCTTACATGCCGGTGCCCGAAAGTTTGCGGTTGGACCTCCCACATCATGGATATAGCCCTTGAATTCCGGATCCTTTGTCATAAGCTTTGCCTCAGAAAGGATGGATTCATGACTCCTGCACTGCACGATACGTCCCTGATGAAACGTCAATGCACAGAAGCTGCATCCGCCGAAGCAGCCACGATTGCTGACCAGGGAAAACTTCACTTCACGGATTGCAGGAATTCCTCCCTCCTTCTCATAAACCGGATGATAGGTCCTCATATAGGGCAGCGCATAGACATCATCCATCTCCTGGGTGGTCAGAGGCTTGGCCGGTGTATTCTGAACGACAAAAAGCTTTTGATCATAGGTCTCATAAATCCGTCTGGCAGCAAAGGGATCCGTGTTCTGATACTGAATGGAAAAGCTTTTGGCATAAGCACGCTTATCCGCCTTGATCTCCTCAAAGGCCGGAAGCCGAATGGCATCATAAATACTATCCTCATCTCTGGTTTTGTATACCGTTCCCTCCACAAAGGTGATATCCGAAACCTTCAAACCACTGTCCAACGCATCGGCAATTTCCACAATGCTCTTTTCACCCATACCATAGGAAATCAAATCTGCCCCGGAATCCAACAAAATCGAACGTTTTACTTTGTTGGACCAGTAATCGTAATGTCCCAGACGTCTGAGACTGGCCTCAATTCCCCCGATCACGATGGGCGTATGCTTGTAAGTCCGACGAATTAGATTACAGTAGGTCACTACGGCATAATCCGGTCTTTTTCCCATGACACCACCCGGCGTGTAACTATCCTGCTTTCGCCGTTTTTTCGACACGGAATAATGATTTACCATGGAATCCATATTGCCGGAGCTCACCAGAAATCCCAGTCTGGGTTCCCCTAGTACCGTAATACTTTTCTCATTATGATAATCCGGCTGCGCAATAATTCCCACCCGATAACCGTGAGCTTCTAACACCCGACTGATAATAGCAGGCCCAAAGGATGGGTGATCCACATAGGCATCCCCAATTACGTAAACAAAATCCAGTTGTTGGATACCTGCCTCATCCATATCCTGTTTTGAAATGGGTAAAAAACCTTTTGCCATCCTCTATCCTCTCCTGAAAACTATTTTGCCTTCTGTAGTTCCAAAACTTCTTCCTCCGTTAGGGGACGATATTCCCCCGGAGCCAGATTTTCATCCAGTTGAAGGCTTCCCATACGAATTCGTTTTAAATAGATAACCTCTTTGCCTACGCAGGCAAACATTCGCTTAATCTGATGAAACCTGCCTTCTGTTATGATAACCAGAATCTCCGATATCTCCCCTGACTGTAATATGGTAAGCTCTGCCGGTTTTGTAAGCTTTTTCTCACCGATATCCAGTCCCTTAGAAAACTCCTCCACATCCTGTCCGGTAACTTGTCCTTTTACCTTCGCATAATATGTCTTTGGCACATGATGTGCAGGGGATAACAGACGATGGGCCAGTTCTCCATCATTTGTCATAAGAAGCAGTCCCTCAGTATCCAGGTCCAGTCTGCCCACCGGAAAAAGTTCCTGCCTTCTGGGCTCGTCTTTGATATAGTCCAATACGGTTGCATGCCGGCCGTCTTCTGTGGCACTGACACAGCCTGCCGGCTTATGAAGCATATAATAAACATATTGTATATAGGAAATCGGCTTCCCATCCACACAGATCCGGTCGTTCTCCGGATCCGTCTTTTGCTCAGGGCGCTGGGCCGTGTTCCCATTCACCGTGACACGCCCCTTCTTGATCTGTTCCTTCACCTGACTGCGGGTACCTAGATTCATTTCACATAACAATTTGTCTAATCTCATCATGAGTCCGTTCCTCTTATTCCTGGAAAAAGGGTATCTCTTACGGCCTCATCAGCAAGTGATTCGGCCTGTTCTGAACAGTTACGAAAAAGGCATCTTTAATAGGAATACACCAGCCTTTTGTCCTTTAAATACATTAAGACCGCATAAGAATTCACACTGAATTCCTTTCCGTCCGCATCATTTAAGTATATACCAAAATGCAGGTGTACGTCAAAATTTCCTGTAGTTCCCTCCACGTCAGAATATCCGGTATCTCCCATGAAGCCCAACAGTTCTCCGGCAGCTACTTCGTCTCCCGGTTCAAGCCCCTCCTCATAATCTGCAAGATGGGCATAATAAAAATATGCTCCATGACTGCTCCGAATCCCGATGCGGTATCCTCCCTGGGGAAGCCATCCCATCTGCTCCACCACCCCGTCGCTGACACTGACCACTGGGTATAGGCCCCGATTATTCTTCTCTGCCATAATATCGCAGCCCTCATGTCCCCTGTTGCCACCAAAGCTTCGAGACTGCATCCAGGAATCCTCAAAGTTCACATCATAAGATTCTGTGGCACTTTCCGGCACAGGGAAATACTTGATATCACTCCAAATGGCAGATATCTGCTGTACCCAGTAAGTGGTCTCTGCCGGATATTGCTCTGACAATCTCGCATAACTGTTTTCCAATCCCGAAACCTCTGTGAGATTGGAATAAAAATAGGCAAATGCCAGCTCAGAAAATCCATATACCGATTCCGCCTCATTTAGTCCAATCACCTGCTCCGGTGTAATCTGATGATTGCGGATTACGTTTTTAATGGCAGCTTCATCAAAAGGTACATAGCTCTCCCCATAGCGATGTATGCAACGCAGCATCGACACATCTACAATCATCGCAAACAAAAACACCATCAGTCCTGCAAGATACTTCCTCATAGTTCCATCGCATAAAACAGCATTTATAACAATATATTAGAATATGAAAAAATCTATTTCCATCCTTGCCATTTTTTTATTACTATTTTTGATGCTGCTCCATCCCATTAGCACAGTAAAAGCCGCTGCTTACGGACTGCTGCTATGGTATGAACACATTCTGCCTGCTCTCCTGCCCTTCGCCATCCTGTCAGATCTTTTGATTCATTCCAATGGCTGTCTCTATTTATCGTATTTTCTTCAGCCCTTCGTAAAAGCTTTGGTAAAATGCAGCAGACAAGGAGCCTTCCCCCTGGTAGCCGGATTCCTATTTGGATTTCCCATGGGTAGTCGCATCTGCAGTCAGATGGTAGCATCCGGTCAGATTTCTCAAGAGGAAGCATCCATACTCTTTCTTGTCTGCAATAACATCAGTCCTATTTTTATCATCAGCTACATTGTTCACGATACAATGGGAAGGAACACGCTGTTTCTCCCCACGTTATTATGTCTATATATGCCAGCGGTTGTATTGGGCCATTTCATTGCAGCTAAACATATCTTTCCGTCGCAAAAAAATACGACATCCGGACTAAAAATCAATTTTTCAATCCTGGATGCCGGTATTATGAACAGTTTTGAAATGATGTGCAAACTGGGAGGGTATATCATACTCTTTTCTATTCTGACACAACTGATTGAAATATACTGTCCCACTTCTTTCTGGCGGCTTATCCTCACAGCCCCACTGGAAATCACCAACGGAGTGGCTCTTCTGGGCAGCTCGTCTCTGCCTGAACAAATCAAATACGCCTGTATCCTATCCCTGACAGCCTTTGGTGGCGTATGTGGAATCGCCCAAACCTACTCCATGGTACACACTGCCAAGCTTCCAATGAAACAATACGTGCTGACACATTTGCTATTAGCAGGAATCAGTGGACTGTGCGGCTATCTGATATATCCGTTCCTCTGATTACTCTTCCTTACCGGTCAAATCCTCTACCGGTGCTTCTGACTGTGCAGGAGTTTCATCCTTAACGGCCTCAGTCATACCCTGCTCCATCTCCATGGGCACCAGCTCGCTGCGGTTTGCAACCACCACGTCCAGGCTCTCCTGCAGAGAATTCAAAAGACCCTCATAGCGTGTCTTATAATTTGAAATGCTTCTGGTGAGAATCTCCTCCACACTCTTTAAACTGTTATCCGTATATTCAATAGCAGCCATACGAATATTGTTGGCATCATTGGTAGCATTATCCAGAATCTCCTGTGCCTGCTTTGTGGCAATCATAACCACCTCATTTGCCTGAGCATAGGCCTGTTGCATAATCTGATGCTCACTGACCAGTTCATTGGTCTGCACCTGAGCCTGCGCAATGATGGCATCTGCTTTTGCCTGGGCATCTGCCAAGATTGCCTCCTTATTGCTGATAATCTTCTGATAACGCTTAATCTCCTCCGGTGTCTTCATTTTAAGCTCGGTCAGAAGTTCCTCCAGTTCATCCTTATTTACCACAATTTTGGTATTGGATAAGGGCTGGAATTTGCAATTGTCTATGTACTCCTCAATCTCCTCAATAATCTGTTCCATTCTGCTGCTCATGATACACTCTCCTTATTTTACAATATTGTATTTCCGGTAAATCCGTTCGATAAACTGCTCCGGCACAAAGTGTGAAATATCACCACCGTAAGCTGCAACTTCCTTTACAATTGTCGAACTTAAATATGAATACTTCAAATTCGTTGTGAGAAAAATTGTCTCCACCGCCGGGCTGACCCGATGATTTGTCTGCGCAATCTGCAATTCATATTCAAAATCCGTTACTGCACGCAATCCACGAATAATCAAAGACGCACCGATCTGTTCCATGTAATCCACCAGCAATCCATCAAAGGATGCCACAGTAACATTGGGAATATCCTTTGTAATCTCCTCTAACATACTAACACGTTCCTCCACAGAAAACAATGGATTTTTTGCACTGTTATTGAGTACTCCCACTACTAATTCATCTACAATACTGGCAGACCTTACGATCATATCCACATGTCCGTTTGTCACCGGATCAAAGCTGCCCGGATATATTGCTTTTTTCATTTCTATACTTGCCTTTACCCTTTCCGTATAAATGCATGCTCGTTTGTTTTGTATGCTTTTCTCTTTTCCAGAACGAATCCCAATTCCTCCAGATAACTGAAATCTGTACCCAGAGATGCCTCCACAACGATCAGACTGCCATCGTCTATCATGTTGGAGCACGAAAGATAGGTAAGCACCTCTTTCTCCAGCGACTTTCCATAGGGAGGATCCATAAAAATCACATCAAAATATCGTTTTCCTTCCATCTGATGTAACGCACTCATCACATCCGTATTCATCAGAGTACACTGCCCATCGAATCTGGTAAAAGAAATATTATCCTGAATACACGCTGCGGCACGTTTTCCATTTTCCACAAAAACTGCATGCGCAGCGCCTCTGCTCACAGCTTCTAAGCCAATCTGTCCACTTCCGGCGTAGAGATCCAAAAACTCACAATCCGCCAAAAAAGACTGAAGCATATTAAACAATGTCTCCTTAATTCGATCCGTAGTGGGTCTGGTATCCATTCCCTCTATTGTCTTCAACGGCAGACTCCTGCCCTTTCCTGCAATAATTCTCACCCTTCATCCTCCAATAGCTTCAATGTCTGCTGCAACGCGGCCTGCGCTGCCTGAGCCCGCACGCTCTGTCGATCCCCCTCAAAATGATAGCACTCCACACATATCTGCTCATCAACCTTGCTGCCAATGTAAACCAGTCCTGCCGGAAATTCCTTTGTACCTCCCGGTCCTGCAATACCGGTGACAGAGATACCCACCTGTGCATCCGCCACAGCCGTAACTCCACAAACCATTTCCTCTGCACATTTTTCGCTGACTGCAGTGTATCTTTCCAGAGTTTCGAAAGTAACATGCAGGATGCGATGCTTTGCATCATCGCAATATGTGATATAAGACTCCTTCAGATAGGGAGAAATTCCCGCCACATTAATCAGGGTTGCCGCAACCAGTCCACCGGTACAGGATTCTGCTGTAGCAATGGTATAATTCTTCTTTTTTAACCAAGCCACCAGTTGCTCTTCCAGACTCGCTTTATTTTCACTCATAAACAAACACCTTTACTTCTGTTCTTTTAAGACACCCTTATTTTTCCACAGATAGTCCACCAGAGAAATGACTGTCAATGCCAGTGCAATATATGCCAGCACCTGACCAGCCAGATACACATACGAATTGTTAAAATCCAGGTTAAACACCAGCACAATGATCATCAGCATTTGAAATGTAGTCTTGAACTTGCCCCAATAACTTGCCGCAATGACAATGCCATTATCTGCTGCAATCAGACGAAAACCACTGATGATAAACTCCCGTCCAATGATTACGATCACGATCCAGGCAGGAAGCTGAGCCTTTTCCACCAGACAGATCATGGCCGAACATACCAGCAGTTTATCTGCCAAAGGGTCCATAAATTTGCCGAAATCTGTCACAAGATTGTATTTTCTTGCAATTTTTCCATCCAAAAGATCCGTCAAACTTGCAATAATAAAGATTGCAACTGCTATGTAATTTGCATAGCCGCTACAAACAGGTGCCAACATAAATATCACAAAAAAAGGAATCAACACCACACGAAACATGGTAAGCTTATTTGGTAAATTCATTTACATCATCTCTCCTATCAAATCATATTCATATGCACCGGTAATACGAACTTTCACAAATTCTCCGGTGAGTATTTCCTCAGAAGTCTGTATATAGACCAGACCATCCACCTCAGGGGCATCCCGGTAGGTTCTGCCAACATATACATTCTCCGCATCCACAGTCTTTCCCTCGATAAACACATAGGTCTCCTGACCGATCCGCGTCTCATTTTTGTCACAGGAAATTTCCTGCTGAAGCTCCATCACAGCTTCCTGCCACTGACGCATCTGTTCCGGGTCTACCTGATCCGGCATCTCTGCCGCCGGTGTTCCCTCTTCCGCCGAATAGCAAAAGGCACCCAAACGATCAAACTCCATCTCATTGATAAAGCCCATCAGTTCCTCATGCTGTTCCTCTGTCTCTCCCGGAAAACCACAGATCACTGTGGTTCGCAGTGCAATATCCGGTATTTCCTGACGCAGGTTCGTGATGATCTGCACCAAATCCTGCTGATTGGTTCTCCTGCCCATACGTCGCAACACCTCATCACTGGCATGCTGAATGGGTAGATCCAGATAATGACAGACTTTCTCGTTCCGCTTTATGGAAGCAATCAGTTCCGGGTATATTTCCTCCGGATAGCAATACATGATGCGAATCCAGTATAACTCAGGAATCTTGTTCAGTTCATCCAGCAGGTGATGCAAAGACTTTTCTCCATAGAGATCCACACCGTATAAAGTGGTTTCCTGTGCCACCAGAATCAGTTCCCGACAGCCCTGAGCCGCCAGTTCTCTGGCAGATTCCACCAACTCTTCGATGGGCACACTGCGGTAATTGCCACGAACCGAAGGAATCACACAATAGGTGCAACGCTTATTACAGCCCTCCGCAATTTTCAGATACGCATAACGCTGCAAGCCTGTCGTAAGGCACCGCTTGGTGCTAAGCTTGGGCAATCCCTCCAGGCTTCCTATATTTACATAATGCTTATGCTGCAATACCTCATTCACCGCATCTACAATATGCTCATAGGAATTGGTGCCCAACACAGCATCTACCTCCGGAAGATCCTGCTCAATTTCTTTCTGATATCTCTGTCCCAGACATCCAGTGACAATCAGGGCTTTTAAACGTCCCTTTTTCTTATATTCTCCCATTTCAATAATGGTATTGATACTTTCCTCCTTGGCATCACCGATGAAACAGCAGCTATTTACCACAATCACGTCTGCCTGAGTCTCGTCATTTACAATCGTATATCCATTTGCCTGCAACATACCGATCATATACTCTGAATCCACCAGATTCTTGTCACAGCCTAAGGAGACAAAAAATATATTCATGAAAACCTCCGACTTTCAAATATTCCTTTATCAATCATATTCTTTCATGATAGATATAGAAAATTGGCATTCTCCCCGAAAGGAAAACACCAATCTCATACCAAAACCTTCCAATTACTCTACCTCGTCAGATTCCTTATCCTCACCCATAATCTGAACATCTCCGTTGTAAAGTTCTTCCACTGCAATAGAAAGAGGCTTCTTTCCCTTCGCATTGGCTACCATCGGTTCATCCCCTGCGATAATCTGTCTTGCACGCTTTGCGGATGCGATTACGATAGAATAACGGCTGTTGACTACCGGCTCCTCACCAATCTCCACGTTGTCATTTACTACCTTCATAAGTTCTACATAAGATGGATGTATCATAATTATTCTCCTTCCGAAAAGCCCTTCAGCTCTTCTCTGATTTGATTAATTAAATTTATATTACGTGACACACGACTGTGTTCGTTCTGTATGATGGAATGAACTTCCTCCACACAGTTTTCCAACACATCATTGATCACAAAGTAATCGTAATTCTCGATTCCTAAAGACTCCTCTACTGCTCTGGAAAGTCTGGCATCGATTACGTCCATGGTTTCCGTTCCACGGCCTACCAGACGTTTTTTTAACTCCTCGGCACCGGGCGGTGAGATAAACATCAGCACCGTATCCGGATAGCGCTCCTTTACCTTAAGTGCACCCTGAATCTCAATCTCTAAGATCACATCTTTCCCGGCAGAAAGCTGGCTTTCCACATACTCTCTGGGTGTTCCGTAATAATGATTCACATACTGCGCATACTCAATCAATGCATCTTCTGCAATCATCTGTTCAAACTCCTCTGTGGTCTTAAAGAAATACTCTCTGCCGTTCTCCTCTCCCGGCCTGGGATCGCGTGTGGTGGCAGAAATGGACAATGCATACTGTCCCGGGTATTTTTTTAACAATTCTTTCATAATGGTTCCTTTTCCGGAACCGGAAAAGCCGGATACAACCGTTAATATTCCTCTTTCTCCCATCTTCTATCCATCACTCCTTTGACAAGATATTCTGTCACATTTATTCAATATTCTGTATCTGCTCTCTGACTTTTTCAATATCGGTTTTCAGATTAATCCCCAAATCCGAAGTAGCCAAATCCCCTGCCTTTGACAAAATGGTGTTAGCCTCCCGATTCATCTCTTGGGCAATAAAATCCAGTTTTCTTCCAATGCCATCTCCCGCTTTCAGCACCTGTCGCATCGCCTCAATATGACTTCGGAGACGAACAGTCTCCTCATCCACACAAATCCTGTCTGCATAAATGGTAACTTCTGTTGCAATTCGCCCTTCATCCATTTGCGTATCTGCAAGAATCTCCTGCACTTTTGCCGCAAGGCGTTCGCGGTAATCCTGTAGCACCTCCGGTGCATGTGCCTCAATCTCATCTACATAAATCAGCATCTGGGCAAGTTTTCCATCCAGATCCCGGCAAAGTCTCTCACCTTCGCCCTCTCTGGTAGATACGAACTCCTGTCCGGCCCCACGCAGAGCCTTCTCCAACAGAGTCCAAAGCTCCTCTTCATCTGTATCCTGCTCCTCCATAACCAGAACATCCGGATAGCGGGAGAGCTTACTAACGGTCATATCATTTGGAAGCTCAAACTGTTCTGCCATGCGTTTCAGATATTTCAGATATTCTCCGGCCAGAGTCTCGTTATATTTCAAAGAAAAATTTGTCTCATTATAATCTTCATACGTAATAAAGATATCCACTTTACCACGCTGCATATATTCTTTCATCAGATTACGGACACTACTCTCAAAAAAACTGAGTTTTTTCGGAAGCTTCACATTCATATCCAGATAACGATGATTCACAGACTTAATCTCTACTGTAATTTTCCGATTGCTCTCTTCCGCTTCATAGCGGCCAAAGCCTGTCATACTCTTGACCATGATTATCTCCTTACGCATAGATATTTGTATTATAGTTTAAAATCTATTAATAGTCAAATTTTAATTACGTTCCACATTGAATTTTTTTGTATTTTTTCTTATACTGTAACCAGTGTAATTTTTTGTGTCAAGAAACGGAGGAACCTGCTATGGCATTTGACGGAATTGTAGTTGCAAACCTGGTAGCAGAATTAAATCAGACCATTTTAAACGGAAGAATCAGCAAAATCGCCCAGCCGGAGGCGGACGAGCTGCTTCTGACCATTAAGACAAACGAAGGTGCCAGACGTCTTGCACTGTCTGCAAGTGCATCCCTGCCTTTCGTATATCTAACCGACTCCAACAAACCCAGTCCCATGACTGCCCCGCTTTTCTGCATGGTGCTGCGAAAACACATTGCCAATGGGCGTATTACGGCCATCAGGCAGCCCGGTCTGGAACGAATCATTCAGTTTGAGATTGAACATTTAGATGAGATGGGTGATTTGTGCAAAAAACTCCTAATCATAGAGCTGATGGGAAAATACAGCAACATTATTTTTTGCGAGAACACCTTAAAAATCATCGACAGTATCAAGCGTGTTCCCGCTCAGGTCAGCTCCGTCCGCGAGGTATTGCCGGGACGCAATTACTTTATTCCGGATACTCAGAGCAAGCTGAATCCATTAACTGTGAGTCAGGAACAGTTTTTCGATACAGTCTGTGAAAAGCCCATGAGTCTTTCCAAAGCACTGGTATCCTCTTTTACAGGCATCAGTACCCCCAGTGCCAACGAAATCTGTCACAGAGCCTCTTTGGATGCAGATGATGCAACTGCCAGTCTCTCTGCTGACCTTCGCCTGCATTTTTACCATGTATTTGACCATGTAATGAACGATATTCGTGAAAATCATTTCTCACCCTGTATCATTTACCAGGGAGATGAGCCTGTGGATTTTTCCGCTCTTCTCCCGACCCAGTATCAGGATCTTACCATTCAGCAGGAATTTTCCATCTCTGTGGTACTGGAAACGTACTACGCAAAGAGAAACAGCTACACACGAATTCGTCAGAAATCAGCTGATCTGCGCCGTCACATCACCACTTTACTGGAGCGCAACCAAAAAAAGCTGGTTCTTCAGGAAAAACAGATGAAAGATACCGAGAAGAAAGATAAATACAAAATATACGGCGAACTGCTAAACACCTATGGATATCAGGCTGTGGAAGGCGCTTCCTCTGTGGAAGTTCTAAACTACTACACCAACCAGCCCATGAACATCCCGTTGGATCCTACCCTGTCCCCGCTTTTAAATGCCCAGAAATACTTTGCGCGCTACAACAAGCTGAAGCGTACTGCCGAAGCCCTTTCCACTCAGCTGGAAGGAACCCGGATGGAAATAGCCCATTTAGAATCCATTCTAAATGCACTGGATATTGCCGAAACAGAGGATGATCTGTCACAGATTCGGGAAGAACTTGTTACCTATGGTTATCTACGCCGCAAAAATACCGGCAAAAAGAAATCCACCAAAAGCAAGCCCTTTCACTATCGCTCCTCCGATGGATTTGATATCTATGTTGGAAAAAATAATTTTCAGAATGATGAGCTCACTTTTAAGTTTGCAAATGGAGGAGACTGGTGGTTCCACGCCAAAGGAATGCCCGGTTCCCACGTCATCGTACGCACAGAGGGAAAAGAGTTGCCGGATGCCACCTTTGAGGAAGCCGCCAGACTGGCCGGCTATTATTCCAAGGGTCGCGACAACGAAAAAGTGGAAATTGATTATCTGCAACGTAAAAATGTGAAAAAGCCCAACGGTGCGGTGGCCGGTTATGTCATCTACTATACCAATTATTCCATGGCGATTACGCCTGATATAAAAAACATCGAAAAAATTTCGGAATAAACAGTAACAATACCCAAGCAACCTCCATACAATGAAGTGTAAGAATAAATCTTGGAGGAAATTAGAATGAGTGATTTAGCTGCTACAAGCTGTGGATGCAATAACGGAGGTGGATGCTGCAGCATTATCTGGATTCTGCTTCTCTTAAGTTGCTGTGGCAACAATGGTGGCAGTTCCTGCGGTTTTGGAGGCGACAATTGCTGCCTGTGGATCATCTTGCTTCTGTTCTGCTGCAACGGCAATGACGGACTGTTCGGCTCTGGCTGCGGATGCGGCTGCTAAAAGCAGGTGACTCGTAAAGCCGGCTCCCCATTGTAGGGGAGCCGGCCTTGTTTTTTCGTAACGTATCTGCTTCGAACCTTTCTATTTAATTCTTTGCTATCTATACGTTTTCATAAGATTTATGCGGTTCCGCATAAATCTGTTCTGACCAGTTACCTTCTTTCCATTTTTTATTTTCCTCCAATTGGTTCCGCTCTTTTTCTTTTTGTTTCATACAGTCCTCATCAAGCTCATATACCTGATTTCCATCTATAATTAATTTTCCCATATTAAAACCTCTCTTTTTGTTTATAATATTCATTTTTTTCTGATTTTTGCATACACATAAAAGGAAGAAAAATTTAGGATAAGAAATGGAACAGGAATACAAACCAACCACATTCGATTTGCAGACTCAAAGTCATGATCTGCAGATTATAAAAGCAATGATTCCTTACTTAGACAGTCGTCGTCAGCGATTTTTTGCCATGTTCGTTAAATATCAGGAACTGCAGCGAACTATGAAAAGTTTTCCGGAAAACGCCATGTCCATCCAGTCATTAGAAAATGTAAATCCTCAGGAACGCATGCGCCAGATGATTGCAGATATCAGTGACCAGTGTAACAGCCATGAGCGGGAAAATATCGATATGCTGCTTGGCATGTTTCAGATACTGTCCACCTGCGATATCGGAACGGAAAAATAAACTCCCTTTTCAGAAAAGTGTTCTCGAATGAATTTTCATATATTATTCTCAGAAACACAAATCCGAAAAGGGAGAAAAAGAATATAAAAAGGAAGGTAAGCATGAATTTAGATTTTTTAGAGAATAACCCAGCACTGCAGAATATTTCCAAAGAAAAGCTCGACTTTATTCTGGAATTCGCCCAAAAAGCCAACTGCAAAGACAATCAGAGCGCTGCATCCTCCATTGCCGGCGCAGCAAGCCAGGCGAAAAGACAGGGAATCCAGTTTTCCTCTGCCGAAACCGCTCTGCTCATCGAACTCCTCAAGCAGAACATGAGTGAAGCAGAACGAAAAAAGGCAGATCGTATGCTAATGCTGATGCAAACCATGCAGAAGCGATGACTCATTTCCCAACATGTGCCATAACTCCTGAGCCAGGTAAGGTGCGCAGGGTGCCAGGAATTTCAGGTAACACTCCACCGTCGCTTTTTCCAGCGCACCTTCTCTGGCCAATCGTATCATTCGATTATTATATTCCATCAGACCCGAGACAACTGTATTAAACTTATACTGCAGATAACGGTCAGACAGTACCTCCGTCATTTCCCTGCATAATTCCTGCTGTTCCTTCGTAACAGACTCCGACAAGTCATTACCATTTGCCACCAGATTCCATAGCTTCGTCAGAAAATGATAGATTCCCTCCAGACCATCCTCATCCCATGCAAAATCCTGTCTCATGGGTGCCACAAACAATAAATAAAGACGCAATGCATCCTTTCCATAGTCATTTTCCAAAAATACCGGATTTACTGCATTCCCCCGGGCAAAATCCATCTTTTTTCCGTCCTCTCCGGTAATGTTTCCCACACTGACAATCTCCAGAAAGGGTTCTTTGAAATCCACCATATTCCAATCATAAAGAACTTTTGACAGAAAACGGCTTAATATCAGGCGTCGAGTCGCATGAGTCGTTCCATTCACATAAAAATCCACTGGGCGATAACGTACTCCCTCTCCCTGCCCATACAAAAATTGGAGCGCAAGAAAAATCTGTTCCCTGGGATTCCTAAGTACAATTCTATCGGAGCGATTCAGCCAATCCAACTGCATATTGGCCACAGACTCCGGTATCATCACCAAAGATAAATCCTTCTTCAACGCATCTATGTAGTGCTCCAGAAGCAATGTTCCATAGATGTTTTCTCCCTCCTCCTTCTCCCACAGCAGGTATCCTTCGCATTCCAAACGTCCTATAACAGGCTCGATCCACTGTACTGCATCCTGATTCATGGTCACATCATCCGGAAGACTCAGCACATCCTCACCCTGCATACATCGATATCTGGCCCACACATCTGCCAGCAGCCGTCCACGAAAATCAGCCACAGAGATTTCCTGTGGCTGTAAAATCGGCATACACTGACATTTATAGTACGTTTCCGAGGCTCCCTCATCCTCTGTTCCGGCATCCGAGAGACTCTGTTCCCATTTATTTTCAATTTCTCTATAATTATAGTTCTTTATATGCTGCGACATTATTATTCCTCCTGTCATCCACCTTATGCTAAAGCCTGCACACTTCTTTTGTCAAGGGAAAAATATGGGAAATCCGTTTGTCATTTATAAGCCGGACAATATGGAATCAATGTTCACAGAAAGAATTTTATCAATCGGACAGACACTCGTGCCATTTCCATCGGTTCCCTCAAAATACTTTTCCGATGCAGATTCAAAAAGAATATATATTGTTCCATCTGTGTAATTGATTTCCTCCGAGCAGGGTGGCATTTCCACTTTAATGAAACAATTACCCGGATTGTTATTCATGGCATCAACAGAATCGTACACCTTAAGGTAAGATGATTTTGTCCTGCCATAGGAAGTACTTAAATACACGTGGTCTTCTTCGTCAAAGGCAATCCCCTGTACTTTTTCCGGTATCTCATAGCGTTGCTGCTCCACCAGTTTCCCATCCAAATATCGATAGGAAACCATAACCGATTTGAAATAAGTGTTATGGGTTGCCACCCACAAAAGTCCATCATGATAGGTAATGCAGGACGGCATATTTGCAACCCGGTATTCCTGAAACATTCCGGTACAATCTACAAAAATCTGTGGTTTTTCGGAAGCTACCTGTCGAATATAGGAATAACTGATGCATTCCAGAGTACGAGTATCTGAATGACAAATCCATAGATTGCGTCCATCGTAAGTCAAACCGCCCAAATGGCTTTTCTTCTTCATACCAAGCGTCACCAGATATTCCCCGGTATGACGATCAAAAACATACAGCGAACCCAGATTTTCTCTGTCATCGCTACAATACGCTGTGATGAAGCAATAATCCTCTGTCATACAGATTCCCTGAGGGCACTGTGCTTTCGTGGTGATGAGATTATCCTGATAATCTGCCTCCCTCGTAGCAGGCATGCCGGGAATATCTATGGTGTCTACAAATCCATAGCAGCACTCCGCCAGTTTTTTATCATTTCCACTTACCGTAGAGTCTGTGGTATAGGAATACATCTGTACACTGGCATTAGCATCAATCTCCCTGGTCCATTTTGCAAACAAGGCATAGCTGCCACAATTATCCCATGTGATACCATTGATTCTGTGTCTATAATTATTATCCCTGTACCAGCCTGCAAAATTATATCCTTCTCTGGTAGGAATTGGCAGAGAGAGAGGCAATTCTGCCTCCACATAGGTTTCCTGAAGTTCTCCATCCACAACCCCACCATTAAGAAAATACATCAAATGATACGTTCCTTCCTCATCGCAAGCAGTATCAAAGTCAGAATAAGAATCAAAGAAACATGCACTCTGAGAAGACCATGTCACCATATCCGTCTGATTTGCCCGAGCAAATTCCGGCTGATTTAATAACATTGCCATAATCATCAAAATCACAAACAAACTTTTCTTATAGCGCATGTCACGACCCTTTCTATGTGCATACCGTACACATTCTTCTTTTTCATATAGTTATTTTATTCAATTTTTATTAACAAACTATGAACAACCAGTGAATATTTTGTACAAATTGCACTTGTTTTTACTGGAAAAAATGTATTTTTTATGCAATTACAATAATTTCTATATGACTATTTAGTACCTTAATACAATTTTTTGGCTGTTCACAACAAATCAGTTTCCATTTTTTCAACTTTTAAATCCTTAGCCCCATACTTTATCACTTTAAAGTGTTGACATTCTTAATTTTATTTTATATATTTAGTTAGTATGTATGATTATCATATCAAACATGCGTGTAAATACATAAATACAACAAGCAAGGAAGGCTCATTATGAAATTTGAAAAAATCGGATTTATCGGACTCGGTCTGATTGGCGGTTCCATAGCCAAAGCCATCAAAGCCATTTATCCGGATACTGATATCATCGCAACATCCGGTCATCTGGAAACCATTACCAATGCTTCAGAGGACGGCACAATAACCAATCAGGCTTTACTCCCCATCACTGCTTTTTCAGATCGGGATTTGATTTTTCTCTGTTGTCCGGTCAAAAAGAACATCGAATACCTTGAGATGCTAAAGCCTGTCATTTCCTCCCACTGTATCATCACAGATGTGGGAAGCGTGAAAGGCGATATTCATCAAAGTGTAACCTCACTGGGAATGGAAGAAAACTTTATCGGCGGTCATCCCATGGCCGGTTCCGAAAAAACAGGTTACCAGGCGGCCGATGCAGCGCTAATAAAAGATGCTTATTACATTCTCACGCCCTGTGCAAAGACAAACCCTAAAGACCTTGGGCAGATGCAGGAATATGTCGCATCTCTGGCTGCACTTCCAATGATTCTGAAGCCCGATGTCCATGACCATGCCACCGCATCCATCAGTCATCTGCCTCATATCCTGGCAGCAAGTCTGGTAAATCTGGTAGCACGGACAGACGATTCCGAACAGACCATGAAAAGGATTGCGGCAGGCGGTTTCCGTGACATTACTAGGATTGCTTCCTCTTCCCCTGTTATGTGGCAGAATATATGTGCCGCCAACAAAGACCAGATTCTTTCGTTAATTGAGGATTTCAAGGGAATTTTAACAGAAATGGAAGGCTATATCACATCCGAAGACACCAAATCCATCTCACACTTTTTTGCAGATGCAAAAGAATACCGGGATTCCATTCCGGAGAAATAACAGAAAGCCACAGGCAACCGAATCAAGAAGGATTCCATCATTGCCTGTGGCCTTTTCATATACTGACTTATACATCATTAAAAATCTGGTAAATATCAATCTTTAGTGCTTCCGTATCTGTCATTCCCACGAAAGTACATCCATACTTAAACTTTCCATCCGGACGACTTTCACAACGCACGATTTCCACCACTGCATTAATGATTTCTTTTGTCCAAATCTGTATCTTGGTATCATAGAAACTACCAATCTCCAACATCTTATCCGACAGGAAACCAAGTCCGGAACGGGAAATATCCGTCACGTCCACATGTATAAGCTTCAATGTCGTCACACCACCCTGGTCCAGCTTCTCCAGCTGTATCTGCACATCCAGATCAAGACGTTTATGTTTTCTCTTCTCTTCCATGGTTTTCTCCTTACACTGAATACTCTATTTGTTCTATTCTATAATACTTTTTCGAGTTTTACAACCTTGTTTCTAAAAAATCAGCATTGCATCTCCAAAACTAAAGAATCGATAACGCTCTTCCACCGCCTGACGATATGCATTCAGTACATGCTCTCTTCCAGCCAGTGCAGAAACAAGCATCACAAGCGTAGACTGTGGCAAATGAAAATTCGTGATTAAGCCATCAATTACCTTGAACTTATAACCCGGATAGATAAAAATATCAGTCCATCCACTTTTTTCAGTCAGACAACCATCCGGCTCCGCAGCTGATTCCAGAGTACGGGTACTTGTGGTTCCCACTGCAATGATTCGATGTCCACTTTTCTTCGCACGATTGATTTTATCCGCTTCCGCCTGCTCGATCCGATAGAATTCCGAATGCATATGATGTTCCTCGATGGTATCCACCTTCACCGGTCGAAACGTTCCTAAACCAACATGTAACGTAACTTCCGCGATTTCTACACCCTTTCCCCGAATTTGCTCCAGCAATTCCGGTGTAAAATGAAGACCTGCTGTAGGTGCCGCCGCAGAGCCATCATATTTGGCATAAACTGTCTGATAACGGTTCTTATCCTTCAACTGATGGGTAATGTAAGGCGGAAGAGGCATCTGTCCCAATTGATCTAAAACCTCTTCAAAAATCCCCTCATAATTGAAACGGATCATGCGGTTTCCTTCCTCCACCACATCAACCACTTCTCCCACCAAAAGTCCTTCTCCGAAAGAAATTCTAGTCCCGATTTTACACTTTTTCCCTGGTTTCACCAGTGTCTCCCACACATCATCACTGTGACGTTTCAGAAGTAATATCTCAATTTTAGCTTCTGTGCCTTCCTTCACGCCAAATAATCGGGCAGGAATCACTTTGGTATTATTGATAACCAGACAGTCACCGGGATTCAAATAATCGATGACATCTTTAAAAATTTTATGCTGCACCGCTCCAGTTTCCCGATTCAAAACCATAAGCCGGGAGGAGGAGCGGTCCTCCAAAGGATCCTGTGCAATCAGCTCCTCCGGTAATTCATAATCAAAATCTTTTACATCCATAAACTTGTCCTACTTCTTCTATGCACGTAAGGTCACGCCCAGTTTTTTGTCCAGATTCTTTAAAATCTTTGCCACAAAGCCTTCCACCAACTCATTGGTAAACTCCTCTTCACGGGGGGTAAACACTACGGAAAATGCCATACTCTTTTTGTTTTCAGCCAACTGTTTTCCCTCGTAAACATCAAACAGATGCACATTTGTCACATAGCTGCAGGCTTCCCGTATACCATTCTCAATCTGGGCACAGGTAATATTCTTATCCACCACAAAGGCAAAATCACGCTTTTCTTCCTCATATTTCGGTAATGGCTGGAAGACCTGCTCCTTGCCATACCACTGAGACAATACTCGAAGATCCAGTTCCATGATGTAAGCAGGCATACGCATATCCAATTCGTCCTGAATCTCATAACTCAGTTTACCCAAATATCCCACTTCCAATCCTTCACAGAATACAGCAGCAGTCTGGTAAGGATGCAGAAATGTTTTTGTGACAGGTTCATAGGTAAAGGTTACATCAAGCGTGTCTGCCACTGTCTCAGCTAATCCCTTCAAAGTGAAAAAGCTCTCTTTTTCACCAAACACACCGACGCATAACGTCTCTCTCTCGTCCGGATACTCTGTAAGGGGCAAATCCTTAGGGATAAAAATATTTCCCAGTTCAAAGAGACGTCCCTCCAAATTCCCCTTCTTCTGATTTCGTCCGATGGCATAAATCATCTCTGATGCCAAAGTGGTACGCATCAGTGACAGATCCACATTAATAGGATTCATGAGCTGGATTGCATGACGTTCTTTTGCGTCTTCAGGTAAACGCAGCAAATCCAAATCAGATGGTGAGAAGAAAGAATAATGAATTGCCTCATACGCACCTGCGCCACAAAGCGCTCGTTTGATTTTCAGTTCACTCTTCTGTCTTAAATTCAGTCCTCCCATAGTAACCTTTGCTGATGGCATAAAGGTCGGAATCACATGGTCATACCCATACATACGGATTACTTCCTCTGCCACATCCGGATAGGACTCCATATCTTCACGGTATGCCGGAATCCGGATGGTCAGCTCATCCCCATCAATCACCGGTGCAAACTGCAGTGCAGTCAGAATCCGAGTCATCTCCTCTGTAGGAACGGTAATACCCAGCACACCATTCACACGGCTGACACTTACCTTCATTTCATGAGGCTCGATGGAATTTCCCGTATTGATATCCACATGAGTCTTAGATACTTTACCGCAACCCAGTTCCTCAATCAAATGCAGCGCACGTTTCATGGCCATCACTGTGGTGTACTCGTCCACACCCTTCGCATAACGGGCACTGGAATCAGAAGCCTGTCCTAATGCGCGGGAGCTCTTACGGATATTATCTCGCGCAAATTTGGCAGACTCAAACATGACCTCCGTGGTATCGTCTTTGATTTCAGAATTCAGACCACCCATAATACCTGCTAAAGCAACTGGTTTTACTCCATCGCAAATCACCAGATTGGATTCATTCAGGGTAAACTCTTTCTCATCTAAAGTCACAATCTTCTCCCCATTATTTGCCCGTCTCACCTGAATCCGATCCTGCTCCAGATAATTATTGTCAAAGGCATGCATAGGCTGACCCAGTTCCTTTAACACGTAGTTCGTAATATCTACCACATTGGAGATAGAAGAACATCCCACCAAAGCCAGTCTGCGCTTCATCCATGCCGGCGACTCTTTGATTTCGACATCATACACATAATGTGCAATATATCGCGGGCAGATATCCGGTGCATCTACGCAGACAGAAAATGGTATTCTTTCCACATCCGTCTCGGTATAATCCAGTGCCGGCTCCCGACACTCCTTGCCTAACACAGCGGCCACTTCTCTGGCTATTCCATAAATACTCTGACAATCCGGACGATTTGCTGTAATTGCAATATCAAAAATCCAGTCATCCATTCCCAAAATAGGCTTTACATCTGCGCCCACCGGTGCATCCTCCGGCAGAACCAGAAGTCCGTTGTATCCTGCGCCCGGATAGAGATCTTCACTCAATCCAAGTTCCGTGCCGGAACAGAGCATACCGAAAGACTCATATCCTCTCAGCTTGCCCTTTTTAATCTTCATGACTCCCTCAATAGTCACATGATCCTTTGCCGTAGCATATACAGTAGCTCCAATCAAAGCCAACGGGAACTTACCTCCGGCCCTGACATTATCTGCTCCACAGCAGATTTGGAACGTACCGTGTTCTCCGGCATTAACCTGGCAAACATTCAGATGGGTCTCTGGAATCGGCTCGCAGGACTCCACCTGTCCTACCACCACATTACTGACATCTTTGCCAACTTCAATCAATTCCTCTACTTCAAATCCGCAGGAAAAAAGCTTTTCTTCCAATTCCTTCGGAGTAACATCAATATCTACATATTCCTTTAACCAACTTAACGGTGCTAACATGATAAGCCTCCTTCTTCTATCTATTAGTCATCAATCTGCTTTAACACACGCAGATCTGATTCAAACAATAACTTAATGTTGTTGATGCCGTATTTTAACATGGCAATACGCTCCACGCCGATACCAAAAGCAAATCCGCTGTACACATCCGTATCGATGTTGCATCCTTCCAATACTTTCTTATTCACCATTCCGGCACCCAGCACCTCAATCCATCCGGTACCCTTACACAGCTTACAGCCCTTTCCACCGCACTGGAAACAGCTCACATCCACTTCTACCGAAGGCTCTGTAAACGGGAAGTAAGAAGGTCTCAAACGTGTTGTAGTTCCTTTTCCAAAGATTTCCTGAACGAATTCATCCAGCATTCCTTTTAAGTCACACAATGTAATTCCTTCATCTACCACTAGTCCCTCCATCTGTGTAAACATCGGAGAATGGGTAGCATCATCGTCGGAACGGAATACCTTTCCAGGTGAAATCACCTTAATCGGAGGCTTCTTTGCTTCCATTACATGAATCTGTCCTGCAGATGTCTGTGTTCTCAGCAAAAACTCCGGTGACAAATAAAAGGTATCCTGCATATCTCTTGCCGGATGATCCTGCGGCGTGTTCAATGCCGTAAAGTTATAGTAATCTGTCTCAATCTCAGCCCCCTCATATACCTCAAATCCCATAGATCCAAAAATATCCGTCAATTGATTGCGCACCTGCGTAATGGGATGCAGATTTCCATGCGCACGCTGCTCCGCCGGCATGGTTACATCTATTTTCTCGCTCTCATAGCGAAGTCGCAGCTTTTCCTCCTCCAACATTTTCTTCTTCTCGTCTAAAGCCGATTCAATGGCTTCCTTGGTTTCATTCACCCACTGACCCACCTTGGGACGATCCTCCGGTGCCACATCCTTCATACCCTTTAATACCGCTGAAAGTTCACCTTTCTTCCCAAGAATAGACATACGTACTTCATTCAACGTTTCCAGATTAGCAGAATTTTCAATATCAGCGATTGCCTGTTCTCTGATGCTTTGCAATTTCTCTTTCATAGTTCTATCTCCTTTATATATATTTCCTTTCCGCCTCGTGTGCATAAAAAGAAAAAACGCAGAGGATACTCATCCCTTCCTAGGGACGAATATACTCCGCGGTACCACCCTGATTCCTGTCATTTTAACAGACTCTCAAATACGTAACGTGTATGAACGTCGCAGACTACTTACTTTTCTATCTTCCCCTGCGCTGCTCCGGTGTGAAATTCAGCTGACACCTTACCTTAAGAGAACTTTCAGCCAACGATTCTCTCTCTCTGAAAAAAGCATATCCGCCTACTGCTCACCATCTAAGCATTTTCTTATAGCCAATGGTAATCTTATCACATGAATTGCCAAATGGCAAGAAAAATCAAGTGCTTTTTTTATGCTTTTTCCGATACATAATCCGCTCTATATGTTCGTTGAAAACAATATTGAACTCCGCACACATCATCATGGTATACATACAAAAATACAGCCACAGCATAATCAATACAATCGTGGTAAGACTTCCGTACATGGAAAAGCCATTAAAATAATTGATATATATGGATATTCCAAAAGAAAGCAAATACCACAATAACGCACACAAAACTGCGCCCGGTATCTGGGATCGAAGCTTTATCTTGCGATTCGGCAACAAAGAAAATACAACGGTAAAAAATATGATCAGAAACAAAAGCATCAGTGGGCTTCCGGTTCCCAGGATTAATTCTGTTACGGATCCTAAAAATGGCAGATACCGCAAAATCAGTTCCTGTAGGGAAGCACCAAAAACCACCAGAACAAGCGTAATCGTAATGGCAATCACGAAGACAATGGTATAAATCACCGCCCAGAATCGCAGCACAAACCAGTTTCTTGTCTCATTGATATCGTTGATTACATTCAACCCATTCACCAGATACTGGACACCCTTTGCCGATGACCAGACAGCCACAATAATAGCCACCGACACGATTCCAATCGACCTGGTATACACTTCATTGATGATAGACACCATAAAAGGCGCAATATACTCAGGCATGACACGATTGACCGTATCAAGCAGCATTCCTTCCGTCACCGGCGTGTATTGAAGCAAGGCACTGAATACCATGAGAAAAGGAATCACGGACAAAATAAGAAAGTAGGCCGTTTGGGCTGCAAACGCATTAATATTGTCACGCTTGCATTTATCCATAAATGCCTTTACATTGCCAATCATTTTCCAGATCATAAAATCCTCCCGTAGCTTTCTTCCCTCATTCGCAACGATTCATTACCTTTATAGTCACACTCATTCTACTACAAATTCATCAGCCAGACAATACAGATTACAAATGCCGGTATCCGGATAGAATTTCTTCAGAATATCCTCCATCTTCCATCCGTTTTGTGCCAGCCTTTGTGCACCATTCTGACTCATGCCCAATCCGTGCCCATATCCACCACCACATAATGTATAGCTTCCGTTTCCGTTTTCTGCAATCGTGAAATAGGAACTGGGAATCAATCCAGCGCTATCCGTTGTGCTTCCATCCTGCCATATGACCCGCGACAATCCACTTGCCAAAATGTAACGCATGTTATACTCAGAAGAAATGGAGACGGTTCCTTTCTCAAACAAAAGATCAAGTCTTTCTATAACACCACTACTGTCTCTACCTGCAATACTGATTCCAATCAGTTCTCCAAAGTGTTCCAAAGAATCTGTTTCCTCCCCATCACTCTTTTTGTAATAGTGTATCATCTCCGGCTGCAAAGATTTTCTGTCCCGGATACGAGTACACAATGCATCCTTTCTTTCTGTGAAATTCAAATCGGCGGTCCAGCGAAAAAACTTAATGTCTGACTCATAGCATTCCGAATCTGGCTGTCTGATATACTCGGAAAATGCAGTTTCATTGGACAAATCTACTGTTCCCTCAGACTGACGCAGCCAATAACCAGATAGATATGGGTACTCCGCTGCATCCAGATTCCATGCTGTATAATCGCCGGAATGTCCATAGGAGGTAGAATAATAAAAGGCTTCAATCACCTGATCCCCCCAGCAAAGCACTTGCCCCACTGTCTCATCCACCGCCTGATCGGTCACAGGAGAAGGTGCACTCTTGTTATAAACCTGATAATTGGTACTGTCATCCACATGTGCCCCAAGCTCCGGATAGTGGTTCTCCAAAAGCTGACGATAAGCATAGCTTCTGGCACAGACTGCCTGGCATTTCAACGCTTCCAGTTCGTAGGTTGCAGGCATTTCGCTGGAAATCACCCCTTTTATATATGTCTCCAAAGGCAGCACATTCACTACAGTATACCCTGCTTCATAATGACGAAGCTCCAGAGTCCCACAATATCCGTTACTGATCCGCGCACCGGATGCATCCGTCAGATACAGAGGAAAACTTCCATCCGCCGAAGTTAAAAATACCGTATCTTCCGCCAATTTTTCCTGATAATCAGATGCCGTGACCAGTGCACCGCCCTCCACCTGATTCACATTATCACCGATAGATATTTTAACCGGCCCATCTCCGTTGATATAAATATTCTCATAATAAGGACTTTCCCCATTTAAAATCAGCACACGGATATTTTCAAGAGCAGCTGCCTCCTTCATTAAAAATGCGCAGATTTCCCCTTCCGCCACAACATAGGTAATCTCCATATTCTCCAAAAGAAGTTCTTCTTTTTTTGACTCCCTGATTCCATCGTAAGTGGAGTAAAACTTCATTTTTTCACTACAGGGAACCTGGCCATATCCCTTGATTTCCGCATACGTATCCGTTAACGCCAAAAGCTTTCCCTGAATCTGATCTTCCTTCTTCCGGATACAGGTGATTTTTCCATCTAAAAAAACCAGGTCTGCCACCACACCGGAAATCGTCTGCTCACTGTCCACCTCTACCTGATATTCTGTATTATCACACATAAAAATGAGTTTCTCATTGGCACATTCCACGATATATTCATTTTCAAGTACAGTCTCTGATTCCACTTTACCTGCCACACCCAAAATATAATCTCCTTCGAAGAAAACAGTATATGCATAAAAAGGCTCTACCAAAAAAGACACTTCTTCACAATAAAAGTCCCCCTCCGCCGTTGTCCATATTTCTTCATTTGTCTCCAGCAAAATTACATCTTTTTCCTGCACCTGATTTGCTTCATAATAATCCAAAAACTTTCGGTATAATACCACCCACTCTGCTCGGGTCAGATAACGCCCCTGAGCGTTTACTTCTATCTCGTCTGACAAGTGAAGCATCGCTACCAGTGTATCCACATCTTTTCTGGACACTCTTCCTGATTCACCAATTCGGCTTTCAATATCTTCTGCAGAAAAGCCGGTAAACTTAAGCCAGTCTGGAATTTCCTCTTTCCATATATATGTATCCGCTGCTTCCTGTTGTTTGCCACATCTTCCCAGCAAAAGAATCCCCACCACCAGTATCAAGGCAGGCACAATCCATACTACAATTCTTTTATATATACCCTTCGCATTCATAAGACTCTCCACCGTCTGCCATACCATCTGATTTTCCTATTACAAGGAGTCGCTTGCGACTCTCTCTCATGTTTCCTATAAATCAAGAAAAGAAGCTGCCTCATCAGCAGCTTCTTCTTATCTTTTGTAGTATTTCATCTTTTGTACTTTGCCATCATTTGTGATAATACGTCTTTCGTAAAATCTTACGTGAGCTATCTTTCGTAGAAGACCCAAAATGCCGTTTCCTGCAATTTTGACTCCTAGCCACAGCTAGGTGGGTGACCGCACGCAACCTTCTGTCTTCCACTGCTAACGGAGGCCTGACATCCAATTGCCGATATAGGAATCCCTTTTAAAGTAAATGTAGGTTCAAAAATGCAGGAGTGTCGCACATCCCAGGCATCTTCTTCTGATACAAAAGATTATACGTAACTGTTCATGTCTTCGCGGTTCCGCTCCGACCTGTTTTAATTAATTATGATTATACTATATTATGCGGAACATTGCAATCAATAATTCCTGTTAGTTTTTGGTTTTGATTACAGGGTAGAAACCTCGTCAACCAGCTTCTGTAATGCAGCCAATGCCTCATCCGGAAGCTTGTCGTAACCATCTTTCTTAACAGCGAAATCAGATACTGCATTTACACGATTCTGCATAGCATTCTTTAAGGCTTCTACATACTCCTTGTCTGCTAAATCAGGCTTAAAGTCAGCAGTCTTTCCAGACCAGTCATACATGATTTCGATATCCTCGAACGGTCCCCACTTCTCGAAGTTTGCTTTGCCTTCAACGATAGTCTCTAAGATACCTAAGGTATCCGCAGGCTTACACTTGGTTCCCATGAAGTCACCGGTATTTACGATGTAGCAAGCTACGTTCTTTTCTTCAACCAGCTTCTTGAACTTCTCGTAGTCGTTTACCAAAGGATAGGTACGGAAAGGATTTGCGTAAGGAACGATTCTCAATGCATTTAAATCAGTTCCTGCAGCTACACGCTCTGCGGTAGAAGTCTTGGTAGCCAAAGTAGCTCCCATAACGGAAGCCAATGCAGCACCCTTTAACTTTAATACCGGTGGAAGGGTAGGATCCTTCATGATCCAGAAGATTGCGTTAACCGGAGCATCAATCTTGTCCACACGGTTCGGAGACCAGAGCTTAGACTTGAGGGCACGTCCATTACCATTTCTGATATCCTCAGTTACTAACTGAATCTTGCCCTCGCTATCCATAGTACATGAGCAGTTCTGAGCAGACAGTAAGTACTCGTTATCCGGGCATCCGGTCGGGTAATCTGCTGTCTTATCAAAGTAAGTAGGCTCCAAAGCGATAGATGCACAGGTATCAGTGTTGATGATGAATGCATCGTCATGAAGAACCTTGATTGCAGGATACTTTCCGCCGTGCTTTGCATGTGTCAAAGTAGACTTTCCTGATCCGGACAATCCGTATACAGATGCAACGAACTTAGAACCATCCTCTAGGGTGTACTCTTTCTGTCCACCGTGGCAGGAAGCATAACCATTTCTGTTAGCCAGAGCCCAAGCCATGGTAAGTGTACCCTTCTTATGCTCTCCAAAGTATCTCATACCAAGGATTGCTGCACAGTTTGCATTGGTATCGAAGTAGCACAGAGTCAAAGGATCACTTAAGCAGCTGTAATCAACGTCAGGTCTGTTGCCGGGTACCCACTGAGGATCAGAGAAGATATAGATATCAGGCTCATTACCATTTCCAACAGGCTTAGAGTTCTTATACATCTTAACGTACTCGTCAGACATATACTGGAAGTTCAACATCCAGTTGTAAAGGATGTTCTCCTCTCCTTCCGGAATCAGAAGGTGAGCTTTCACCATAAACTCAGGATCAAGTCCGATGAAGCACTCTGCATGGTACATGGTCTTCCAACGGGTCTCGTAAATTGCATCCATAACAACCTTGTCAAGTTTTGTATCATCCACACCAGGCTCACCCTTGATACGACGAGCTGCTGCGTAACGTCCGGTTACTGCACCATCGTTGAATAATAAAACCTTTGCATCCTTCTCCAGACCAAATGTCTCGCCGTCCTTAATCGGCATATCTGTTACGACTGTTCCCGGTGAATTCTTTGCTAATTCATAAGCTTCTTTTAAGGTGTTAACCTTAACTACGTTATTGCCGTAGAAAGGAGCTTCGATGATGGAACGTGTCTTGGAAAAACCAACTTTTCCAAAGCCAATCTCGTTAATTGGGTAATACGCTTTTGTTGACATATTTCTTTCCTCCTTAAAATATATAAATAATGGAAATCCATTATTTTAACCAAAATATTCACTTAACAATATACACTATGTTATTTTTTTGTCAATCTGTTTTGTCTAAAAAATATCTTTTTTTACATGATTTTTAAGATTCATTGGAGAGAAGGATTCCGGCAGAAGTTCCGCTAATTTTACCACTTTTATGCTGTCAGAATCGCCTGCCATGATCACTTCAAATTCCATGGGATCCACAAACTCCATCAGCACCTGACGGCATACCCCGCAGGGAGACAGATATGTCTTATCATCCCCCACCACCGCTATTTTTACAAATTCTTTTTTTCCTTCCGATACCGCCTTAAAAACAGCTGTTCGTTCCGCACAATTAGTAGGGGAAAAAGCTGCATTTTCAATATTGCATCCCGTGTACACACTTCCATCGGCACAAAGAAGTGCTGCCCCCACCCGAAAATGGGAATAAGGGGAATAGGAAAACTCTCTGGCTTTCTTTGCCTCTTCCACTAATGCTTCCTGATTCATGATTTGCATTCTCCTCCTTCACACCCTATTTGCACTAGCCCAGGGCATCCACTGCCGAACTGCATCCGATTCGCTGACATCCTGCCTCAATGTAAGCCTCCATATCTTCTCTGCTGCGGATTCCTCCGGCAGCTTTGATCTTAACCTTCGGACCCACATGTTCCTTCATCAGACGCACATCCTCCAAGGTGGCTCCGGCTGTTCCAAATCCGGTGGATGTTTTAATAAAATCTGCCTCGGCTTTGGTCACCGCATGGCACATGGCGATTTTTTCTTTTTCCGTGAGATAGCAAGTCTCAACAATTACCTTTAACACCTTATCTCCCACAATATGTTTCAGAGTGCGGATTTCATCTTCTACCGCCTGATAATCCCCGTTTTTCACATCACAGAGATTGATGACCATGTCAATCTCGCAGGCTCCGTCCGCAATAGCCTGCCTTGTCTCCGCCACCTTTCCCTCTGTATTGGCATATCCCAAAGGAAAACCTACCACGGTACAGATACGCAGCTTTTCTCCGTAAGTCTCGTGAACTCTCTTCACATAGCAGCTGGGAATACACACAGAAGCTGTGTTGTGGGCGATCGCCTCGTCACATAATTTTGTAATATTCTCCCACGTGGTGTATGGCTTCAATACAGTATGGTCCACATATTCATATATTTTTTTGCTTTCCATAAAAGAAATTCCTCCCAATTTAGAATTAAAATGTGTCCTGAAAGTATGATAAATGATTCTCAATAAAAAATCCATTTAAATAATGAATTTTTTCTAAATGTAATATTAACTTTTCAAAAAGTGCCACAATTCCCCTTGTTTTTATTCGATAAAATATGATAGGATATTCTTTAGTTGATGTCTCAAAGAGGCGACAAAATGAGTAAAGGAGGCGTTGCAATGACAACAAACAGTTTTTACGAGCTAACCCCCGATATCATGTCATTATCCAAATTATGTTCTGAAGCAAATCAAATTCCATCTGAGTTATACTCTGAATATGATGTTAAACGCGGACTGAGAGATTTAAATGGTAAAGGCGTTTTGGTGGGACTCACCAATATATCTGAAGTTAGTTCCACAAAAATCGTGGATGGTGTTTCTGTTCCAGCGGATGGACAGCTCTTTTATCGCGGCTACAATGTAGAGGACTTAGTAAAAGGTATTTCCCCTGACAGTCACTTTGGATTCGAAGAATGCACCTATCTGCTCCTCTTCGGTGAACTACCGACCAAGGAACAGCTGCATAATTTTTGCAGTATTCTTTCCGAATACCGCTCCCTTCCCACTGGATTTGTCCGGGATATTATTATGAAAGCTCCCAGCAAGGATATGATGAATACATTGGCCAGAAGCGTGCTGACTCTGTATGCGTACGATGAGCGGGCCAATGACATTTCTCTCCCGAATGTACTGCGTCAGTGTATGCAGCTGATCAGTCTGTTTCCACTGTTATCCGTATATGGGTATCAGGCTTACCGCCACTACCACGATGGTGCCAGCCTCTTCATCCATACCCCCCAGCCGCAGTTGTCCACCGCAGAGACAATTCTGCACATTCTGCGTCCCGACAGTAAATACACTCCTTTGGAAGCAAAGCTTTTGGACATTGCACTGATTCTGCACATGGAGCATGGCGGTGGAAATAACTCCACCTTTACCACACACCTGGTATCCTCCTCCGGAACAGATACTTATTCTGTAATCGCGGCTTCCCTTGGTTCTTTGAAGGGTCCTAAACACGGCGGTGCTAATATCAAGGTTGTTCAGATGTTTGAGGATATGAAAGTTCAGGTAAAAGACTGGACTGACGAAGAAGAAGTAGGCAGGTATCTGACTGCACTATTGTACAAGGAAGCTTTTGACCACGCAGGTTTAATCTATGGAATGGGTCATGCAGTATATTCCCTGTCCGATCCCCGTGCAAGGATATTCAGAGGCTTTGTAGAGAAGCTTTCCGTAGAAAAGGGATATGAAAAAGAATTTGCTCTATATTCACTGGTGGAACGTCTCGCCCCACAGATTATTGCGAAAGAGCGTAAAATCTACAAAGGTGTAAGTCCAAACGTAGACTTCTTCAGTGGTTTTGTGTATCATATGCTGGATCTTCCATTGGAACTGTATACACCGATTTTTGCCATTGCAAGAATTGCAGGCTGGAGTGCACATCGTTTAGAGGAACTGACCCAGAACGGAAAAATCATGCGTCCTGCTTACCGCAACATAGGCGAGCATCGGTCCTATAAACCCATAAATGAAAGATAACCGGTAACTGTTCAGAACAGGCCGAATCACTTGCTGATGAGGCCGTAAGAACATGATTCAGGTGTGCGCAAAGTCTACGCTTCGCTTCGGTCGGTGTTGAACAGGTGCCACTGGCACCTAACACCCCATCGGCGCAGCCGATTTTCATGGGTTTGCGAATCGTGTCTGTGAAGGTACTGAACAGATACGAATATATAACTGTTCAGAGTGCAGCATTTTGGAGGTAGCCTCTGAACAGACCCAAGATCTTTAATAAATCAGGAAATAAGAAAGTGGGGATGACATGCTTCATATATCAAAGAATCAAAAACCGAGAAATGAATATTATATGTTGCTTTTGGCCGACCTGGCCCGCACGAAAGATGATTTAGACTATGCCTATTCCAATTTTCAGAATGTGGTAGACCCGGATCTCATCGATGCGTATATTTATGAAGTCAATTCCGCACAACTGAGATACAAATTCCTGCTGCAACGAGTGAAACAAATAGAACAATCCAGGTAGCTTTCATGTAGCTTTCGGTAGGCATACTCATTTACTGCGAATGCCGTACGAAAACATATATTTAGCAAGCACAAATCCATTTGCGAAGCAAATTTAACATGGATTTGCGCTCGTAACTGCAAGGATACCGAGCAGTTACAGATCCTTATGCGAAGAATCCTCTGGAATGATCTAAGCCCTGAAAACTTTCATTTAATTGTTCTTTCCCATAGGTCATTCCGGCATACACCTGCTGTGCGTTCTGCATCAGCGGAGCTGATTCATCCTGTGCAGCCACTGCCTGAAATGCTTCATGCAGCTCTTTTAGAATCTGTTCTACCTGCTGCACGGGAACCACACTTCTCTGGTACATGGCCTGCATAAGCTGCCTGCGGCTAAAATCATACAGCTGATATAGATTCCGGGACAAATCATACTGAAAATTCAACCGTTCCTGCAGATGAACCAGCACCTGGTCCGTCTGCCGGAGGGCTGCACGAAATTCCTCCCAATCCATCGCATTCCCGGCACACATTGCTTCTCCCAGATAAGTCAGCCCTATTTCATAACAGATTGCCACCAGTTGTCCCCGGTTACTTTGAGTAATTCGTCTGGTAAATTCCTGTTTCTTCTCTTTGTCCATAGCCCCTCCTACTGCAGAAGCTGCAATACCTGCTGCGGCTGGTCATTTGCCTGACTCAGTACAGAAATCGCTGATTGCTGCAGTACGTTTTGCTTCGTATACTCAGTCATTTCCAATGCCATGTCCACGTCCTGAATACGGGAAAGGGCAGCAGTCATATTTTCACTGGTTTCATCCAGACTGGTAACCGCATAATCCAGACGATTCTGGTATGCACCAATGGCCGAGCGCACGGAGGATACCCGGGCAAGGGCATCATCCAACTGACTGATAGCACGGGAAGCGCCCGTCACTGTAGTTACGTTCACTTCATCCAAATATAATGTCTCTCTGGTTATTGCCGGGATATCCACGGCAATAATCTGATTCTCATTGGAGCCCACCTGTATATTCATGGTGCCAATATCTGTCACATCCAGTACAATGTCTGTACCATTTGGCAGATTACGATCCGCCAGAAATGACATGCTGAAACCATTTTTATCTGTCACCGTCACCTTATTTCCATCCGGCTCCACAGTAGCTGTCGCTGTGAATCCACTGGTAAGGGAAACCTTTGCATCCATTCCGTAGGCAGTCGCCGGATCCGTAGAGCCATATCCCAGCGCCCCCGCCAATGTTGCCTCACTGATACTGATTGCTACCTTTCCTTCACTTCCATAGGCGGTAGAGGAAAGGCTCAGCTTTCCATCTGCTGTTATTTCTGCCTCTGTCTCACCGATTTCTGCCGCATCGCGAATCTTTGCAAATGCTTCGGCATACGTATCCGTTGCCAAAATCTGTGTAGAACTTCCATTGATACTTATGGTGCCGGACACCCCCACTGCTGACGACATATTGGCAAATACGGCATTATCCGCTTCTGATACGGCCTGGGTCGCAGCCCTGTCTATCGTCACCTTATAGGCTCCCGCTGCCACTTCATCGGAAACAGCCACCCGGCTTACATTCTCCGCATATACTCTCCTCTGCACAGTTCCATCCAGCAATGTCTTACTATTAAATTCTGTGTCTCTGCTGACACGATCCACCTCTTCACTGAGGGAATCAATCTCTAACTGAATGGCATGTAAATCTTCCTGCGTATTGGTTTCATTGGCTGCCTGTACGGAAAGTTCCCGCATTCTCTGTATCAGAGAGGTTATCTCACTTAAAGCTCCATCTGCCGTCTGTAAAACAGATGTGCCGTCGGAAGCATTCCGGCTAGCCTGATCCAGTCCATCGATCTGGAGATTCATTTTATTGCTGATGGCCATTCCCGCAGGATTATCCTTGGAATGATTGATGCTGAGTCCGGAGGAAAGCCGTTCCATGGCAATGCTCAGCGCATCCTCTGTGCGAAGCAGCTGTTTGTTGGTCACAACTGCAGACATATTATGGTTTATCTTCATTCGTTCCACCTTCTCTTTTCTCTTGGCACGCTTCCCTGCGACCGATTGACCATCCCTGTCAATTTTCTATTCACTACCTTGTATATCGGTTCCGTTTTCTATGGACTTAACCACGTTCAGGAAACTTTCTGCCATGCGGTACAGGGTTTTCGTCTGCACCGGTTCTTCCGGTGTCTCACCATATCGAAACATCGTCTGATGCTCTTTTCCGAACTCATTTATGTCCAGATTTTCACTGACAGCAAAGCTCATCTGAAGCTCCTGTCCTTCTTCCATGCCCAACTGCTCTTTCAAAAAAGCTTCCTGTCCGGCAAAAAGCTCCCCGGTCTCCCCCTTTTCCGTGGCAATATATGCAGATACTCCCTTATTAGTGGCTCGCAGCGTAGCGGCCACTTTGCCCAGACGATCCGTGTCAAACAAAATATCCACCAGCCCTTTTTTGTCCTCTCCCCGGACAATCTTTAAGGATACATTGCACATTTCCCCCTGCACCAAAACAGGAACTGCATACTGTTCCTCCTTCGCCTGCTCGCCCATCAGGGCAATCTGGGACATGGCCACTTTCATGTCCCGTATATCGACACTGGTCACATCCTCTTTCTCCACCATCATGTCCTTCATGACTTTTTCTGCGGTATCTGCCAACCGTTCCTGAGCCTCTGCCATCTCCTTGGGCGTCTTTACTGCTTCCCCAAAATCTCGTAGCAGCTTTTCCTGAATCTCCTCAAGCTCCTGTGAAAGCTCTGCTTTCGATTCACTGCCAAAAATCTGCTGAAACAGACGGTTTCTCTGAGAATACTGTTGCATGGCCGCCAGCACATTGTTTACCGTTATCGGCAGGTCATAGTGATCCAACATGGCATAGACCTCCTCCGGGGCTGACGCAGCCTGCGCCAGATACTCCAGCTGGCGGCTCTGATACTGATATTCCCCCTCTAAAGGTTCCTCCATTTCCTTCAATTGGTTTGCCATCTCCTCCGGCGTCAATTCCATCCATTGTTCTTCATTTCCCAGCATACGTAGCCGCTCCGGAGTTATATTCTGCTGAATGTCCTTCAAAAGATTCTGCTGATATGCCGCTTCAATCTGATCCGTGATGGACACTGTGCCATTCTCCTTAGCTGTGACACCACCAAACTCATCATCCACCCGGTAATCCATGGCCTTATGTTTTGACGTCCGAACCTGGGTCAAAAGATTCCGAAGGGTCATCTCCCCGCCTTGCTGCAACAGTGAGCCGATGACCGCCCCATCTGAAGCTTCCACCTGCCGAATGAGACGATAAATTCCAATATACGCACTGCGCTGCTCTTCACTGATCTGCTGATTCTGCTCCAGTTTATAGAGATATTTGCTGAACGCCTCTTCCTCTTTGATGCCCTGCTCCGTCTGTATTTCCTCCGCCACTGCATTCAGCTCGTTTAAACTCATATCCAGCGGATTAATCTCCCTCTTAATCATGCTCTCAACCACTGCAGGCTTCAGATTTGAAAAACTGCGCTGAACCATCTCGTCCGCTGCCTTCATCTGCTGTATGCTCTCCGGTGTAATCTCCATGTGATTATACGCCAAAATCCGCACCGCACGCTGATTGACCCTGGTCGGATCCAGTTTCAGATCCTTTAAAATATCATCTACATTTCGAAATGCCTTCTGAATATTGTCACCCAAATCCTGACGCGGTCTTGTCTGCATGGTTTCGTAGCGCTCTCCGGCCTGCTCCATCTGCATCTGTATCCTGCTGCCCTGCTCCTTTAATCCATTTAGGGTCAGCTCATCGGCAGGCATACTTCCAATGGCATAAGCCGGAAGGGTTTTCATCTGTTCCACTTCCTGCATCAGATACTGAGCCTGTTTCTGCTGTATCAGCTCAGGCTCTTGAGAATCGCTTCCACGAATCTGCAGTTCACTCTCCTGTTGCTTCAATTCTTCCACCAGCTGCTCTAGGTCCATGGTATCGATGGATATCCCTTTTTTCAGCAATGCAAGATTTGCCTCCGTAGTCATCACAAGACGCACCTCTTCCAGCTGTCTCATGGCTCTTACCATACGGTACGCATGGTCCCTGTTTCCGTCCTCATTGTCTGTATCATTGGAATAACTCTTCTGATTCGGGTTCTGTGCATAGGATTTATTCACCTCTTTCGCCCATTTCAGATTTTCTACCGTAAGTTCTTTTCCCGAATCCAAGACATATCGGACATCTTCATCTGTCGCATTCTGTATCGTCTCATAGATTTCTTCCGCCGCATCTTCCTGTCCCGATCCCACCTCGGTCAAAATCACATTCTTCGGACGCACTCCTGCAGCGATGCCCTCTGTCATCGACTGCACCAGTTTTTTGGGATCCATGGGCATCTCCAGATTTTCTAGTGCCTGCTTCCGGGTCAGATTCTCTGCAGTAAGAGGAAGCTCATTGGCAATGAGCCACTGTGCGTCCTCCACATTCTCACTGTTTATATCCAGTGATATCTCCTCCAAAGTACGCTCAATTGCTGGCTGCAGCGCTGTATAGTCGATCTGCCCTTCCGCTTCTGCCACAGTCTTTGCCATACTGCCGGAGAACTGAGCCTTAAACAGATTTTCCGGCGTAGCCTCCAGCTCATTCTGCAGCAAATAGCGAATGGCGCCATCGGAAAGCTCAGAAACCTCGCTCAGCACAGAAATGGTATCCATCATATCAGACACATTTTCTTCTGAAGCCGGCAGATCTGCCTGAGTCAGTACCTGCGCAAGCTGGTAGGCTAAGACCGCACTTCCTGCCATCTCGCTTAGCTGCTCCTCTGTCAGATCATCCCCAAAGCAGCTAATATCACAGCCCGCCTTCGCCAGCATCATCTTAATCTTATCTGTCTCTGTCACCACGGTCTCAATCTTATCATCCAACAGAGAGTGGCCATTCTCCTCCAGTTCCTTTGCGTCCCTGACAGAGGTAGTCTGGGATGCAAACAGCATCTCGTTCTTCTGCTGAACCGCATCCATTTCCGATGCCTGCTGCTGAATCTCCTCTATTGTGGTCGCTTCCTTCTGAGGCTTTCCATAGGTAGGATTGTCCAAAAGATTCTGCGCCTTTCGACTCTGCTCCACCTGAAACACAGACCCTGTCCGCACACTATTTTGTTGTTCTTCCGGTCGAAGCATCGGCGCCGCCTGCTTCGAAGGGTCTAAAATACTGGCTGATTCAATCTTCATGTAAAAACCTCTTTCATAACTATTCCGTACCTTCATAGTTATGCTCTTTCATCATTATATTTACTATGTCGGCCATTTCTCCCATTTTCTTAAGGAAGTTTGTAACTGTTCAGAACAGGCTGAATCACTTCTGATGAGGCGGTAACAACATGATTTACGGAAGTTTATAAAAAACAAGGAAGCCTGATCTCTACCAACCATACTTGATAGAAATCAGGCTTCCATATTACTTAAATTTCACGGGAAAATTCTATTTTCCGTCCTTTGCCAGGAAATCATTGATGCGATCCACCAGCTCCTGAGGCTCGATGCCATGAACCATAGCGGCTTCCTCGATGGTCTCCATCTGTGAGGAAGGACATCCCAGACAATGCATTCCGATCTCCAGTAAAATCGGTGCAATATTTTCATCGATCATGAGTAATTCTCCGATCATTGTTTTTCCTGTAACCTGTGCCATAATATGGTACCTCCTTATGCTTTGAACTACATTTGTGCTAATCCTAGACATTATAATGCCAAATACCTGATTATGCAATTATTTTTCACAAATACCTCATAATTTACTCTTGTAATAACAAATCTTTTGTATTAGAATTTACTGTAGCTTAAGAGCTATTCAATGATTATTCAAAGGAGGACAAAACAATGGCATACGTTATTTCTGACACATGCGTAAGCTGCGGTTCTTGCGAGGGTGGCTGCCCGGTTGGCGCTATCTCAGCCGGTGACGGACAGTACGTAATCGATGCAGATACATGTATCGAGTGTGGATCTTGTGCAGGTGTTTGCCCCACAGGTGCTATCAGCCAGGGCTAATCTTTGGCGTACATGTGGTGACATCCAAACGGATTTCAATTCCTGTCTCATACAGGCAAAAATCTCTACCGGAAAAGAAGCTTCTTCTCCGGTAGAGATTTTTTAGTTGGGCTGCACCACGGGACGTTTGTGAAACAGCTTCTTTTCCTTTTTCTGCTTCACCTTCATGTTCTGCCGAATCAGCGCATCCAATTTGCGATAACGCTCCTCTTGGGCATCCTCCTGCTCTCTGGCCAGATAATTCATCTCTTTTAAAATGCGGGTACGAACCTCTTCCCCCACCTCTTTGCTGAGATTCTCGTTATTCTCCTCAATGGCATTCCGGATAATCTCGGTCATCATAGCCTGAAACTGCTCCATACGCCGGGTATTGTCTGCTACTTCCTTATTCACCGGCATCTGATCATTTGCCTGGGTCATCAATCCTTCTTTCCTTTCCATCTGTGTTGAACTCTCCTGAAATTCCGGCATCTGATGCAATAGCTCCTCATTGCCCCCATTATGTATGAGAATCTTGATGGCTTTCAACTGATACCCTTTTTCCTTCCACTCCTTAATCTTGAAAAATTGATCAATGTTCTCCTTTGTATAGTAGCGATGTCCCATTTCATTTCTGGGAATCGTAAGGTCTAGTTCCTCTTCCCAATACCGTAACACATGGGATTCCACCTTCACCAGTGCAGCCGCATCGGAAATCATATATCGTTGCTTGTCCATAATCTGCCTCCTTTGCACCAATCTATGATATAAAATTATAGACCCACCCATAGAACAAGCGCAATCAGTTTTCATCGTAGAATTCCGACAGTATTCGGGGAGAACACATAAGAAGAAAAGAAAAAAATGTAGAAAAAAGCAACTGTTCATCTCCAACCTCCAAAATGCTGCGCATTTCGTCGATGAGGCGTATGAACAGTTGCTAGTGTCTTATTGTCTCTCCATGTTTGCAAAACGCGTATACTGTGGCAGCCATGCCAGGTTCACCGTTCCAATGGGGCCGTTTCGCTGTTTTGCCACGATAATCTCTGACACACCCTTCATCTCGCTGTCCTTGTTGTAGTAATCATCTCGATAGATAAACATTACCACGTCCGCATCCTGCTCGATGGCTCCGGACTCACGCAGATCGGAAAGCATTGGTCTGTGATCCGGGCGCTGCTCCACCGCACGGCTGAGCTGTGACAACGCCAGTACAGGAACATTCAGTTCCCGGGCCAGTGCCTTCAAGGAACGGGAAATATCGGAAATCTCCTGCTGTCTGGACTCCGCTCTTCGACCAGAACCACTCATCAGCTGTAAGTAATCGATGATAATCAGCTTCAGATCATGCTCCAGCTTGTACTTCCTGCATTTGCTGCGAAGCTCAGAAATAGAAATACCCGGCGTATCATCGATGATCAGCTTGGACCGTCCCACATTGCCGGCTCCCTCCGTCAGCATCTCCCAGTCAGCCTCGGTAAGATTACCGGAACGCAGCTTCTGGGCATCCACCCGGGACTCTAAGGAAAACATACGATTCACCAACTGCTCCTTACTCATCTCCAGGGAAAAAATAGCCGTGGTCAGTTGCGAATGAATCGCCACATACTCCGCAATATTCAAAACAAACGCCGTCTTTCCCATGGACGGACGAGCCGCAATCAGAATCAGATCAGAGGGCTGCAATCCTGCCATCTGATAATCCAGATCAATAAAACCTGTTGCAATTCCCGTTACGCTTCCCTTCTGCTTCGATGCCTTCTCGATTTTCTCCAGCGCATTGATTACTACCTGTTCGATGGGAACATAATCCCCGCCACTGCGGTTCTGTAGCAGATTAAAAATGCGTTTCTCTGTATCCGCCAAAATATCCTCGGTACTGTCCTTTCCTGCATAGCAGGCATCCTCGATATCCTGAACTGTCTTAATCAGCCGGCGCAGGGTAGACTTTTCCTTTACGATAGTAACGTAAGAAGCCACATTCGCAGAAGTAATCCGGTTGTCCACCAGATCCCGGATAAAATCCAGACTGCTGAACTCAGCGGGGACATCCTTTGCCTTTAATTTATTGGAAAGGGTAACCAGATCCACCGGCTCACCTGCATTGAACAGCTCCATGATGGCCTCAAACATAATGCCATACTGCTTATGATAAAAGTCTTCTCCAATCAGCCGCTCACCTGCTGCAAGGATGGCGTCCTTGTCCATAATCATGGCACCTACCACCGACTGCTCTGCGTCCAGGCTGTTTGGCATGACCCGTGTAATGACTGCCTCCTCCATGTACACTCCTCCTAGGCTTCTGTAACCTTCACCTTCAATGTAGCAGTTACCTTAGGATGAATACGGATGGGCACTTCATATACGCCAAACGTCTTGATGCTATCCTTTAACTGCATTTTCTTTTTATCCAGTTCCAAATTCAACTGATCCTTGGCAGCCTGGGAAATCTCCTTGGTAGAGACAGAACCAAAGGTTCTTCCACCTTCTCCGGCCTTCATCTTCACTTCCACAGACTTATCCTTCAAATCCTCTGCCAACTGCAATGCTGCCTGATAGTTCTCCTCAGCCACCTTGTCTGCATGCTTATTCTGAAGCTTTAAATCGTTTAAAGTCTTATTGTTTGCCTCCACACCCAATCCTTTTGGAATCAGCTGATTTCTGGCATAAGCGTCACTTACATTGATAATGTCTCCCTTTTTTCCCTGAGACTTCACATCCTGTAATAAAATTACTTTCATTCTTTAATATCTCCTTCCTCAATCATCTCATCGATGGTATCTTCAATTAGTTTTTCTGCCTGCTTTAAGCTGCAGCCCTGAATCTGACATCCTGCTGTATTCATATGGCCACCGCCACCCAACCGCTCCATAATCCGCTGTACATTAATCTCATCAATGGACCGGGAGCTGACATAAATTTTTCCCTGATACTCTGTCAGTACAAAGGATGCACGGATTCCGATAATATTCAGCAATTCATTTGCCGCCTGAGCTCCCACCACGGTTGGACTCTCAATCTCCCCTGCGGGACAGATGGAAATGGCAAAGGAGCCCCGATATACCTGAGCATGCCGAATCACCTCCGCACGCGCTTTATAATCACTCATATTATTCTGCAGCATCTTGCGAACTCTGGTCACCTCTGCACCACATCGCCGCAAATAAGCTGCCGCTTCAAAGGTACGCACACCGGTTTTTGTCATAAAGTTGCTGGTATCGATGAGGATTCCGGCGTAAATACAGTCCGCCTCCTCCGGTGTGAGTTTAATATTTTCAGAAAAATACTGCAGCACCTCTGCGATCATCTCACAGGTAGAAGACGCATAGGGTTCTATATAGGAAAGCAAAGGATTTTTGATTACCTCGCTTCCCTGTCTGTGATGGTCAAATACCACCACGCTCTTTGCCCGCTTCAAAAGATCCGGGCACTCCGTATAGCTGGGGCGATTGGTATCCACTACCACCACCAGCGTATTGCTGTCAATGGCATCCAATGCCCGCTCGCTGGTCAAAAACAGATCCTCCGGATACCCGTGATCCACAGTAAAGCTATCCTTGATGGGCCGCAGGGAAGAAGTCACCTCATTGATGACAATCTGCGCATGCTTGCCAAGCACCTTAGCCGCACAGTATATTCCCACCGCCGCTCCAAAGGCATCCACGTCCGGAATACTGTGCCCCATAATCATCACATGCTCCTTGCTTTCCAGAATCTCCCGAAGAGCATGCGCCTTTACACGGGCCTTTACACGGGTATTCTTATCCACCTGCTTGGTGTTGCCACCATAGTAGGAAATTTCTCCACCCTTCTTTAACACCACCTGGTCTCCGCCACGACCCAATGCCAGATCGATGGCCATTCGGGCATACTCATAATTCTGCGTATAGGTAGCACCCATGACACCGATTCCAATGCTTAAGGTCACTGCCATCTCGTTTCCCACCTTAACGGTCTTTACGTCCTCCAACAGGCTGAACTTGTTCTCTTCCATCTGCGCCAGATACTTATGCTGGAACACTACGAAGAATTTATCCTTCTCGATTTTTCGCACCAGCCCATCCATCTGGGAGAAATACTTATTAATTTTCCGCTCAATCAATGCAATGAGCAGAGACCGCTTCACGTCCTCGATGCTGTTCAATGCCTCTTCATAATTGTCAATATATACCAGAGAAGCTACCAGCTTCTGATCCTCATTTTCCTGCCGGCACTGATTCAGCTGAGTCTCATCAAACAGGTAAACCGCTGTCAGATACTCTTCTGCCTGATGCAGCTCCACCATCTGACTGCTCTCCATCATTTCCTCGAAAAAAATCTTGTTCATTTTCACACGGAAATAATGATCTTCCCACACAACATCCAGACTCTCGATATTCTCCTCCTGACGAATCAGTTCCTTGGTAATCCCGGGAAAAATTGTAGAGATGGACTTATGAAACCGCTTATCTTTTCCGGTAAGCTCGGTAAACTTTTCATTGACCCACAAAACCCTTCCATTATAGTCCAACAAGGCATAGGGAATCTCAAATTCATTGATGAGCTTTTTTTGTACAGTTCCATACTGCGTCGCAAAATTAATCAATTCGTTAACCAGCACCGGTTTATAACTATTATATGTTATGGCCACCACAATTATATAGATAACCAGAAAAACCGAAACCACCACGCCGGCACGCACATCCCAAAAGTACATGGGTACATTCAGAACGATTAGTAATATGGTCAAAAACAATGGAAGCTGCATGTAACTTTTCAGCCGCCCCTTTAGCTTTATGCTTCTTGTCATAGCTTTTCTCCTTTTGGCATGAGAAAGTAATATCCCCGGCAGAGCGTCTTGTCTGCCGAGGATATTATAGCATGAAATATAGGGATTTTAAAGTTCTTTTGAGAGATTATCCATCACCCTCCCCAGCACTTCCTTGAACTCGAAGTTCAGATCCTTCATCCTATTGTACCAAACCACGCCTACTGCTCCTTCAGGCAGATAGTTCAGGCTGGAACAGATGATCACCGGAATCTGAATACCCTTTTCCTTCATTTTTTCCAGCAAAATATATCCCGCATGAAGATCCGCTTCTGCGCCTTTTTCCAAGGGATAATGCATATCCGTCACAATCAGATCCACTTCTTCCCGATTCAATAGATTCCACACATCTTCCTGATTGTTCAGCAATGTAATATTTGATATTCCATTGAATTCCAATGCCCGTTTGATTTCCATGGACTTAAAAACATTATCGTCCACCACTGCTACCTTTAAATCCTGTACTTTCATATCTTATCCCCTTATTTCTTGACACGAGGTGTCGCCGCAGGTGACGGAGCCCTTGTGTCGTTTTTCATATTTGACTTGACACTATCTTCACAAACTGTATTTTCCACCAAAACATCAGCAACTAGCCGGAAAAATAATATTATTTGCGGATTCCCCCCTTCCAACATGCCGAATCATCCGCTCCACCTGCGGCAACATATTCACCGGTCGAAGCATTACCTCAGGATGTGCCACGGCATAAACCCGGAACAATTCATCAGCAAAGCCCTGTCCCATCATAGTCACATCTGAAAAATCCAATATCACCTCACGAAATGTTTCCAGGCGATGACAGATTCTCCTTGCCTGGGAGCGGGCTACCGGTTCGCCGGTAATGCAGGCTTCCTTTACCGGTATCCGTGTTCTCACAAAGCCATCATCCACATCAGCATAGAGATCAAATACTTTTCCTGCCTCTCGCTCTGTCTCATTTTCTAATGTCATCATAACCATGGTACTCTCCTTCCATATTCTTGATGCATAGGCAGCCAGATGCGACTGCACTACTTCCGTCTTCTCCTGATTTCCAAATTTCAGAATCAATGAATCCGACCACAGAATAAATGAATCCATCATCTTAGATGAAAAAAATATTCCCTCACCGGAATGATTCCGGCTGTCGCAGGTGATTTTCCCTTTGTAAAGCTCCACCAGGGCATCCTCAGCACGAGGATGCTCCCATCCATTGCCCTTCATATACTCCATTAAGGTAGAAAAAACTCCCACTCCGTCATCAGAAATTACTACTGTGGTATTCAATGCATTGCATTGAACTACTATGCCAATCCTTGTTCCTCCGGAATGTTCAATAGCATTATTCAGAATTTCTGCGCCACAATACTGCCATATCGCACGTGCTCGCTCATTGCATTCTGAAAGATATGGCGCTATGTGTTGATCAAACAGCACATCCTCCTCCAACCTGCTTTCCTCCAAAGACACTAGAACCCGGCACTCCTTCTGAACCAGCCGATAGGGACATTCCTCCCCTTCCACACTTTCAATAATTCCGCCAGCTATTGCATCTTTGAGATAGCGCTTTACTGTAGTATTAGAGATTCCAAAGCTGTCCATGGTTTTCTCCAATACAGCTCCATCTCTCTGCGCTATTTTCCGTAAAATATATTTCCTGATTTCCTCTCTCTTTTTCTCTGTGAATGACATATACCCTTACCAAACTTTATTTTTGAATTCCAAACTTTATTTTTTAATTCTAAACTTTATTTTTGTTTGTTCAAACTATAACACCATATAATCAAACTTGCAACCACTTATCAAAAAAGCGGCTATTGGCTAACCAATAACCGCTCTTATTAACTCATGCCCTGTTTTACTGTGCTGAAAATGTAATGGGATTCGAATCCGTAATCGTTTCATAGGTATCTGCGTTATAAATGTGGAATTTCAACTCAACATCCTCAATGGTCTCGATTCCGTTTTCCTCCAGATCACTGGAGAAAATAGTGATATCGTCGATGGCTTTCTTTCCATCATAGACTGTGGTGGAGAAGAAGGGACTCATCATAAATCCGTTAATGGACATATCATCTACGGAGATTCCTGCATTCTGTCCTGAGGTATTCTCCACATATAAAAGAATCGCTGTTCCCCAGAAGCTGTTTTCATCCACGGTCTTTCCCACGATGCGGATGCCGTTCTCATTGTACAACTCGGTTCCCTCATCGTTTACTGTGGTGTCCATGTTTTCATACTCGGAAGTCTGCACCTCAGCGTAAGTATTCTGGAACAGATCATCCATGTTTGCATCATAGGCATGGAAATACATTTCCACCTTTCCTACGGTGTCGATTCCTGCAGCCTCCAACTCTGTGGAAGACAGATACATGGTTTCATTGGCTTTCTTCCCCGCTGCGATATCCGTTATAAACAAGTCGGTAATCATATAATCGTTTACGATCAACGCATCGCAACCAACGGTGTAGTCCGTGTCGGAATCATTTTCCACCAGAAGCTTGATGCCATCTCCCCAGATACTATCCGTCGTGTATTCTGTTGCAGTAATCTTGATGCCGCCCTCATCCACCAGCACCTGCTCCTCTATGGTTATATTGGTTGATGACGTATCAGATGTTGTGTCGGATGAACTATCCGAAGCTCCGACATTTTCCGTACCGGTTTCTCCTGATGTGGTCACGTCCTTGCTATCCCCTGAATCGGAACCACTTCCCAGTGCCATCGCTCCAAAAATTGTAAAACACAGTCCCATTGCCAGCCATTTCTTTTTCTTTCTCATGATAAACTCCTCCTGCCTGTAAAATATATGATAATTCTACCATACACAGGTCTACCACCGTTGCCCCCGCAGTGGTGGGAAGTTTTTATAACACAGCAACACCACCGCGGCAATCCCCTCCGCCAGTACCTCCACCACAATGTCCCACACATCAAACGTTCCTGCCACACCGGGCATAATTTGCAGAAGTTCCATTCCTGCTGAAAAAACGGCTGCCATCCCAAAAGTTTTCCACCACTCCGCCGTATCATCCGCCACCATAAGATGCAAGGTAAAAAACAATGCATAGCCCCACATCATATCCAATGCATAATTTCGGAGCCATCGAAAAATAATCCCCTGAGATCCCACATTCTCAATATGAATGCCACTTCCCAATAATGCATCCAGTTGCCGCGCAAAAAATACCTCCGGCGAAATAAGATAGTAAGTGATACCGCCCACCATCACCGGAAGTAAAATGTTCATCCATAGAAAAATTCTGTCTCTGTTTTTCTTCATCTATACAAACGCCCTCTTAACCCAAATCTCACCTTAATCCTGCAATCCACTGGTCCGCAGAGGTTCCATCCCCTTTTCCTTCAGCAATTCATTTACATCAATGATGCTTCCCGGCCTCTCGTTAAAGATAATCATGAGCAGGGCATCCCTTGGTACCTTTGCATACAGCTCCGGCATTTCATATTTTCTCAGGGCTCGCTGAGTCTCCTCCAGAGTAAGCTCTCCCGCATAGCAGATACGCAGAATCACGTCTCTCTGTCTGGTGTGTTTCTCCCCCGATAGCAGCTTGTACCCATATCGCTCCGGGATATCCGCCTTCAGGAAAACCATTTGCTGTGTGATTCCCTTTTCACACAATAGATTTTTGATGTAGATGGAAAATGTATCTCCACCATCCGACATACTGTCCTTGTTTTCCCTGCAATATCCTTCAAACTGGGATAAATGCGTCCTTCCCAAAACATTTTCCAACTCCCGTGTATTTTTTTCTCTCATTTGCTCCTCCTATCTGATATACTGTAACTGTTCGGGTATCTGTTCGGGACTTTACAGATACGATTATGTACATATAACGACTCACATAAGAAAGGGGTGATTTCTTGGATTTCACCAGACGGCTTGCTATTTCCTATTATAAAACTATCGCTGTAATCAATGAACCCCATCAGGTTTATCTGGTACAGCATCAGGAAACCGGGAAAATATACATAAAAAAGATTCTTACTGTTTACAACCTTTCCATCTATGAATATCTTTTTCACCACCCAATGGATGGTGTTCCAAGAATTATCGATTATTGTGAGGAAAATGGTCAGCTCACAGTGATTGAAGAGTACATTTCCGGTTGCTCCCTATCTGAAAAAATGGCATCCTCTGACTTAACTTATGACTCCATTGCACATTACATTTTCGATTTATGCTGTATTCTGGAGAGGCTTCACAGCCTGAATCCACCAGTGATTCACAGGGATATCAAACCAACCAATATTATTATCACCTCTTACAACCATGTGGTTCTTCTGGATTTCAATGCCGCCAAGCGCTTTTCTACCGATTCTGCAGAGGATACAGTACTGCTGGGAACCCAGGGTTATGCAGCTCCGGAGCAATATGGATTCGGTTCATCCTCTCCTCAGACCGACATTTATTCTGTGGGTATATTATTAAGGGAACTTCAATCCTCCCTTTCTGTCCCTACAAAAGTCTATCATGAAATCATCGGGAAATGTACCCAAATGAACCCCTCCGACAGATACAAGGATGTGACGGAACTGAAAACTGCCATCTGGCAGATCATGAACCCAGACCAACGGCCTGCAAAAGTGCCCAAAGACGCTTCGTTTCTTCCGCCCGGTTTTCGTACCATGACCCCTTGGAAGATGCTGGTGTCTGCGCCTGCATATATGCTGATTTTCTATGTTTGCTTATCCATGGAAGTAGAGAACACCACCGGTGCGCTGCTTTGGCTGAATCGCATCATTTCCCTGCTTATGATGCTTTCCTTTATACTCATTGGTTTTAATTACTGCAATGTCCAAAGGTATTTTCCTTTGTGCAAGAGTAAGAAACGGGGGGCTCACTACCTGGGTATTGTACTTTTTGATGCTCTAGTTGCATTTATGTTGGTATTTATTCTGATTATGATAGAGACCATATTTTTCTCTTAGGGCATCTGGCTTATTTCCACTCTCAATAGAACCTAAGGCATCCTCCCGGACTCCGTCGCCTCTTCGCTAAGCCCTCAAAGGTCGCTTTGCGCTACTTTGAGGACAAGCCTCAGGGCATATTGTACCACAACGGACACGCAAAAAAACGGAGCCATCCACAACTGTGAATGACTCCTGAAATTTCTAATAATTAATCCTGTACATAAGGCATGATTGCGATATGACGGGCTCTCTTGATTGCAACAGTAAGTGCTCTCTGATGCTTTGCACAGTTTCCTGTGATTCTTCTGGGAAGAATCTTTCCTCTCTCAGAGATATACTTCTTTAACTTGTTGGTATCCTTGTAATCAATTACATTGTCTTTTCCACAGAATACACATACTTTCTTTCTTCTGTGCATGCCGCCTCTTCTTCTTGCGGGCGCGCCATCTCTGTCTGTCTTATTGAAAGCCATGGCTATTACCTCCTATAGTTATTTAAATGGTAACTCCTCATCAATTCCGTCCGGAATATTCATAAATCCATCTCCGGCACTGCTTGGTGAAGGTCTGTCCGCAGGGGTGAATCCTCCTGCATTCTCAGAAGATGCAGCTTTACTCTCAGCAAACTCCTGCTCTTCCACTACGACATCGGTAGTATATACCTTCTGTCCTTCTTTGTTTGTATAGCTTCCGGTCTGGATACGTCCGGTGATAGCGATCTTGATTCCCTTGTGGAAATACTTCTCTGCAAACTCTGCTGCCTTTCCAAATGCAACACAGTTGATGAAATCTGCTGTCTGTCCGTCTCCGTCTCTTCTGCCTCTGCGATCTACTGCAAGTGAATATCTGGCAATTGCCATCTGATTATCTCCACTTGAGTATCTGACTTCCGGATCTCTGGTTAATCTTCCCATAAGTATTACTTTATTCATACTTTCGATCTCCTCTTCTCTATTCTATGCCTCGTCTTTTCTAACGCATAAGAACCGAAGAACGTTGTCCATGATTCGAACATTCTGCTCTACTTCAGCAGGAACGGTCGATGCTGCATCGAACTGGATGAAATAGTAGAAGCCATCGTTCATCTTCTGAACTTCGTAAGCTAATCTCTTCTTACCCCACTCTTCTACCTCTGTTACAGTTCCGCCTGCACGAGTGATATACTCTTTTGCCTTCTCAACTGTAGCAGTTCTGACATCGTCTTCGATCTTGGCATTCACAACAAGTGCTAATTCATATTTGTTCATGCTAGATTTACCTCCTTTTGGTCTCTGGCCTCCTAACGGGTAGGAAGCAAGGAATTTTACATATCACGAGCCCTTATGATAGCACAATTTTACTGTGAAGGCAAGCCTTTTTTAAAGTTATTCGGACTTTTTTACCAGATTTTTCGTATTTTTCTCCACCAAGGTACGAGCCAGCATCACCTGATGTCCGCAGCCACAGCATTTCAGACGAAAATCTGCTCCCACTCTCAGAATCTCCCACTCCTTGCTGCCACAGGGGTGGGGCTTTTTTAGCGTTACGATATCTCCCACTTCATATAGATATTTCATAGAATCTCCTTATTTTATAAGCACGCAAACACGTCCCCCAGTCTCCCCTGGATCAGCAAATCTGCCCGACTGTCCATGGGCGTGGTGGATTTATTGATCAGCACCAGCCTGTTTCCACGATAGTAATCAATGAGCCCCGCTGCAGGATAAACTGCCAGAGAAGTTCCACCGAGGATTAGCATGTCCGCATGACTGATATCATAGATGGCAGACTGCATGGTATGGCTGTCCAGCCCTTCCTCATATAAAACCACATCCGGCTTCACCGGACCGCCGCAGGCATCACATACCGGAACACCGGTACCTTCCAATATGTATCTGGCATCAAAGAGCTTGCCACATTCCTCACAATAGTTCCGGTGCACACTGCCGTGAAGCTCCCAGACACGTTTACTTCCTGCTGCCTGATGAAGTCCATCAATATTCTGTGTCACCACAGAGGTGAGCTTTCCCTGCTGCTCCAGCTCTGCCAGTTTTTTGTGAACCACATTGGGCTTTGCGTCCAGACATAACATTTTATCCCGATAGAACTTGTAGAATTCCTCCGGCCTTTTCCGATAAAAAGTATGACTTAATATCGTTTCCGGCGGATAATCATATTTCTGATTGTATAATCCGTCCACACTTCGAAAATCCGGGATTCCACTTTCGGTGGATACCCCCGCTCCCCCGAAAAACACAATCCGCTCTGACTCATCCACCCATTGTTTCAACTGTTTGATTTCATCCATCTTACGTCCTCACTCCTTCAACTCTGTTGTCTCAGCCAACACCCCATGTACAAAGAACCGATAGTCTTGCCCCGCTGTGTTGCAGGTCATCAGGGTTACGATCCGATCCTCCGCTGTTACCTCCACACCGGTATCATAAGCTGCCTTCCCCTGAATCACATCCAAATACTTCTGATACTCCTCCTCAGAGGCAAAGGATAGAGAAAAAATATCCTCCTCCGCCACAGCTCCCACATAGCAGGAGAAAACATCATAGCGATAAATATAACCCGGTGCATAAATGTAAAAATTGGGATTCTTCTGATAAAAATCCTTCTCTGCATATCCGTTCAATTTCCCAAACATGGTTTTATCCTTCATATTATGACCATAGATAAAGGTATTTTCATCCGAAAAATCGGAAGCATTCTGATAATCCATGAAAATGCTGCCTGCCGTAACATGCTGCTTTTCAAAGGTACGCCTCAGGTAATAATCATTGTCCTCACTCTGCATAATGGGATAACTGATATCCAGATTCTCGAAATAAATCCACCCCACACAGTCCGGATTCAATGCCTGTAAAGCCTCAAAATCCACATTCAGTTCTTCCTGCGTTTCCTCGGTATCTGTTGTGGAAACCTCCTGCTCTACCGTAACATACTGTTGCAGATTCTCATATTCACTGCTGCCTTTATGATACAGGATGAAGTAATAAATCAGCATGGCTGCCGACACCACGAATACAATCAATGCCACAATAAATATGATGCGAAATGTCCAGTCTTTGGCTGTCGCCTTCTTTTTTGTCATAAACTACCTCCACACTATAACGAACTATGATCTGCTCAAAACAGCGTATCGTATCTGTAAAGGAACTGAACAGATACTCGCTTTTTTCAGAAAAAATCGCTGCCTCTTATCACAAGGCAGCGACCAGCTAAAGTTGCGGGAACAGGATTTGAACCTGTGACCTCCGGGTTATGAGCCCGGCGAGCTTCCGGACTGCTCCATCCCGCGCCATTCTTCTGATAATAATTAAAATTATCAAAAATGTTGTCTATATATCTTATGCCTTTATGGATAAAAATATGTGTATTCTTTTGTATTTTATCACATCGCATACATCCGGGCAAGCCAGATACTCGCTGCAATCCCGGCCAGTGTGGCTAGCAAAGCCCCCGGCAATGTGAACCTGGTCTTTTTTATCTTCACCGACATAAAATAAATGGACACGGTATAAAATATCGTCTCTGTGGAGCTCAGCATCAAAGATGCCGCCATTCCCAGAAAAGAATCACATCCATGCTCCTTATACAGATCCAGCAGCAGGCCCGTGGCTGCAGAGGAAGAAAAGATTTTCACCACAGCAAGAGACATCAGCTCTGCCGGTATCCCGATGTGCTTTGTCCATGACAAACAGGTACCGCAGAAAAAATCCAAAAATCCGGAAGCACGCAGTATTCCCACGCCAATCATCAGCCCAATCAGAGTAGGCAGTATTCCAGCAACGGTTTTCATCCCATCCTTTGCCCCGGTCAGGAAATCGTCATAGATATTCTGCTTCATCAAAAGTCCAAACCCTACAATATAAAAAAGCAGCAGCGGGACAATGGTGTTTGATAAAAAATTCAACAGATTCAAATCTTTGGCCTCCTGTCCACTTGACGCGATCCTACTAATTTGCAGAAAACAATTGCCACGGCTGTACTGATAGCAGTGGCAATCAGACCCGGCGCAATCACCGCTGCAGGGGATACACTGCCATACTGACTGCGATACGCCACAATGTTCATGGGTATCAACTGTAACGATGAAATATTCAGGATCAGAAACACACACATTTCATTGCTGGCAGTACCCTTCTCCGGCCCTTCGCCCACGCCTCTGCTCTGCTGCAGTTCCTTTAATGCGCTCATGGCCTTTAGTCCGGCCGGGGTTGCCGCCCACCCCAGTCCCAGCATATTGGCGATAAAATTCACAGCAATATAATGGGTTGCCGGATGATTGGCGGGTATACCCGGAAATAAAAACCGAAGCAGCGGTTTCAGTTTTTTTGCTGCCGCCTCTACAATGCCACTGTTTTCTGCCACTTTCATCATACCGGTCCAAAAGGACATGACTCCCAGCATGGTAATTGCCAGTGTAACTGCTTCTTTCGAAGAGTTGACCGCCGCCTCTGTCACCTCCGGCAGTGTACCATTCACCGCACCATAGGCAACTCCCATAAGAATCATGAATCCCCACAGATAATTCAGCATAACCATAATCTCTAAGCTGTTTACAACTATTCTATTCTTACCGATTTCCAATATGATTCCGGCATGAATTTCTTTTTTCTCTCATAAGATAAAGTGATCCTATTTTCGGAGCTCCGTCATGCCCAAGAAATTTATTTTTGTCATTTTGCTGCTCTTATTCTCCTTATCTTTACTCATCACCGGCTGTGGAGCTTCGAAGAATGGAACCATGGATTTTCACACTTACTCAGAACAGCTTTTTATCACAGAAATGAAGCAGGATACGCTGAGTATGCACTATACCATTAAGGACCCCGCTGCTTATGGTATTTCTGATTATACAGTCAGTCTGCCTGATTATTCTTCCCAGTCCCAGACAGAGCAGGGCATACTACAGGAAAATATCCGCTGCAGCCTTGCCAGCTACAGAAACGATGATTTGTGTCCTTCTGACCGGCTGACCTTTGATATTTTGTCAGACTATTTCCAGATAAACGGAGATAGCGATTTTATCTATTACCAGGAACCTATGCGCCCCTCTACCGGCTTCCCCGCAGAGCTTCCGGTACTTCTTGCGGAATACCAATTCTACACGGAGCAGGATGTAAAGGACTATCTTCTCTTACTGCAGCAGATACCGGACTGCTTTGCCTCCATAAGCGAATATGAGCAAAAAAAAGCTGAGGCCGGACTCTTCATGTCTGACCGGCAGGCCGATTCCCTGATCTCAGATATGGAAGCGCTGTGCGACACCACCCAGAAGCATTATTTGCTGGAAACCTTTGAGTCGAGAATTGCAAAGTTGAATGACCTGAGCGACATGGAACGAAAAGATTATATTTCCGAAAATGAAGCCTCCCTCCACGAGTATATCATTCCTAGCTATCAGATGCTGATTGACTGCCTCTCCGATTTGAAGGGAAGCGGCACCAACGATGCGGGTCTTTGCTATTTCCCGAAAGGACTTTCCTATTATGAAAATCTGGTATATGCCTCCACCGGCTCATCCCGAAGCATTGATGAGCTGCTGAATCTGGTGGGAAAGCACCGTCTTACCGACCTTTCTGCCATGAACGAACTGATGAGCAAATACCCTGACCTTACACTACATCCCACGAATTTTTCCTTTGACAATTCCTCTCCGGATGAGATTCTGACCTATCTCTCCCAATGTATCACCAGGGACTTTTCTACGCCGGTATCCACGGAGTTTACGGTTAATTATGTGGCAGAGTGTATGCAGGAATCCATGGCTCCGGCCTTTTACCTTACGGCTCCCATCGATGCCGCTGACCAAAACTGTATTTATATCAATCCATCCAGCAGCTATGAGGGTCTTTCCCTTTTTACCACTCTTGCTCACGAGGGCTACCCCGGCCACCTGTACCAGACCACCAAGACTGCCTCTGCCGGATTAGATCCCATCCGAAGTATCCTGAACTACCCAGGCTATGTGGAGGGCTGGGCCACCTATGTAGAGATGCTGTCCTACAGCTATGCCGGTCTTTCTAAAGAAGAAGCAGACTTTCTCATGCACAACCAGTCTGCCATTTTAAGTCTTTACGCCACCGCTGATCTGTCCATCCATGGCAAGGGCTGGACTCTCAGCGACACCCAGGCTTTTTTTGCAGATTATGGAATCGGAAACCCAAAGACCGTAGAGGAGATTTATTACTATATTGTATCGGAGCCTGCCCATTATCTGAAATACTATATCGGTTATCTGGAAATCTTGGAGCTGAAGGACTACGCCAAAGAGCAGCTGAAAGACCATTACACGGATCAGAATTTTCACGATGCGATTCTTGCCATCGGTCCTGCCCCCTTTTCTATTATCCGGGATTATCTGTTGGAATATATGACCCAATAAATGCGGTCCGAGCCATTGAATCCGCCGAATGTATCGGATATAATATTATATACGTATATGTTGAACAATTTCACAACCAAACGACTGTAACGCGCTTGTAAACTAACTCCTAACTTCGACTAAGATTCTTTCAGCATAGGCTTCAAGAATCAGTCTCCGAAAGGAGTGGATTTTACAAGTCGCTAAAATCACAGTCAGAATTGTTTGGTTTGTATAATTGTTCAACATATACTACTCTAGTTTACATGATATCTCTATCCAATACTATAAAAAGAGGAGTAATTATGGCCGGAAAATTATACTTATGTGCGACTCCCATCGGGAATCTGGAGGACATCACCTTCCGGGTGTTGCGCACCTTAAGGGAAGTGGATCTGATTGCCGCAGAGGACACCCGCAACTCCATTAAGCTGTTAAACCATTTTGAGATAAAGACACCCATGACCAGCTACCATGAATATAATAAGATTGAAAAAGCCTATCAGCTGGTGGAACGGTTAAAGTCAGGGGAAAATATTGCATTGATTACGGATGCCGGCACACCGGGAATCTCCGACCCGGGAGAGGATCTGGTGCGCATCTGCTTGGAGGAGGGAATCGAAGTCACCTCTCTTCCCGGGCCTGCTGCCTGCATTACTGCCCTCACCATGTCCGGCCTTCCCACCAGAAGATTTGCCTTTGAGGCCTTTCTGCCCCGGGAGAAAAAAGACCGGATCCGGATCCTGAACGAACTGAAAGAAGAGACACGAACCATCATCATCTACGAGGCTCCTCATCATTTATTGAAGACCCTGGTGGAGCTTTATGATACCTTAGGGAACCGCACATTAAGTGTCTGCCGTGAACTTACCAAGAAACATGAGAATACGACAAAAACGACTTTAAAAAATGTCATTGACTTTTATCAGGACAATGAGCCCCGGGGAGAATATGTCCTTGTCCTGGAGGGAAAGACATTCGAAGAGAAGGAAAAGGAGCAGCAGGATGCCTGGTCCTCCATGAGTATTGAGGAGCATATGGCTCACTACACAGAGCAGGGCATTGACCGGAAGGAAGCCATGAAGCTGGTGGCGAAGGATCGGGGCATCAGCAAACGGGACATATACCAAAGTTTACTAAACGAAAAAGAGCGACGGTAATAACCGTCGCTTTACATCCTGTCAATATCCATATACATCATAAATTTCATCGGAATAAACTCCCGGTTCCTTGTAGACGATCAGGGGTTTTTCCACCGTCATCCGGGATTTTCCACCACGGGTTCCCTCAATCAGCACCATATTGGGTTCCTTATCCACGAAGGGATGTACCATCTTCATACGCTTCGGCTCGATTCCATAATCATGCATGCCACAGATAATCTCTGCCAGACGGAACGGACGATGCACCATGAAAAAATGTCCCCCGGGCTTTAGAAGTCTTGCACTTTCCCGCAGAATATCCTCCAGAGTGCACAGTACCTCATGTCTGGCAATGGCCTTAGCCTCATCCGGATTGGCAATCCCGTGCTGCCCGATCATGTATGGAGGATTGGTGGTGATAACCTCAAAGGACGAAGCCGCAAAAAGATTTGAGGCTTCCTTAATATCACCTGTCACTATGTCAATCTTGTCTTGAAGTCCATTTAGCGTCACACTTCGTCTGGCCATATCTGCACTGTCCGGCTGGATCTCCAAACCGATAAAATGCTCTCCCTCCGTTTTCGCTTCCAGCAAGATAGGGATAATGCCGGTACCGGTTCCCAAATCCAGCACATGATCTCCCTTTTTCACCCGGGCAAATCCACTGAGAAGCACCGCATCCATGCCAAAGCAGAACCGATTCTGATCCTGTATAATCCGGTAACCATTCCGCTGCAGATCATCCATCCGCTCACCGGGTTTCAGATTACTTTCCGTCATCAATCTTCGACTTTCCTCCCTTGTCCTCCAGCGCAGACAGTTCCTTCATTTCCGCTGCAGACAACTTGGTGTGATCCTTTCTTCTTCTGGGCTTAAACTTCAGTTCCTCCACCTTATACTCCCGGATCTCCTTTTCATCGTTGACCTCTACCAGAACCTTCACCAGCTGGCGAAGTACATTCACACTCTGTACTTCTCCTCTCAGCCCATCCGAAGTAGTCACATGATCATTCACATTAGGCAGACGACTGTTGAGATATTCGTAGGTTTCCTGCTCATTTTTCAGGCAGCACATCAGTCTGCCGCAGGCACCGGAAATCTTAGTAGGATTCAAGGATAAATTCTGCTCCTTTGCCATCTTAATGGAAACCGGAGCAAATTCTGACAGATATGCCTTACAGCACAGCTCTCTGCCGCAGATACCCAAACCACCCAGCATCTTGGTCTCGTCTCTCACTCCGATCTGGCGAAGCTCTATTCTGGTTCTGAAAATAGCTGCCAGATCCTTTACCAGCTCTCTAAAATCAATTCGTCCCTCTGCCGTAAAATAAAATAGCAGTTTATTATTGTCAAAGGTATACTCTGCTTCCACCAGTTTCATTTCCAGCTTATGCTTTTTAATTTTATCCTGACAAATCTTGTATGCTTCCTTTTCCTTATCCCGGTTCTTTTCTACCGTCTTGTCATCCTCTTCTGTGGCAACACGAATTACCGGCTTTAAGGGGAGAACCACTTTTTCCTCCGGCATCTCCTTTGGTCCAATCAAAACCGTTCCATACTCAATTCCCCGGGCCGTCTCCACGATTACATGAGTGCCCTCCGTAATATCCTTTTTGCCTGGATCAAAATAATAAATCTTCCCGGCACTTCGAAATCTCACTCCAACTACTTTTATCATGTTAATTCTCCTTCATTGTCAGCAGCAGTAACTCTAAGGTAAGGTCAAAATTGACGTTTGCCTTGAGACGTACCTTTGCCTTTTCCAAAGCCTCCAGTACCGCCTCGATTCCTGAATAGGAACTTCTGCTGGCCTGTCTCTTGATATCATAGACTTCATCCTTAAAAATCAGTCTGTTCACATCTGTGGTTGCTTTATACATTAACATATCCCGATACCAGATCATCATGATATCAAAATAGTCATTTATTTCCATTTTAAATTCACCGATCTGCTTGATTGCTTCCTTGAACTCATATAAATCAATCTCTGAAACCCGCTTTAACAGCTGCACGGCGGCCGCTTTTAACTCCCGGAAATTTTCTGAGGAAGCCAGTGATATCGCCTTTCCCACATTTCCCTGGGCAAAGGCCACACATACATCGGCCTGATAGTCCGGCACACGGCAATGCTCCATCAGATAGGATTTAATCTTTGCATCCGGTACTACCCGGAAATTCAAAGTCACACATCGAGACAGAATCGTGGGCAAAAACGTGTCCGCATTGGTGGTCAAAAGCAGAATCACCGCATAAGCCGGCGGCTCCTCAATCGTTTTCAGCATGGCATTCTGCGCCTGCGGATTCATTTTCTCCGCCTCATCTATAATATATACTTTATATTTACTGTTGTAAGGCTTCACATCCACGTCATTCACCAGCTGGGAACGAATGTCATCCACGGAAATCGTATTGGGCTTTTCATGGGTCACATAAATGATATCCGGCTGATTATGATTCATCGCCTGCTTACAGGAATGGCACTCCAGACAGGGATCTGCCTCTCCTTTCTCACACTGCAATGCCATGGCAAAAGCCTCTGCCAACATCTTTTTCCCGGACTTATCCGGTCCATTAAAAATGTATGCATGGGATATCTTATCCATACGGATTGCATTCTGTAAATGTTCTATAATCTGTTCATGCCCTATCATGTCTTTAAATCCAGCCATACGCCACTCCTCTAGGTGAGTATATCCAAAAGCAGCCCTGCTATCTCACCAATCTTATTGAGAATCGTGATGTGATCCGATTCATCCTTAATCAACTCTTCTGCCAGCTCATCCAGATTTTTATCCACTAGCCGGACAATGCCATACACACGATGACGTCCCTTTCGGTCCAGAAAATTCTCTCTGGAAAACTTGTGGGAGCGATTCACCACTTCATTCAAAAATTCCTTCACCAGCCCACGATATTTCTTCATATCACGAATATCCATATGTTGGGCAATCAGGTTTCCCTGAGTCGTAATATCCGTCAAAAGCCCGTTCAGCTTCTGGGAAAGCTCCGCCTCCGCTATGTTGCTGGCCAATGTGAACTTAAAACTGTCATCGGAAGCCTGCACCTGATTGGTTCCGGAAGTCTGCGTCACCGCAGACGTAGTATTTACCTTGATATCCATTTGATCACCTGTTCCCAAAACCACTCTGAATGTAGTCTGTTATCTGCTCCACGGTCTGCCTCAGCTCCTGATTCACAAAACGATGGGTAATCCCGGCTTCTGCCAGCTTCTTCTCAGAAAAATCCTCGGTATCTGCCAGAAAACGCCTGCACAGCTCCGTATATTTAGGTGGATCCTGCATCCGCTCACGATCCAGTGCACGCTGCAATCGCAACCCATCTTCCACTTCGATATAGATAGGAATGATGTGGTCTCTGCCAAAATAGTCACACAGCTTTGTGTATACATCCAGAGTACCAATCATCAGATAGCTCTGCACAGATAAATCAATCTGTCCATCATCCACCGTAGCATACCGCCAAACTCCATATACCGTCTGATAAGCACGCACCTCGATGACACGTCCCTGACTCAGCAGCTCATCCAACCGGTCATTGCTGACATAATGGTACTCTATGCCTTCCCTCTCACCGGCCCGGATGGGTCTGGTAGTGTAGAGAACAATAGGATTACAGGAAAGCCTTTTCTGCTCCGAAAGCATTTTATAAATCGTATCTTTTCCCGTAGCACTTTTTCCCATAATACAAAAAATGTATCCCATTGCTGTTCCTTTCTGCCAATCTGTTTCGTATAAAAAACGGCAGTTCGCCATTTACAGTATAAATGATTCCTTAGAAAATGACAACTTTTATCTGAGAATTGTCAGTGATTCCCTGAACGATAAGGGAAGCATTCTGACAATCCGAAATAGTTCCTATTACCTGTCTGTCAATCACTTCTCCCGGCACTAAAAACGGGATTCCCGGCGGATAGAGACTGATATAGGAGGCAGACACCATTCCCTCTGCCTCGTCAATAGACACAAGCCTGTTTTCTGACTCCTGAGCCTGACTGATGCTCATGGCCTGCTGCCGCACACCATAGGCCTTTTGCAGAAATTCTGAATTCCACGAGGCTTCCTGTTTTTCCTGCATCAATCTCTCATCCAGTTCAGACAATGCCTCACCCAAGCGCCGGAATCCTTCCTCCCGATCCATCATGCTGCTCATACACAGCGCATAATTTCCCTGACACATCTCTGGCTGCAGGTGTTTTTCCACACGAAGATACTCGTAAATTTCTTTTCCCGTCAGCTCCCTGGCCATAATCACAATTTTCGACGGATCAAAGGCAAAAGCTTCCTCCTGAGAAAAATCCATTGGCTGCAGCACTTTTACCTGAGACAGGCTCTCCATATCAGCATAGAAACTCCGCAGCTGATATGCATAACTTTCAAACAGTTCTTCTCCCTGTCTTTCCACCATTTCCACGCAATGTTCCATGGCAGCAAGAAACAGATAGGATGGGGAACTACTCTCATAAATGTCTAGAAATTCCTTTATTTTTTCCCCTGGGATTCTCTGGGAACACCGGTGCAGAACCGCAGTCTGAGTGGGCGATGGCAGCGTTTTGTGGAGGCTCTGGACCACCACATCCGCTCCCAGCTTTACCGCAGACTCCGGAAAATAATCATGAAATCCCAAATGTGCCCCATGAGCCTCATCCACAATCAACGGAACATCATGGGCATGAGCGATAGCAGCTATCTCTGCCACATTGCTCACCACACCATCATAGGTAGGTGATGTAATCACCACCGCCTGAATGTCGGAATTTTTCTCTAATGCTTCCTCCACATCCCCGGAAAGAACCTGTCCCTGTATTCCATCCCGGGTAATGATAGGATAGAGATACTCGGTTTCTAACTCTTTTAAATATACGGCATGATAAACGGCCTTATGACAGTTTCGGGACATTAAAATACGGCCTTTTCTGCTTGTGGCAGCACTGATGGCAGCTAAAAGACCGCAGGTACTTCCGTTCACCAGAAAATAGCTTTCCCTGACTCCCCACAGATTGGCGGCCCTCTGCTGCGCATTTTTAATAATTCCACGGGCATCATGGAGATTGTCAAAATCATCTATTTCCGTGATATCATAGGCATAAAAAGGAATTCCGCATGCCATATTTCGTTTATGACCGGGCATATGAAAGGGATACACGTCTGACTGTGACAACTCCCGCAATTGTTCTTCTATATTTTTCATTATACGACTCCTTATATTTATTTTCTTTTAATTGCATCTCCCCCCGTTGTCTGATAAAATTTTTGTATCTATTCAGAGCCAAGGCAATTTTCATAAAATCGTGAATCATGCTTGCATGAATGAGCGTATTTTTGAAAATTTCTTTGGCGAAGTAACCACATGAGCAAAAAGGAAGCTGCAAAGCAGCGATTTTGCGAATGAGGTTCTGAATAGATACAAATTTGTATCTATTCTATTGAGGGGGATTTACATATGGATTATACACTGGTCATACTTTGTGGGGGGAAAAGTACACGCATGGGCACCGATAAAGCTCTTCTTCCCTTTGGCAATCAATGCCTCATCGAATATCTGGTGAATAAGTTTTCACCCTATTTTCCAAACATATATCTGTCCGTCCAGCAAAAAGGAGACTACCAGCAGTTGAATCTCCCGGTAAAATATGTGGCGGATATTTATCAGAATGCAGGTGTGCTGTCCGGTATTTTCAGTGCACTTTCCATGATGAGGGAGGAACGCGCCTTTTTTATCAGCGTAGATACTCCCTTTGTGGAACCCCGGCTGGGTATACAGCTTTTGGATTCCTCCGCAAATTATGATATCTGCGCAGTTCAGAGAAAAAACAAACAGACCGAAACACTGGCTGCTGTTTACAGCAAAAGCATCATTTCAAAAGTAGGAAAAGCCTTACTGCTAAAGCATTATTCCCTGAAGCTTTTCCACGAAAACTGTAATACCTTCTACGTGCCGGAGTCTGTTTTAGATACCTCATGTGCCAACCCGGTTGCACTGCAGTTTTACAATATGAATACCCGCTATGACTACTATCGGGCACTGAATCTGTTATGGCAGGATGGAAAACTACCCACCTCCAACCATTCCCAGGATACATCCTTACTTTTCCGAAAGCAGGCCAGTTCCATTCCCATTTTATCCTTTGTGGGAGACTCTATCATCGGAAAAAAGGAATATGTCAGACAGTTGCATCAGATTCTACAAAAAGAAAATATCAAGAGTGCTATCTTCGACTATGACGGGAATGCCGATCCCATCACGCAGCGAAATGCCCTGCGGCAAATCACGAATGTAGATTTGATTCTGACCTACAATCTGGAGGACAATTCCTGCTTTAAGATTGAGATTCTTATCGATGAAATCAATGAAGAACCGCTCCATGACACAGAGGAACTCCTGGCATTTGTTACAGATTTTAATTACAAATCCATCCTTCCATCCTACGATTACCGGAAACCCCGCACTCTGCTGCCACTAATCCGGAACTTTATCCGAGATTATGGAAATTAAGGGATCACAAGTACCGACTGATTTCCGGCATCCAGTCACCAATATAAATCCGATCTTCATAAATTGCCGCCCATATAGGAGAAAAACACTGATCCAGCACATAAATGATTTCCTCCCATGTGGGCGATTTTATTTTTCTGCTCTTAAGAAATGACTTCCACTTTTTTTTCATGTAGCTATACGTTCCATAGGACACCACTGTCTCCAGTCGGTTTCGTTGATAAGTAAGATTTCTATTCTTCATCAGAATCATAAGCTGATTCTGAAGCTTTCTGGCCTCCACGCTATTTTTTTTCAGAATCTCATAGATATCCAGATACACGGACAATTCGTTGTTCAGTTCCATCTTATCCATAATATAGAGGAAATCCTCCAGAAGACGCATTTCTGTGGATTGAACAGAAAACTGCTCCAAATCTTCTCCCTTTAATATTTCATCCCTGAGCACAAACCCTGCCATTACAGCCACACTCCTATCCGGCTCTGAACCTTTGCCGTCACCTTCCGCACTCTGGCATATTCCATCAAAGCCGCTATGTCCTTATCCGGTTCGTTGATGTAAGCCATAAGTGCCGTTTTCATGATTACCCGATCCAGTCTCTCCTCATATTTCAGACAATCGCAAATTAAACGCTCTTTCGAATAAATCCCGATTTCACCCTGAGCAAATGGTATCTTTTCCACTCCCATCTGTAACACCTCAGGCTCTGTATAATACGGACAGATAACAGGCTGCTCCACTTTGAACCGGGACTTTGACACGTTTTTACTAATGGCAATGCTCCATTCCTCCGGACGTTCCCCACAATACCCATGATAAAAAAGAGCCGTATCCATGGTAAGAATTCCATCCGGAAACATAGCCAAAATTAACTCGTCTTCGGAACGCTGTTGCAAATGCATGGAATAGTAACCGTTTTTCACATGATCCAAAATCCCCTTCTGTACAAGCCCCTGAATCTGTCGGTAGGTAAGACCCAGTGGATACAGTTTTTCTGCCTTTACCACACCATGATTTTCCTGCATCAATACTTCGATTTTCTCTATCATCTCTTGTTTCTTCTCTTGGTTCATATTTGCCACTCCTTTCTTTCAGTATAAGTAGGATTCACCCCTTTGTCAATAAATAGGATTTTCTGTCCTTTAATTCTCTATTTGTCGTTGAATTTTCTATCTTACTGTCGTATAATCTTCATGGAACAAATGAAACTGTCTTTTTTGTCTATGAGGAATACTATGGATAACAATATTACAACGAGGAAAAATCCCTCCCGTGAAACCTGTCAAAAGACCATTAAGCGTATTCTTGTGACCGAGGTATTAGAAAAAGGGAAAAACGAACAATTTCGTCAGGCATCCGATTTTATGCCCTTTTTTCAATCGCTGTATGCACCATCTGACGCATTGACCAAGCAGGTACAGCGTGCTGTAAAAGCCATGGATATGCCCAGGGACGAGAATGGTTATTTTATTGTAAATAAAACATCGGATCAAATGGAGCAGGATAACGAAATCCGTTCTCTTCTTCAGAAAGGAAATGCTACTCTGCTTTCCTTTGAGAGTTCAGAGCCCATCCTTTTAAAAGTAGATTCACCTGTTGTGGACTATCTGATTCATACGCTGGAGTCCTCCATCAGTCTAAAGAATAAATACGACACCATGATAAAGACCAGCAACGGCATTCTCATCCTTACCAGAGAGAAAGCACGTGTGCTGGCCTATATACAGAACATTTTATCCACAAAATCCATATAATTGTCAATAAAATGTGGATAGTTGTTGTAATTTTCTGAACATTTGTATCTGCTCAGTACCTTCGCAGATACAAATATTCTATATTTTTTACCACCGATTCCTTCTGCTGCGGCCCCTACGGCTGCGGTAATCGTATTTTATAGTCTTATATCGTTTATCCCGCTTGGGTTTTGAAAAATACTTGTGTTTGATAATATAAAAATTGTCAATAAATTTTTTTCCAAACCAAATAAGCAATCCTAGCAGAATAACACCTAAAACAGCTACTACAATCTGCCATACATGAATTTCAATTTTTTTCACCGAGTCTTCCCCGGATGATTCCTTCTGATTATCAAAAACGTATCCTTCCACCTCGGACTGACTCTTCACAATATCGGCCCGTCCCACCGCATGACCACTGTAGGTGTACTGAATGCTTCCCAGTACATCCTCAGATGCATAATCATAGGTGATCTCTGCCGTAGTATCCAGAAAATCCGCCGAAACCGGCAAGACAATGCTGGCCTGCTTCGAAATACTTACAAACGGATTGACCTCATCCAAAATGTCTGACTGAATCTGATTGTTCTCAAATCGTGTCTCGTATTGGGCAACCGGATACAATGCGAAATTGTTCAAATAGTAATCATATAACAGAATACTATCTGTCCACTCATAGGGTGTCCTGGTATTCATCACCACACAGATTAATGTCATACCATCTTTTTCCGCATAGGTCACCAATGTACGATTCGCCACAGAGGTATATCCTGTCTTGCCACCAACACAATACGGATAAATGTAGCTGCTGTCCTGATCAAACTCATGGAGCAGCTTATTATGATTGGCCAGATAAGTAGTATCATTTGGATGCTTATTTGTAGGAGGAATTGCATAATTGCCTGTTCCGGTTATGGTACGAAAATCTTCATTTTTCCATGCTTCCCGTGCAATCAGCGCCATATCATAACAACATGTGTAATGATTATTATCATGAAGTCCATGTGGATTCATAAAATGCGTATTGACGCATCCCAGTTCTTCTGCCTTCTGATTCATCATATCCACAAAGTTTTCCAGGGTTCCACCCACATGTTCCGCAATGGCATAGGCACACTCGTTGGAGGATTCCAGCATCATTCCATAGAGACACTGCTCCATAGTCATCTGCTCTCCCACATCACGCGCAATACCGGATCCTTCCGTATTAAGGACAGAATCTTCGGAAAAAGTAACGATTTCATCCAAAGAAGAGTGTTCCAAAGCAATACATGCCGTCATAATTTTTGTAATACTGGCAGGATAATGCTTTTCCTCCATATTCTTATCGTACAATACGGTACCTGTAGATGCCTCCATCACAATAGCACAGGGAGACTGGGTAGATGGCTGATCCGGCCATTTCCCCTGCGCCTGTACTGTAATATAATTAGAAAAAATCATACTGACTGCCATACACAAGGCCAATCCTGTTTTTCGTATTTGTCTAAGTATTTTCATGTTTATCTCCTAGTATATACCTTTTTGCTAAAATGTAACTATTCAGCACCTTCATAGTTATGAGCGCAAATATATGTGTTCAGCATCTTCTCAGATACCGTAAAATATACGTTTTCATAGGGTATCCGAAGCAAATGCATATGCCTACTGAACAGATACACTAACATACTATATCTTCAGTATAAACTTTGTATGTTTTATAAGCAATCATTTGTTTATTGTGATTCCTTAAGATTTTATGCTATAATATGCCCTGAGGTGGCGCCTCGGAGAGGCGTCGGAGTCCTGAGGGCGTATTTTGAACAGAAACATATTATAATATGCCCGAATAGCTAAATTTCTTATAAGGAGTTTTACACATGAGATTAAGAAATATACCTGCCGCGGCACCGGCAATTGCAGAAAGTGAATATTGCATGAAAAATCCAGCTGAATTAAAAGGAATCTGGAATCGTGTGTATGGAAATGATTTTCCCATTCACATCGAAATTGGAATGGGAAAAGGACGCTTTATCATGGAACTGGCTGCAGAAAACCCGGATATCAACTACATAGGAATGGAGCGTTATGACAGCGTACTGTATCGTGCACTCCAGAAAATGGAGGAACGGCCTCTTCCGAATCTCCGTTTCCTCTGCGAAGATGCAGCTCTGCTTCCGGATTTTTTTGAAAAGGGTGAAATTTCAAAAATCTATCTGAACTTTTCCGATCCCTGGCCTAAGGACCGCCATGCAAAAAGAAGACTCACTTCACGACAATTTTTAGAGCGATACGACCAGGTTCTATCCGATGACGGACAGATTGAGTTTAAAACTGATAATCAGGGGCTTTTCGATTTCTCATTGGACGAAGTGGAACAATCCAAATGGAATCTGGATGCAGTGACCAGAGATCTTCACCATGATGCCCAGTTATGTGAAGGAAATATCATGACAGAGTATGAGGAGAAATTCTCCTCCATGGGAAATCCCATCTACAAAATGATTATATCAAGATAAGCCTGTAAACATTTCTTTCTTTACCCGCTCACCGGGCTGCAGAATGATAAAATCTTCGTCCCACGCTCCCTGTAAGAGTTTTTCAATGACAAGTGCCTTTGATGGAAGCGTCCTCACAGAAAGATTTAGCATCTCTGCAGCTTTTTTTGCATTCTGTATCACCGGAGTTAGATCATAACTGTCCGTATCAATAACCGTAATCCTTTCATAGGAGCCATAAATACACTCCAGAATTTCCTTTCCCATTTCCTGACCATATTCCTCCCATACATTCTCACATTGCTTTAAAATAGATTTTTCATCCAAAGTCCAGCATCTGTTCAGATACAGAGAGTTCACATCTACTTTATTTTCCATAAGCTGATGAATACAGTCATGAAATCGTGGAAGAATTAATCGGGTATTCTCACTTACCAAACTCTCCGTAGCAAGACCGCACAGACCATACGTCAGCAGAATCTCATCACAGTCCTGATGGCGATTAATTTCCTGCTGAAGAATTTCATGAAGTGCTCTGGGATTTTCATGCATACCCCGTTTCATATAAATCACAGGGATACAACTTTTGCACTCTATTTTCTTTTTTTCAATCTCATCCTGCTGCATCCCACAGGCAATCAGAATCTGCTTTCCCATATCACCGATTCATCCTTTTCTCATAATATAAAATAAAAGGGTTTTTATGAAAATTAAGTCACGTATTCTCCTATGCCTATACCGCAATCGTCATCTGAGAAAAAAAATTCAATGCATCCAAAATTCTTTCCGCGAAATCAAACATATTTTAGGATGCCGATAAAATAAAAAAAATACCGACCCTGTAGGCTAACCTACAAAATCGATACTTTCAATGCGCCACCAGGGGTTCGAACCCTGGACACCCTGATTAAGAGTCAGGTGCTCTGCCAGCTGAGCTAGTGGCGCATTCCTTAACGCAAAAACTATTATATTACATAACTTTTCAAAATGCAAGCAATTTTTTAAACTTTTTTAATTTTTTCTACAATTCTTTTTCAATATAAAAAAATTGTTCAGCCTGGATCATTTGCGTAACTGTTCAGAGCCTACCTAGAAAACTAACGTTTTCTCGGTGTGGCGTATCCGCCAAACTTGAAAACAAGTTTTTCAAGTTGGCTCTGAACAGTTACACATTTGCAAATAAGGCTGCGATTTCCTCTGGTGTCATCATACGATTCGGATCTCCTGTCACCTCAGGCATGGGCACTGATGCAGGCTCCTCCACCACCGGCTCCGGTTCTGCCACTGCCGGCTCCTCTGCTATCGGTTCAGATGCTCCTGCTGTTGCCGCCAAAAGTGCCGCTATCTCATCCGGTGTCATAATATGATTCGGATCTGAACTTAATTCAGGCATGGGCGCAGGTGCAGGCTCCTCCACCACCGGCTCTGCTACTGCCGGTTCTTCTGCTGCCGATTCTGATGCTCCTGCTGTTGCTGCCAAAAGTGCCGCTATCTCATCCGGTGTCATGATGTGATTCGGATCTGAACTTAATTCAGGCATGGGCGCAGGTGCAGGCTCCTCCACCACTAGCTCCGGCTCTGCCTCTGCCGATTCTTCCACCACCGGCTCCGACTCTGTCTCTACCGATTCATCCACCACTGGCTCCGGCTCTGTCTCTACCGATTCTTTCACCACCGGCTCCGGCTCTGCCTCTACCGGTTCTTCCACCACCGGCTCCGGCTCTGCCTCTACCGGTTTCTCCAGCACCGGCTCCACTGCAACTGGCTCTGGAGCTGCAAGTGGTGCTGACATTGGTGCCGCTGCCTGCACCACCACCTGAGGTGTGAGATTACTTAATTTATTGACTGAATCAAGAATCTCATTTTTTAATGTCAGCTCCAGCTCATTCATACGGGCAAGCAATTCCTGCTGCTTTAAAATCAGATCCTTATTATTACTTTCTAAAACTATTTCCTGTCTCTTGAGCAAATCCTCATTAGACTGGGCAATAGAATCCTCTAGAGAAAATACTTTATCAAAAATTTTATCATTGGAATTCATCAGTGCATCGGAATTCTCCTTATTACGGCTGATGGTTACCTTCGCAAGAGATTTCTGTGCACTGATAATCTCATCCACAGGCATTCCCAATCCATCCTCGATGCGATCCAAGCGTTCTTCCAAATCCTCAAAATTCTTTCGCAAAAGAAGATAAGAAGCTTTTTCTGATTTAAAGAGACTGTCATACTGTTCCTGCCTCTCCAGCTCCTTCTTATAATTCTGCTGAATCACGCTTACAATCAAAACATACGCATCTGCCAATGCCACCACAGTGATTACGATCAATGCCACAAAATTAGAAGGATCCGTCAATACCACATACAAATCTCCCAACAACAAAACCATCATCAGAAGAATGGTAATAATAATTCGGACATTATAAGTTTCCTTTTTCTTCGTGTACTCCTTCTCCTTTTTACCAGCCATGTAAGAATCCTCCTTGGTTTCCTGTATCTTCTCTCATTGGTAACTGCCCGTAAATTCCTTGAGGACATACCTTAGAACATATTTTATCATAATGCACAATTTATCACAAGGAAAACCAAAAAACGTGCGCTTTTTCAGTTATTTCCGCATGTTCTACATCCGGCGTTTTCTGCGCATCATCAGGATACTGGTTGCTCCTGATAAAACTGCAAACAGCATCATAAGCAGTGCAAACGTCATATTTGTAGGATCAGAAGTATTCGGAGCATCTGACTTATTATTGCTGTCCACATCTCCGTTATTGGTATCTGTGCCATTTCCGTTATCCGGCTTTGTGCTGTTACTATTATTGGTGTCCGTACTTCCTCCGTTATCCGGCTTTGTACTTCCGCCATCATTGGTATCCGTACTTCCTCCATTATCCGTGTTATCACTATCTCCTTTCCCCTCCTGAATCGTGTATTCCTTGATTCGCATACTATAATCGTTTGGAAGGAAATAGTTACTGTTTGACAAGCCATACGCATATGCGTAGTATGTTCCTATCTCTACCTGGTTACCATTTGCCACCTTTACATCACATTGATCTCCCTCCAAAACCCCCTGCGCTTTTGCGGTAACATTTACCGGAGATCCTGTATATGAGTAATTTGACCCACCGGGCCATACCACACTTACTCCTTTTTGAGATATCTTAAGCTGAGCGGATTCTACTGTCACATTGTAATTACTATTTCCGCATTCTTTCATGCCTATTTCATAAGTACCTGCCGGACTATTCACGCGATCTCCGTCCACTCCTGATTCACTTACTGCTGTAAGTGTCACTTTCAGGTCTTCCTTCGTGTCGTTGAAAACCAGTTGGGATTCATCCAGTTCAAAATCCAGCTTGGTGGTATCACCATATGTTTTTTCACTGGTAAGTGCAGTTACCTTAACGTTCTTTTTTCTTACCAAAACCGTGATTTCTGCATATTGCGGCTTTTTGCTTGTGTCTGTTGGAGTAAACTTAATGATATATGTATGCTCTCCTGCATCAGGCGTAGTGTCACTGATATCTTTATGCAAACTGCTAGTATCCACAAATGTAAATGTTCCGTCGCCGGAGGCCAATATCAGCCTTGCATCGGACAATTTCTTCCCGTAAACCATAATTGCTCCCTTAGGCATATAAAAATCGTCCGAGTTCTGTCTTCTTACAAGATACTGAATCGTCATATCATCTTCCGGAAGCGTATAATTATAGCAATCAGCCCCCGCCAGTCCGGCTACCTGTGCGTTAAATATCTTAAGATCCTTCAGGGTCTCTGAACCGATGGTCCAACTGGGGGTGTCGGTACCATCACATTCCACAACGACCGTACAATCATCACCATCCACTAAATTAGTTACTTTGGCCGACGGTCCCGAACCACCAACCACAATATTGTAATGGGGATTCCACTGAATTTCTGCCATACGGGGATCTACGATAAGGACACCCTTTTTAAATTCAATTGCATAGTTACTATTCTGTCTGGTAGTAGCTGTAAAGGATATGGGATATCCACCCACATCGCAGTTCTGATTATTGCCTTCTCCTGCTGTCAGGGTAAAATCAAATTCCTCTACACCATCTTCTCCCACCAGCTGCGATTCGTCCATATGCCAGGTAAGTGCCGGTGTCTTCTGTCCGTATATTTTCGTCTTTCTATCTGCATAAACCGTCACTGTCTTAGGATGAACCGTTACCGCCAACCCTTCTGCTGCCGTAATCGTATTGTAATTCTTTGTGTCTTTCGGAACAAATGAGATATGATATCTGCTGCCACTGTCAGCAACAGTCAGAAGTCGTCCCGGATCCTCCAGTTCAAATTCTCCCGGTACACTGCTGCTCTCCCCTGTAAATACAGCCTCATCCAGATTCTCTCCGTAAGTGATGGAAACTGCAGTGGGGAATGTGACGGTAGGATCTGCTTTCTTTATCTCATAGGCAAAAATCCTATTTGCTTCCTCACTTTTAAACACATAATTCCCGTTGGAAAGAGATACTGCCACCGCCCTATAAGAACCTGCGTCGGTGCGTTTGCCTCCAACGACTTTAACCTCACACGGATTACCTCCTACTACTGCATTGCTGACGGATGCCGTAATGTCCACAGGATTTCCGTTATACGTATACTCACTGGTTCCGCTCCAGGTAATCTCGGCTTCTTTCTTTGAAACCGTGAGATATGCCGGAACCACGGTGACATCATAATTGGCACTTGTACATGCGCTCTTTTTTATCCAGTATTTCCCTGCGTTGCAAAACTGATTGTCTCCGTTTCCTGCGGAAAGTGTAAGTCCCAGACTCTCTGTGGTATCGGTTCCCACAAGCTGAGTTTCATCGAAGGTATATGTCAGTGCCGGTGTGGCATCTCCATAGGTTTTCGTCTTTGCCTCCGCACGCGCAGTGACAGGTTTCTTGGAAACAATCACATCGATTGGCGTGCTGCTCAATACGGCATGTTCTTCACCCAAACTCTCCGGTATAAATACCATTTTATATGAATAGGTACCTGCGGCTGGTATTGTATCGTTGATGTTCGTCCGATTACCACCCTCATCGACACTCACAAAAATAAACTCGCCTGCTCCCGAAGCTCCTATGAGGGTTGCTTCGGAAAGCATCTGCCCATAGGTCAGCACGGCCTTTGTGGGGAAAGCATAATCAGCTGGATCGTCCCGTCGCACATAATACTTCACACTTTTTTCATCCTCAGGAATATGGTAGTTTCCACTATCCGCTCCGGAAAGAGTCGCTGTCGCAGTATACGGATGTGGTGGGTCAACTCCATTCCAACTGGGTCCTGTCACTTCATCACCCGTAACCGCTGCTGTGCAGTCATCGCCGCTCAGAACTCCCGTAAGAGTTGCCGTTACATTTACCGGATTTCCTGTATATTTAAGATTTTTCGTGTCACTCCACTCTACCCCCAGTGTTTTTGGCTTCACCGTGAGGGTTCCTGCAGTGAATTCCACATGGTACATGTTCTCGCCTTCCGTTGCTTTTATTGTATAAGTACCCGCTTTCAAATTACCTGAGGTGGTATAAGCCGGCGATTCAATTTCCAGGTTAATATTCAAACTATCAAGGGTATCATCTCCCACAAGCTGCGATTCGTCGAAAGAAAATGTAAGTTCAGGGACTTCATCCCCATACGTTATTTCCTTACTATCCACCGTTGCGTATACTGTTTTTGACAGAATGCCCGATATTTCAACCTCTGCTGTTACCGCCTTATAGTGCTGCTGATCGTTCGGTTCATAGACTATGGTGTGCGTTGGTTTCGGTACTATAATATCAGCCTCGGTGGGGATATAACATTCGTCTTCAAATGTCCATACTCCGTTTTCCGTTCCAGTCTGACCGCTAAGGTCAGCATCTGCAAGACAATCTCCATAAGTTACTTCTACTAATGTGGGAGCGGTTACCTTTGGCACATAATAATCCGTATCATCATTATTGGTTTCATAAATAAGCTTTGACAGGGGACTGTCAATGTAATTAAACATAACCATTCCCAGCCTTCGATGATCTATGTAACCGTCGCCATTGTTCATACAATCTTCATACAACCATGGATTAATATCTTCTGTCAACTGGTGAGGAAAACCTTTTGCACAACTCGTATAATTAAATATCCATGCATCCTGTCTCACCGACTCCGTCCCACTGGTCCCGATCGTCTGCCTCATCGCCCCCTCGATATATTCACGTTTATCCTCCCCACTTACATTAAATGCGTCCTGTACATTTACAACTGTATTGCCATCATCATATATTTTAATTGTACTTTTATAATCTTTATAATTATAATCATCCCAATTGGCCAGACTGATTCCAAAACCGGGAGAATAATACCTTAAGTGATCTATATCAAACCTCCGGATAAATACGATCTTACCGCGGGCTTCGCCCATGCTGGGAATATCGCTTTTGTCATATACATAATCTTTTGTATTCTCATTCGTAATAAAAGAATTCAATGCATGTGCCAATCCCTCTACACTTCCGGCATCCGGCTTAACCATCATTATGATGGTTTCAGTGGGATGATTTTGTAAAAATCTCACACTATCGTCCAATAGACTTTGAAGAGTCAGGACACTTCCATCACGATCAAAACACCTGGTTAATCTACCACCATGGATAATATTCACATCCGAAAGTGATGCAGTATCACTTTTGGCATTACAACGTACATCAAAGCTGCGAACTCCCACATTTAACTGCTCTCCATAATAATATTTCTGGCATTGTGAAAAAGAATAGGGCTGTATCTCATCATCCATGACTGCTGCAGTTCCTGTATCGTGAGATCCCGGAATATTCACAGTAGATAGTAATACATCATCCGGTATATCCTTCATCCAATCCACAGAATAGTTGAAATTCACTTCTGTGTCAGTTCCTGAAAATGCATAAACCTGGAATTTCTCTCCTTCGTCAGACGTAGAGAGAAACTTAATCGGCAAAAAATAATTATCCGGTTCGCCATCCACATACTGACCGGTTCTGGCATTCTGTATCTTATAAGTTCCATCATCCTGCCTGATAAAGCGCCATAACTGGTTTGTGTTCCTATTATTTTCTCTTCCAGAATCTGTCCAGATATGTACATGGTTGCCTGTTTGTCCTTCTATATCCCATACCCTTTTGCTGACTTCTTCATTATCGAGTACCGCACTTATTGTATATGCCGAATGTTCTTTATCCCACTTAACGAGCCATTTGCTGCTGGTTCCCATTTCATATAAATGAAGAGAACATCCTTGAGTATTGGCACTATAAACTCTGTTAATCGTATTAAGCGTTCCGTCTAGGAAGATCTCTATATAGGCACCATCCTCTCTGTCTGTAGTGCTTCCCTCCTTGAAGGCAATCATTTCTTCATCTTCATTGCCGCTTTTAGGAACAACTCCATTTGTGATAATCCATAGCTTACGATTCGCTTCATCCGTCTGTATTAACTTATCTCCAACAGTCGGACCATCATCATCTAAATCTTCATAGCCTACCCACAATCCGCTTTTTTTGTTTTGGATGTAATAGTAGTCGTTGCCATATTCGTCTGTTTTTACATAATAGAAGGAAAACCAGCGATGCGGATTTTTATCATTTACTTCTTTATCGTCAGTTTCATACAAGTGAAGCTTCGCACCTGATTGTGTACTTTTTCCATCTATATCTACATACCTTCCGGTCTCCTCTCCATTCGGATGGTCGTCACTAATATTCTCACTCGCAGCCTTATCTACGCACTTAATCCCATAATATCCATCTGACAATGCATGAAACCGAAAATAACAATTCTTTCCACTATAGTCATCCAGATGAATAACGCTATTTACACCAGCAGAATCATTGGCATTCCATCGGAAACGCGTATCCTCCGCCAGCGTGATAAACATCAAATCACTATCACCTGACGGAAAATCAGGTTCCTCTGTTCCCGAATCACCTAAAATCTCCTGTTCCACTTCAAAGGATTCCACATCATGCTCGTTCTCTGCTGTTACTGGCAGTCTGCCTCCAACGCACATACAACATGCCAGCAGTACGGCAACAACTCTCTTCATTTTTCTCAGCCGCTTCATTCTTTTCACCTTTATCCTTCTACCTTATCCATTTTGCCGATGTTTAAAGCTAATACAATCATATTGATTCCCTGCATCAAAACAGAAAATGCGATGATATATCCCACAGAGAACATGGTCAAGATTGGATGAGTAAATACTAAAATACTTACAATAACAGATAAAACACCGCAGATAATTGCCAAAATTCCTTTTCCCTTAGAAAACTTGAAAATCTTTAGTCCACCTACAATCTGGAAAATACCATAAATTAAGATACTTCCACCAACCACATATGTAATCATGATATCCGTTATAAATCTCTGTAATCCGCTGAACAGCAGAATAACACCTGCCAGTCCCTCTATAACACCCAGGATACATGAGCCTATTTCTTTCTTTTCTTTCGATAAAGATAGAATTGCAAGCTCAATACCATTGAACAAAAAAAGTATTCCCAGAATCCATCCGATTGATAGAAATGTCCTCATAGGTCTTGCTACTGCATAAAATCCTAGTAAAATTGTTAAAATTCCAGTAATCCATGTGATAATTTTAATTGCCTTTGTTGTTTTCATTTTAATGCTCCTTTCATTTGCATAAAATACACCTATGCCACTATATATTCGGTAAAATTTTATAATAATAAAGGTTTAGAATCAATAGACTTGGAATAAAACGACAATTAATAGGTATGAAACGACAAAAAAGCACCGCAGAGATTTCCTGCGGTGTTGCTTGACTTCCGTATTAAGATACTTTGTATCTGTTCAGAACAGGCCGAATCACTTGCTGATGAGGCCGTGAAAACATGATTACGATACTTTAATTATTTCCAAAATACTTATCCAATGCATGTTGTGCTTCGCTACTGTTTTTTGTAAATTCTATTTCCTCGATATTAAACAAAATGCACCCACAATGACCCTTGAAGGTAGGAAAGCATATCACTTTCAGATAGGTATCAATCTCAGGACTGAAATCGATTATTTCAAGAGTTTCGTTGTATAGTGCTGTGCGCTCATAGCTTTTCAGCCATTTTGAATTCATATTGCTGAATAAACTGCCAAAGGTATTACCTATCATCTCATCCAGCGATAGCTTTTCCAGCTTTGCCAAAGCGTCGTTGCCATATCTGAAAATCCAATCAACCGCATGCCTTTCCTCGTTAAAGATCATCTCGATATCCGCAAAGGCAAAGGGCATATGGTCGAAACTACTGTAATATCTGAAATACTCTTCCTCTGTTTCTGGAATACCCCTATTGTTAAAGCTGTTAATGATATTCCTTTGCTTTAATTGAAGCTGCTCAATAATCTGCTTTTTCTTTCGTATGGTGTATGCAAGAGATTCTCCGTTATTGAGGTTAATTGTTTCCGTGATATCGTGTATTGCCATCGCAGACACGAGACATCCTCGGTGCACCTTAATAAACCCATCATCAAGCTCTTTTTCAAGTTGACTCAGGGACATCCTCGTTTCATACACCTTACCGCCTAAAATATGTATCTGTGTATTTTTTCCAACTACAAAGACATATAAAACTGCACTGATAGAAAGTGCAATCTTTTTTCTGTTTGAAATAATTGTGATATGCTTTGTTTCCTGCATATGACGTTCCTCTTTATCGATGAAAAATATAACCAGATTAATTATGTACGTTGATTATCCATTTGTCAATGATGCGACCTCCAATTTTTTCTACCGGTCTTTCTTTTAATGGCTTCATCATCCTATATGAAATTCTTGGCTCCCATTTCCTTTTCTTCTGTTGCAATCATGCCTGAAAATAAAAATGCAGTAATAATTTTGGTCAACTATGCATACTCTACAAGCCATGCACAATTCGAAAAGACTTCGCCTTTTCTCATCGCGGGCTGGCGCCCTATAATTAAACACGAGACCCTGCACTTTCTGCCCATGATCTCGGCATAGTAGATGTCTCTTGGCGCAATCCTTGGAACGATCCCCTCTGCCTTGCAGATCTCCTCTGTCAGCTGTGCAGTCTCTTCCCGATCTGTCTGTACGTCATCACAGACAGCAATGTCAAATAGTTGTTTCCCTTCAAAAGCGAATCCGTAGCTTCGAATATGCTCCTTCGGTATTCCACGGGCGGTCAGCTGAGCGGCATTCTGCTTTTTCTCGATCTGATCAAGCGCAGACTGCACCGTTTCTTTGAGCATCTGCTCATCCTCCGGATCATGGATCTTAAACTCCAGAATGATCGCATCATCTACATTCGGATCCTTTGGCTCCAGCATCACATAGTATCTTCCAAAACCGCTTTCCCGGTTGGAAGAGATCACATATCTGCCCTGCAGATCCACGATCAGCCCCAGCACAAACCCATGATAGAACCCTCCACGTTCCTTTGATGTCTTTATCTTACAAAATTCTTTTTTTCTTTCCTATCACTTTTGGAACCTCAATTTATACTTTGAGAACCTAATTGTTATAATTCTGGTGATAAAAAAAAGCCTCATGCTTGCACACATAAGGCTCATGCTTTAATTCAATCCTCGGAATCCTTTTCCGATAATCTCACTGCTATTTGTAATCGCAATAAATGCTGATGGCTGCGTACGTCTGATAAAGTTACGCAATTCCACTGCCTGACTTCGTTTCATAATGGTGATAATTACCTTTTTCTTACGGTGCTCGTAGGTTCCCTCTGCATCGTACACCGTTGCGCTTCTATGTAAAGTATTCATGATGAAATCACAAATTGGATCCGGGTCCTCACATATAATGGTAAAGTACTTACATAGGTTAATGCTTTCAATGACATTATCCACTACCAATGATTTTGCAAGTAAACCACTTAAAGAGAACAAGCCCGTCTGCATATCAAATACAAAGCAGGATAATATTACAATCAACATATCAGAAAAGAATAACGCACTTCCTATATTTAGCTTTGTATACTTTCTTAAAATCATAGCAACGATATCCGTTCCACCACTAGATGCGTTCATGTTAAAAAAGATGGCTGAACTAAAAGCTGGTAAAACAATCGCATAAATTAATTCTAGTACCGGTTCTGTAGTGAGAGGTTTTTCCATCGGAAACCAAACTTCTGCTAAACTTAAACCAACTGACATTAAAATACTGACATAAGCAGTTTTGATACCAAATCCTTTTCCTAAAAGGATAAATCCTAATAAAAGCAGAACTATATTGATCATAAGCGTAATATTACCTGGTGTTCCCGGCAAAAACTTACTTAATACAATCGCAATACCGGTTACCCCTCCAAATGAGAAGTTATTTGGAAATTTAAACACATAAATTCCAAATACCATAATAAGAGTTGCCAGTGTAAGCACTGCATATTCTTCGATTGTTCTTTTGATTTGACCCATATTTTTATACATCTTTTATCCTTTGTATTATAAAATTTTACTGCCATTCGCCAACAATTTGAACTTTGCTCCCAACATTTCTGCTGCCCCACGGCAAAGCATCATCCGACCTAAAAAGATTTCAAAATATTCATACATCGTACAGATTTCTTCATCAATCGAAAGGTTCAATTCAATGACCTTCTTCTCTATATTAATAGACAAATCCGCAGACGTTACCGCATAATTGACTCTGTCATGAATATCAAATTTCAAAGTTGTACATCCTTCAATATTTTATCACATAATTTTTATATGGTATAGATATCATCATCTCCTCATAAATAAATTTTGGAACTCTTTACCGCGGGCATTTCCAAAAGATCCTTCTCGGTCTTACAATCAGCGGATTAAGAATCCCATACTTTTTCACGCTTTCCTGTAATTCAATCATCTGACTGTCTGCCTTTTTCTTCTTCAACTTCGCTCTCTTTTTGAACCTCTGCCATTGGGTCAAGAAGTTCAACCGAAGTTTCAAACTTGGGCATTGGAGCAGTTTTTCCTTCCTCCACATTTTTGAGTCCTTTTGCATTGTAGAACTGTTCCTCAAACTTCTGTGCATTGTATCGCCTGTCCTCGTCAATGATATGGCTGTAAACATCGGCAACCATATCCATTCGGGCGTGTCCTGAGTCGCCCTGAACCGATTTCATATCTCCGCCGTTCCATTTCAGCTTGTAGGTTATACTTGCGTGACGGAAGCTGTGAAACACCACATCAGGTAGGTTGTTGTCCTGTATCAGCTTTTTCAAAGCTCGGTTGATTACCTGACCTTCCATCGGTCTGCCGGACGAATGGCAGAATACCAAGTTATAATCCAGATACTCATCACCAAACAGCTCTTTCATTTCGTCAATCTGCTTTTTTCTCTCCAACAGCATTTGAGCTACGGTTGAC
>JALEPL010000030.1 GCA_022766245.1 Lachnospiraceae bacterium | reverse complement strand
TCCGGCGTCGGACTGGAAATAGACTTAAAGAAAATCCCCATTCGTCAGGAAACCGTGGAGGTTTGCGAATATTTTCACATTAATCCCTACCGACTGATTTCCAGTGGCTGCATGCTGATGGCTGCAGCAGATGGCAACCGGTTGGTGATGGAGCTGAAGAAGGCGGGAATTGAGGCCGCCGTGATTGGAAAAGCAACAGATTCCAATGACCGTGTGCTGATCAATGAGGATGAACGTAGATTTTTAGAACAGCCGCAGACCGATGAATTATATCAGGTGGTATAAAAGTATTGTGATACGGGTTCTTGCAGATGCAGGATATGCGATGATGGTAGTGTAATGAATGAAGAAGAGATAATCTTGGATTGGAGGATTGTGATGAGAGAGAAAATATTGACCTTTATAGAAAAGAACAGCCGGATCGATTTAAAGGAACTGGCTATTGTACTGGGTGTGGAGGAAGTTGCTGTCATGAATGAGCTGGAGCAGATGGAGAAAGAGAATATCATCTGCGGATATCATACCCTCATTAACTGGGACAAGGCAGGTGTGGAAAAGGTATCTGCATTGATTGAGGTTCGCGTCACACCTCAGCGTGGCATGGGATTTGATAAGGTGGCAGAGCGCATCTACAATTACCCGGAGGTGAATGCCGTATATTTGATTTCCGGAAGCTTTGATTTGTTGGTGTCATTAGAGGGAAAGACTCTGCGTGACGTGTCCCAGTTTGTCTCCGACAAGCTGTCTACCCTGGAGTCCGTTCTTAGTACCCAGACGAACTTTATTTTAAAGAAATACAAGGATCACGGAACCGTTATGGCTGAGCAGACAAAAGACGAAAGGATACAGATGATACCATGAGAGACCCATTATCAAAAACAATTGTAACCATACAGCCATCCGGAATCCGAAAGTTTTTTGACATTGTCAGCGAGATGAAGGATGCAATTTCCTTAGGCGTAGGTGAGCCAGACTTTGATACGCCATGGCGTGTCCGGGACGAGGGTATTTATTCCCTGGAAAAAGGACGTACCTTTTATACATCCAATGCAGGATTGAAAGAATTAAAAATAGAGATTGCAAAATATTTAAAGCGCAATTATGGCCTGAACTATGATTATAATCATGAGATTCTAATTACGGTAGGCGGCAGCGAGGCCATTGACATCGCTATGCGTGCCATGTTAGATCCCGGTGATGAGGTGTTGATTCCCCAGCCCAGCTATGTATCTTATCTTCCCTGCTGTGTGCTGGCAAACGGTACACCGGTGGTGATTAACCTAAAGGCAGAAAATGAGTTCCGCCTCACGGCAGAGGAGCTGGAGGCAGCCATCACACCCAAAACCAAGCTTTTGGTGATGCCATTCCCCAATAATCCTACCGGTGCAATTATGGAGCGCAAGGATTTAGAGGCAGTGGCAGAGGTGGTGAAAAAACACGACCTGTATGTAATCAGCGATGAGATTTATTCTGCACTTACCTATGGGGAAGAAAAACATGTTTCCATTGCATCCCTGCCGGGCATGTGGGAGCGTACCATTGTAATCAATGGATTTTCCAAGTCCCATGCTATGACCGGATGGCGTTTGGGATATGCCTGTGGACCAAAGGTCATTTTAGAGCAGATGCTGAAGATTCATCAGTATGCCATCATGTGTGCGCCCACCACTTCCCAGTATGCAGCTGTGGCAGCTCTGCGGGATGGAGATGACGAGGTGGAGATGATGCGTGAGGAGTATAACGGAAGAAGACGTTATCTCATGCACCGGTTCCGGGAAATGGGACTGGAATGCTTTGAACCCTACGGTGCCTTTTATATGTTCCCCTGCATCAAGGAGTTTGGAATGACCTCTGAGGAATTTGCCACAGAGCTTTTGAATGCAGAGAGGGTTGCTGTGGTTCCCGGAACAGCTTTTGGCGACTGCGGAGAGGGATTCTTACGTATCTCTTATGCGTATTCTCTTGCCAATCTGAAGGAAGCTATGGATCGTATTGAGCGTTTTGTCACTGCAAAGAGAGAGGCAATGAAAAATGGCGAAGCTTAATATTGTATTATACGAGCCGGAAATCCCCTACAATACAGGAAATATCGGTCGTACCTGCGTGGCCACAGGAACCAGACTTCATCTTATTGAGCCTTTGGGATTTCGCCTGACTCAGAAGGAGATCAAGCGGGCCGGGATGGATTACTGGGATCAGCTGGATGTGACCCGGTATATGAATTATGAGGATTTCCTGAAGAAAAATCCGGAAGCAAAAATTTATATGGCCACCACCAAGGCACAGCATGTGTATACCGAGGTAAATTATGAACCGGACTGCTATATTATGTTTGGCAAGGAGAGCGCAGGTATTCCGGAGGAGATTTTGGTAAAGCATCCGGAGGAATGTATCCGTATTCCCATGATTGGTGAAACCAGATCCTTGAATCTGTCCAATTCCGTTGCCATTGTACTGTATGAGGCATTGCGGCAGAATCAGTTTGATCACATGAATCTGGAGGGACAGTTGCACGATCTGCACTGGTGAAAAGATGGGGATTATAAAAGCAAAAGATCTAGTACATGAATATTTTAGAAGAGACGAAGAAGGCAATGTGGAATCCATTCAGACAGCCCTGGATCAGGTGAGTTTTGATGTCAATGAGGGAGACTTCATTGCCATCTTAGGTCATAACGGATCCGGGAAATCCACTCTGGCGAAGCATATCAATGCACTGCTCACTCCGGGGGAGGGAACCCTGTGGGTGGATGGCTATGATACTTCCCGGGAGGAAAATGTCTGGGAGGTACGCAAGAGAGCCGGAATGGTATTTCAGAATCCGGACAATCAGATCATTGCCAGCGTGGTAGAGGAAGACGTGGGATTTGGTCCGGAGAATATGGGCGTGCCTACGGAGGAAATCTGGCAGAGGGTGGAGCAAAGTCTCTCTGCAGTAGGGATGCTTTCCTATCGTACCCACTCTCCCAATAAGCTGTCCGGCGGGCAAAAACAACGGGTTGCCATCGCCGGTGTTATGGCTATGGAGCCAAAGTGTATCGTGTTGGACGAGCCCACAGCAATGCTGGATCCGATGGGAAGAATTGAGGTCATCGATGCCGTTCATCGTTTGAATCGGGAAAAGGGTGTGACGGTGATTCTCATTACCCATTATATGGAAGAAGTGGTGGATGCCGATTACGTTTATGTGATGGATCAGGGAAAAATCGTGATGCAGGGAAAACCACGTAGCATCTTTTCACAGGTGGAAGCACTGGAATCCTATCGGTTGGGTGTGCCTCAGATCACCATGCTGGCCCATGAACTAAAGCAGGCAGGACTACCCATTCCTGACGGAATTTTAACCAGAGAAGAATTGACGGAGGCATTGTTACAGATATGTCAATCATCATCGACCATTTAAACTATACCTACAGCGCAGGGACTTCCTATGAGATTCAGGCACTAAAGGATATCAATCTGAAAATAGAAGATGGAGAGTTTTTGGGAATTATCGGACATACCGGTTCCGGAAAGTCTACGTTGATTCAACATTTGAACGGGCTGATTCATGCCACATCCGGGACGATTTACTATAATGGTCAGGATATATACGATAAGGATTATGATATGCGGGTACACCGCAGCAAGGTAGGGCTGGTCTTTCAATATCCGGAGCACCAATTGTTTGAGAATACGATCTTTGATGATGTGGCCTTTGGACCGAAGCAACAGGGGATGACGAAGAAACAGGCAGGACTGAGAGCATTTGAAGCACTGCGCAGTGTGGGCCTTCCGGAGGAGCTTTATTACCAGTCGCCTTTTGATCTGTCTGGGGGACAGAAGCGACGGGTAGCTATTGCCGGAGTGCTGGCCATGAAGCCGGAGGTGTTGATATTGGACGAGCCCACAGCGGGGCTGGATCCCAAAGGAAGAGAGGAAATCTTGGATTTGATTGCGACGCTTCATCGGGAGCAGCACATGACAGTGATTTTGGTGTCACACAGTATGGAAGATGTAGCACAGTATGTGGATCGCATTCTGGTGGTGAATGATGGGACGGTCATGTACTATGGCTCACCGAAGGAAGTGTTTACTTATTATAAAGAACTGGAACAGATTGGACTGGCGGCACCACAGGTGACTTATCTGATGCATGAACTGAGAGATGCCGGCATTCCGGTACGTACCAATGCCACCACAATCCAGGAGGCGAAGGCAGAAATTCTGAGGGTGATAGGGTGCGGGAAATAAGATAAAAACGAATCGGCAGCGGGGGCGACCATTTGTGGCGTACCCTATGTCAGGAGAGCAGATATTATGTTAAAGGATATTACATTAGGGCAATACTATCCCGCAGATTCGGTGATTCATCGGCTGGATCCCAGGGTGAAGCTGTTTGCCACACTTATATTTATCATATCATTATTTACATTTCGGGGTCCCTTTGCTTTCGGATTGATCACCATTGCTTTGGCAACAGTGATTTATATATCGAAGGTTCCTTTCCTTTTTATGGTGAAGGGCTTGAAATCTATTCTGATGATTATGTCTATTGCAGCAATCTGTAATCTGTTTTTTTCGCCGGGAACCACATTGGTGACTTTCTGGAAGATTACCATCACCTATGAAGGACTGCGCAGTGCTATTTTGATGTTGCTGCGTTTATCCTATCTGATCGTGGGGACGTCTCTGATGACCCTGACCACCACACCGAACCAGTTGACAGATGGACTGGAAAAGGCGTTACATCCCCTGACCCATCTGAAGGTGCCGGTGCATGAGATCGCCATGATGATGTCCATCGCCCTGCGATTTATTCCCATTCTCACAGAGGAGACGGATAAGATCATGAAGGCACAGATGGCCAGAGGTGCTGACTTTGAATCTGGAAATCTTTTTAAAAAAGCAAAAAATATGGTACCGCTTTTGATTCCCCTGTTTGTGTCTGCATTTCGCCGTGCAAACGATCTGGCACTTGCCATGGAGGCCAGATGTTATTGCGGAGGGGAGGGGCGAACGAAGATGAAGCCCCTGCGTTACCAGAAGCATGACAGAGAAGCCTATGGTATTTTGTTTGTGTATCTTTTGCTGGTCATTGGTCTTAGAATTTTGTGGACCAGTCTGGGGATTTGGTCATGAAGCGGGTAATGCTGGTGGTGGCCTACGACGGCACAGCCTATCATGGCTGGCAGGTGCAGCCCAATGGCATCACCATCGAAGGGGTGTTAAATGAAAAGTTGTCGGAGCTTTTACAGGAGCCGATCACAGTCACCGGTGCCTCCCGTACCGATGCAGGAGTTCATTCTTATGGAAACGTAGCCGTGTTTGATACGGAGAGCCGTATTCCGGCGGAAAAGATATCATATGCGCTGAATCAGCGTCTGCCGGAGGATATTGTGGTGCAGTGTTCCAAAGAGGTGGCACCGGACTTTCATCCCAGGCACTGCGACAGCAGGAAAACTTACGAGTACCGCATTTTGAACCGTGAGTTTCCCATGCCCTGTCGCCGGCTGGACACCTATTTTCATTACAGGAAACTGGATGTGGAGCGGATGCAGCAGGCGGCGGATTATCTGGTAGGCGAGCACGATTTCAAAAGCTTTTGCGCTACCGCAGCGGTGGTGGAGACCACAGTGCGCACCATATACAATCTGACGGTGGAGCAAAAAGATGACATCATTACTATTCACGTGACGGGCAGTGGATTTTTATATAATATGGTACGAATCATAGCCGGAACCTTACTTCAAGTAGGAAGGGGAGAACGGCAACCAGAGGATATTCCGGCTATATTGGCAGCCTGTGACCGCAGTGCGGCAGGCCCCACGGCACCGGCCCATGGCCTGACGATGATTGGGATTGAATATATATAACAAAAGTAACTATTCAGAACCCCATTCGCAAAATCGCTGCTTTGCAGCTTCCTTTTTGCTCATGTGGTCATCTTGCCAAAGAAAATTTCAGAAATACGCTCAATCATGCAAGCATGATTCGCAATTTTATGAAAATTGCCTTGGCTCTGAATAGTTACAAAAAAATCTTGACACACATGGGGTCGTGTACTATAATACTAAAGTCTGACATAGTGTAAGAATGTCAATCCAAAAGCCCCGGAGCGACATTTCGACTATAAAGTAACAGTAACTATTCAGAACCTCATTCGCAAAACCGCTGCTTTGCAGCTTCCTTTTTGCTCATGTGGTTACTTCGCCAAAGAAATTTTCAAAAATGCGCTCATTCATGCAAGCATGATTCGCAATTTTATGAAAATTGTCTTGGCTCTGAATAGTTACAGGTAACAAAGGATATCGAGCATGATGCGTCCGGACATTACGCATGATGAGAGAATCCGCAGATACATTTGGAACTGTAGAGTCCAATATGAAGTGAACCAACACAAGGAGGTAAATCAATGAAAACTTTTATGGCTAGCCCGGCTACCATCGAGCGTAAGTGGTATGTAGTAGACGCTGAGGGACAGACATTAGGACGTTTAGCAGCAGAGGTTGCTAAGGTATTAAGAGGAAAGAATAAGGCAATCTTCACACCGCACATCGACACAGGTGATTATGTAATCGTAGTAAATGCAGAGAAGATTAAAGTTACAGGTAAGAAATTAGACCAGAAGATCTATTACCATCATTCCGACTATGTAGGCGGTATGAAGGAGACTACTTTAAAGGAAATGTTAGCAAAGCATCCTGAGCGTGTGATCGAGAATGCAGTGAAGGGAATGCTTCCGAAGGGACCTTTAGGAAGAGAGATGTATACAAAGTTATTCGTATACGCAGGACCGGATCACAAGCATGCAGCTCAGAAGCCTGAGACATTAACATTTTAATAGGAGGTAAAGAACATTGGCTAATACAAAGTATTACGGAACAGGAAGAAGAAAATCATCTGTTGCCAGAGTATATTTAGTACCAGGTACAGGTAAGATCACCATTAATAAAAGAGATATCGATGAGTATCTTGGCTTAGAGACTTTAAAAGTTATCGTTCGTCAGCCTTTAGTTGCAACTGAGACTGCAGATAAGTTTGACGTATTAGTAAACGTTAAGGGCGGTGGATACACCGGACAGGCAGGCGCTATCAGACATGGTATCGCAAGAGCTTTGTTAAATGTAGACGCTGATTACAGACCGATCTTAAAGAAGGCAGGTTACCTGACCAGAGATCCTCGTATGAAGGAGAGAAAGAAGTACGGCTTGAAAGCAGCTCGTCGCGCACCTCAGTTCTCAAAGAGATAATTGTGTATGTACACATCTTTTCAAAATCTATATCCCGGAGACATTATGTTTCCGGGATCTTTTTTAAATCTATTATTCAATTAACATGAAATTACATGAGATTATTTCCATATTGTAACTATTAATAACCCTATTCGTAAAATCGCTGCCTCGTAGCTTACTTTTGGCGAATGTGATTACTTTGCCAAAGAAATTTCGAAAAATGCCTTGGCTCTGAATCGTTACTCCATATTTATATTTAAACTAATTATTCATGACAATTCAGTACTTTCATAGTTATGATCATAAAGTCATACGAAATTTGTTATGTTAATGGATTTGTGCTTGCCTGTTGAACAGATCCAATAATTCAATATTTATATAAAAGACAGTGGGTCATTAGATTTCTATGAATGTGGATATCAAATATGACTTAATAATGAAAAAAAGTGTAAAGTCAAAAGAAGATTAGATGAAGCTATTAGAAATATGACCTGAGTATGAAAAGGGGGAATAAAGTCAAAAAGAAATGAGATGGAGCTATTAGAAATATGACCTGAGCATGAAAAGGGGGAATAAAGTCAAAAGGAAATTAGATGCGGCTATTAGAAATATGACCTGAGCATAAGAAGGGTGGAATAAAGTCAAAAGTAAATCAGATGGCACTGTAGGAAGAGTATGACTTGAATAAGAAAAATGCATATCAAGTCATACGAGAAGCAAATGGAGGATACCAGAATATGACTCAAATATGAAAAAGTAATATAGAGTCATACGAAAACTTAAATGGGGTGTGAGAAATATGACTTTGTTTCCAATTACTCCAATAAAGTCAATATATTTTGGAAAGTATCATTGAAAAGATTTGTATCTGTTCAGTGCCTTCGCAGATACGATTCGCAAACCTACTAAAATCGGCTGGCCGATGGGGGCTCACACCTGAATCATGTTCTTACGGCCTCATCAGCAAGTGATTCGGCCTGTTCTGAACAGATTCAAAGATTTTTAAATAAAATAGGGGGATTACAAATGACAGGATTAAAGCAAATGCTTATGGATGAACAAAAGCATTTAGAAACAATAGTAAAGAAAGTAAGGGAGCAATTGATCGATACACCGGATGGTGGATTACGTATATCGGTAGATAAGAAGCATATCAGATATTACCACTGCACAGATGGTAACATGGATGGGACATACATAAAAAAGAAGGATATGGAAATAGCAGAAAAGCTTGCGCAAAAAGAATATGATAAAAAAATATATCAATTAGCAAGAAAAAGACTGTCGCAGATATCCCGATTTATCAAAGATTATTCAGACAATGAAATAGAAAAATGCTATTATGCGGAACATATAGGAAGACGTCAATTGATAAAGCCAATAGAACCTTTGTGGGAAGACAAATTAAAGGATTGGTATGAAACGGAGTATAAGGGAAAGGAATTTAAAGATAACAATAAGGAAATATATACGCAAAAAGGGGAGCGCGTCCGTTCGAAATCGGAAAAAATACTTGCGGATTATTTTACATATTGCAATGTATCGTACAAATATGAGTGTCCGCTGTATTTAGAAGGCTTCGGTATCGTGTATCCGGATTTTACCTTTTTATCGAAGAAAGCGGGGCAGGAGATATATTGGGAGCATGACGGCATGATGGATAATCCTGTCTATGCGCAGAATGCAATTAAGAAAATTGAGGCCTATGAGAAAAATGGGATATTTCCAGGAGATAGGTTGATATTGACTTTCGAGACTGAGGAGACATTATTGAATTCAGAAATAATGGAAGCACTAGTGAAAAAGTATTTGGTGGAATAGATCATAGATCTAACAACTAAAAAAATTGTCGAAATATGAAATAAATACAGAGGAAATTTCGTAAAACGAAATCGCATATCGGGGTTCTGGTTGATAATATTTGGTAAGGATGATAAAATGTAGCTAATAAAAAATCCTTTTTTAGTTAAAAGAGAAAAAGGAAGGCTTTCCATGGACAAAGAAACTTTAAATATAGTAGTTCCTGTATACAATGAGGAAAAAACGATAGATCTTTTTTTCACGGAAACAGAAAAAGTGATTCGGGAAATATCAGAGTTAGAAGTGGATTATTTGTTTGTTGATGATGGCTCGCAGGATTCTACTCTGGAGAAAATTAAAAAGCTGCAAGAACAGAATCCTCATGTTCACTATCTGTCTTTTTCCAGAAATTTTGGAAAAGAGGCAGCTATTTATGCGGGATTAGAATATGCGTCAGGAGAATATGTGGCAATTATGGATTGTGATCTTCAGGATCCACCTGCCTTGCTTCCTGAAATGTATCGGCTGATTGCGGAAGAAAATTATGATTGTGTCAGATGTAGAAGAGTGAGTCGAAAGGGAGAACCGATTATCCGATCCTTGTGTGCACGACTATTTTATAAAATCATCAATAAAATTTCTAAAGCGGATATTGTGGATGGTGCCAGGGATTTTCAGTTTATGAATCGAAAAGTTGTGGACGCTATTGTATCCATGAAAGAGTATAATCGTTTTTCAAAAGGAATTTTTGGTTGGGTCGGATTTAAAAAGAAGTGGCTGGAATATGAAAATGTGGAACGGGTAGCCGGTGAGACCAAATGGTCCATATGGAAGCTGTTTCATTATGCATTCGACGGGATTGTTGCATTTTCAACAGTTCCGCTGACATTTTCATCTTATGTGGGACTTCTGTTTTTCATGATTGCCTTTATCATGATTATCGTGATAATTGTTAAGACACTGGTATTTGGAGATCCCGTTGCAGGATGGCCAAGCCTTGCATGTATTGTTATTTTTGTTTCGGGGATTCAATTGTTTTGTATGGGTATTTTGGGACAGTATATGGCAAAGACATATCTGGAATCCAAAAATCGGCCTATTTATATCATTAATGAGAAAGATATATAGAGTCAATACGTGGTGATGTAAAGTCTAAACTGAAAAACTGGCATCAGGTTTTGTCCTCAAAGCAGCGCAGAGCGACCTTTGAGGGCGTATACGTCACCTGCGGTGACACCTCATGCCAATATACAAAGGAGGGATTCATATGACATATTACGAATTAGTAGAAATGGTTAGAGATGCAGCGAAAAATGCAATGGTAAGTAAAACAGTCGGTCATGTAGCCTTTCAGTTTAATGTAGTTGGGGAAGCGGAAGGGGCATTTTATCTGGAAATCTCCGATGGAAAAATCAATGTGGAGCCGTATGAATACTATGACCGCGATATTATCATTGTCACGTCGGCTGAGGTGATTCTACAGATCATCAATGGGAAACTGCCGGCCAGATCAGCCTATGTGAATGGACATTTAAAAGTATATGGAGATGTGAGGCAGTTGGACATGCTTCCATTCGAAAGCAGAAAATAGAGAAAAACCATAAATTTCGCACAAGGGAGTGTATGAGTATGAAAATGAGCAATCATCGGAAACGTATGGTGGCAGTAGGACTTTGTGTTCTTTGCCTGACCGGATGTACCAGAGAAGCAGGTCATTATGGAAATAAAATACAAGATAGTACGGAAGAAACCATAGAAAGCAGATTGGATGCCCTGCCTCTGGGTGCTGCGGTAAATGAAATCCTTACTTTGACTCCGGTGGATCAGGACAAGGAAATGGTTACTATTCATTACGAGTACGGTCTGGATAACGGCAAGGAAATCGAGACTGCGATTGAAGAACGTTTCCCTGATGTGGATGTGGTGATGGTACACGATGGCGCGAATAATTCCCAGTCTCTTTTGGAAGGAAATCTGGAAAATGGAACTGAGTGTGATTTGATTTTTAGCAGAACACTGCAATCCCTGGGAGATCAAGTAGAGGATTATCTTCTGGATTTATCCGATCAGGAGTTTGTCAATAATTTCTATCTCACTTCGCTGGATACGTGTGTCCAGTCTGACGGCGGCCTATATTATGTGCCCGGGCCTTCTAATGTGTATGGTGTCATCTATGATCAGACTCTTTTTGAGGAAAATGGATGGCAGGTACCCCAAAGTTATACAGAGTTTGTGGAGTTGATTCATACCATAGACAACGCAGGTCTTACTGCGGTAGAAGAGATAGATGGTGAAGAGAGAGAAGTGCCCGTGCGGGCAATTCGACCATCGCTCTACTATGCGGATTCTTTTCAGAGCCTGTTTTACCCATATGTTTATCGCCAGGTGTTCTCCGGACAGGCAAATCTAGAGTGGCTCACTGCTTATCAGAATGGTGAGGGCAGTATGGTGGGACACATGGAACCGCTGGCAGATACCATGAGGAAACTGGTGGATGACGGAGTGGTGCGACTGGATGACTGGGATTACATGCCGCGCTATCGGCTACCTATGCTTTGTCAGTATCATTCTACGGCAATGATTTTAGGCTCACAGAACCTATATACCAACGAACAGATAAAAAACAGTGATCATGAGTATGCTATGATGCCGTTTTGGATTGGCGATGAGGAAAACAGTGATTATTTGTATGCGATTCCCAGTTACTATATTGCCATCAATGGCTCTGTGGCACAGGATTCCGGTCGGGAGGAATTGTTGTTGGATATTCTGGGGTATATTTGCAGTTCGGAGGCACAGGAATGGATTTTTGGTCAGGATAATGCGCAGATTTCTAATATTAAAGGAGTTGCTCCCGGGGAGAATGAGTTCAATTCCGGTATTCAGAAAACAATCCGGGAGGGTCGTATTATTACTGACTTTACACTGGTGGGTGGAGGTTTGTTCACCCGTGAGGTGGAGGTACAGCTTTGTGATACTTCCCGGGATATGCTTACCGGACAGATAACCGTAGAACAGTGGCTCAAGGCCGGGGATGACATCAGAGATCAGTGGGTGTCCGGGGGGAGTATGTATGACTCGGAAGAATATGGTTCTTGTCAGGAGAACCTGACAAGACTGGAGACTGCTCTGATGATGGGACAGGTATACCGGGATGTGACGGGAGCGGATGTTGGTCTGGTGTATGTGAATGTGACGGATCAGGGGGCAAATTGTCGTTTGTTTGCAGGTCCGGTGGATACTTATGCAATTCGAAATATTGCACCGGATCGAATCAGTGAGGAAGGGGAAAGTATTGCTTCTGCCACTTTGACAGGACAACAGATTATAGACTGTCTGAGTGGCATGGATACCCCCAATGGTACATCTGACACATGGTATTATATTGCATCGGGATTGAATGTGGAATTTGCCCCATGGATGCCAGCAGGGCAACGCCTTGTAAGCTGTACACTGCCGGATGGGTCAGAGCTTGAACCGGATCATACCTATCGGGTGGCATTCATGAGTGACAAATTATATGGCATTTCCGAGGATAAGATTGCAGCCTTGCATCCGGAGGATATACAGATTTTGGAGAAGTCCTGGTTTGACCTTTTTGTTCAGTGGTTGGATAATCAGGGAGGCGTTGTAAAGCGGCCGGAACAGACTACGGTACTTGACTGGAAAACACAGAAGTGAAATTGGGGAGAGATGAGAGATGGAAAAGCAAATTCGACACAATTGGTTTCTCATGATTGTTCTTCTACTGCTTTCTCTGGTTGCATCATGGTTTATGGTGAACTACCTGGTGGATCAGGTGGGAAAAACTGCAGATGAGGAGGCTCTTACTCATATTGTAGAAAATACGGAGCAGCTTCATTACAGTTTTCACAACCGGACTTCGGATACGTGGTCTATTATGGAAATAGAAAGTCTGAGCTTGTCAAAGCTTAGCATGGCATCGGAAGCCGACGTGGTGGAATCCATTGCCCAGCTTCGGGAGAAATCTGTTGCCTGCCAGATATGGCTGATCAATGCAGAGGGACAGTGTCTCGATGATGAAGGAAATACGGGGTGGCGGCAGATAGATGAGGGGATGCTCCCCCTTCTAAAGGACGGAAAGGAGTTCTGTAGCCTGAGACAGGAGACTACAGGCGGCGATTATCTGGACTTTGCCATTCGACTGGATCAACCGGTAACAGAGCAGAAATATACCATATTGATGATGGAATATACGTTGGATACTTATCTGGAAGTGCTGAGACTGCAGACCTATGGTGGTGCAGGAGTAGCCTATGTGGTGGATGGTCAGGGGTGTACCCTGTTTCAGACAAAAGGGGAAATCCCCACAGATCGTACCCAGAATTATTTCTTCTATCAGTTCGTCCGAGGGATGTCATTTGAGGGAAATGAGAACGTTACCGATGAGGAAAGTCTCAAGAATGCGGTGAATAGCAATGAAACCGGGGCGGTATATGTGTCCGACGAGCAGTATTCCTACGCATTGAGTTACCGACCGCTGGACATCATGGACTGGCATTTGATATTAATGGTAGAATGCTCTGCCATAGCCGGAGGAAGAATGGAATATATGCAGCAGGTGAAGTGGATTGCGGTAGGAGTGAACCTGCTCATTATGGCGGTGTGCATTGGCTTTTTCCTGATAAATTCCCTGTGGATGAGAAGACATTCTGACCGGAAATTATCCAGCCGTGAGCGAATTATCAATGTGCTTTCCACCAATAGCCAGGGCGTATATATATTGGTGGATGCATGGAACTGGACGTGTACCTTTGTAAGCCAGAGTGCAGAGGAGATGCTTGGAGTTCCCTTTGCAGCCCTGCGTGGAAATCATCTGAAAAAACTGTTTGACACATTTCATAACAGACAAATGGAGCGATCTCTCCAAAAATGGGATGGGAAAACGATATTTGAGTTCGGCAGGTTTTTGTTTTGCCCGAAAAAAAGTACAGACGAGAAATATCTTCGTCTCCTTGTATTCCCACCGCAGGATGGTGAGATTGTAATGGCTATCGTGGACGAAACCACAGATGCCATGCGTGAACAGGCACTGGAGGATGCAGTGAATCTTGCCAGAGAGGCCAATCAGGCAAAAAGTACATTTCTCTCCAGCATCTCCCATGATATCCGTACACCTATGAATGCCATTTTGGGCTTTGCGGCATTGGCGCAATCAAATGTGGAGAATATGGAAAAAGTAAAGGATTATCTGAGAAAGATTCAGGCCTCCGGTAATCATCTGCTTTCGTTGATTAATGATGTGCTGGACATGAGCCAGATTGAGAGTGGAAAGATTCATTTGGAGGAACAGGAAACAAATCTGTCCGATATTTTTCGTGATATAAAAACGATTATCTGTGGGCAGGTTCAGGAAAAGCATCTGAAGTTATCTATGGATATTGATGTAAAACAGCAGCATGTACTCTGCGATAAGACAAGATTAAACCAGGTGCTTTTAAATCTGCTTTCCAATGCCATTAAGTTTACACCTCCCGGCGGAGTCATATCCATGCATTTGACACAGCATTCCGAGGAAACCAGTGGGCAAGGCGCTTACGAAATCCGTGTGAAGGACAACGGCATCGGTATGAGCCGGGAATTTGCAGAGAATATTTTTGAACCCTTCGAACGGGAGCGCAGTTCCACGGTGGACAGGATTCAGGGTACCGGTCTTGGTATGGCCATTACAAAAAATATTATCGACCTTATGGGCGGAACCATTGAGGTTCATACAGAAAAAGGGAAAGGAACAGAGTTTATTATCTGTCTGTCCCTACGTCTGCTACCGGAACATTGTATGGAGGAAAAACAACGGGACAAAAGTACGATGTGTGAGAAGCCGCTTAGCTTTGATGGAAAACACTTGCTTTTGGTGGAGGACAATGACCTAAATCGAGAAATCATTTGCGAGCTTTTGGAGGATTACGGATTTCAAATCGATGCAGTGGAAAACGGAGAAGAGGCATTGGAACGGGCGGCTGAATCCAAAGCAGGATATTATGATGTGATTCTGATGGATATTCAGATGCCGGTGATGGATGGCTATGAGGCCACAAGGCGCATTCGTGCACTGGAGAATAAGGAGCTTTCCCAAATCCCGATTCTGGCTATGACTGCCAATGCCTTTGAGGAGGATCGCAGGGCTGCGGAGGCTTGTGGTATGGATGGATTTTTATCAAAACCCATCGATATAGAGGAAGTCATTCGCGTATTGAAAAGTGTAATCCGTTCTTGGTAGAGTGTGGTAATTGTGATATGTTGGAGGAGATTCATTCTCGGAAATACCAATCCGAAAAGGGAGTTAAGTAAACAGGATAGTATTGGAAAACGAGTTCCTCATGAAATACGGAAAAATGAAAAAAGTTTTTGCAGCAATGTTATGTGCAGCCAGTGACGAAACACAGAGCGAATCCCAGGGCCAGGCAGATAATGCTTTGGAATTTAAAATATCAAGTCAGCTTTGGCCTGGTTGGTTTATTGGACTCCATTCTGTCTCTTCGGTATAAGAAGGAAAAGGTAATATGGAAAGAAAAAGAAGTCTCAAATTGAGTGATATTATTACTAGTATATGTACTTTATATAAAACAGAAGGAGAGCCAGACAGCAGCGGCAGAACCACCAGCTACGAGTATTAACCCAACGGAAACCTGTACAACGGAAATCTGTACAATCAAATTTTTAATTGACAAATCTACATCACCATGACATAATAATCAAAGGAAAATTTTGACAGAAAGGAGTAGATTGCTATGTATATGAATCGTAGAACAAATACCAAGTTCATTAATATCAGATGGAATCACTACTCCTGGGGAGCACCAAGCAGAATATAGATTTGGTGTATTGTCAGTTATATAGTTATCGCTGTAATAGTCGGGAGCAGATTCGTTGTTCCCGGCTTTTTTTGTTATGGCGACGAGGAAAATGGTCATTGTACTTGTACAAATGACCATTTGATGACCGCTAATCAGAGGCACAATTTGCGAATCGTATCTGTGAAGGTACTGAACAGATACGAAAATGTTTTGTATAGGTTGGAGGTTAGATATGATTAAAGTAGAACATGTAACAAAGGAGTTTGTATCAGCAAAGAAGTATCCGGGGCTGTCCGGAGCCATTAAGGGACTGTTCTCCAGAGAGAAGGAGCACAAGATGGCAGTGGACGATATTTCCTTTCACATTAAAAAAGGGGAGATTGTAGGATACATAGGAAGTAATGGGGCAGGGAAATCCACCACCATCAAAATGATGACAGGAATCCTGACACCTACCAGCGGAAACTGTCTGGTAAATGGGGTGGACCCCAATAAGCAGAGGAAGAAAAATGCGCAGAATATCGGTGTGGTATTCGGACAGCGTACTCAGCTTTGGTGGGATCTTCCCTTGAGTGAGTCTTTCACAATTTTAAAAGAGATTTACAATGTATCCGATGAGGCCTATAAGGAGCGCATGGAGTTTTTGAATCGTGTGCTGAACCTGAAGGAATTCATTCATACACCGGTGCGTAATCTGTCTCTGGGACAGCGTATGAGAGCAGATTTGGGAGCAGCCCTTCTTCATAATCCGCCGGTGTTGTATCTGGATGAGCCCACCATCGGCCTGGATCTGGTGGTGAAGGATAATATCCGGGAAGCAATCAAGGAAATCAATGAAAAGTATCACACCACGGTTATTCTCACCACCCACGATATTGGGGACATTGAGGAGCTGTGCAGCCGGATTATTATTATCGATAAGGGAAAGCTAATCTATGACGGAAGTCTGGAAGAGTTAAAAGAGCAGTATGGTACCCGGAGAAAAGTCTCCATGGAAGTAAGGGATCTGAAGGCGGCCATGGAAATGCCATTGCATGAATGGATGCAGGTATCACGGTCGGATTATCAGATTCAGGCAGACAAAGAGCATAACAGCATTGAGATTTCATTTGACAAGAATCGGATGCATGTGTCTGACATGATTGGCTGCGTGATGCAGCACATGGAAGTGCGGGATATCAGGATTCAGGAGACGGAATTGGCTGAGATTGTAAAAGAAATCTATAATTATCGGATTCAGGTTTCTACAGGGAGGAGCTAACATGAAAGAAGTTCATGTTTTGGAATGCGACGACCGACATGCCGCTGAACAAACGTGAGGGGGCAATACGTAAAGGAGTGGTATCTGTGAAGGTACTGAACAGATACAAGGAGTGTATGTAAATGAAGAAAAAGTTAAGAGTATATCTCCCTTTTATGGAGAACGAATTTAAAAGGAATCTGGCCTACAAAGGCAGCTTCTATTTGTTTATGCTCTGCTGGCTGTTTACACCATTTATTAATTATTATCTGTGGATGGCCATTTACGGCAGTTCAGATGGAAGTATGCTGGGAGGCTTGACAAAGGATGAAATGGTGGTATATGTATTTATGTCATATGTTACCACCCAGATGGTGTTTGTGAGTATTTCAGACTATATTGCAGATCATGTAACCGAGGGCTCGGTGGTCATGAACCTGATTAAGCCCATCAATTACCGCATGAGTCTGATTTCACAGGCATTGGGAACGATGCTGTACCGTTTTTTTGCGCCCACGATTTTTGTGTGGGTAGGCGTGGAGATTTATAAGGCGAAAGTATTGGGGATGGGGATTACGCCTCTGCCTAATATTCTGTGCTACATAGTCAGCGTGATTATGAGTTTTTTGATTTTCGTCTTGTTTGATTTCTGTTTTGGTATGGTGGCGTTTGTTACTACTTATATGTATGGCATGCAGCTCATCAAGGAGGCACTGATTGGCTTCCTCAGTGGAGAACTGATTCCCATCAGCTTTTTTCCGGTGGTGATGCAGAGAGTGTTTGATTTTATGCCATTTTCGTCTATGGTGTATGCACCGGTTATGATTTATCTGGGAAAATACACTGGAAGTGCGCTTATGTTTGCCATGGCAAGACAGCTGGTGTGGGTGGTGTTCCTCTATGTGCTGGGCAGTGTACTTTGGAACCGAGTTACACGTAGACTGGTAGTGTTAGGAGGGTGATGACATGAAAGAATTACGCAGATATATGAGATTATACCGGGTATTTATCGCCCAGTTTTTTAAGAAGCTGGTACAGTCCAAGGCAGATTTTCTCATAGGACTGATTGGTTTTTTCCTGACCCAGGCATCGGGAATCGCTTTTTTGTTTCTGGTATTTCAGCAGATTCCTGTGCTGAAGGGATGGACCTTGGATCAGTTGATTTTTATTTATGGATTTGCACAGATTCCCAGGGGAATCGATCATCTGCTGACGGACAATATCTGGCTGGTGGCTTACCGGCTGGTAGTGAATGGACAGTTCGACCGGTATATGCTGCGGCCCATGAATGTGTTTTTACAGATTATATTTGAGAGTCTGCAGCCGGACGCACTGGGTGAGTTGACAGTGGGAACCATTTTGGTGATTATGTCTCTGTCGAAGGGGATTGTAATTGTGGATGGTGTACACATTCTATTTTTTATCATCTCAATCATTGCCGGTGCGGTGATTTACACAGCGGTGAAGCTTTTGTTTGCGTCTCTGGCTTTTTGGATGAAACGGAGCGGTCCGGTGCTGCAGACGGCCTACGAGCTGGCGAACTTTGCAAAATACCCGACAGAGATTTATGCTAAGGGGATCCGGTTCATCATTACTTATATCATTCCGTTTGCTTTTGTGGTGTATCTGCCTGCCAGCTATTTCCTGAAGAGCACGGTTAGTCCGATGTCAACCATTGGTGTGGAGTGCGTGATTGCGGTGGTATTTTTGGGAATCGCTTATGGGGTATTTACCTGGGGGATTCGATGCTATGAAAGTGCAGGAAACTAAATTTTCCATGTGAAATAAGGAGGGAATTTATGGAAACAGAAGAATCCAGACAGCGTATGAAAAATAGTGTGGGACGGGCGGCGGTGGTGGCACTGAGTGTGCTGCTTCAGGTGATTTGGATTGTGGCGTTGGCTATGAAACTGACGGAATATTATGCGGCAATCTCGACCATTGCCAGTCTGCTGGCTTTGCTGGTGGCGCTTAGAATTTATGGAGAACATATTAATTCTGCCTACAAATTATCGTGGATTGTGTTAATCCTTGTTTTCCCGGTTTTGGGACTGTGTCTGTTTCTTATTTTTGGAAATGAGAGTTCTATTGTTTTTATTAAGAAGTATTTTTCTCATAAACAGTTTGATTTAATGCAAACTTTACCGGAAAATACGGAGGATGCAGAGAAGTTAAGGTCATTAGATCTGGGAATTTATAATCAGACCCGTTATCTGCGTAATATCTGCGGGTATCCGGTATATGCAGATACGGATGTGGTCTACTATGGCGATACAGTGAAAGCATTGGAGGCACAGAAGGAAGCTCTTCGGAGTGCGGAGCATTTTATTTTTATGGAGTATCATGCCATAGAGGATTCGGCGCCATGGCAAGGCATCGAGGAGATTCTGGAGGAAAAAGCCAAGGCTGGTGTGGATGTACGTGTTTTTTATGATGATATGGGAAGTATTGGTTTTCTAAGTAAGCCCTTTGCCAAACGACTGCAGAGCAAAGGAATCCAGTGCAGAGTGTTTAATCCTCTCATGCCGGTGATGAATGTGTTTATGAATAATCGGGATCACCGTAAGATAACTGTGGTGGACGGGAAAGTGGGATTTACCGGTGGCTACAATCTGGCGGACGAGTATTTCAACTATACGCATCCCTACGGACAGTGGAAGGATTCCGGCATCCGACTTACCGGAAAGGCAGTGCGCAGTCTGACAGTGACTTTTTTGGAAATGTGGAATACCATGCAGAAGACCCAGGAGGATCCGACACCTTTTTTGGTGGAATATGAGTACGAGGCAAAGGATCCGAGTTTTGTGCAGCCCTATGCGGATACCCCTATGGATCAGGAATATACCGGGGAAAATGTTTATCTGAACCTGATAAAAAACGCAAAAAAATCGGTGTATATTACCACTCCGTATCTGATTATCGACGATGAGATGCAGCGGGAGCTTACCCTGGCAGCAGGAAGAGACGTGGATGTGCGAATCGTGACACCGGGAATTCCGGATAAAAAGATTGTGTATCAGGCTACCCGCAGCAACTATGCGGCATTGGCATCCAAAGGAGTGCGCATCTATGAGTACACGCCGGGATTTCTGCATTCTAAGCAGTTTGTATGTGATGGAGAGATTGCCGCTGTGGGCACCATCAACATGGATTTCCGCAGTCTGTATCTTCATTTTGAAAACGGATGTCTCTTCTATGGTGGTCAGGCAGTAAAGGATGTGGGAAAGGACTTTGAAGAGTTGTTTTCCGTTGCAGAGGAAGTGACTGGAAAATATGCAGGCAAGAGAAATTCAGCACTGCGCGGTGTGCAGTGTATTTTGCGGTTATTTGCACCATTAATGTAAAGATAAAAGTGCCTTGACAGGTTAGGGTCAAGGCACTTTTAATACCTGGAAGGAACTGGAAGTCTTTAATGCGGCATATACATCTGACAGGGGAACACGGCATCGGTTGTTTTTGGGTCCCTTGGAATCCGTGAGAAATACCGTGTCGGTTTCCGCGTCATAGAGCCAGAGATTGACATAGTGACCGGGAACATTCTGCCATATGGTATCGTCATTGTTGCTGCTTACCAGGACTAGGAGTGTCTGATTGGAGGCTGCCATTTGCTGGAATTCGGCATAGTCTGCCGGCTTTTCTGATAGCTCACAGGGGATGTCCAATGAGTTGCAGACACAGACGAGCTGATCCCAGCTCAGGGCACCCACGCCGGCGTCCGGTGTGTAGTTGGAGTATTGTTGTGCCCACTGATACATGATGTCCGGAGGACAGTCTTCCCTGTAAAGGGTGCTGTACATATTGGACAGACAGCATACGCCACAGCCGAATTGGGAAAATTGCTGCCCGCCGGCTTCTTCATAGCACCAGCTTCCTGCCCATTCGTTGCCTTTTTCAAAAGATTTGATTCCTTGCAGATAGGAGTAGATATCATCCTCTGTAAGGGGAGAGAAACCGGACTCCATCTCTGCGGTGGATGGCTTAGTGGAAGTTTCTGTGCTTGTCATAGAATCGCTTTTGGAAGTGACATCTGCGGTGTCGGGGTCGATGGTTTCATGGACTGTTTCCGGCAGAGGAGTATTCTCATGAGCCGGTTGTGGCTCTTTTTTTTCGCATCCGGTAAAAATCATGCTTGCACATAGCGAAAATAATAGTAAAATAGATAACTGTTTGAGGTTTGTTAAGTTCTTCATAATAAGTATTATAGCATAGGAAATAAAGATACAGAAAGGAATTCAATGAATACAGATTTTAAGAACGGAATCCGGGATGGCCTGCCGATTGCCATCGGGTATTTCGGTGTTAGTTTTACATTTGGAATTATGGCGGCACAGGCGGGAATTTCTCCCTGGCTGGCGGGTCTGATTTCACTTACCAATGTGACCAGTGCGGGACAGTTCGCAGGTCTTACCATGATTGTGGCGCAGGCATCCATGGCAGAGGTCTTTTTGACCCAGCTGGTGATTAATCTGCGTTATGCACTGATGAGCCTGTCTTTATCTCAGAAGCTTGCAAGGGGAACCGGTACGGGAAAACGGATGCTGATGGCATTTGGAAATACAGATGAGATTTTTGCGGTGGCATCCACCAGAAAACAGGATGTGACGCCTGAATATATGGCGGGATTAGAAAGTCTGCCGATTTTGCTTTGGACCCTGGGAACAGTGGCGGGAGCTATTGCTACCGGCCTTTTGCCCACAGCTGTTTCTACGGCAATGGGACTGGCACTCTATGCCATGTTTGTGGCGATCGTGCTGCCGCCGGCCAGAAAGGATCGGCACATTGCTGCGGTGGCATTGGTGGCTATGGTAGTTAGCTGTCTTTTGTACTATACGCCGGCCTTAAAAAACATTTCCAGTGGATTTGCTATTATCATCAGCACCGTGCTGGCAGCGGGACTGGGTGCGTTCCTGTTTCCGGTGCAGGAGAATGTGTCTGGTGTGAGGACCGATGAGACCAATCGTTGTGATAAGCAGGAAACGGAAGTGACACAGAAAGGGGTGCAGGGATGATTTACGCGTACATATTGGTGATGGCAGTCACCACCTATCTGATTCGCATGTTGCCGCTGACATTGTTTCAAAAGGAGATAAAAAATACATATATCAAGAGTTTTCTGTATTATGTGCCTTATGCCTGCCTTACAGCCATGACGATTCCGGCCATTTTTTATGCTACCTCCGGTGTGCTCAGTGCGGTGGTGGGACTTCTGGTGGCAGTGATTCTGGGATGGAAAGGAAAGAACCTTCCTACGGTGGCAGTCTGGGCCTGTGTGGCAGTGTTTGTGACAGAACGTGTGTTGGGATGGTAGAGATATAAAAAGACTTGCGGGGACAGGAAAAAATTTGATATATTGTAACTATTCAGAGCCAAGGCAATTTTTATAAAATCGCGAATCTGTTGCAAATTTCTTTGGCAGAAGAATCACATGAGCAAAAGGAAGCTGCGAAGCAGCGGTTTTGCGAATGGGGGCTGAATAGTTACAAAATATTGGGGAGAAGGAGGATGCAAGGTTTATGAGCAAATCCAAAGACAAGAAAATTAATAAGATAAAAAATAGAAAAATATGGCCCTTTGTAGTGTCCATTGTGGTGAGTATCCTGATATTTGCAGTGATTGGCGTGGGACTTTTGGAAGCCAGTTTTTCGAATTTGGTGATGAGCAAGATTCAGGCGTTAAATCAGGCCATTCAGGAAGTGGATGAAAGCTACCATGAGTGTATGCAGAATGGGGAAGATTTTCAGTCGATTGCCCGGAATATTTATAAATTTACTCCAGATGTGCAGAGCATTTGCGTGGTGGATGAGAAGGGGCAGGTGGTACAGCAGTATGGAGAGTTCGAACCGGATTTTGAGACTTTGCAGGAACAGGTGGGCGTAATAGATCTGTCTGAGAATGGGGATGGACAGGGGGATCAGTTGTGGCTGGATCCTATGGAGATGGGATTGATGGAGCGGACTTCACTGGTGGATGATGGTGAAGTGTATGGTGCCTACTGCTGGTATGTGAGACCATTGTCTGAGAGTGCCAATCTCTGTATTAGGGTGATGATTGTCGTTTATCAATATGAACTCGCCAGCATTGTAATGATGGTGCTGTTGTTCTTTGCGATTATGGTTCTGGTGATTGGATGGAATATCTTTATGATCGTAAGGGCAGTGCGACAGCGTTGTCGGGAAAAGGATATCCTGTATACCAGCACTGTCACCGGCGGGAATAATATCCAGTATTTTAAGGATCAGGCAGAGAAACTGCTAAAGGAGAATCATCGAAATCGCTTTAATTATGCCATGATCAGTGTTCGTCTGGAGAAGTATCACAACTTCTGCTCCTGCTATGGAATCAAGGAAGGCGAGGAGCTGATGGAGAACCTGTTTCAGGAACTCCAGAGGCACCTGCAAAATAAAGAAGTGGCAGCACATGCAGCCAAAGCTGATTTTGCCCTGATGCTAAAGTACGGAGAGGCGGATAACCTCAGGTATCGTTTGGAACGTATGGTCAGTGATTTAAAGGAAGCGCACCCGACTCAGAAACTGAATTTCGGTGTGGGCATTTACTGGATTCCACAAAAACATGAGGATGTGGGAACCATGTACAATTACGTGGAGGTAGTGCAGGAAACCATACCGGAGGATTTAGAGGATCATATTTGCTGCTTTGAGGAGTCCATGCTGGACAAGCAGCGCTGGATTCGTAAGGTGGAGGATGATATGGAGAGTGCGCTGGCTAATCGTGAGTTTCAGGTATATCTCCAGCCAAAGTACAGTACCAGGGAGGAAAAACTTTCCGGTGCGGAAGCGCTGGTGCGTTGGATTCATCCCACAGAAGGATTTATCCCACCTAATAAATTCATTCCGATTTTTGAGCAGAATGGATTTATTTTGCAGCTGGATGATTATATGATTACAGAGATTGCCAGACTTCGGGCGAAATGGTTGTATGAGGGGAAGAAGATCGTGCCGATTTCCGTGAACGTATCCCGTGCGCATTTTACCAAGGTGGATTTGGCTGAGCATATCTGCAAGCTGGTGGATCAGTACAATGTTCCTCATGATATGATAGAGCTGGAGCTGACAGAGAGTGCATTCTTTGATGATAAGGATATTTTGATCAATACCGTTAAGAGATTAAAGAGCTACGGATTTGACATCTCTATGGATGATTTTGGAGCCGGATATTCATCTCTGAATTCTTTGCGGGAGCTTCCACTGGATGTGCTGAAGCTGGATGCTGAGTTTTTCCGGGGCGAGGATGAGGAAGGCCGGGGCGACCTGATCGTGGGGGAGGCCATTACTCTGGCAAAGAAGCTGGATATGCGTATTGTAGCGGAGGGAATTGAGACCAGAAAGCAGGTAGATGCTCTGGCGGAAAAGAACTGTGATCTGATACAGGGATATTATTTTGCGAAGCCCATGCCGGTGGAGGAATTTGAAAAACTGGCATTTCCGCAGGAAGCGAAGTAATGAATCGGAAAACAGAGCGCAGGGGCATATCATAATCATGATATGCCCCTGCTTTTTTTGCGGCATCCGCAGTAAATGCGTATGCCTGCTGAACAGTTAGGATGTATTTTCATTACACTGTAGTAGGTTTTACCAGTGATTCTGCGTAATCCAATGCATCTACGATATTCTTTCGGAAGTTTTCTTTCCCCACATAGGAGATGAAACCATCTTTTTCCATCACACGCATAGGCTGTTCATTCACATGGGAGAATACGACTGTGATACCTTTTTTGCGACCGCGTTCTACCAGTGCTCTCAGTTCCCGCATGGCGCTGGCATCAATGGCAGGAACACTTCTCATACGAATGACAACCACTTTGGTATACTGCTTCGCCTGAATCTGAAGAAGCTGATCAGCAGCTGCAAAAAACAGCGGTCCGCTGATTTCAAAGACACGGATGCTTTTGGAAATAGAAAGCATTTTTTCTGCCTCACCGGGTGTGACATCCGGCTGCTCGATATATTTCCAGCCTTTTACATCAGAAGTCTCGGACATACGCTTCATGAAAAGCAAAGCAGCTAACACCACACCTACCTCGATGGCTACCACCAGATCGAAAAATACGGTGAGAGCAAAGGTGGCAACCAGAATGATGATATCACTTTTCGGAGCCGTTTTGCACAGGCGGAAAAAGGAGTTCCAGTCTGCCATATTGACTGCTACCACCAAAAGGACTGCTGCCAGTGTGGTCATGGGAATCAGGGCGGCTAAAGGCATGAGAGCCACCAGAATTACAGTGAGAGTTGCACAGTGTACGATGCCGGCAATGGGAGTACGTCCACCGTTTCTCACGTTTGCTGCAGTCCTGGCAATGGCTCCGGTAGCGGGAATTCCGCCGAAAAGTCCGGAGAAAATATTGCCCAGACCCTGTCCTACCAGCTCGGCGTTGGACTTGTGTGTATCACCGATCATTCCGTCTGCAACGACAGCGGAGAGCAGGGATTCGATTCCTGCCAGAATAGCAATGGTAAATGCCGGTGAGAACATCTGCTGAATCAGTTTCATGGAAATATTCGGCAGGGAAGGAGTGGGAAAGGATGAGGAAAGCTCCCCGTACACGCTTCCAATAGTATTTACCGGCAGTTTGGCAAAGTATACAATGGCAGTAGTAATCAGGATAGCAATCAGTGAGCCTGGAATCTTGTCTGTGACTTTGGGCCAAATTACCATGATTACAACAGCAAACAAACCAATCAGGGTTGCTGTCCAGTTGATGGTGGTTATATGTTTGGCAAGGGCAATTATTTTCGGGAGAAACTCAGAAGGAACGGAATTCATGGTAAGTCCCAGAAAATCCTTTAGCTGTCCCACAAACAGGGTGACTGCGATTCCACAGGTAAAACCGGTAGTGATCGTGTAAGGAATATATTTAATCAGGGAACCGAAACGGCAGATTCCCATGATAATTAGAAAAATACCTGCCATAATGGTGGAAACAATCAGTCCATCGGTGCCGAATTCCGTGACAATGCCGTAAATGATCACGGCAAAGGCTGCGGTAGGTCCGCCGATCTGCACCCGGCTTCCACCGAAAAAGGAGATGAAAAATCCTGCGATGATGGCAGTGTAGAGACCTTGTTCCGGTCCTACACCGGAGGCGATGGCCAGCGCAATGGACAGAGGCAGTGCAATGATGGCAACGATTACACCGGAGACAAAGTCTTTTAAGAATTGCTTTTTGGTGTAACCCTTCAGTACGTCAAATAGTTTTGGCTTTAGTTCGTTCATGATAAACATTTTCCTTCTTTCATATTTTGTATACACAACACCGCTCAGAATTTTATCACCGGACAAGGGAGAAATCAAGAAAAATATATGTTGTTATGGGGGAGAATCTGTTACAATAAAAAGTATCTGTTCAGAACAGGCCGAATCGTATCTGTGAAGGTACTGAACAGATACGATAAAAATGGAGTGCGAGATTTCGAGGGAAAATATGGGAAATATAGATTTGGATGACGAAGAAATAAGACAGCGCAGGGAGAGAAGAAACCAGCGTATGAAAGAAGAAAAGAGAAGACAGATGCAGCAGCGCTTGGTGGCAAGGCTGGTGGTTTTTGCAGGTTTGTTTGTATTGGTACTGGTGTTATTGGTGAATGGAATGAAAAAAATTATTCATTCCGATGAGGAGATTGCAGAAACGCAGACAGAGGTGGTGACTGAGTATATAGCGGAAGACGTGCCGGAAACCCAGCGGGACGAGGTAGATGTTGTGGAAAATGAACCGGGTGCGGTTATGGTGGGAGAGCAGGAATTTGTGGCAGGCTATGAGATGGTGGAAACCGGGGATACCTTTACCATACCCACTTCGGATGATATGCAGAGTGAGTATGCAATTTTGGTTGATGCGTCTACCGGAACCATTGTTGGGGAGAAAAATGCGTTTAGCCGTATGAATCCGGCATCCATGACGAAAATCCTTACCGTATTGGTGGCAGCAGAACAGATTGAGGATTTGGATGCTGAGGTTACCATTTCTCAGGAAGCGGTGGATTATTCTTTTGCCAATGATTGCAGCAATGTGGGATTTGAAGTGGGAGAAACAGTGAAAGTACGGGATCTTTTTTATGGCACGATTCTTTCCTCCGGTGCAGATGCAGCTTATGAGTTAGCAATGTGCGCAGCAGGCTCTCAGGAGGCTTTTGTTGCTTTGATGAATCAAAAGCTGGAGGAATTGGGACTTTCGGATACTGCCCATGTGACCAATTGTGTGGGAATTTATGATGAAAACCATTATTGTACCGTATATGATATGGCCATGATATTGAAGGCTGCGGTGGAAAACGACTGGTGCAGAGAGGTAATGTCCGCCCATGTGTATGAGATACCGGCATCTGAGGTTCATCCGGAGGGCATGATTTTGTCGAACTGGTTTTTACGTAGAATCGAGGATAAGGACACCGGAGGAGAAGTGCTGTGTGCCAAGACCGGCTACGTGGTCGAGTCTGGAAACTGCTGTGCCAGCTATCAGATCGCAGAGGATGACACCCCCTATCTGTGCGTTACCGGTGGTGCCCATAGCAGCTGGCGGTGTATTAATGATCAGGTGACGATTTATAACATGCCGTAACTGTTTTATTCTGTCTTTGATGCAGAAGATGAACCATAGGATGTTACAGGATATCGTCTTCGCCTGAAAAGGGGGAATAACTTTGTGCCATCTCAAGTGTGGCAGAATCGGGTTCCAGGTAGAGGATTCCCTGATTTGCATCCATCACTGCTGGTCGGTCTGCCCAGTCCTCCTCCGGGGAAATGCCTATCAGTGCCGGAATGTTCCATAGTCTGGCAAGGATTGCGCCATGGGAATTGTAGGTGCCGTTTTTGATGAGGATACCGGCAATGTATTCCCGCTCAAAGTACAGAGTCTCCTCCGGAATCAGTTCATCCGCTACAATGATGGAGCGCTTGGTTAGCTTGGGGAAACAGTGACGGTTGCCACCTAAAAGATTTAGCAGCATCTCCATGACATATTCGATATCGTAGGAGCGCTCCCGCATGAAATCGTCTTCCATATTTTCAAATTCCATACGAAATCTTGTCTCTGCTTCAAGAACCGCTCTTCGGGCAGAATAGTGTTGTTCTGAAATCATCTCCCGGCATCCTCCGGCATGAATAATGTCAGCGAGCAGCAGTAGTCTTGCCTCGGTTAGAATCGCCTCCTGTTCTTGTCCTTCTGAACGATAGGAATCGATGGTTTCCTGAAGCTTATGTTCTACAGTTTTTATTTGTCTTTCCAGCAAATCCATTTCCTGTTCCGGTTCATCCGTCAGTTCCTGAGAAAAATTTTCCCTTCTTGCACAGAAATAAAGGATATCTCCGGTGGCAATGCCGGAGCTGACGCTGGTTCCGTGAAATTCTATCATATGAATCCCCCCTAGGTGTCTTTTCTAAGAAATAACTGTTCAGAGGCAAAGCTTATGCGAGCATCATTCGCATTTTCTCTTGAATTTTGCTTGGCTCTGAATAGTTTACATTATAGAATATTTTGTGAAAAACACAATGCCCACTTCGTTGATAGGACGGCTTTTCTGTGCTACACTTGATGAATAAAAGGAACAGAAAGAAGGATGGCTATGGCAGAGAGATTAAGAGATTATCTGAGCTATATGGAGAAACTTACATCGGAGGATAACAAGGGAAAATGGACGAAAGAACAGGTGGAAATGTATCGCAGGGAGCTATTGACGCAGCTGCAGTTTTTTCAGCATGAGCGGTTGATTCATCTGATTGTCACTGTGACCTTTGCGGTTTTGACTGTGATTGCACTGCTGGGATGCTTCGTGGCGGATACCCCCATGATGTTTGCCTTAGTGCTGGCACTTATGGTTCTGTTGGTGCCTTATATCCGGCATTATTACATATTGGAAAATGGTGTGCAGAAGCTATATACCTACTATGATAAACTGATGGGAGGACAACATGGGGAATAGATTAGAGCAGCAGATTGCCTTTTGCAAGGATGTGCCCTAAAAGTGAACGGGTTCATAATCCTGAAGCGGAGCCAGAAATCCGTGATCGTCTAAGGCATGAAAAATGAGATCCAGGGTTTCTTCTTTTTCCGCGGAAACCGTATGATAATGATATCCGGAAGTAATATTCAGCAAGAGAGAAGATTTTCCGGATATTATTTTTTCCATAAAATCATCTACATCTTTGCGAGAATGAATATTCATGTCTGCTTTCATGACACCATATACCTTGTGGTATACAAACACATCATCCACAGAACCGCCCAGGTCTACGATCAGATTCAATTCTTCTGCCACCTGCTCGTTGGTGTGGTGCACCTTGTAGACCCGGGAAACGAGATGTGGCTGTTGCAGGACATAGCCCTGACAGGTGGAGACAATTGGATTGCCGTTGGCGCGCAATACGGCAATATCACCCACAATAATCTGCCGGCTGACCTGGCAGGTCTTGGATAACATGCTTCCGGATATCGGCTCTGTGCTGTTTTCTAAGATCTGTAAAATCTGCTCACGTCGTTTGCTTACATCCATACTCTCGTTTCCTCCATAGTTGTGATGAAATCTGTTGCCTGCGTTTTAAACTGCATGAAGATTTTTCAGGGACAGGTCCATGATGGGAGCAGAATGGGTCAGAGCTCCACTGGAAATATAGTCCACACCTAAATCGGTAAGCTTTGCAATGTTTTCCTTTGTCACATTTCCAGATACTTCCACTTCTGCGCGGCCGTCGATAAAGTCGATGGATTTTTTCATTTCTTCATGGGACATGTTGTCTAACATAATGATATCAGCACCGGCTTCTACGGCCTCTTTTACCATGTCAAAGTTTTCTACTTCCACCTCGATTTTCCGCACAAAAGGAGCATAGGCTTTGGCCATGGATACGGCTTCCTTCACACCGCCGGCTGCTCCGATGTGATTGTCCTTTAAGAGAACACCGTCAGACAGATTGTAGCGGTGATTATTGCCGCCTCCGATACGAACGGAATATTTTTCAAAAATACGATTGTTGGGAGAGGTTTTTCTGGTATCTAATAGTTTGGTTTTGGTTCCGGACAAGAGGGATGCCACGGAATGGGTATAGGTGGCAATGCCGCTCATGCGCTGCAGATAGTTTAATGCGGTACGCTCCCCACAGAGCAGAATACGGATATCGCCGTGCACCTTTGCAATCAGCTGGCCCGCTGTAACAGCATCCCCGTCAGCAGCATAGAATGTGACCTGCGTATTGGGATCCAACAGGGTGAAGGTGCGCTCAAATACCTGCAGACCGCAGATGATACCGTCCTGCTTGCAGATTAAGTCCACCTCACCGGCCTGTGGATGTGGCATGACACTGTTGGTGGATACATCCTCGCTGGAGATATCTTCTTTTAATGCACTTAAAATATAGGGGTCCACATTGAGTGATAAAGTAACCTGATCGTACATAAATATAATCCTTCTTTCTTCCTAAAATGTTTGGTATGTATTTTGTGTATTAAGCTTTTTGTGATGCGTATTCCGCAGAACGACGGATTTCATCCAGCACAAGCTGTTCGTTTTCTTCCTGAAGCTTTTCCATCTCTTCGTAAGGAGTGAGTGTTGTCTGCTCCACGAGCGCCGAATCCCTTTTCAGCTCCAGATAATGAGCAATCATATCCTGGGCAGCCCGCTTTGCGAAAACCAGACTCTCCAGAAGCGAATTGCTGGCCAGGCGATTCTTGCCGTGAACGCCGTTGCATGCAGTTTCCCCAATTGCATAGAGCTGCTCCATAGAAGTACGACTCATGTGATCAACCTGGATGCCACCCATGAAATAGTGCTGGGCAGGAACCACAGGGATACATTCTTTGGTTACATCGTATCCCATCTCCTTGCAGTGCGCCACGATATTGGGAAAATGAGTCATGAGCTCATCCTCGGGGATGGTGCGCAGATCCTCCCACACATGCTCCGTGCCATCCTTTTTCATCTGTTCCCGGATGGCTGCCGTCAGCAGATCCCGGGGCAGCAGTTCGTCCACAAAACGGTTCATATTTTTATCATACAGCTTAGCTCCTTCTCCTCTCACGGATTCGGAAATCAGGAAGCTGCGATCCTCCCGTTTCTTGGAATAAAAAGTGGTAGGATGGATCTGGATATAGTGGATGTCCTTGAGCTGTACCTGATGCCGGATGGCAATGGCCAGCGCATCTCCGGTGAGATGGCGGTAGTTGGTGGAGTGACGATAGAGTCCGCCGATGCCGCCGGTGGCCAGTACGGTATAATCTGCTTCCACCTTGCACAGAGAACCGTCTTCCTTACGAATTACCGCACCATAGCAACAGGAATCATCGCAAATGATGTCCACCAAAGTGGTATAGGGCATAAGCGCTACGTTTTCCAGCTTCTGCACCTGGGTCAGTAAATGACTGGTGATTTCCTTTCCGGTAATGTCCTTATGGAAAAGAATACGTTTGTCAGAATGTCCGCCCTCTTTGGTAAAGGCCAGACTTCCGTCTGCTTCTCGGGCAAAATCCACGCCGTAGCTTAACAGATCTTTTACCACATCCGGGGAGGAGTGAATCATGATGTCCACGGATTCCCTGTCATTTTCATAGTGTCCGGCCTTCATCGTGTCCTCAAAATAGCTGTCATAGTCCGATTCATCCTTGAGCATGCACATGCCACCCTGGGCTAAAAATGAGTCATTACTCTCTAGGTCGGATTTTGTGATAATGGTGATCTGCTTGTCCCGGGGAAGGTTCAGCGCGCAGTAGAGTCCGGAGCATCCGCTTCCCACGATTAAAATATCTGTATGCATAATGTATCTCCCTCTTGGGGTGTATCCGGGCAGTGTTACCCGGAAAAAATGAAGTTATCAAAGTATATCACAGAAAAACCAGTCTGACAAGACAGGTGTAAAGTTTTTTGTTGACAGCTATCAGCGCCTTCTATATAATGAGAACAACTTGGCTACGACTCGATACAAATCGTATCGAGTCGTAGCCGGCGGAGAATCACAAGAATAGGAAAAAGAGGATAAGATATGTTTACAACGAGAGAAATGCAGGATGAGATTATACGGCTGAAAAAGGAAAAGGATATTTGTATACTGGCGCATGCTTACCAGAGCCATGATATCTGGGAAGTGGCGGATTATGTGGGGGATTCCTTCGGATTGAGTCAGCAGGCGGCAAAGGCACCGCAGAAGACCATGCTGATGTGTGGTGTCCGTTTTATGGCAGAGACAGTAAAAATTTTGTCGCCGGAAAAAACAGTTCTGCTTTCCAATCGTGCAGCCGGCTGTCCCATGGCAGAGCAGATGGACGTGGAGATGATTTCTGCGGTAAAGGCTCAGAATCCCGACTATACCGTGGTGGCTTATGTGAATACCACTTCAGAACTGAAGACCATCTGTGATGTTTGTGTGACTTCATCCTCCGCTGTGAAAATTGTAAAAAATATTCCCAATAAAAATATCTTGTTTATTCCGGATTGTAATCTGGGTCAGTGGGTGGCAGAGCAGGTGCCGGAGAAGAATATCAGACTGCTGCAGGGGGGATGTCCTACTCATGTGCGCATGACGGTAAAGGATGTGGAACGCGCGAAGAAGCTTCATCCCGAGGCAAAGCTTTTAGTTCATCCGGAGTGTCTGCCGGCTGTTACTGCTATGGCGGACTATAAAGGAAGCACCACCGGAATCATGGATTATGCGAAAAACAGCGATGCCAAAGAATTTATCATTGGTACCGAGAACAGTATTGTCAGCCATTTGCAGATGGAATGCCCCGACAAGAAATTTTATCCTCTTTCAAAGGATTGTGTCTGCCACAACATGAAGCTCACCACATTGGCAGATGTATACCAGTGTGTGCAGGGTGTAGGTGGCGAAGTCATTGAATTGGACGAGAACATCCGGCTTGGGGCAAAGCGCTGCATCGATGCAATGTTAGAACTGGGCTAGAAAATATAGTAATTGTGTTTTTCCCGGTACAAAGGTATTTGTTTCTTGCCAAGCGGTCACTTCTGTGCTAAAGTGAGCCATGGATGGTATTCGCAAGAAACTATACCTTTGATTTTTTACGACACTATAATGACAACGATTGTGCGCAGCCTGTATCCTTTGGAACAGGACTCACGGTCCCAATGCATATTATTTATGAAGGAGGGAGGCACATGAAAATAGGATTTATAGGTGCAGGGAAGGTAGGATTTTCCCTGGGAAAATATTTCACATGTAATGGTCTGACGGTTTCCGGCTATTACAGCAGAACCAAATCAAATGCCATAGAAGCGGCAGAGTTTACCCATAGCAGAGCATACGAACAGTTATCGGATCTGGTAAAGGATAGCGATGCATTATTTCTGACGGTTTCAGACGGAGCTATATCACAGGTATGGGATCAGTTAAAGGAGCTCCAGATTGATGGGAAGATTGTCTGTCATTGCAGTGGCGCATTATCATCAAAGATATTCTCGGGTATAACCGATGGAAAGATATATGGTTATTCCGTCCATCCGCTCTTTGCAGTGAGCAGTAAATACGACTCATACATGGAGCTGTCAAAGTGTTATTTTACCATAGAAGGAGCAACTGAATATTTACGTCAGATGAAGGCAATTTTTACCGGCATGGGAAATCCTGTGGTGGTGATCGATACGGAGCAGAAGGTGAAGTATCATGCGGCGGCAGCGGTGAGTTCCAATCTGGTGGTGGGACTGATCGCCATGAGTGAGCAGATGCTGGTGGAGTGTGGATTTACCCCCGCAGATGCCCATGGAGCCCTGGTGACCATTGTGCAGGGAAATGTAGAGCATGTCGTGTCGGAGGGAACGGTGGAGGCGCTGACCGGCCCTATTGAACGAAACGATGTGGAGACGGTGAAAAAACATCTGGCCTGCCTTACGGGAAATGAAAAGGAAGTTTACCAGGCCGTGTCAAGAGAAGTGCTCCAGGTGGCAAAAAAGCGTCATGTTGATGTAGATTATCGAGGGATGGAGGAACAGTTACAATGAAACAGACAGTAAGTACGATACAGAAAATGAAAGAAGAGGGAAAGAAAATCGCCATGCTCACCTGCTACGATTATTCCACAGCGAAGCTGATGGATGAGGCAGGCGTAGATATGATCCTGGTGGGAGATTCTTTGGGAAATACTATATTGGGATATGAGGATACCATTTCCGTCACTATGGAGGACATGATCCATCACTGTGCAGCAGTGGCAAGAGGGGCAAAGAACCCGCTTTTGGTGTGTGATATGCCCTTTATGTCCTATCAGACATCCGTTTACGATGCAGTGGTAAATGCGGGTCGCCTGATGAAAGAAGGACGTGCCCAGATGGTGAAGCTGGAGGGTGGAAAAGAGGTTTGCCCTCAGATTGAGGCCATTGTGAAGGCATCGATTCCGGTGTGTGCCCATATTGGACTGACCCCCCAGTCCATCAATGCTTTTGGGGGATTTAAGGTACAGGGACGTACCGAGGCGGCCGCTCAGAAACTGCTGGATGATGCCCGGGCTGTGGAGGCAGCAGGCGCCTCTGTTTTAGTGATGGAATGCGTTCCGGCAAAGCTGGCAGAGAAGGTTTCCCAGATGCTGACTATTCCTACGATTGGAATCGGAGCAGGCGCAGGCTGTGATGGACAGGTACTGGTATATCAGGATATGCTGGGTATGTTTACCGACTATGTACCCAAGTTCGTCAAGCAGTTTGCCAATGTGGGAGAAGTGATGAGAAATGCTTTCGCCGATTATCTGAAAGAGGTAAAGGATGGAAGCTTCCCAGATGAGAGCAAGACCTATAAAATTGATGATGAAATTATAGACAAACTTTATTAAAGAGGTGCGAAAAATGCAGATAGTAGGAACAATCAAAGAAGTAAGAGAACTGGTAAAGTCATGGAAAAAAGCCGGAGAAACTGTGGCGCTGGTGCCCACCATGGGATATCTTCACGAAGGTCATGGAAGTCTCATAGAGAAAGCAAAAAAGGAAAATGACAAAGTAGTTGTGAGCATTTTTGTCAATCCGATGCAGTTTGGTCCCAATGAGGATCTGGCCAGTTATCCCAGAGATTTAGAGAAGGACAGCGCATACTGCCAGAGTCTGGGAGCAGACCTGATCTTTCATCCGGAGCCGGAAGAGATGTATCATGAGGGATTCAGTTCCTATGTGGATATGTCTGTTCTGACAGAGGAACTTTGTGGATTAAGCCGCCCGGTACATTTCCGCGGTGTGTGTACGGTAGTAAGCAAGCTGTTCCATATCGTGCAGCCGGACCGCGCTTATTTTGGCGAGAAGGATGCCCAGCAGCTGGCCATCATCAAGCATATGGTAGACGACTTGAATATCGATGTGGAAGTGATTGGATGTCCCATTGTGCGTGAGGATGACGGATTGGCAAAGAGCTCCCGGAATACTTATCTGTCACCGGAAGAGCGCAAGGCAGCACTGATTTTGAGCAAGACCATTGAATTGGGCAAAAAGCTGGTGGCAGATGGGGAGACTGATGCAGAGAAACTGGTTCAGAAAATGAAGGAAAACATCGAGACAGAGCCTATGGCACGGATTGATTATGTAAAGGCAGTAAACGGGCTTACCATGCAGCAGCAGAAAGAGGTAAAAGCACCGATGCTGGTAGCAATGGCTGTGTATATTGGAAAGACTCGCCTCATTGACAATTTTATCCTTTCGTAATGATTCGGAAGCTTAATTGTTACAAGCACGGAACTGAATAGTTACAGCACAAAGAAAGAGGACAAATATGCAGATTGAAATGTTAAAAAGTAAAATTCACAGAGCTACCGTGAGACAGGCAGAACTGAATTATGTGGGAAGCATCACCGTGGATGAGGCATTGTTAGAGGCAGCCGGGATATACGAATATGAAAAAGTGCAGATTGCGGATGTAGATAACGGGAACCGGTTTGAGACCTATACCATCGCCGGAGAGCGTGGCTCCGGAATGATTTGTTTAAATGGAGCGGCTGCCCATCAGGTGAACCTGGGTGACAAGATTATTATCATGAGTTATGCCCGGATGACACCGGAGGAGTGTAGGGAGAATCCGCCGAAGGTTGTATTTGTAGATGACGATAATCAGATTAGCCGTGTGACCAATTATGAAAAGCATGGTGCGCTGTATGATATTGAGGCCGAGAATGTTTTTGCAACGGCAGCAGACTAAAATTATGATTGACCGGAATCGAAAATCGGGTTACACTTAACGAAGTGAACGCAAGGAGACATTTGCAGCAACAGATGTCTCCCTTTTTTAACCGTAGACTGAGATTATCGGCATAATACGGAATATAGTAACAGAGCAGGCCGAATCACTTGCTGATGAGGCCGTAAGAACATGATTCAGGAATATATGATTAGATGGGAGAAGGTATGAGAGACAGACAGGAATTGGTGTACAAGGGGCAGGATTTAGGGGCTGTATATCATCGGGAAGAAACCGTTTTTCGTGTGTGGGCACCTACAGCAGATCAGGTGGAGTTATGCATTTACCCCACTGGTGCGGACAGTGACATGACAGAGTGTGTTGCAATGAAAAAGGATGTGGACGGCACCTGGCTGTATGTGAAGAAGGGAGATTGTAAAAATCTGTACTACACTTATCGGTTTACCCGGGAGGGAAAGACGGAGGAAACTATGGATGTGTATGCCTATGCGGCTGGTGTAAATGGCCGGCGCAGTATGGTAGTGGATCTGGAGTCAACAAATCCGGAAGGCTTTGAAAAGGATACCTACCATAATCCGGCTCATACCACAGACATGGTGGTATATGAGATTAGTGTGCGGGATTTTACGGCTGATTCCTCCAGTGGCGCTAAGGCAAAAGGTGTTTTCCTGGGAATGGTAGAGGCTGGAACCACAAATGAAACCGGGGAAAAAACGGGAATCGATTATCTGAAGGAACTGGGAATTACCCATGTGCAGTTGATGCCATCCTACGATTTTGGTTCCATCGATGAAAGTGTATCCATAGAGAATCAATATAACTGGGGATATGATCCCATCAACTATAATCTGCCGGAGGGATCTTATTCTACCAATGCTTTTGAGGGAAATGTGCGGATCCGTGAGATGAAGCAGATGGTGCAGCGTTTCCACGAGGAAGGAATCGGCGTAATCATGGATGTGGTTTATAATCACACTTATAGTGGAGAGGATTCCTGTCTGCACAAAACGGAGCCTTATTATTATCACAGAACAGATGAAAACGGATTTACCGATGGTTCGGCCTGTGGAAATGAAATCGCATCGGAACGTCCCATGGTACGAAAAATGATTATTGATTCTCTGTGTCATTGGGCAAAAGAATACCATATTGATGGTTTTCGCTTTGACCTGATGGCAGTACTGGATCAGGAGACTATGCGTCAGGCCAGAGAGGCGCTGTTGAAGATTCGTCCGGATATTGTGTTGTATGGAGAAGGCTGGAATGGCGGGTCCTCTGCATTGCCTTTTGAGGAGCGCAGCCTGAAGGCCTTTATGAAAAATGTACCGGGAGTGGGTGCATTCAGTGATGATTGTAGAGATACCATTCGAGGTGATGTTTTCGTGGGAGAGGCTGCTGGATATATAAGCGGCATGCCGGGAATGGAGGATTATGTACGTTTTGTGATAACCGGTGCTACGGATCATGAGCTGGTGGGAGACGGTTTGTACAGCGAGGGGACCTGGGCGAATTCACCGGAGCAGAGTGTGAATTATGTATCCTGCCATGATAATTACGGCCTTTGGGATAAGCTGGCGGTATCCTGCCCGGATGCCACCCTGGCGGAACGCAAAGCCATGAATCGTCTGGCGGCAGCCATGGTCTATACCATCCAGGGAATGCCCTTTATGCAGGCAGGAGAAGAGATGCTGCGCAGTAAATGGGATGAGAAGACACAGACCTTTGTGGAGAACAGTTACAATGCTCCGATTGAGGTAAACAGCATGAAGTGGAATCTGCTTCATGAGAATTCAGATATGGTTCATTTTTACAAGGGATTACTGGCATTTCGAAGGGATCATGCCGGTCTTCGTATGTACACTGCAGAGCAGGTGCAGAAAAATCTGAGATTTTTAGAGACCCATCAGCCGAATGTTGTATCCTTTGTGATTGATGCGGCGGCGGTGGGTGATACGGCACAGCAGATTATGGTAGTGTACAACCCGAGCAAAGAACCGGTACAGATGCCACTGCCGGACGATGCACAGTGGCAGGTATGTATCGAGGGTGACCGGGCAGGAACAGACAGTCTTCGGGAAGTGTCCGGACAGATTGAGGTGGGGGGTATTTCCGCCATGGTACTGATTCAGCAGAAGTGATTCTTCCGGAGTTACTGTTTGATGCGAGATTTACCATTGGACAGAGGCAGCGTAAAGATGAACTCGGTTCCTACACCTTCGGTGCTGATTACATCGATATTTTCATCGTGAGCCTGGATGATTTCCTTGACGATGGCCAGTCCCAGACCGGAGCCTTTTTTATCCCGGCCCCGGGATAAATCGGTTTTATAAAAGCGCTCCCAGATTTTGCTTAGGCTTTCCTTTGGGATGCCGATGCCGGTATCTTTTACGGAGATAAATACTTTGCCATTTTTTTCAGTGGTTTCAATGGTGATTTCCGAATCATGGTGACTGAACTTAATGGCATTGTCAATCAGATTGTAAACAACGCGTTGGATCTTGCTTTCATCTGCTTTTACACTAAGGTTTTCCCCGGTGAGAATCAGATGGAAGGAGATCCTTTTTTCTTTGCAGATTCCCTCAAAGGTCAGACAGGTGCTTTTAATCATCTGGTTGATATCGAAATTACTTACATCCAGCATCGAACCATGGGAACCATATTTATTCAGTTCCAGGAGTCCCTGGGTAAGCTTGCTGAGACGTTCGGTTTCAAATACGATGATGTTTAGATATTTTTCCTGCATTTCCGGCGGAATGGTGCCATCCAGCATGGCTTCCACATATCCTTTGATGGAGGTAAGAGGAGAACGGAAGTCGTGGGACACGTTGGAGATGAATTTGCGCTGATCCGTTTCCAGCGTATTCAACTCGTTTGCCATGTAATTAAAGGAGGCAGACAGATACCCCAGCTCGTCGTTCCGGTGGATGGGAATCTGTTTGCTGAAATCTCCATCGGCGTAAGATTTGGCTGCTTTGTTCATAATGTATATGGGCCAGTAGATTTCGTGAATAAACAGTAAAAAAAGAAGAAATCCCACCAACAGGAAGATACCCAATGTAGCGTAGACAATATCCAAAAAAAGGGTTTGCTCTTTCAAAATACTGTTTATGGGTCTGTGAATCAACACATATCCCTGAAGCTTAAAGTCCACAGTAATGGTAGAAAAAACGCTAAGCTGATCTTCTGAAAAACAGCCATAAAAATTACTGGTACGATAGTAGTTACTGCCAAAATCCACAATATTAAAATCCTCGATTTGGGGAAGAAAGGAAGCTGCCATAGTTCGCTGGGAGGAATCTAAAAGTACCTGCCCATTGGGATCCACCAGCCATATCGTTGCGTCTAAATAAGTTGCCAGGGAGGAAAGGGTATCGTGGAGCTGGGACAGGGTAATGTCTTCGTCGTAATAATTGGCGGCATAGGAGGTAGCAATCAGATTTGCTTCCCTATGCAGTCTGTTTGCCTCTAATTCTTTTGTATATTCTGCTGAGTAGTTTGCACTGTAGGTGGACACAATAATAAAGCCCACTATTGCAAACATAATATAGCCGATGATTAGTTTCCAAAGAAGTAGTTTTTTCATTCTCGAACCTCAAATTTATAGCCGATTCCCCACACGGTAGCGATACTCCATTTTGCATGGTCATGAATTTTTTCGCGGATACGTTTTACATGGACATCTACGGTACGGGTGTCTCCCACATAGTCATAGCCCCAAATATGATCCAATAACTGTTCCCGGGTGAATACCTGGTTGGGAGAGGATGCTAAAAAGAATAGCAGCTCGATTTCCTTGGGTGGCATATCGATTACCTGTCCCTGATACTCCACGGAGTAATTGGTGAGATTTACAATCAAATCCGGGAAAGTAACACGTTTGATATCCGGTGATTCAGACTCTGTCTTTACAGGCTGATAGCGACGCAGCACTGCCTTGACCCGAGCGACCAGTTCTTTGGAGTCAAAGGGTTTCATGATGTAGTCGTCTGCTCCCAGCTCCAGTCCCAGAACCTTGTCAAAAATCTCGCCTTTGGCGGACAGCATGATAATGGGCACGTTGGATTTTGCCCGGATTTCCCGGCAAACCTGATAGCCGTCGATGCCGGGAAGCATCAGATCCAGCAGAATCAGATTTGGCTCATACATATCGAATTCTTTTATGGCGGCTTCCCCATCATGAACCATTCGCGTATCAAAGCATTCCTTGGTCAGATACAAGGAAATCAGTTCTGCAATATTTACATCATCATCTACAATTAATATTTTTTGTTTTGTTACCATAGTATCCTCCTTCCTTTTTGCTCATGCGGTTACTTAAACTCCGCAATTGTGACGCCGGCATCACCTTCCCCATATTCCCCTAAGTGGAAGGTGGAAATGTAGGATTGTTTTCGTAAATGAGCGTGAACGGCATTTCGCAGTGCACCGGTTCCCTTGCCGTGAACGATACGTACAGAGGGCAGATGGGCGATGTAGGCATCATCCAGATATTTATCCAATACAGCGATGGCTTCATCGACTGTTTTGCCAATCAGATTGATTTCCGGGGATACGGAAATGGATTTGCTCATTTTCAGTTTGCCGCTGCCGGTTTTTCCGTAGTTTTTCTTGGGAGATGGCGTCTCTAAAAGCACCAGATCCCGAATGTTTACCTGTGATCGTAAAATGCCCATTTGTACAAACAGATCACCCTTGGCATTGGGCAGCGTATGCACAGTTCCTGTAAGATTCATGCTGAGCACTTTTACGGAATCGCCAATACGCAGGTTTTTGGGTACATTCTGGTTGGCAGGGGTTTCTTTTTTCTGCTTGGCCAGGCGTTTATCATTTTCTGACATTTTTTCACGGAGTTTCGCTCGTTGTGCTTCCATTTCCTTGGCAGTGGGAACTGTATGTCCGTATTTGTTAAAGTTGCGGATTGCTTCGTCCGCTGTGTCCTTAGCTTCCCTTAGAATGGCATTGGCTTCTTCGTTAGCCTCCCGTAGAATCTGTTCTCTGCGGTGATCCAGCTTCTCCTGTTTCGCTTCCAGCTGTTTCTTTAATTCTGTAATCTCGGCTTTGTACCGCTCGATTTCCAACTGCTCCTTTTCGATGGTGCGTTTACTATGCTCCAAATCGGCAATGAGATCCTCAAAATTCTGCTCACTGTCGGAAATGTGCTGCCTTGCTTCCTCGATGATATGGGCGGAGAGCCCCAGCTTTTGGGAAATGGCAAAGGCGTTGCTCTTTCCCGGAATCCCAATCAGAAGTCGATAGGTGGGACTTAATGTTTCGACACTGAATTCGCAGCAGGCATTTTCAATGCCCGGTGTGGACAGTGCAAACACCTTGATCTCACTGTAGTGTGTGGTGGCCATGGTACGAATGCCACGCTCATGGAAATGCGTGAGAATGGAGATGGCCAGGGCAGCACCCTCCGAAGGATCCGTACCGGCGCACAGCTCGTCAAACAAAACCAGGCTGTCGGCATCTGCATGAGCCAGAATATCAATGATATTCGTAATATGGGAGGAAAATGTACTGAGATTCTGTTCAATACTCTGCTCGTCTCCGATATCTGCATAAATCTCATGGAAAATGGCAAGCTCGCTTCGCTCCCCCGCAGGAATAGGCATCCCGGCCTGCCCCATCAGGGTCAAAAGTCCTACCGTCTTCAATGAAACTGTTTTTCCACCGGTATTCGGTCCGGTGATCACCAGCTGGTCAAATTCTTCACCCAGATGAATATCGATGGGCACTACTTTTTTGGAATCCAGAAGCGGATGACGTCCCTTACGGATTCGTATCCGGTGCTCGGTGTTGAACTCCGGTGCAATTCCATTGTATTCCAGACCGTAGGCGGCCTTGGCAAAAATAAAATCCAGTTCAACCAGAATCCGGTAATCCTCTTTAATCTCAGGGATGTATTCTGCCACCTGATTGCTGAGAGTAGCCAGAATGACCTGAATCTCCTCCTGTTCCTTTAAGAACAGTTCCCTCAGTTCGTTATTGAGATTTAACACGGACATGGGCTCGATAAACAGGGTGGAGCCGGTGGAGGACTGGTCATGTACCATTCCCTGAACTTGAGATTTATACTCGGCTTTTACCGGCAGGCAGTATCGTCCATCTCTCATGGTAATCACAGCATCCTGCAGATATCCACGTGTGGTGGAATTCCCCAGCATCTGACTGAGCTGATTGTGAATCCGGTCATTCATTCCCCGGATGGAACGCCGAATGGAATGCAGCGTACTGCTGGCCTCATCCGCAATTTCCTCAGGAGATAAAATGCAGCGGTTGATCTCGTTACACAGGGACGTCAGTGGCTCGATGCCATCAAAAAAATCTGTGAGACTGTCGGAAGGCAAATCCTCCCTCTCCACAGTGCCATAATACTTTACATGCTTGGCAGCGGATAGTAGCCGACAGAAAGACAAAAGTTCCTCTGCGCCCAACGTACCGCCAATGGATACACGATCCAGAGAGTCACTTAAATCCATTACACCGGAGCAGTCAAAACGCCCCTTTTTGATGATGCGTGAAATGGCATCCATAGTCTGAAGCTGCGCCAGTCGAATCTCCTCCCGGTTCGTCATGGGAACTAAGGATAAGCAACGTGCTTTTGTCTCGTCGCCATATGCGTGATCCGCCAGGCGGATTAATATTTTATCATATTCCAAGGTCTTTAATACTTTTTGATTCATAGGTTACCTCTGTGTTTCCAAATCTATTATGGTAAGTATACCGCAATCGGGGAGACAAAGAAAGAGAAAAAGTTACTTGCGGGTATCACTATAAGAAAGTATAATGTAATTGTTCTGGAAAAAACTGAATGGCTAAAAGGAGAGTTTTTTTCTATGGCAGAGAATGATAAGGAAGAATTTTCATTTATCAAAGAAAAAATCAAAGAAAAACCCATCAACAAGAAACGCACATTGTTAAAATGCTGCTTTACTGTTTTCCTTGCGGCATTATTCGGTTTCGTGGCCTGCCTGGTATTTACACTGATGCAGCCGGTAATGGAACAATGGATGCATGGGGAGGAAGAGGAACATCGGATCTCTCTTTCGGAGGGAAACACGGAGACCGAGAGCCAGGAGGATGTGCAGATTCCGGGTACTATGGAGCAGGAGTCTACAGGGGAGAGTGATACCCTGGAAACGGACTTTTCCCAAATGACAGTGGAAGACTATCAGAAGCTGCAGAGTAAGCTTTATGCCATTGGAGCACAGGCAAATCGTTCCATTGTCACTGTCACCGGAGTAAAAAATGATACAGACTGGTTCAATACTTCCTATGAGAGTCAAGGTCAGTCTTCGGGAATTATTATAGCAAATAACGGACCCGAGCTTTTGATTATGACGGAGAAAAAAGTCATTGAAGATGTGACAGCTATCCGGGTGACTTTTATCAACAATGTGACGGTGGATGCCGGCTTGAAAAAATATGATGGGAATACGGGAATTGCCATTCTAAGTGTCCCTGTGGGGTTTCTGGATGATGCGACAAAGGATCGGATTGCCATTGCGAACCTGGGAAATGCCATGGCAGAGATGCCGGGAAGTATGGTGATTGCGGTGGGAAGTCCGCTGGGAAATACCTATTCCATCCTCACCGGAAGTATTACATCCACGGGGAATTGTATTTCTACATATGATTCCGATTACAGCATTTTTACAACGGATATTCTGGGATGTAGTGATAGCAATGGTGTTCTCCTGAATCTGAATGGTGAGATTGTGGGTGTCATCATGCAGGATTACAGTAACAACGACGGAAATACACTGACTGCAGTTTCCATTGCAGATGTGAAAAATATCGTGGAAATGCTTTTGAATAACCAGAGTATTCCTTATCTGGGACTGAAGGTGGCCACAGTTACTTCGGATATTCAGGAAGAATATGATATACCGAAAGGGATTTTTATCAAACAGGTGGCATTGGATTCGCCGGCTTTGAATGCAGGGCTGCAAAATGGCGACGTGATTATCGAAATGAACGGAGAAGCGGTGGAGACCATACAGGAATATCGCAGTGCACTGATGGGACAATCGGTGGGAGATACCATCCGTATTAAGGTAATGCGGCAGGGCGCAGAAGGGTACACGGAGGTGTCCTGTCACGTGGAAGTCGGCGTGCTGAAGTAGAATGATTGAAAGAGGAAAGTAACATGCATTATATTGAGACATTAAGAGAAGGAGAACGAATCAACGAAATTTATCTGTGTAAGAGCAAGCAGACTCTTTTGACTAAGGCCGGAAAGCCTTATGAGTCCATGATTTTGCAGGATAAGACAGGAACGCTGGATGCGAAAATCTGGGATCCGGGTTCTGTAGGAATCGATGATTTTGATAAATTGGATTATATCAATGTGGTGGGAGATGTCACAAGCTTTCAGGGAACGTTGCAGTTGAATGTGAAAAGAGTGCGCAAGGTTTCTGAGGGAGAGTATGAGCCAAAGGATTATCTGCCCACCAGTGACCAGGATGTGGACAAGATGTATCAGGAGCTGATCGGGTTTATCCAAAGCATGAAGAATCCCTATTTAAAACAGCTTGCGACGGAGGTGTTCATCGATGACCCAGAGTTTGCCAAGCGGTTTAAGTTCCATTCCGCAGCAAAGAGTGTCCATCATGGATTCGTGGGTGGACTTTTGGAGCATACCCTGAGTGTGACCCGGGTCTGCAATTTTTTCGCAGACAATTATCCCATGCTGAACCGGGATTTGCTGTTGTGTGCAGCCATGTTCCATGATATTGGAAAGCTGGAGGAACTGTCTACATTTCCGGAAAATGATTACACGGATGAGGGACAGTTATTGGGGCATATTATGATTGGCGCCATGAAGGTAGCGGAACATACTAAAAAAATTGAGGGATTTCCGGTGAAGCTGTCCAACGAACTGCAGCATTGTATCCTGGCCCATCACGGGGAATTGGAGTATGGTTCACCGAAAAAACCGGCACTGGCAGAGGCAGTAGCATTAAGCTTCGCAGATAATATGGATGCTAAGATGGAGACCATAAAGGAAGTCTTTGCAGCAGCACCGGCAGGTGAGATGGGATGGCTGGGCTATAATCGTTTACTGGAATCCAATCTAAGAAAAACAAGTCTGTAAAGTTAATTCTAAAAATGAGAAAGTAATTATGAAAAAGGATGATCTTGTAACACTTACAATTGAAGATATCGGACATGACGGAGAGGGAATCGGAAAGGTCATGGGTATGACGCTGTTTGTGAAGGATGCTTTGCCGGGAGACGTAATTCAGGCGAAGATTATGAAGATGAAGAAAACATACGGCTATGCCCGGCTGATGGAGATTCTCTCTCCGTCTTTGAATCGGGTGGAACCCCGGTGTGAGCATCATAAACGCTGCGGAGGCTGCCAGCTGCAGGCACTCTCCTACGAGAGCCAGCTGAAGTTTAAAGAGGAAAAAGTCCGCAATAATCTGATTCGAATCGGCGGATTTACCAATCCTCCGGTGCGCCCTACTTTGGGCATGAAAGAGCCATATCGTTATCGCAACAAAGCCCAATATCCCATTGGTGTAGACCGGGAGGGAAAGCCGGTGGCAGGATTTTATGCGGCACGAACCCATTCCATTATCCCGGTGGAAGACTGCGTACTGGGAAAACAGGGAAACGGGGAAATCCTGCGCATCGTTTTGCAGATCATGGAGGAGAAACATATTTCGGCCTACAACGAACAGACCGGAAAGGGCTGTATCCGCCATGTGCTGATTCGATATGGAGAGCACACCGGAGAATGGATGGTGTGCCTGGTGATCAATGAAAAGAAACTGCCATGTGGTGAAATTTTTGCTCAACGATTGTCACAGATTCCGGGAATGACCAGCATCACAGTGAATGTAAACCGGGAGAAGACCAACGTGATTTTGGGGTCCCATACAGAGACAATCTGGGGACAGGGCTACATTACAGACTTTATTGGAGATATTTCATTCCAGATTTCTCCTCAGTCCTTCTACCAGGTGAATCCGGGGCAGACCCGTGTTCTCTATGAGAAGGCGCTGGAGTATGCCGGGCTTACCGGAAATGAGACAGTATGGGATCTGTACTGCGGCATCGGAACCATATCCCTGTTCCTGGCTCAGAAGGCAAAGAAAGTCTACGGCGTGGAAATCGTGCCGCAGGCCATCGAGAATGCCAGAGACAATGCAAAGCGCAATCACATAGGCAATGCAGAATTTTTTGTGGGAAAGGCAGAGGAAGTCTATCCGGCTTATTGCAGGGAGCATGGGGAAGATGCCAGAGCGGAAGTAATCGTGGTGGATCCGCCTCGGAAGGGCTGCGAGGAGTCCCTTTTAGAGATGATGTGTCAGATGTCTCCCAAGCGGATCGTGTATGTAAGCTGTGATAGTGCTACACTGGCCAGAGATTTAAAGTATCTGGCTGCTCATGGCTATGAGCTTGTGGAGGTGCAGCCGGTGGACCAGTTTGGACAGACGGTGCACGTTGAGTCAGTGATTCTGATGCAGTATTGTGGAAAAGAGAAGAAATAGACGGGTTCAACCACAAGATGTTGTGGTTTGAGGGCAAAAATTGGAGCGAAAATCGACCAGTTTTTGCCCGTTTTTTTTGCCCATTTTT
>JALEPL010000016.1 GCA_022766245.1 Lachnospiraceae bacterium | reverse complement strand
TATTAGTCATGTTCAGAAATCATGCAAAACAATAGCTTTTAATTCATTATATACCATTTTAAGCTCGGTTTTGGCCTCATTTTAAGGTTTAAGATTTTTAGTGTCAATATGTACTAGCAGTTACTATTTCATTCAAAGATTATTATCTTTTTTACCCTTGCACTCTCCCACCAATCCCGATTCTTCCTTTTCAACCAATCCCTGTTCACTGTCAAATATTATTTTCTAGTTTATCTTCATCTTGCAAATTTTTCCTGTATCTAATTACCTCATATCCGCCAAGTATCAGACAGCCAACCGCATAGCACAGTACATCCTTCATATCAAATACGGAACCAATTAAGACTCGGAAGAATCTGTTAGCTCCAAGACCTAGCAAATCCACAATATGAAATAACTGTAGTACTTCCACTCCTGCAGCAAATAGAAACACGAACAAGGGAAGAAGTCTACATCTCTCTGGTATAAAAATCCGGACAAACGTATATATGACGACAACAACCAATACGTCACCTATGTATGGCCTTACAAACGCATCATGAACAAATAATGCAATTAACACCTCAATTGCCAGAAGAATAAATGTAACAATCCCATAAGCTATTCTTTTTTTCATCTCTTTTCCCTGCTCGTCAATGAGATACGTCGTGCGAACCACGCCCATTGACACCTTCCCATAATTCTTCTTTTCTTTCCAGACATCATAGGCTTCAATGACCTTGCGTTCCGGATCCACAATCTAGGTAAATGCCAGTCCGTACTTTTCCTCGAACGTATCTGTTCAGTACCCTCACAGATACGATTCGTAAACTCTCCACATATTTAAAAGGATAATAGGGACATATGCAACGAAAAATCATACATATGTCCCTACCAAAAGCATAATCACTCCACTGTCACACGCTTCTCCAGATTTTAAGGCTTGTCCGGCTGAGTATATTACATAATTTTACGGAATAATGCCTTAAACTCCTCGATCCCGGCATCCTTTGGATTTCCAGGTGCGCAGGCATCTGCCGCTGCTGATTCTGCCAAAAACTGCAGATCTTCCTCTTTGATTGCCTCCAGCTTCGTTGGAATTCCAACGTCTACAGAAAGCTGCTGCACTGCATCGACGGCAGCTTTTCTGTATTCCTCTACAGACATCTCATCCACACCCTGTACGCCCATTGCTCTGGCAATTTCACGATACTTTTCACCGGTGCAGTCTGCATTGTATTCCATAACGATTGGAAGCATCATGGCACATGCCACACCATGAGGTGTATCGTAAACAGCTCCAAGAGTGTGAGCCATGGAATGTGCAATGCCCAGACCTACATTGGAGAAGCCCATACCTGCAATGTACTGGCCAAGTGCCATACCCTCACGGCCTTCCTTCTCGTTGGCAACGGCGCCACGAAGGGACTTGGAGATCAGCTCGATAGCCTTAAGATGGAACATATCTGTCATCTCCCAGGCACCCTTTGTAGTATAGCCCTCAATGGCATGGGTTAACGCATCCATACCGGTGGAAGCGGTCAATCCCTTAGGCATAGAAGACATCATATCCGGATCGACAATGGCAATGACCGGCATGTCGTGTGGATCCACACATACAAATTTACGCTTTTTCTCTACATCCGTAATGACATAATTAATGGTAACCTCCGCAGCTGTGCCAGCAGTCGTTGGAACTGCAATAATCGGTACGCAGGGCTTCTTTGTTGGAGCTACGCCCTCAAGACTTCGCACATCCTCGAACTCCGGATTTGCGATAATAATTCCGATTGCCTTGGAAGTGTCCATAGAAGATCCGCCACCGATAGCAATGATGTAATCTGCGCCGGAATCCTTAAATGCCTGTACCCCATGCTGTACATTCTCGATGGTGGGATTTGCTTTGATATCAGAATAAATCTCATAATCAAGCCCATTCTCATCTAATACATCGGTGACCTTCCCCGTAACACCGAACTTGATCAGATCCGGATCCGAACATACAAAAGCCTTCTTGAATGCCCGTGCCTTTACCTCATTGGCAATCTCCTTGATTGCCCCTGCCCCATGATAAGACGTTTCGTTTAACATAATTCTGTTCGCCATAGTAAAACCTCTCCTTTTCTTTTGTTTTTGATGACTTTATTATAACACTAAAAGAAAGAAATGTCCTCCCTTTTGCAGTAAGTCTATCAGATCCGGTCTTACCGGCTGACGCATTCCATCCATCACGCTTTTGACCATAAAATAATATAAACCGCAACACATGTATATCCGTCATCACATTTCCTGCTTATTCAATTTGGAAATAACCTGCTTCTCCATCTCCAAAATATCACTAACAGCTGATCTGACAGCTTTCTCTACGGTGCTTTCTATATCCTCTTCATCTGATACATCATACCATTTGGTCGTAAAGATTCTCTTATATGTAAACTGAGATTTTCTTTTATCATTTGGCTTCAGAATATCTGTAATCTCCAACATTTTTTTCATGTATTCGTTTGGTACATTTCGCCCTGCAAGCTCGAATATTCCATAGAATCTGTCCCCTTTCATATTAAACCAATAACTGTAAATATTCGTAGAACCCCATGAGCTAATCGGTTCATCAAGAAGTGGCAGTAATTGATCCATTGCTTCTGTTCTGAAATTATATCCCCATAGTTCATCATAAATAATTAAGCCCTCTTCTGCCAAACTCGACAGCGTATTTTTCATTGCATCTGACACTTGTGTTTTCCCATCTATCCTGTTTTCGAAGATAAGGTCCAGTGCTTTCTTATGCTTATTGTAAATCTTATTGCAAATATCTATTAACTGCTGGTCTTCCACAATATCTCTCCTTACGATATCGATATAATTTTTAATCATTAATTCTACATCTGGCAGAACCTTGATTCGTGCGTTTACACTCTCTAATGTCGCAATAACGTCATTGTAAGTAAGCATATCCCAGTTATCTGCATCACTTGGGCTTTCTCCATCCGGTGTCAAGAAAACATATACTCGTTTATATCCGGCAAATTCTTTCTCCAGAGTTTCTCGATATCGATTCAGCTGATTGCTATGCTCATGAGAACCCACCTTGTTTTCTATCGCAATGACTGTTTTTTCTTCAGATGAAGCCAGTAAAATATCAATATTCTTCCATTCCCTCATTACGGAAAAGCTATATAAATCCATCAGAAGAACATGAAAAACGTCATATCGCCCATTCGCATCATTTTCCACCAGACATTGCAGAATTCCCTTTAAGAAAGCATCGCCCAGCCCATGATTCTCGTTTGGATTTAAAAGCCAGCCAAGCATATTACTATGCCTGATTTCAGTCCTTGATATCTTCAATACATCAAACAGATTAAATTTTCCGGTCCACGGAAGCAGTTCGTCCAGACAGCTTATGTCCAGCAAAAAATTTTGTAATGCTTCCTCATTTGTCAATTCTTTGCTACTCATACTATATACCGATTCCCCTTATTCCTGTGACATCCAAAACTTACTCTATCACTTTCTCACCCACAGCCAATCTTTTTCCACATTCTCACTTCCTCTATTTTGGGTACCCCAATATCCGTTTTGCCAAGCAACGAAAAATATTGCATCAAAGTTATTCTACCACAGAAATGCGATCGTGCATATTTAAATAATTGTTCTTGACATTTCCATACTATGTGATAAACTTTGTTCGAAAAATAGTTCACAATGAAACTGTTTTTATATAAACTAAATAGCTGGGAAGTGAAAAGAATGAGTTGGACGACAGAAATGTTAGTGGGTATGCGTGACCTTGTCCGTTTGTATGAAAAAATGTTGAAACAGGTATGTACCGATCATCATCTTACGGTTGTGGAAGCAGAGGTCGTCAGTTTTTTACAAAACAATCCCCAAAAGGACACAGCGGCGGATATTGTGGAATTACGGAAGCTTTCGAAAGCTGCGGTATCAAAAGCAGTGGAATCATTGATTCAGAAATCTATCTTAAAACGCAGTCCGGATTCTAAGGATCGAAGAAAAATTCATCTGATTTTGCAAACAGAAGCAGCATTGGTTACAGAGCAGATCGATGCGGTGAGGGAAGAATTTTTAAGGGAAATTTTATTTGGATTTACCATGGAAGAATTAAAAGAAAATGAGCAGTTTTGCAGAAGATTATTTGAAAATGCGAAAAAAAGTGAGCGAAAGAAGGAAGAATCATGAAAGTAACAGATCAACAAGCGATGACTGAGAAACAGAACAATGACAAAGAATTCCTCAGGACAGAACCTTTGGGAAAGCTGATGTTTCGACTGGCTCTGCCAACCGTAGTGGCTCAGCTTATTAATATGCTATACAACATTATCGATAGAATTTACATTGGGCATATTCCAAATGTAGGTTCGGCTGCCCTTACCGGTGTTGGTGTGTGTATGCCACTGATTTTGATCGTATCCGCTTTTGCTGCCCTGGTGGGTTTTGGCGGTGCACCAAGGGCATCGATTTATATGGGAAAGAAGGATAAGGAATCAGCAGAAAAGACACTTGGAAACTGTTTCTTTTTGCAAATTCTTATTTCCATTGCGCTAACGGTGGTACTTTTAATCTGGAACCGAAGTTTTTTGATGGCATTTGGTGCCAGTGAAAATACCATTGAATATGGTGTCAGTTATATGAATATTTACGCATTGGGAACGATTTTTGTGGAACTGACCTTAGGAATGAATTCCTTTATTACTGCGCAGGGATTTGCAAAAACAGGAATGTGCTCCGTACTGATTGGCGCAATTTCAAATATAATTCTAGATCCTTTGTTTATTTTTGGTTTTCATATGGGTGTAAAAGGAGCGGCTCTTGCAACTATTATTTCACAAGCCCTATCCTGTATTTGGGTAGTTAGTTTCCTTTGCGGGAAAAAGACTTTCCTAAAAATAAGACGCAAGAATCTTATCCTTAAATCTACCATTATCCTTCCCTGTCTTGCTTTAGGTGTTGCAACATTTATCATGCAGGCAAGTGAGAGTATCATTTCCGTATGCTTTAACAGCTCCCTGCAAAAGTATGGCGGAGACATTGCTGTAGGCGCTATGACGATTCTTACCAGTGTGATGCAGTTTGCCATGCTTCCACTGCAAGGACTTGGACAGGGAACCCAGCCGATTATAAGCTACAGTTATGGTGCAAAAGATTATAAGCGTGTGCGTGCGGCATTTAAACTGTTATTGAAAGTGAGTCTTACCTATTCTGTGGTATTATGGGCAATCGTCATGTCTGTTCCGGGCGTATTTGCAGCAATGTTTACTTCTGACGCTGAGCTTCTTGCATTTACAAAAGTTGCAATTCGCATTTATATGGCATCCATGTTCTTGTTCGGCATTCAGATTGCCTGTCAGATGACATTCAATGCCCTGGGAAAGGCAAAAGAATCCATTATTGTGGCAGTGATGCGAAAATTCGTATTACTGATTCCACTGATTTATATTATGCCACGGCTCATTTCATCCAACCAGACCATGGCAGTATATTTAGCGGAAGCCGTTGCAGATTTGATTGCCGTTACCTTTACTGCGATTTTATTTTCCATCCAGTTTAAAAAGGCAGTTGGCAAGGCCGACACTCCTTCCTGCTAGAACTGCGTTAATTATTGATATGTTTTCCATTATCGGCAACTTGTGCAATTTTGCACAAGTTGCATTTTCATCTTAATATTCCTTTCTACTGTAACATCACTCAATATCCGTAATTTCCCAGTGCCCGCTGAAAAAATCTCGTCCAATACAACATCCTCAACATCTGGGCATCAAATTTGTCTTAAGGGACATCTTAAGAGACATCATAGTTCAGATTATAATCTTTAATCCCCGATAGAATTCGACCGCGGCCTGCAGTTCCTTTTCACTCGGATGTCCCTTTGAAATTCCACCTATCAGCTTAAACGGGCCGAACGTATCGTACCCTATACAGGAATACTTTCCAATCACTTCGCACTGCCTGCTGCCAACGACTTCTTCCATTGAATGAAACACTGCCCTTCCGCCATATGTACAGATCAGGAAAACTTTTTTCTTTTCCGGCAAATTAACTGAGGCAAAATTCAATATGGATTGATGAAATTTTCCATAATAAATTCCGGATGCAAATCCGATCACATCATATTCCGAAAGATCCTTTTCTTTTATCTGAGTGGCATCGACCGTTTCAATCTCGTTTTCTTTTGCGATAGCATCCACAATTTTTTTCGTATTTCCATGATGTACCGATGCATAAATAATAATTGACTTCACATTTTAGTCCTCCCGTTCCTGTCTATCCAGCTCGTTCTGGATCCACGTCATAATCACATCCACCAAATACTCCTGCTGAATCTGGCTTAGTTCTTTACCCGATTGTATCTTGTGCCATTTCCTGATGCACTCTCGACAGCAGGTTGCCGTTGCATGCTGTGCGATAAATACCGGATGCCCCTTCATTGGCGTTTGTTTCCCATCATTCGGGATAATGGCGGGGGCTTCCCGCTTCGCAATAAAATCTCTGGCATGATCCCGGATCGTATCTATTCCTTTTTCATTGATATAATCAATTTCTTTCTGTCCTAAATGAAATCTGCTCCGGAACTTGGAATTTCCAAGCCTTTCAAATAACTGAGCATACCATTCTTCCTTTGTCATGAATCCCTCTACTTATACTCCTCTTCGGTAGATTTTTCTATCTCTGGTGCTCTCATAGCCGTCCCCTACTTCACCATACCGGAATTACTTCTGTATTCCTCATTTAACTGGCGCAGTTCTTTCTCTCCATTGATATATTGACAAAAAGCGAAGTCAAACCATCCCATTCCTTGTAGTCACCAGCCTCATGTAATTTCCAATTCAGCTGTTCCAATGTCCAATTATTCTTAATAGAATTATGGAGCATGGAAGTATTCAAAAGTTCACGAAGAAGCCATGTGTCATACTGCTGTGTTTCTTTCGGAAAAAGCGAAAGCTGATTGGGCATATAACGATAAGTCAGATTTCGCACTTTAGAGAACAGCTTTTCCGGAACAGTAAGAAACGGAACCGTAAAAATCTCATAATCTTTCAAATCTCCATCTGCACCATAAAGTCTCCACATGACACTTGCGTACTCTTCAATCCAACCATATTACCGCTCCTACGCCACCGCATTTTCATTGATTGTATCAATAACCTTCTTGATTCCGGCCCACACTGTCAAATCAGTAAATATCTCAACCACACTTCCCTGATCTGTAAAAGGTGATTCCTGAAGCACAGAAAGATCCTTCATCATTCCATTATGAACAATGTATTCTACAATCTGATTCACAAAGTAAATCTGTCTGCTATCAAAGCTTGTATTGGTGAGATACTCTGAGAATGCTTCCTTCGCAGCATTCATATCAAGACCAACAATTTCACGCACAAACTCTCCCAGTGGCTTTGTTCCGAATTCCTGTTCATAATCCTGCTTTGTTCCCACTTCCCGCCAAAGGATTTCCTCCAACGCTTCGACGTCAGTGGAAGTCAGTGGCTGATTCGTCTTCAGCTTTGCAATTGCAATATTATCTTGATGTTGTCTGATATAATACTCCGCCTTCGCCTTGTAATTCTTTAACTCATCATTCTCAAGCTCTGCTTCTTTCCACTCCGTAGAAAGCAATTCATCGGTAAAGTTGGTTACATATTTCACCGTTCCTATTGGAATGTACTTCATCAATCCGCGAAGTTTCTCACGGATTTCTTCAAACTCATTAATTCCCGCATTGTCAATATAATCAGTATTTAAAATCTTATGAATCAGCTCAGACTGTTCCTGAATCTCCGGGATATTCGCAACGCTTGCAATCCCGGCTACCTTTTTATGTAAATCACTGCGAGCTCTTGTATATTTCTTTCCCGCCAGGTAAGCCAATTCGATTCCATACATGAGTGCGTCAAATCGTACTGCACTGGCCTCATCCCCATCCGCTAAAATGAGCGGTGCAACTTCCTCACGCACGATTAGAGTATCCTCGTAAGTGAGCGCTTGATAATTTACTTCCGCTGAATACAAGTCGACGTATTTCAAATGCTGGCGGACGGCAAAATTATCTCTCGGTAATTCCTGCACCTTTTCGCACATTTGCCCAACCAATGCTTTTCGATAGGCAATCAATCTATCAACCTGGTATTCTATATCCTGTAGCTTATAGGAAATCTCAAATTTAAGATTAAATATTGCACCTTGTAGCGGCATCACATTCGCCGTTGCTTTTCCCTTGCTCATTCGGAAAAAATCAAAATTCCCACAGAAATCAAAAATATAGAACTTCTGCTTATCTTCTCCGTCAAGCAATCCCGGACAGAGTCTTGTTCCACGGCCAATCATCTGCCAGAATTTTGCTTTGCTCATTACTTTCTTGAAGAACACAAGATTCAATACCTCCGGCACATCAATACCGGTATCCAGCATATCTACAGAAATGGCAATCTGCGGCATCTTCTTCGGATCTGAGAATTCATCGATCGCGCTCTGTGCATAAGTCATATAGTTATCAATCACTTTTGCATAATCCGGAAGATGCGGATACTCTTGATGAAATACTTCCAATATCTTCTCCGCATGGTCATGATTTTTCGCAAAGATGATAGTCTTTCCCAGCTTCTGTCCATAATCGATTTTGATACCATCCGTCATCAAAATGTTTAACACCTGCTTTATGGTGTCCTCATTAAATATCCATTCATTTAACGCAGAGGAACCGATGGATTCCGGCAAATCACCATTTTCATTTTTAAACGTGTCCTCATACGCTTCTTTATCTTCTTCCGATAATTCATCATACACAATTCCCTGCTCAATGAATTTCAGTTTTGATTCCACAGAGACATAATCAACAAGGTATTTATCTTTTACCGCTTGCGCCAAATCATATCCGTATGTGGGCACACCATTTTCCAATTCAAACACTTCGTATGTATTCTTATCAATTTCATCCTTCGGGGTTGCCGTAAGTCCCACCAGCGGCGCATCAAAATAGGAAAAAATATCTCTGTACTTATTGTAGATTGAGCGATGTGCCTCATCACATATCACCAGATCAAAATGTCCACAGGTAAAGAGTTTTCCGTCCTGATCATTTATGGTATCGATGCAATTTATCATCGTCTGGTATGTTGAGAACACACAATGTGCCGTGTAATTATCTTTCTCTTCCACCAGGTTTGTGCATGACAGATTAGGCAGCATATTTACAAAGCTTCTCTTTGCCTGTGTCACCAGTGAATTTCTGTCCGCAAGAAAAAGAATATTTTTCACCCAGCCTGCTTTTAACAAAACATCACATAATGCGATTACCGTTCGGGTCTTTCCAGAACCGGTAGCCATGACAAGCAATGCTTTTCTGCGATTTTTTTCATCAAAGCTGTTACACACAGCCTTAATTGCTGCTTCCTGATAATATCGTCCGGCAATATTTTTATCTACAACAACGTGTTTTAGACTTGTCCGCATGGTTAATAAATTAAACCACTTCTCCAAGTCTCTCTTTGAATAAATCACCGCGCACTTTCTCTCCGGATATTGTCCATCAATGATATGTGTTTCAAATCCGTTTGTAAGAAAAATTACCGGTCTTCTCTTATACTTTTGTTCTAATAAATCCGCGTACAGCTTCGCCTGCTGCCTTCCCTTTGAAACATCCACGCAGGTTCGTTTTGCCTCGATCACCGCAAGTGGACGATGCATATCATCATAGAGGACATAGTCGGCATAACCAACTTCTGACTTATTCGGCATTCCGGGAAGTTCCACTTCATTCAGCCAGTCTTTGCCTTCCGTCCATCCTGCATCCATCAGCATGGAATCAATATAAAGCTTACGCGTCTTATACTCCGATAAATCAAGCGGTTTCGTGACATACGTCTGTTGCTGCTCCTGTCTACGCGCAGACAATTCTTCCTTCAGAGACGCATTCTCCGCAATCAGCTTCTTTAAATCCAGTTCCTGCTTGGCAGACTTCTCCTGCTCCTTTGCCAATTCCTCTTTTGCTGCATTTGCAGCCTCTCTTGACTCCTTTGCTTTCTCGATTCTCGAAGTAATAAGAGACTTGTCAAATACCCGCTCTTTATGCTGGTCAGAATAACAATGTGAAAGGTAATCCAGATAAATAAAAAGATTCTCAAGGCAAAGCATTGCCTCATCTCTTCCAAGCTTTTTATTGCTATGAGCCACATTATTTCCGCATCGCCGGATATAGTCCATACGTTTCCACAAATCATGTCCTACGATCTGCCGATATTCCTCTGCATTCAGCAAACTCTGTAAATTATCCTGATACGGCATCTCTAATTCTGCATCCACCGAATACATCCATTTGATGGCAAACTCCATCGCCCTGCGGCAATTGATAATGCTTGCCTCCGGATCCATAAGAATTATTTTTTCCGCAGATATGGCAACATCTGCAAATCTGGAAAATTTGGGTTCGTTTTTAAGATAATCAAAGTTAGTAACCATACTCTATCTCCCCACTAAATCTTTTTCTCTTGAACATTAGGTGTTTGGAATTTTTCCGCTGCTAAACTATTATTTATATGATAGCACGAATGCAGTAAATTGGAAATATTTAGCACTGCAACTTTTGATTTGTCGACTTGGTGGACGAAGTCAGCAAACTGTTCCTGTAAGTCCATTGGTGGAATTGGAACAACCAAATTAAGAATATCTTTATTCGAAATATTAGCTTGTCTTACACCTCTACTAATTCCCGTA
>JALEPL010000037.1 GCA_022766245.1 Lachnospiraceae bacterium | reverse complement strand
AGCAGCCGGAGTACTATTTGGTAAGATTCTGTGTGTTGTGACCAAAGGAAAGATTAATCCTCTGATTGGATCTGCCGGTGTATCTGCAGTGCCTATGGCAGCCCGTGTATCCCAGAAGGTGGGAGCAGAGGAAGACCCGACGAACTTTTTACTTATGCATGCAATGGGACCGAATGTTGCCGGAGTAATCGGTACTGCAGTAGCAGCTGGTGTGTTTATGGCAATCTTTGGTATTTAAGGAGGAGAAATCATGGCAGAGAAGAAACCATTAAAAATTACAGAGACTGTACTGCGTGATGCGCATCAGTCTTTGATTGCAACCAGAATGACCACAGAGCAGATGCTTCCCATCATTGACAAGATGGATCAGGTAGGATTCCACGCAGTAGAGTGCTGGGGTGGAGCTACCTTTGATGCATGTCTTCGATTCCTGAAAGAGGATCCATGGGACAGACTTCGTAAATTAAAAGACGGATTTAAGAATACAAAGCTTCAGATGTTGTTCCGTGGACAGAATATCTTAGGATATCGTCCCTACGCAGATGATGTGGTAGAGTATTTCGTTCAGAAATCCATTGCAAATGGTATTGATATCATTCGTATTTTTGACTGCTTGAATGATGTGCGTAATCTTCAGACGGCAGTCACAGCATGCAACAAAGAGAAAGGACATGCTCAGGTGGCTCTGTCCTATACTCTGGGCGATGCATATACTCTGGATTACTGGATGGAGATGGCAAAAAAGGTAGAAGATATGGGGGCTGATTCCCTGTGTATCAAGGATATGGCAGGTCTTTTGGTTCCCACAAAGGCTACTGAGCTGATCCAGGCGTTAAAGGATGCCACCAAGCTTCCGATTGAGTTACATACTCATTATACATCTGGTGTGGCAGCTATGACCTACATGAAGGCTGTAGAGGCAGGGTGTGACATCATTGACACTGCAATGTCACCTTTCGCACTGGGTACCAGTCAGCCGGCTACCGAGGTTATGGTTGAAGCGTTCAAGGGAACAGAGTATGATACCGGATTAGACCAGAACAAGCTTGCAGAGATCGCAGATTACTTCCGTCCTATGAGAGAGGAAGCATTGGAGAGCGGTCTCATGAATCCGAAGGTTTTGGGTGTTAATATCAAGACTCTGTTATACCAGGTTCCGGGAGGTATGCTCTCCAACCTGATTTCTCAGCTGAAAGAGCAGGGCAAGGAAGATAAGTATGAGGAGGTTCTGGCAGAGGTTCCCCGCGTACGTAAAGACTTAGGTGAGCCGCCGCTGGTAACACCTTCTTCCCAGATTGTTGGTACACAGGCTGTATTTAATGTCTTGATGGGCGAGCGCTACAAGGTAGCCACCAAGGAAACCAAAGACGTTTTATTGGGAAAATATGGTCAGACTGTAAAACCTTTCAATCCGGAAGTGGTAGATAAGGTGTTAGGTGCCGATAAGGATAAGGCAATCACATGCCGTCCGGCAGATTTGTTAGAGCCAGAGCTGGATAAGATTGAAGCTGAAATGAAGCAGTGGAAACAGCAGGATGAGGATGTTTTAACCTATGCGTTGTTCCCTCAGGTTGCAACTGATTTCTTTAAGTATCGTCAGGCACAGCAGACACAGGTGGATGCATCTGTTGCCGATACGAAGAATGGTGCATATCCGGTATAAAAGGATTATTTGTAAAAACAGTTCCGGTAATAGCATAAATAGGAAGCAGACCTCTGAATGTCAAAAGATATTCGGGATCTGCTTTTTATGTTTGTCTAGACAAATCGGAGTAAAATTGCTATTATTAACGTAATTAGCAAATCTAAAGTATTATGTTCCTGGGGCGGAGAATTATATGAAAATATATGAAATTGCAGAAGGGGAGAACATACAGATAACGGCTGCATGTGGAAAAGCAACTGTGCAGTATAATACACAGATTATACAGGTTGTAAACAACATTTTATTGGTGGAGCCGATTCGTCACGATGGTACCATCATTAATTTTGAGAGTGATAATGTCCATATGAGTGTGATTTACATTCAGGAGGGCGGAAAACCTGTGATTTGGGAAAATTGTCTGGTTAAAATCATGACGTACCAGAAGAAGAAATTTCATGCGATTTATTCCAATGGAGAAAGCAAACGATTGAATCGCAGACAGGCATTTCGTCAATATGTTGGTATTCAGGGGACCTTGATTACGGAACAGTCCAAGCAGCAGATTGAAGTCACCGTGAAGGATGTCAGCACTTCTGGAGTATCATTTGTGGCAGCTCCTGGATTAAAGGTGTCGGATATTGGGAATTTCCATCTGGTTTATGAAGACAATGATTTAAAAATATCAGTTCAGATTTCCGGAACAGTAGTTCGGGAGGAGCAGGTGGATGAGAGTAAGAAAGTGTTTGGTTGTATGGTCAGACGAGCGAATGTCAATCTAAACAGCTATGTGGCCTCTAAGCAAAAGATGGAAATTGCAAAGAGAAACGGCACCATGAAATAAAAGTATCTGTTCAGTGCTTCACAGATACGAACGAAAACATATTCTACGAGGAAGTGTAGTTATGAATGGGAATACAAATGACTTGACAAGTCGGATTAATGAAAAATATGGCAGCCTCAGCAAAGGACAGAAGCTGTTGGCTGCCTATATTACGGACAATTATGACAAAGCAGTTTTTTTGACAGCGGCAAAGCTGGGACAGGTGGTAGGGGTCAGTGAATCTACTGTAGTGCGGTTTGCGATGCATTTAGGATACAAAGGATATCCGGAATTCCAAAAAGCGCTGGAGGAACTGGTGCGCAATAAACTGAACTCCATTCAGCGTATGGAAGTGGCTTATGGCCGGATCAGTCAGTCTAAGGTATTGGAATCTGTACTTCAGGCTGATCAGGAAAAAATTAAGGATACACTGGAAAATCTGGATGAACAGACCTTTCAACTTGCAGTGGATACTATTTTACATGCGAAGCATATTTATATCGTGGGAATCCGTAGTTGTGCGCCTCTGGCATCCTTCATGGCTTTTTATTTTAATCTGATGTTTGAAAATGTTATTTTACTTCATACGAATAATTCCAGTGAGTTGTTTGAACAGATGGTGCGTATCAACGAGGAGGATGTGATTATTGGAATCAGTTTTCCACGCTACTCTATGAGAACGTTAAAAGCAATGGAATTTGCCAATAATCGTAATGCTAAGGTGATCACATTGACAGACAGTGTACATTCGCCCATGAATCTTTATTCTTCCTGCAATCTTATCGCCAGAAGTGATATGGTTTCTATTGTGGATTCTCTGGTGGCGCCGCTCAGTGTAATCAATGCATTGATTGTGGCTCTTTGTATGAAAAAACAGGATGAAGTAGCCAAAACGCTGGAGACATTGGAGGAAATTTGGGGAGAATACCAGGTGTATGAAAATGATGAAATCGATTTAATCGATGATAAAATAAAGCTTCGCTACGCTCGGATAGGAGATTCAGATGAGTAGAGTGGTTGTGATTGGAGGCGGCGCTGCAGGCTGCTTTGCTGCAATGGGAGCGGCGGAATGCGGACATGAAGTGACTCTGATAGAAAAAAATGAGAAACTGGGAAAAAAGATTTATATTACCGGAAAAGGAAGATGTAATCTTACCAATGACTGTGATATGGAAGAACTTATGTCCCATGTGATTCGTAATCCAAAATTTTTATATAGTGCATTCTACTGCATGGATCAGCAAAGGGTTATGGATTTTTTTGAACAGCACGGAACACCGTTGAAGGTGGAACGGGGGAATCGTGTGTTTCCGGTATCGGATCATGCATCGGATATCATTGCGGCATTGGAACGGGGGCTCAGAGAAAAAAAGGTTATCATAAAGAAGAATACATGTGTACAACATATTCTGATAGAAGAGAATCAGATAAAAGGAGTTATGCTGAAGGATGGTACGGAGATTACTGCGGAAAATGTCATTGTTGCCACTGGCGGGTGTTCTTATCCTTCCACTGGTTCCACCGGGGATGGATATCGTTTCGCAAAACAGGCAGGACATGCCATAAAAGAATGCATGCCTTCTCTGGTTCCCTTTGAAACAGAAGAGCCTTATGTGAAAAAACTGCAGGGCTTGTCGCTGCGAAATGTCAGAGCCACGATACAAAATGGCGGAAAGCTACTGTTTGATGAGTTTGGAGAAATGCTTTTTACCCATTTCGGGGTCAGTGGTCCGCTGATGCTTAGCGCAAGCAGTGTTGTGAATGATTGGATTCAAAAAGCACCGTTATCTCTTACCATTGATTTAAAGCCGGCTCTTTCCGAAGAACAGCTGGATAAGCGGATTGTCCGGGATTTTTCAGAAAATCCTAATCGGCAGTTTGGAAATAGTCTTCAGGGATTATTTCCGATGAAGCTGATTCCGGTGATGATAGAGCTCAGTGGCATTCCAAACGAAAAGCGTGTGAATGTCATTACAAGAGAGGAACGACAGCGTCTTTTGAAACGAATCAAAGAATTTCCGCTGACACTGACCGGGTTGCGTAATTTTAATGAGGCGATTATTACCCGTGGCGGGGTGGATGTACGGCAGGTGGATCCGTCAACTATGGAGTCCAAGCGGGTAAAAGGTTTGTTTTTTGCCGGTGAAGTGCTGGATGTGGATGCACTTACAGGTGGATTTAATTTACAGATTGCCTGGTCAACCGGTTATTTGGCTGGGATCAGTGTCAGATAGTTGTAACATACAAATGGTTGAAAAACAGGAGAATATTATGAGTAGAAATATTGCAATTGACGGACCGGCCGGAGCCGGTAAAAGTACCATCGCAAAACGATTGGCAAAGGAATTATCCTTTATATATGTAGATACCGGTGCGATGTATCGGGCTATGGCTCTGTATTTTCTGGATGCCGGAATTGATGTATCTGATGAAAAGGCAATCAGTGCAGAATGTGACAATATCAATGTTTCCATCACTTATGAGGCTGGGGAACAGCAGGTATTGTTAAATGGTGTCAATGTAAACGGACGTATTCGCCAGGAGGCGGTGGGAAATATGGCCAGTGCCACCAGCGTATATCCTGCTGTGCGAAAGAAACTGGTATCTCTGCAGCAAAAACTGGCTGCAGATGAGGATGTAATCATGGATGGCCGAGATATCGGAACCTGTGTGCTTCCCAATGCACAGGTAAAAATATATCTTACAGCCAGTGTGGAAAAGCGGGCTGCCCGCAGATATGCAGAATTGAAGGAGAAGGGGGAGGACTGTGATTTAAATGCAATCCAGGATGACATTAGGGAGCGGGATTACCGGGACATGCATCGGGAGATTTCGCCTCTGGTGCAGGCGGAGGATGCAGTCTTAGTGGATACATCTGAACTGTCCATTGATGAGGTTGTGGCTGCCATTCGAAGAATATACGAGGAAAAATGCTGATATGAAAACGGTTAAGATCGCAAAATCTGCAGGTTTTTGCTTTGGTGTGAAGCGAGCTGTGGATATGGTATATCATCAAATCGGAAAAAAAGATTTGCCGATTTATACGTATGGTCCTATTATTCATAATGAAGAGGTAGTAAAGGATCTGCAAGAAAAGGGAGTTCGGGTGATTGACTCATTGGATCAGCTTCGTGACTTGCCTAAGGGTATTGTGGTGATACGCTCCCATGGTGTGGACCGCAAGACGAATCAAACTCTGGAACAGGAAGGCTTTCAGGTGGTGGATGCTACCTGTCCGTTTGTTCTAAAAATTCACCGCTATGTGGAGGAATACTGTCGGAAAGGCTACCAGATTATTATAGTGGGAAATCCGAATCATCCTGAGGTGGAGGGAATCCGGGGATGGGGAAATCCGGAGCAGATTACTGTGATTTCCACTTCACAGGAAGCGGAAAAAATCAACTTTTCCAAAGACCAGAAGGTTTGCATTGTGTCACAAACGACATTTAACTACAAGAAATTTCAAGATTTGGTTGAAATTCTAGAGGAAAAAGGTTATGATATAATTGTTTTGAATACAATCTGTAATGCGACGGAGGAAAGGCAGACCCAGTCACGGGCATTGGCGAAAGAAGTAGACGCCATGATTGTGATTGGAGGAAGCAATAGCTCAAACACACAGAAGTTATTCGAAATATGTAAAGAAGAATGTGAAAATACTTACTATATACAAACGATAGCTGACTTAGATTTACAAAAATTGGAGTCCATTGATAACGTAGGTATTACCGCAGGGGCTTCAACCCCAAATAATATTATTGAGGAGGTTCAAACTAATGTCAGAAAACAGTTTTGAACAAATGTTAGAAGAATCATTAAAAACAATAAGAAATGGAGAGGTAGTCGAAGGCGTCGTTATCGGTGTGAAGCCAGATGAAATTATCCTTAATATCGGATATAAAGCAGACGGAATTATTACTCGCAGTGAGTATACCAATGAATCAAATGTTGACCTGACTACCTTAGTCAAGGAAGGCGATACCATGGAAGCCAAAGTTTTGAAGGTGAACGATGGCGAAGGACAGGTAGTTCTTACCTATAAGCGTCTTGCTGCTGAAAAGGGTAACAAGCGTTTAGAGGAAGCTTTTGAGAACAAGGAAGTCCTGACAGCGAAGGTTGCACAGGTATTGTCCGGCGGTCTGAGTGTTGTGGTAGACGAGGCAAGAGTATTTATTCCTGCAAGTCTGGTATCGGATTCCTTTGAGAAGGATCTGACCAAGTACGAGGGACAGGAAATCTCCTTTGTGATTACCGAGTTCAATCCTAAGAAGAGAAGAATCATCGGTGACAGAAAGCAGCTGTTGGTTGCTGAGAAGGAAGAGATGCAGAAGGAGTTACTGTCAAAGATTCAGGTGGGCGATATCATGGATGGTATTGTAAAGAACATTACCGATTTTGGTGCGTTCATCGACCTGGGTGGCGCAGACGGATTACTTCACATTTCAGAGATGTCATGGGGACGTGTTGAGAACCCGAAGAAGGTCTTTAAGGTTGGCGAGACCGTTCGCGTATTCATTAAGGATATCAAAGAGACAAAGATCGCATTGAGTATGAAGTTCCCGGATCAGAATCCATGGAGAATGGCTGCTGAGACATTTGCCATCGGCAATGTAGTAACAGGAACTGTTGCAAGAATGACAGATTTTGGTGCATTTGTAGAGTTGGCACCTGGCGTAGACGCTTTATTACATGTGTCTCAGATTTCCAAGGAGCATGTAGAGAAGCCTTCCGATGTTCTGAAGGTTGGACAGGAGATTGAGGCAAAAATCGTAGATTTCAATGAGGATGAGAAAAAGATCAGCCTTAGTATGAAAGCACTTTTACCGGAGGAGGATGCAGCAGCAGAAGAAGCTGCAGATGCGGTAGAAGAATAATCACAGGAGGTAGGGCAGTGTATGTTTGACAACTATGAAAAGTTCAAAAAAGATATCTATGCGCTGACTACCATTGATTTAAATGCATATAAAGAGAAACAGATGCGTCGTAGGCTTGATAGTCTTGCGAGCAAGAATCATATGAGTTCCTATGACGCATATGTGGATCTTTTAAAGACGGATTCTATAAAATTTGATGAGTTCATTAATTTTTTAACAATCAATGTATCGGAATTTTATCGAAATCCGGAACAATGGGACTTTCTGGATCAGGAAGTCTTTCCTATGTTGTTAAAACAGTTCGGAAATAATCTGAAAATCTGGAGTGCAGCCTGCTCTACCGGGGATGAACCATATTCCCTTGTGATGGCATTGTCCCGGCACATACCCATAAATCAGATTCAAGTCATAGCGACAGATATTGATAAGCAGGTATTGGAAAAAGCTAAGGTAGGACTATATAATCATAAGAGCATCGCAGGTGTGCCAGAGGATTTGAAGAAAAAATATTTCACACCCATCGGCAGTTCCTTCAAAATTTCGGATCAGATTAAGCAAAGAGTGCGGTTTGAACAGCACAATCTGTTGCGTGATGAATATCCGAAAGATTGTCATTTGATTGTTTGCCGCAATGTTGTGATTTATTTTACAGAAGAGGCAAAAAATGAAATTTACCAGAGATTCCATCAATCATTGGTAAAGGATGGTATGCTTTTTATTGGAAGTACTGAGCAGATTATCAATTATCGGGAACTGGGATATAAACGTAATCAGTCCTTCTTTTTTCAAAAGACGGAATTGTAATCGAAAAAGACTGCATCATGAGGGTGCAGTCTTTTTTTATGGTCATACATGTTTTAACAAATGGTTGACATAGGCACTGAGCAGTTCCTGGGATTGCAGAAAATTGGTGGTAAGCTCAAAGTAGCTCATTTTATCCTTATAGTCCTTTTTGAAAGTCGGAGTAATCAGTTCTTCGTACTCGGGGACAAATACGCCATCATGTCTGGTGTAGCAGGTGGAAGCTTTGGCAGGAACCCGGTAAGCCTTATCCACATAGGAAGATACACTTTTGTGAATAGCCTGGTCCTCTGCCGGAAGATAGTAATAATCGCGATAATTTGGGAAAAAGTATTTCAGCTCACCGGTCCAAAGTCGAACTGATATTTTACATGTATGCTCAGTGGCATACAGATAGATACCATTTTGGTGATAGGAGATTTTCTTGGGAATTGAAAATTCAGTATCCATTTCTAGTATCAGTTCCGTCTCCTGTGTGTTCTGGTAGGAAGTCAGTTCATTGACGGTTGGAACAATATTACTATATTGTCCATTCAGCAGGTGCACATAGGAGAGAATTGGAAGCATGTCAATCATGCCCAAAACATCTTCATAATTATGCAGCAAAAGCAAGGAACGAAATTCCTCGTCCTTAGATTTTGTGTAATCTTCATATATTGAGATTAGATCTCCGCCAGTGTACTTGTCGTCCCGCTCAATGCCAAGAAATGCCTCGATGGTTTTCTGTTTGTAGTTTGTCAGATTTAAGATATGTTTGATTCGGTTAACGGATTTAAAAATATCAACATAGCTGTAATCAGAAAAATGCTCGCTTAATCCGAATTGGTCACATTTGGCCTTGAGGTATGGAATGTCAAAGCCGATTCCATTAAATGTAATAATGGTCTGGTACTGTTTTAAAAGCTCTAAAAATGCATTTAAGATCAATTTTTCTTCTTTCGAATCTTCTGCAAAAAACTGATCCACACAAAGATAATCCCCACTTCTGCGTGCACATCCTATCAGGTAGAGTGAGGTGTTGGCAGGGGAAAAACCGGTGGTTTCGATATCAAAAAAAATGCTGTTCTCGGTAAAAAGCTCCAGCGTTAGTTGGTCTTTGTTCTGAAAGAGGAGTTCTTTGTGAATTGTTTTCATATCGTTGTATCCTTATTTATTTCTGAGCAGATATCCATATATTAATGTAACTATTCAGAACAAATTCGCAATTTTATGGAAATTGCACTGGCTCTGAATAGTTACATTTTAACATATATTTATTATTTTTCAAAAAACTTGTTTACAAAAAATCTTTTAATAAAATCTGTTTGTGTTATAATACGTTTGTGTGTAAAACAGATTAACAAGGAAGAGAGGCACAATAGATGGGATTATTGACATTTAAAGGCGGTGTCCATCCGGTAGAAGGAAAGGAGCTTTCTAAGGACAAACCAATCACGGTACTGTTGCCCAAGGGAGATTTGGTCTATCCTTTGTCACAGCATATCGGAGCTCCGGCAGTACCAGTTGTTGCAGTAGGAGACACTGTATGGAAGGGACAACTCATTGCGGAAGCCGGAGGCTTTGTATCGTCTCCGATTTATGCTTCTGTCTCCGGAAAAGTGAAGGCGATTGAGGCAAGACGTGTGGCCACAGGTGATATGGTGAATTCCATTGTGATAGAAAATGATGGGCAGTATACCGAAGTGGAGTATGAAGAAGTGGAGGATGTGACTTCCCTTACTCCGGCAGAGATTATAGATCGTGTAAAGAATGCCGGTGTGGTTGGCATGGGTGGAGCAGGTTTTCCTACCCATGTAAAGCTATCACCGAAGGAACCGGATAAAATCGAGTATATTATTGCAAATTGTGCAGAATGTGAGCCGTATCTGACTTCTGATTATCGCGAAATGCTGGAAAACCCTGCGCAGTTAGTGGGTGGAATGCGAATTATTCTTCGGCTGTTCCCCAATGCGAAGGGCGTGTTCAGTGTGGAGAATAACAAGCCGGAATGTATTGCAAAGTTAAAGGAGCTGACCGAGGACGAGCCCCGTATGGAAGTGGTGGAACTTATGACAAAGTATCCACAGGGTGGAGAGCGTCAGCTGATTTATGCAGTGACAGGCCGGGCAATTAATTCCAAAATGCTTCCGGCAGATGCGGGATGTATCGTGGATAATGTAGAGACAATGATTGCTGTGTATCGTGCGGTAAGACTGGGACGACCCGTTACGAACCGGGTATTTACAGTCACTGGTGATGCAGTCACTGATCCGAAAAACTTTTATTTTTCCATCGGCACCAGTTTTCAGGAACTTTTGGATGCAGCCGGTGGATGCAAGGAACAGCCGGAGAAAATGATCGCCGGAGGTCCCATGATGGGATTTGCTCTTTATGGACTGGATGTGCCAACCACGAAGACAACTTCAGCACTTTTGTGTATGACAAAAGATGAAGTGCGTCTGGCAAATGAGCAGATGACCGCTTGCATTAATTGTGGCCGTTGTGTGGAGGTTTGCCCGGAGACACTGATTCCATCCAGATTGGCAAAGTTTTCTGCCATCGGAGATCAGGAGAACTTTGAAAAGTGGCATGGACTGGAGTGCATTGAATGTGGAAGCTGCAGTTTTATATGCCCGGCAAAGCGGCCTTTGGCTCAGGCAATCAAGACGACTAAAAAGCAGGTTTTGGCTGCAAAACGAAAGAAATGAGAGGTGAATCATTGTGAGTGAATTATTTCATGTATCATCAGCCCCCCATGTGCGTGCGAAAGATACCACAGAACGGATTATGCTTTATGTTCTGTTGGCTTTGATGCCTACTACCGTGTTCGGTATCTTTAATTTTGGTTATCGTGCACTGATTCTGATTCTGGTGACCATTGCAAGCTGTGTGGTTTCTGAGTGGGTTTATGATAAAATTGTCCATAAAAAGAATACAGTGGGTGACTTAAGCGCTGTGGTCACCGGACTGCTTTTGGCACTGAATCTGCCGGCAACTCTGCCCTGGTGGGAGGCTGCTATCGGTGGTGTGTTTGCAATTATCGTAGTGAAGATGCTGTTTGGCGGTCTGGGACAGAATTTTATGAATCCTGCTCTGGGTGCCAGATGCTTTCTTTTAATTGCATTTGCGGCAGATATGACCAATTATTCGATTGATTCTTATACAGGAGCTACGCCGCTTGCAGCAATTCGGGCCGGAGAGACGGTAAATGCCATGGATATGCTGATTGGCCGTACCGCAGGAACGATTGGAGAGACTTCTACCCTGTGTATCGTTCTAGGTGCCATTATTTTGATTATGCTTGGTGTGATAACACTTCGAATACCGGGCACTTACATTTTGACATTTGTCCTCTTTATGGCAATCTTCGGGGGACATGGACTGGATTATCAATACTTAGTGGCAGAGCTGTGCGGTGGTGGACTGATGCTTGGAGCATTCTTTATGGCTACCGATTATGTGACATCACCAATTACACCGAGAGGACAGATTCTTTACGGCATCTGTCTTGGCATCCTCACCGGTTTATTCCGTGTATTTGGAGCAAATGCAGAGGGTGTATCCTTTGCAATTATCCTCAGCAACCTGCTGGTTCCCATGTTAGAAAAGATTACGGTGCCTAGTGCTTTTGGACAGGTAAAAGAATGCAAAATAACTGAGCAGATAAAAAAGATTCGGAAGGGAAAGGAGGATAAGAAGGATGAATAAGCGAATTGTACATGATGCGCTAATCTTGATGGCCTTTACCCTGGTGCTTGGTTTTGTTCTGGGACTTGTCCATGATATTACGGCTGAACCCATTGCGCAGGTAGAACAGGAGAAAACAGAAGCTGCTTTCCGGCAGGTGTTTTCAGAAGCAGACAGTTTTCAGCCCTATGAGGATTTTGAGGAGGATGAAGCGGCAAGTCTGATGGAGGAAAATGGTTACAGCGATGAGATCACAGATGTGGAGGAGGCATTGGATGCATCTGGAAATTTATTGGGTTATGTCATCACAGTGACTGCCAAGGATGCCAGCCAGGCGAATATCACTTTTTCTGTAGGGATTACATCGGATGGTGTCGTGAATGGCTATTCCATTACAGATATTTCAGAGACTCCGGGTCTGGGAGATAAAGCGAAGAACGAGGAATTCTACAGTCAGTTTGAAGGAAAACAGGTAGATAAATTCACGGTAGTGAAGCAGGCACCGACAGTGGACAGTGAGATAGAAGCAATCTCTGGAGCTACCATTACGTCCAAGGCTATGACCAATGGTGTCAATGCCTGTATCACCTATTTTACCCAGGTGTTAGAGGGAGGTGCCGAAAATGAATAAATATGCGGAACGTTTATATAACGGTATCATTAAGGAAAATCCGACCTTTGTGCTGATGCTGGGTATGTGTCCGACTTTGGCTGTTACTACAGGAGCAATGAACGGACTGGGCATGGGACTTTCCACCACCGTAGTACTGATTTTATCAAATCTTTTTATTTCTGCATTCCGAAAAGTAATTCCCAACGGTGTGCGTATGCCGGCATACATCGTAATCGTTGCATCGCTGGTTACTATGGTGGAATTTATCATGAAAGCATATACACCGGATCTGGCAAATCAGCTGGGCGTGTATATTCCGCTGATTGTGGTAAACTGTATTATTTTAGGAAGAGCAGAAAGCTATGCTTCTAAGAACACGCTTCTGCCTTCTATCTTTGACGGAATCGGAATGGGACTTGGTTTTACCATAGGACTGACATGCATCGGAATTGTACGTGAACTTTTGGGCGCCGGACAGATTTTCGGACATCAGGTATTATCCTTACAGTGGTTTACTCCCATTACAATTTTTGTTATGGCACCGGGAGCATTTTTGGTACTGGCCGTTCTGGTGGCTGTCATGAATATCATTCGGGACAAGATGGAGCGAAAGGGGAAACCCTTAGCGAAGCCTTCCGGATGTCTCACAGGAGACTGTGCGTCCTGCGTTCAGTCCGGTGTATGCAGCGGAAAAGGCAGTGTGACAGATGAGGCAACAAAGGCAGTTCAAAAAGCCAAGAAGCCGGGAACTAAGAAGTCTGCAGCAGAAAAGTCTGAAGAAGAGAAGATGGAAGCAGAGAATTCTGCAACAGAGAAAAAGGAGGATTGATACGGATGAAAACATTAATTTTGCTGGCAATTGGATCTGCCATTGTAAATAATGTGGTGTTGAGTCAGTTCTTAGGTATCTGTCCATTCCTTGGCGTATCTAAGAAGACAGAGACTGCCGCTGGAATGGGCGGTGCGGTGGTGTTTGTAATCACCATATCATCCTTTGTGGCGTCTCTGATTTACAAATTTATTTTGACCCCCACGAATACCCAGTATTTAAAGACTATTGTCTTTATTCTGGTGATTGCGGCGCTGGTGCAATTTGTGGAGATGTTCCTGAAAAAAGTAATACCGGCACTCTATAAGAGTCTGGGCGTATACCTGCCTCTGATTACAACTAACTGTGCTGTTCTGGGGGTGGCGCTGACCAATGTCACAAAGGAATACAATGTCTTGGAGAGTGTAGTCAATGGTTTTGCAACGGCTGTAGGATTCTTTATTGCAATTACCATTATGGCGGGGATCCGTGAAAAAATCGAGTACAATGACATTCCCAAGCCTTTTCAGGGAACGGCAATCGTACTGATTGTGGCTTGTCTAATGTCCATTGCATTTATGGGATTCTCCGGAATGATTTAGGAGGAAGAGGAAATGAATATAGCAGCTATTTTAATTGCAGCCGCTATTGTAGGCGGCGTGGGAATTCTGATTGGATTTTTCCTTGGAATCTCCGGGGAAAAGTTTAAGGTAGAGGTAGACCCACGAGAAGAGGCAGTGTTAGGCGAACTGCCGGGAAACAACTGTGGTGGATGCGGCTATGCCGGATGTTCCGGTCTGGCAGCAGCCATCGTGAAGGGCGAAGCCCCGGTGAATGCCTGCCCGGTGGGTGGAGCTCCGGTAGGAAGTAAAATCGGTGCCATCATGGGTGTGTCAGCAGAAGAGGGAAGCCGGAAGGTGGCTTTTGTAAAATGTGCCGGCACCTGTGAGAAGGCAAAACAGGATTATACTTACACCGGTATCGAGGATTGTGCAGCTATGGCATTTGTTCCGGGTGGTGGCGCAAAGGGATGTAACTCTGGCTGCCTTGGTTTCGGAAACTGTGTGAAGGCATGTCCCTTTGATGCTATTCATATTGTGGATGGTATTGCAATGGTGGACAAGGAAGCATGCAAGGCCTGCGGTAAATGTGTGGCAGCCTGCCCGAAGAATCTGATCGAACTGGTGCCCTATGAGGCAAAACATCTGGTTCAATGTAATTCCAAAGAAATGGGTAAGAATGTAATGAAGGTATGCTCCAGTGGATGTATCGGCTGTAAGATCTGTGAGAAGAATTGCCCCTCCGATGCTATTCATGTGACGGATAATCTGGCCTATATCGACCAGGAGAAGTGCACTGGCTGTGGAGTATGTGCCGAGAAATGTCCGAAGAAGATTATATCTATGTAAAATAAAAAACAAAATCCCCTCCAATCAAGTCCTGTATTGAATATTACTTGATTGGGGGGTTAATAAGTTTTTATCATTTCACTCGAAATTCCAGAGGTGGTATGAATCTCATTATCCTCTGTGATAAAGATTGCTTCTGTATCTGGCAGGGATTCGATAAAGTCCATCCCTTCAGAAAGTCCCATAGAAAATGCAGTGGTGCTTAAGGCATCTCCGTCCACCGAGGAATCACAGAGGATGGAAACGCCTAAAAGGTCATTGTGATAGGGATATCCGGTTTTTGGATCTAAAATATGATGGTACAGATTATTGTCTACCATAAAATATCGTTCATATATCCCGGAACTGACGAGAGACTGGTCGGCAATCTGGAGACTGGCTATCGCAGTTCCGGTATCCTCAAAGGGCTTTTGTATCCCAATGGTGTAGGCAGTTCCATCTGTTTTTGAGCCGATGACCAGGACATTCCCGCCCAAATTTATTATTCCACTGGATGCATTTTGTTCGCAAAGATATTTTTTCATCTGATCGGCAATGTATCCCTTAGCGATTCCGCCTAAATCGATGCGTGTGTCCGGATTGGTTAAGGTTACTGTATTGCCATCAATCTGAATTCCATGATAATCCACCGTCTGCAGGGCAGCATCAATATCTGCCTGTTCTGGCACGACTCCACTGTTTTCAGAAAAGTTCCATAAGGAAGAGAGTGCACCGATGGTAATGTCAAACCGTCCCTCGCTGAGTTCCCCATAAGCAATCCCTTTTTTCAACAATTCTATAGTTTCATCAGATACTGTTACCGGTTCGCCGCCGGATTCATTGATGTGGGAAATATCGCTGCCTGCCAAAGTGGCACTGAACAATTGCTCATATCGGTCAGCCATAGCAAAACACTCGTCCAACAAATATTCCTGACTCTCATCGTATAATGTGATCATAATTACCGTGTCAAAATAAAAACCAGCTTTACTGATGGGTTCATTCCTGCTGCATCCATTTAGCGGAATGATTGTGAAATATAGAAGTATCACCATGAAAAAAGCTATTTTTTTATTATAATCTATATTTTTTTTCATCTTCGAAGTCCCTCTTAATTATCTTGGATACTTGTAGTTAATTTTATTATAAACGATATTCTGCCAGTTGGAAGAAATATTTAATGCTTTTTTTGCACAGATATGTTAAAGTATATAGTTGGATAAGCTTGTAGAAAAGAAGGCATTACGAAATGAAAACTGAATTAAGAGAAAGATTAGCAAACAAGAAACGTATTGTGATAAAAATCGGTTCTTCTTCATTGCAGCATGCAGAAACCGGAAACATGGATTACCCGAAGCTGGAGCGGCTGGTACGTCAGCTTTGTGACCTGAGAAACCGTGGCATGGATGTTTGTTTGGTGAGTTCCGGTGCTATTGCAGTGGGAAGACAGTCCATGGGACTGAAGGAAAGACCAACCAATATTGCTACCAAGCAGGCCTGCGCAGCTGTTGGTCAGGGGAGATTGATGATGACCTATCAAAGGATGTTCTCTGAGTATAATCAGGTGGCAGGTCAGGTCCTGATGACAAAAAATACCATGATCGATAATGTATCCAGAAAAAATGCGCAGAATACCTTTGAAGAGTTGTTCCGAATGGGTGTGATTCCAATTGTCAATGAAAATGACACGGTATCCACCTACGAGATGCAGTTCGGTGACAACGATTCCCTGTCTGCCATTGTAGCTTCCCTGGTGGGGGCAGACCTTTTGATTTTGCTGTCAGACATTGACGGATTGTTTACCGATGACCCCAGACAGAATCCCGATGCAAAGCTGGTACCCTTTGTGGAGCATTTAGACCAGCATTTTGAAGATATGGCGAAGGGGACCACCGGAAGTGATGTGGGAACCGGCGGAATGGCTACGAAACTGACCGCAGCAAAAATCGCAACCCTTTCCGGCGCAGATATGGTGATTGCCAATGGAAAAGATGTGGATGTGATTCATCAGATTATGGAAGGTGAGCCTGTCGGCACATTGTTTGCTGCACACAAGAACGAGGATTTCTATGTGGTGGATTATATAGAGGAGAGTATGTGTTAACATGATGAGTGATATCATTGCAAGAATCAACGAATTGTATCATAAGTCTCAGGATGTGGGCTTGACACCTGAGGAAAAGGAGGAGCAATCCCGACTTCGAGGCGAATATCTGGCCAGCATCCGAAGAAATGTGAAGAGCCAGTTGGAGAATATTGATTTGGTGAATCCGGATGGAAGTATCACCAATGTGGGTGAGGAACATGCAAAAAAAGGAACCGTTAAGAGAACAATGTAAGCAGACCCGCAGAAAAATGACCGGGGAAGAGGTAAAACTAAAATCCCGGATAATTGTGGAGCGATTACTGGAAAGCAAGTTGTTTCAAAATGCAGGTCACGTGTTATTTTACTATCCGCTTGGAAAAGAAGTGGACATTTTGCCTGCGGCAGAATATTGCTTACAGAAGGGGAAAAAGATCGCATTTCCTAAAGTTTATGGAGATGAGATGACATTTTTTGCGGTGACAGAAATGTCTCAGTTTGAGCCGGGTGCTTTTGGCATTATGGAGCCACTTTCAAAAGTGGCCGTAGACTGGAAGGATGCGCTGGTGCTTGTTCCGGGGCTGGGATTTGACCGGGCAGGCGGCCGTATCGGCTACGGGAAAGGATATTATGATCGTTACTGTGGGAACAGAGACGGACTTCATTTGATGGGAGTAGCCTATGACTGGCAGATTCTGGAGCACATCCCCTGTGATACCAGGGATGTGGCATTGGAGCATTTGATTACGGATACAGAAATTATTTCCTGTCATATGTAACTATTCTGGTATCTGTTCAGTTCCTTCACAGATACGATACGTAAACTCATGAAAATCGGCTGCGCCGATGGAGTTTGCTCGCACCTGAATCATGTTTTTACGGCCTCATCAGCAAGTGATTCGGCCTGTTCTGAACAGTTACCTATTCAGAATAGTTACAAAGAAAGATAGGCAGAACAGAATATTAGGAGGAGCAGATGGAATTAATAGAGATTGGAAAACTTGCAAAAGAAGCAGAGACAACGATGCGTTGTTTGGAAACTGCGAAAAAAAATGAAGCACTTTTGGCTGTAGCGGATCAGTTGGTGGCAGATCAGGAAGATTTGATTGCTGCCAATGAACTGGATATGCAGGCAGGAAGGGAAAATGGAATGCATCAGGGGCTTTTAGACCGGCTGCTCCTTACGAAAGAACGGATCGAACAGATGGCACTTGGAATTCGTCAGGTGGTGGATTTAGAAGATCCCATCGGAGAAGTGATTTCCATGAAAAAGCGGCCAAATGGGCTTATGATTGGACAGAAACGTGTACCCTTAGGTGTGATTGGGATTATTTACGAGTCCAGACCCAATGTAACAGCGGATGCTTTTGCACTTTGCTTTAAATCCGGCAATGTGGTGATTTTGAAGGGTGGCAGTGATGCGATTCATTCCAATATTGCTATTGTAAAAAGTATTCAAAAGGCTCTGGCAGCGAAAGGTCTTCCCGCAACCGCTATTCAGCTGATAGAGGATACCAGTAGGGAAACGGCTGCAGCCTTTATGAAACTGAACCAGTATGTGGATGTGCTGATTCCCAGAGGCGGAGCCGGACTGATTCAGGCTGTGGTGAATCAGGCTACCATTCCGGTAATCGAGACTGGAACAGGAAATTGTCATATTTTTGTGGATGAGAGTGCAGATTTTCATATGGCACTGGATGTTATTTTTAATGCAAAAACCCAGCGTATCGGCGTGTGCAATGCCTGTGAGTCGCTTGTGATTCATGAAAAGATTGTAGATGAATTCATGCCGCTTTTAAAGAAACGTCTGGCTGAAAAGCAGGTGGAGATTCGGGGAGATGAGAGAGCCTGTAGCGCAGCAGACGGAATCATGAAGGCCACTCCGGAAGACTGGGGCACGGAGTATCTGGATTATATTATTTCTGCTAAAACAGTTGCGAATATTGATGAGGCAATTGCCCATATCAATCGATATAATACCGGTCATTCCGAGGCTATCATTACGGAAAATTATACAAATGCCCAGAAGTTTTTGGAGGAAGTGGATGCAGCAGCGGTGTATGTCAATGCCTCTACCCGGTTTACTGACGGATTTGAATTTGGCTTTGGCGCAGAAATCGGTATCAGTACCCAGAAACTTCACGCAAGAGGACCTATGGGTCTTTTGGCATTGACCAGTACCAAGTACATCATTTATGGAAATGGTCAGATCAGAAAATAAAAATAAAGGAAAGTACAAATATATGCGATTAAAGGAAAAAATCTCCAGAACAGGGGATATCCCTGTGATGGAACCACAAAGACAATTTTATTTTATGGAGCTGGCTAAGCAGTATGTGGAGAAGCTCAGTGAGGAAAAGGGACGTCCCCTGACCTTCTGTGTCAATACATTTGGCTGTCAGATGAATGCCAGAGATTCCGAGAAGCTCTGTGGTATTCTGGAAAATATCGGATATGTGGAGACGGATTCTGAGAATGCGGATTTTGTGATATACAATACCTGTACCGTCCGGGAAAATGCCAACAATAAAGTGTATGGCAGACTGGGTTACCTCAGTGGATTCAAAAAGCGTAATCCAGACATGCTCATTGCACTGTGCGGCTGTATGATGCAGGAAGAGACTGTGGTGGAGAAATTAAAACAGAGTTACCGCTATGTGGATCTGATTTTTGGAACCCACAATATCTATAAGTTTGCGGAGTTGATTGTGCAGTGTCTGGAGTCAGATTCCATGGTCATCGATATCTGGAAGGATACGGATCAGATCGTGGAGGATCTTCCGGTGGACCGGAAGTACAGCTTCAAATCCGGTGTCAATATTATGTTTGGCTGCAATAATTTCTGCAGTTACTGTATCGTTCCCTATGTGAGAGGACGGGAGAGAAGCCGTAAGCCTCAGGATATTATCCGGGAGATTGAAAAGCTGGTAGCCGATGGTGTGGTGGAAGTCATGCTCCTGGGACAAAATGTGAACTCTTATGGGAAAAATTTAGAGGAGCCTATGAGCTTTGCAAAGCTTTTACAGGAAGTGGAAAAAATCGAAGGGCTGGAGCGGATTCGCTTTATGACCTCCCATCCTAAGGATCTGTCTGACGAGCTCATAGAAGTGATGAAGCAGTCGAAAAAAATCTGCCGGCATTTGCATTTGCCACTGCAATCCGGAAGTAGCCGGATTTTACAACAGATGAACCGGCATTATGATAAAGAACAGTATCTGGCTTTGGTACAAAAGCTTCGGGCAGCCATTCCGGATATTGCCCTTACCACAGATATTATCGTGGGATTCCCCGGAGAGACGGAGGAGGACTTCTTAGAAACCATGGATGTGGTAGAGAAGGTGCGCTATGACAGTGCATTTACCTTTATTTACTCCAAACGTACCGGTACACCTGCTGCCACCATGCCGGATCAGGTGCCGGAGGACATAATCAAGGATCGTTTTGATCGTCTGTTAGCCCGAGTACAGCAGATTTCGGCTGAAAAGGCCGGCGCATTGACGGGGCAGATCTGCGATGTGCTAATTGAGGAAAAGAATGGTCAGGATGAGTCTCTGGTGACCGGAAGACTGAGCAATAACTCCGTGGTCCATGTAAAGGGGGACGAGTCCTTAATTGGAAAGATTGTTCCGGTACATTTACAGGAATGTAAGGGATTTTATTATCTTGGCGAGGTCGTAAATGAATCGTAGATTCGGCAGAAATGATGTTGTTTTATTGATGGCATTGGCGGTTGCCTGTATTCTGGGGTTAGCGGTACTTGCTATCAGTACCAGACCCGGTGCACAGGTGGAAATCACAATAGATGATGTCCCCTATGGCATCTATCCCCTGAATAAAAATCAAGAAATTCCGGTGATGATAGATGGAATTTGTACCAATGTGGTGTTGATTTCCGATGGAACTGTTTCCATGGAAGAGGCGGACTGCCCGGACCAGCTCTGTGTGAGACAGCATGCCATAGATTCCGCCCGGGAATCCATTATCTGTCTGCCCAATCGGGTGGTGATAACCGTTCTTGGGGCAGAGGAGTCAGAATTTGATGCAATGGTCAGGTGATGAAATGAAGCAGGGAAAACAAGTTGCATATTTAGGAATTTTTCTGACATTGGCATTGATTCTAAGCTATGTGGAAACGTTGATTCCGTTTGCCGTGGGAATACCAGGGGTAAAGCTAGGACTTTGCAATCTGGTTGTGGTTTTGATGCTTTATCTATGGGATTGGAAAAAAGCAATCACGGTGTCTTTACTTAGAATTGTACTGTCCGGTATTTTGTTTGGAAATGTTTTTGGCATCCTTTATAGTCTTGCCGGTGGAATTTTAAGTTTTCTTGTGATGCTTGTGCTGAAAAAAACAGACAGGTTTCATGTGATAACGGTGAGTATCTTTGGCGGAGTATTTCACAATATCGGACAGATTTTAGTAGCAGCTCTGGTTTTGGAGACCTATTATGTCATCTATTATGTTCCCATGCTAGTGCTGGCAGGTGCAGTCACCGGTACCTTGATTGGATTTTTATCGGCAGAGCTGGGAAAAAGACTTGGACCTATCATACAAAAGGAATGGGGTAACGAATCATGTACGCATATATCAAAGGACAATTAGAAGAAATTATGGATGCAGACCATATTGTTGTGGGGAATAACGGAATCGGTTATCATATCCGTGTTTCCTCCCGCATGATCGAGGAGCTTCCCTCTGTGGGCGAGCAGGTAAAAATATATACCTATCATTATGTGCGCGAGGATGCAAATGAGTTATATGGATTTCTTACCCGTGATGAGAAGAAGGTGTTTGAGCTTTTAATTGGTGTAAGCGGAATCGGGCCAAAGGGAGCTTTGGCCATTCTATCTGTGATGTCCACCGATGATTTGCGCTTTGCGGTGTTATCCGATGATGCAAAGGCCATTGCCAAGGCTCCGGGTGTCGGCAATAAGACAGCCCAGAGACTGATTATTGAATTGAAGGATAAACTGAGTCTGGAGGAAGCCTTTGAGGAGAAACTGACACATACCTTGCAGAAAGAGGAAAAAAGAGAGCAGCTTGGGAAAAAGCAGGAAGCCATCGAGGCACTGGTTGCCCTGGGCTATTCTACATCAGAAGCTGCCGGAGCCATTCGCGGTCTGGAACTGTCTGAGGAGAACAGTGTGGAAGATATTTTGAAACAGGCATTGAAACAGATGGCATTTTTATAGAAAAACAGGGAGAATAACATGGAAAAACGTGTGATTTCTACACAGGTACAGGAAGAGGATGTAAAAATAGAAAAAAGTCTGCGGCCGCTCACACTGGATGAGTACATTGGTCAGGAGAAGGCCAAGGCAAACCTGCGCATTTACATTCAAGCGGCAAAGCAACGTCAGGAATCCTTAGATCATGTGCTGTTCTACGGCCCGCCGGGATTGGGAAAAACTACTTTGGCCGGAATCATTGCCAATGAAATGGGCGTACATATGAAAGTAACTTCCGGTCCGGCCATTGCAAAGCCGGGAGAAATGGCAGCTATTTTGAGTAATCTTTCTGAAGGTGATATCCTTTTTGTGGATGAGATACATCGACTGAACCGGCAGGTGGAAGAGGTGTTGTATCCTGCCATGGAGGATTATGCGATAGATATTATGGTGGGAAAGGGCGCAACCGCCCGTTCTATTCGTCTGGATCTGCCCCATTTCACACTGGTGGGAGCCACCACCAGAGCAGGACTTTTATCGGCTCCTTTAAGGGATCGATTTGGTGTGGTGCATCATCTGGAGTTTTACAATGTGGATGAACTGAAGATTATTATCGAGCATTCAGCACAGAAGCTGGGTGTATCTGTAGAGGAAGATGGAGCCATAGAGCTGGCCAGAAGATCCCGGGGAACACCGCGACTGGCCAACCGCCTGCTAAAACGTGTCCGGGATTTTGCCCAGGTGCAGTATGACGGACGCATTACGAAGGAAGTGGCATCTTTTGCCCTGGATCTGTTGGAAGTGGATAAAATGGGGCTGGATCAGAATGATCGAAATATCCTTATGACCATTATGGATAAATTTCATGGCGGACCGGTGGGGCTGGATACACTTGCTGCTGCCATTGGAGAAGATGCAGGAACTATTGAGGATGTTTATGAACCCTATCTGGTAAAAAACGGATTTATTAATCGTACCCCCAAGGGGCGTGTGTTAACAGATTATGCGTATCAGCATCTTGGAATAGAAAAAATATAACTGTTCAGAACAGATACAAAATAAATGTAAGCATGGAGGAGAAAATGGTATGGCAGGAAAGACAAACACAGAGGTAATTATCGACGGTAAGGTATACACGCTCAGCGGATACGAGAGTCAGGAGTATCTGCAGCGGGTGGCAAGTTACATCAATGACAAGGTGGTAGAGTTCAAGCAGCTGGATGAATACAAGCGTATTCCCAGTGATATGAGATCTACTTTGCTGGCTTTAAACCTTGCGGATGACTATTTTAAGGCAAAGGCTCAGGCGGAAAAGCTGGAGGCAGAGCTGGAACAGAAGGAAAAGGAGCTATATGACCTGAAGCATGAACTGATTGGCAAGCAGATGCAAAATGAAGCCGATGGCAAGACCATCAAGGAGTTAGAGAAAGAAAATAAAGAATTGCTATTAAATAAAACAAGACTGGAGGCCACCTTGGAGGAGGCTCTGCTTGGAAAGGTGGAACAGAACAGGGAAGCTGTGAAAAATGCTGGAAATAATGCTGCGAATAATCTTTTAAAAAACGGAAGTCCTGCAGTGTTAAATAACGGCAAGAGAAGATAAGAGGCACAGAAAAATGCAGAGTTTGGAATTGTTAGCACCGGCTGGCTCATTAGAAACGTTAAAGGCAGTAATCTGTGCCGGGGCAGATGCCGTATATTTGGGCGGCACCATGTTTGGAGCCAGAGCATATGCGAATAATTTTACAAAAGAAGAATTGCTGGAAGGAATTGCGTACGGACATATTCATGGCAGAAAGATTTTTCTGGCGGTCAATACGCTGTTAAAGGAGCAGGAGCTGGAAACAGAGCTGTACGATTATCTCTGCCCGTTTTATGAGGCGGGCATTGATGGCGTGATTGTGCAGGATATGGGTGTGGTAGACTTTATCTTTCAGCATTTTCCGGGTCTGCCCATTCACAGCAGTACACAGATGACTGTTGCGGATAAGGAAGGGGCGCGTCTGTTAAAAGAAGCCGGAATCAGCCGTGTGGTCACCGCACGGGAAATGTCCTTATCTGAAATCAGACAAATACATGATGAAGTGGGGGTGGAAATAGAAAGCTTTATTCATGGTGCGTTATGCTACTGCTATTCCGGACAGTGCCTCATGAGCAGTATGCTGGGGGGACGAAGCGGCAACCGTGGAAGATGTGCACAGCCCTGTCGCCTTCCTTATCAGGTAAACGGTGGAAAAGAAACACCAATTCTCAGCTTAAAAGATCTGTGTACGCTTCCCTTTTTGTATGAACTGGCAGATAACGGAGTATATTCCTTTAAGATAGAGGGAAGAATGAAAAGTCCGGAGTATGCGGCCGGTGTAGTGAGTATTTATCGAAAGTATATGGATTCTTATCTGGATGGCACACGAAGACCCGTTGATCCAAACGATAGGAAGCTTTTGGAGGATCTGGGAAATCGGAGTGGATTTACGGAGGGGTATTATTATAAGCACAATGACAGCAAGATGCTTTCCGGGACAACGTCCAGTCATAGCAAACGGGAAACGCCTGAAATAGAAGAAATCCGGAAGCGATACATATCGGGACAATTACAAGAAAAAATTTATGGAAAATTAATCCTGACGAAAGATTTGCCTGCTATACTTACGGTGTGGAATGATTCCTGCCAGGTGACTGTGGAGGGCGAAGTGGTTCAGCAAGCCATGAAACAGCCATTAACAGAGGAAAAACTGGTGGAAAAGCTTGAAAAAACCGGAAATACACCCTTTGCTTTTGAACAGCTTCAGGTAGAACTGGAGCCAGATGTTTTCCTGCCGGTGAATCAAATCAATCAGCTGCGGCGAGATGCGTTGGAGCAATTGGAGCAGAAAATTCTTGCACCATATCAAAGAAAGAACAGCAAACCGCTGGATTTGGTCTCTGAAACGAAATACGATTCACCTATGCAGGGTGGAATAAGATATGCTGTCTCTGTGGAACAGCGAAACCAGTTAGAGGTGGTTGCTTTCCGGAAGGGGATTTCCGACGTCTATCTGGACAGCATGCTATATCAGAGGGAAAGCCTGCTGACTGATTTGGCGGCAGATATCACGAAGCTGCATGATTATGGGAAAAGGGCATATTATATCATGCCGGCTGTATTTCGAAGTCATACCAGATCCTTTTATGAATCAATCTGGGAGAAGATGGAGCAAATCGGGCTGGATGGTTACGTGGTATGTAGTCTGGACGAACTGTCTTTTCTCACCATCAGTCATCCCACAAAAAAAATGTTGATTGGTGACAGTCGTCTGTACACATTCTCGAATCGTGCGGCAGATTGGTTCTATCGGAACGGCATTATCAGGGACACGATTCCTTTGGAACTGAATAAAAAGGAAGTGATGCGCCGGGATAACCATTGTTCGGAAATGATTATTTATGGCCGGGCTCCTCTTATGGTATCTGCCGGATGCGTGCATAAAAATACATCATGCTGTGATAGGCGTATGCAGCTGACCAAACTTACCGATCGATATCACGTGGACTTTCCGGTAAGGAATGTCTGTGCGGAATGCTATAATATTTTATACAATTCCACGCCATTGTGTTTATGGAAAGAGAAGGAAACGCTTGCCCGTATTCACTGTAATGGTTATCGGATATGTTTTACCGTGGAGGATGCAGCACAGACAGAAGATGTGCTAAAATATTTGCTTGATCAGGAAGGTGTTGCACCGGAGGATTACACCAATGGTCATTGGAAAAGAGGAGTAGAATAGTAAGAGGTTTTTGTATGGTTCAGTTATTTGTAGAGTTAGCAAAATATATCATGATTATTCTTTTTGCAATCTATACATACGAATGTTTTGCAGTATTTCGTGGAAACGATAAAAAGAAGCAGGAGAAACGGTTTCGCCGTCAGAGTCGTATGCTGTATATGATTCATTTTGTGGCAAATATGGTGATACTTTCGGTGACAAGGGAACTGAGCCTGTTCATATTGTATGTGGCAGAAATTGTGCTTTTTGTGACGATACAGAACAGTTATCGCATGTTTTACCCCAAAGCATCACGACTCCTGGCCAATAATATGTGTATGCTGATGATGATTGGATTTGTGATATTGACACGTATCGATTCGGCGCGGGCCATCAAGCAGTTTGCGATTGCAGCGGCATCATCCATTATTTGTCTGATTATTCCAGTCATGATTCGAAGGATGAAATTTTTTCGAAATCTCACCTGGTTGTATGGCGTGATTGGTGTGCTGGCTCTGGCAGTGGTATGGATTGCGGGATCCACCAGTTATGGAGCCAAGATTTCCTTTACCATAGCAGGAATTACCATTCAGCCATCGGAATTTATTAAGATTTTGTTTGTGTTTTATGTGGCGGCAATGTTTTATCGCTCCACAGAATTTCATCAGCTTGTCATTACCACGGTTATGGCGGCAGCCCACGTATTGATACTGGTACTTTCAAAGGATCTGGGAAGTGCGCTGATCTTTTTTGTGGCTTATCTGGCGATGGTTTATGTGGCTACCAAGCGGGTGTCGTATTTTGTGGCAGGCCTGGCGGCGGGCAGCGTGGCATCGGTGATTGCTTACAAGCTGTTTTCTCATGTGCAGACCAGAGTGCTGGCATGGAAGGCTCCCCTAACGGTGATTGACAACGAGGGCTATCAGATTTGCCAGTCCTTGTTTGCCATTGGAACCGGTGGATTTTTTGGTATGGGGCTGTATCAGGGCTCCCCGAAAAAAATACCCAAGGTGGTGCAGGATTTTGTCTTTTCAGCTATTGCAGAGGAAATGGGCGTGATTTTTGCCCTGTGTCTGATACTGGTTTGTATAAGCTGCTTTTTGATGTTTTTTAACATTGCCATGCAGCTAAAGGATGAATTCTATAAGCTGGTGGCGTTGGGCCTCGGATGCGTATATGGAATCCAGGTATTTCTCACCTTAGGAGGAGTGACAAAATTTATTCCTTCCACGGGTGTGACTTTGCCGCTGGTGAGCTATGGCGGAAGCTCCTTGCTCAGCACTTTGATTATATTTGGAATCGTTCAGGGACTGTATATTCTGCGGGAGGATGAAGGAGAGGCTAACTATGAAGAAACAGAATCAAAACCAAAGGAAAAGCAGCGAAAAAAGACAGCCTTCGATACAGACATCGAAGACTTCAACAAAAAATAAAGAATTTGTAGTAATCACATATCTGTTTTTACTGATATTTCTGGCACTTATGTGCTATATTGTCTATTTCATGACATTGAAAAGTGAAGATTTTATCAATAATCCGTATAATACCAGGCAGGACAGCTTTTCAGAGCATGTCATTCGTGGAAAGATTCTGTCTGCAGACGAAAAGGTGCTGGCGGAGACGGTGACTGCTTCTGATGGAACAGAATACCGCAGTTATCCATACGGAAACATGTATGCACACGTTGTGGGCTTTTCCACAAATGGAAAAGCGGGCATTGAATCCACTATGAATTTTAACCTGCTCAGATCCCATGCCTTTATCGGGGAACGAATCGTTCAGGAACTGAAGGGTGAAAAAAACGAGGGAGATAACGTGATTACCACACTGGACTCCAAGCTGCAGGAAAGTGCATATCAGGCACTGGGCAATAATAATGGAGCAGTGATTGTGATGGAACCGGCTACCGGAAAAATTCTGGCTATGGTATCCAAACCTGATTATGATCCCAATGATATCGTAGATAACTGGGACTCTATCATAAGCAGTGAGAACAGTATGCTTTTAAATCGCGGAACCCAGGGATTATACCCGCCGGGTTCTACCTTTAAGATGATTACTACGCTGGAATATATGCGGGAGAATCCGGATTACGAGCTATATCAGTATGATTGCAGTGGCAGCTATACTGCTTCCGGCGCAACGATTCACTGTTATAACAGTAAAGCTCATGGAGAAGAGAACCTGACGGATTCCTTTGCCAATTCCTGCAATTCTTCTTATGCTAATATTGGTCTTTCTCTGGATATGGATCAGATGAATAGTTTGTGTAAAGAATTGTTATTTAACCAAAATCTGCCGGTGAATTTTGAAAGCAGTGCCAGCACTTTTTCTGCGGATTCTTCAAGCAGTGACTCCATGGTGATGGAGACATCCATTGGACAGGGAGAAACACTGGTTACACCCATCCATATGCTAATGATTACCTGTGCTGTTGCAAATGACGGGGTCTTGATGAAGCCCTATGTGGTGGATCGTACAGAAAATAATAATGGTGTGATGGTGAAAGAATATGCACCTACAGAGGTAAAGGAACTTTGCACCGCAAAGGAAGCATCGGTATTAAAAGAGTATATGAAAGCAGTGGTAGAGGAAGGAACAGGAAGTGTTTTGTCGGGAGCCGGTTACGAAGCTTACGGCAAAACGGGATCTGCAGAATATGGTTCCGTCAAGGGAAATAGCCATGCATGGTTTGTGGGATTTGCCCATCAGGACGGCAAAGAAGATATTGCCGTTGTAGTGTTGGGTGAGGGAGCCGGTTCCGGCAGCTATATGGCAGTTCCGGCTGCGAAGAAAGTGTTTGATGCCTACTATCAGTAAATAATAGATACCTATTAACAAAAGACTATGAATTAATAGAAATCTGAGCCTGTTTACGATATATACGGGCCTGTTCGTATAGGCCGGAGTTTTCCAGGACGCGGGCGAGGGCAAGGAGCGCCTCATCGCCGCCGGAGTGGATATTGCAGATGGGTGTGGTCTCAAAGGCTGCATTGTAGTACCAGATGTGGGCTTCTTCCAGATCATTTCGCTCTTCGTAGAAATGACCCAGTTCCATGCAGATTTCACTGCAGCTTTCAGACAGGGTAGCCTTCATGGCGTATTTGAAGAAGGATGCGGTGTCCCCGGTGAGACGGTATGCTCTGGCGAGGACACAGGAGGCATAGAGAAGCTCATCACTAGAACATTCATCCTTTGCAAGAATACGCAAAAAGACAGGTATGGCATGCAGGAAATGTTCGTCTTTTCCTGAAATAAACAGTTCTTTGGCATACATTCTCTGCAGCTCGAAAGGAATGAGGGGGGCATTTTCTGGTGAATAGTGTGTCTCAAAAATCTCCATATCCCGGTCTGTATGCAGTCCGTGAGGCTTGTGAAAAATGCGGATATCACTGTCGTAAACCACCGGGTCTAAACGCAGAGTTTCGTGGATGGGATTTATGAATTGGAAGCTGCGAAGCCGCCTGAACAATTTGGGACGGTATTCCTCATCAAAGTTATACACGGTGTTGGAATCGTACTGACCGGAGTAGAGCATCTGAACAATTTCGATTTCCGGCAGCAGAACTTGCTTTAACTGGCGGAATTTTTCACGGTTCTCCTCGTCCATTACTTCGTCTGCATCGGCACAGTAAATATAGTCACAGTGAGCCAGTGAGAGTGTATAGTTTCTGGCCTGTGAAAAATCATTATTCCATTCATAATCATAGACTTGATTTGTATATTTTCCTGCAATCTCTTTTGTCCGGTCGATGGAACCGGTGTCCACGATGATGATCTCATCCATCAGACCATCCAGACTATCCAGACAACGGGCAAGCACCGTTTCTTCATTTTTTACGATCATGCATAAACTTACTGTTATCATAGGATCCTCCGTGAAATTTGACATTTTTTTGTAACTGTTCACAACAGGCCGAATCACTTGCTGATGAGGCCGTAAAAACATGATTCAATTTTTTTATTTTATCACAATTGGGGGAGAGAATTCAAACTTCTGTAAAAAAATTGGAACTGTTCAGAGCCAACCTCGAAAACTAACGTTTTCTCGGTGTGGCGTATCCGCCAAATAAAATTTAAATAAAAAATGCTCATGAATGCAAGCATTCGTCACATTTTTTATTTAAATTTTGCTTGGCTCTGAACAGATACAAATAATTTATTGCATGCAGCCTAAAAAAAGGGTATACTAAAAAATAGTTTATGTGGAAACCACACATCAGGAGGTATGCAATGATCGAAGCAACGAGCTGTGGCGGTGTGGTAATTTTTCGAGGCAAAATATTAGTGCTATATAAAAATTACAGGAATAAGTATGAAGGATGGGTATTGCCTAAGGGAACCGTGGAACCGGGGGAAGATTTCCCGGATACAGCCATCAGAGAAGTAAAGGAAGAGACGGGAGCGGATGCTTCCATTGTAAAATACATCGGGAGAAGCCAGTATTCCTTCACAGTACCGGAGGATACGGTAGAAAAACAGGTACACTGGTTTCTGATGATGGCGGACAGTTATTACAGTAAGCCTCAGAGGGAGGAGTATTTTGTAGATTCCGGTTTTTACAAGTACCACGAGGCTGTGCACCTATTGAAGTTTTCCAATGAAAAACAGATCTTAGAGAAAGCATATAACGAATATCTGGAACTAAAGAACAGTAATCGCTGGGGCATCAGAAAGTCTGATTAGCTGATTGGCAGAGGTGGGTAATGCATTGGTATGACAAGTTGTATGTGGGGGAGTCCATCCAAAAAGGGGCAGACAGGCTGCGATGGAAAATCGAACATCGAGCTGGTACGATAGATATCTATCTGCTGACATTTCCTTCAAACCGTGAGAACTTACTGGATATCATACCGGCAGTGGAATTGATGCAGAAGTCATATCCCCGGAAGGAACTCTTCGTGATTGGAATGGAGCGTGGAAGGGATAATGCCATGCAGATGGCGGCGGATATTTTGGATGAAGTATATCATGAGACTGGGTCTTTTGATGTAAGAAGTTATATCTTAAGTCAAGAGGAAACATAGTTATGGTGGCAATTCTTTTGCTGATATTAAAAATAATAGGAATATTGCTGCTGGTTTTATTGGAATTGGCATTGGTTTTCATAATTCTTTTGCTTTTTTATCCCTTAAGCTATCGTCTAATAGGCGAGATTCCCGATATGGAGCATCGCAGGATATGTTTTCGGGCGCATTGGCTGCTCTTTGTAGCACGGTTTTCCCTGATGCTGGATGAGACGAATGAACCGCAAATGTGCCTTCGGATTTTCGGGATTCCGGTATGGAGAAGTCCGGGGAAGGTTCGAAGATCAAAAAAGAGAAAGAAAATTGTTGATGACCCTTTTGAGGAAGAGAACCAGGAAACGGCTGTTACGGAAGAGAACCAGGAAGCTGCGGTTGACTATGATATACAGGCACAGGAGATTGCTGTCAGTACAGACGATGATCAAGCCTCTGAAGCTTCAGTCCCGCATGCTGTAAAGAGATTTTTTGACAAAATCCGTATATTTTGGCGGTGTATCCGTACTTTGCCGGATCGAATACAGACATTCTTTCATAATCTGCATAGAAAATCGCAGGATTTGGGTAAAATCATAAAAGATGAAAATAATCGTCAGGCTTTTGGAATGTTGTGGACAGAATTATTATCACTGCTTAAGAGATACGGTCCTAAGCGGGTATGTGCTGATGTGGATTTTGGAACAAATGATCCGGCACTGACCGGACAGATTCTGGCTGTACTCAGCATGATGCCATTCCTGTTTGGCAGGAATATTTCCATTCGGCCGGATTTTGAATCGGAGCAGCTGTACGTGAAGGGAACTTTTGATATCCGAGGACGTATTCAGACCTATCATATGTTGGGTAGCCTGATTAGGTTATATAAAGATAAAAAGATAAAAAGGTTATTAAAACAATTAAGGAAATAAGAATCAAGGAGGCAATTATGACAGAGAATAACACATTTCGCAATACGGTAGAGTCGCTTTTTAAAGGAATGGACAGCTTTATCACCACAAAGACAGTAGTGGGTGATGCGGTACACATTGGGGATACCATCATTCTTCCGCTGGTAGACGTATCCTTTGGTGTAGGAGCGGGAGCATTTATCCAGGACAAGAAGAATAACGGAGCTGGTGGTATGGGCGGAAAAATCACGCCCAGTGCGGTGTTAGTCATCCAGAATGGAACAACTAAGCTCGTAAATATCAAGAATCAGGACAGTGTAACGAAGATTCTGGATATGGTACCTGATTTTGTAGACAAATTCGCATCAAAAGGGAAAACAGAGCCAGCTGCATCGGAAAAGCTGAATGATGAAGAAAAAAAGCAGGCCACAGATGAGATGAATGATATTCTTAAGGATGCAATGGAATAGTTCCGAATACATTTCGAATACTAACTGCAGAGAAAGGCATATACTAGAAGTAGTATATGTCTTTTTGATGTGGTGAATTATGAAGAGATTGTGGGGATTTATCTTTTTTTTAATAGGAATCGGAATGCTGATTATGCTGATTCTGCCCAGCGATGTGCTGGGAGTGATTATCAGCATTTTACTTCTTCTCATTGGATATAATCTGTTTTGCTGTGAGCGATAAGTTATCTGGCTCTGAACAGATACAAAAAAGAGAACTGCCATACGACAGTTCTCAAAATACTCATAAAACTTATGCACGCTCAACAGCGCCAGATCTTAAACAGGAAGTACAAACGTACAATCTCTTCGGTGTTCCGTTTACTTTACACTTTACGGACTTGATATTAGATTTCCACATTCTATTAGATCTTCTATGAGAATGGCTCACATTGTTACCGAAATGAGCACCTTTTCCACAAACTGCACACTTTGCCATGATAGCACCTCCTTTAATTCACTAAGCGCATATTCTTTATACGCTCACAACATGACTATCTTAACAGAAAAGAATATAGAATGCAAGGAAAAAATGAAAAAAAATGTAATTTATAAAAGAGAATCGCAAAAAGAGGTTTCTTTTTTTGTAAAGAAAGGGTATAATAAAGCAAAATTGTATCATTCAGATGCAAATGCATTAGTTTTATATTACTTATCCGGAGGTTATAGAATGACAGGTAAAATGGAGAACGAGTTAGGCAAGGTTGTGATTGACAATGAAGTGATTGCCACTTACGCCGGTTCTGTCGCTGTGGAGTGCTTTGGAATTGTGGGCATGGCCGCTGTAAATATGAAGGACGGGCTGGTAAAACTGTTAAAGCGCGATTATCTGACCCATGGTATAAATGTAACAGTTGATGAGGAAAATAATATTACCATTGATTTTCATGTGATTGTTGCGTATGGTGTAAGCATTGAGACAGTATCGGATAATCTTATCAGCACTGTAAAATATCAGGTGGAAGAGTTTACCGGTATGAAGATTGCCAAAATCAACATTTATGTTGAAGGTGTAAGAGTGATTGATTAAGGAGGAACCTTTAAAGTGGAGATGAATAAGATAAATGCAGCGACCTTTGCCAAGCTGTTTTTGGCAGGGGCTAAGAATCTTGAGGCAAAAAAGGAATGGATCAATGAGTTAAATGTTTTCCCGGTACCGGATGGTGATACGGGTACCAATATGTCTATGACCATTATGTCTGCTGCAAAGGAAGTGAGTGCTTTAGGTGAGCCGACCATGGCAGCTCTTGCAAAAGCGATATCCTCCGGTTCCCTGCGAGGGGCGAGAGGAAATTCCGGTGTTATTTTGTCCCAGTTATTCCGTGGATTTACTAAGGTGATTGCATCCTATGAGGAACTGGATACCACGATTTTGGCAGAGGCCTGCCAAAAAGCGGTGGAGACTGCTTATAAGGCAGTTATGAAGCCGAAGGAGGGAACCATTCTTACGGTGGCAAAGGGAATTGCTAACAAGGCAGTGGAACTTTGCGAGGAGACCGATGATCTGGTATTCTTTATGGATGAAGTAATCAAAGAGGCTGACTATGTACTGAACAAGACCCCGGATATGCTGCCGGTTTTAAAACAGGCAGGCGTAGTTGACTCCGGCGGACAGGGACTGGTACAGGTGCTGAAGGGTGCCTATGACGCATTGCTGGGTAAAGAGGTGGATTATTCCGTTGAGATTACACCTGCTGCCGGCACAGCATATGTACCGGAGTCTACGGATACTGCAGATATCAAATTTGGTTACTGTACAGAGTTTATTATTATGTTGGAGCAGCCTTTGACTGAAAAACAGGAGCAGGAATATAAAAGCTACTTAGAGTCTATTGGTGATTCCATTGTGGTTGTGGCAGATGATGAGATCGTAAAGACCCATGTACATACCAATGACCCGGGATTAGCTATCCAGAAGGCATTGACACATGGTGCTCTGTCAAAGATAAAAATCGATAATATGCGAGAAGAACATCAGGAGAAACTCATTAAAGACGCTGAGAAAAAGGCGGCCGAACAGGCAAAAGCAGCTGAACCGGCTATCACAATTGAGGCAGAGTCTCAGCCGGGAGCAGAGTCGATTAAAGATGCAGAACCAGAAAAGGAGATGGGATTTATCTCTGTATCCGTTGGTGAAGGTATCAATGAAGTGTTCCGTGGACTGGGTGTGGATTACATCATCGAAGGCGGTCAGACCATGAATCCCAGTACAGAAGATATGCTGAATGCCATTGATCAGGTAAAGGCCAGAAATATTTTTATTCTTCCGAATAATAAAAATATTATTTTGGCAGCAAATCAGGCAGCATCTCTGGTGGAAGACAAAAAAATTATAGTGATTCCCACCAAGACCATTCCTCAGGGAATCACTGCACTGATTAATTACATTCCGGATAAATCGGCAGAGGACAATGCAGAGCGTATGACAGCAGAGCTGGCCAATGTAAAATCCGGGCAGGTGACTTATGCAGTGCGTGACACGGTAATCGGTGACAAGGAAATCAAGCAGGGAGACTTCCTGGGTATTGGCGATGATGGTATTCTTGCTGTGGGTCAGGATATGAATGAAACAGTAATAGCTATGGTGGATGTCATGGTTGATGAGGATGCAGCTGTGATTTCTGTATATTATGGAGAGGATGTGACCGAGGCAGATGCGACCGCATTGGGTGATGCGATTCAGGAAGCATATCCGGATGTTGAGGTTGAAGTACAGTTTGGCGGACAGCCTGTTTATTATTATGTGATTTCTGTGGAGTAAATGATAACGATGAGTATTTCAGATTCCATTTCCACCATTCATGGTGTGGGACCGAAAACAGAAAAGTTATTACAGAAGCTAGGAGTATATACCATTGAGGATATGCTCCTAGCTTTTCCGCGTGATTATAAGAAAATTCCGGGAATCTCATCCATTAACCAGATTCAGGGAGAGCGGGAGTATGTCTTTCGAGTACAGATTGTGGGAACACCGGTGATAAAACGCACAAAAAATCTGCAGCTTGTCATTGCCAGAGCATCAGATCAAACCGGCGTGATTGAGGCAGTATGGTATCACATGCCATATCTGAAAAATCAGCTCCTGCAGAAACGAGAATGTATCCTTTATGGCAAGACGGTTTATAAAAACGGCAGTTATCAGATGGAACAGCCGGAAATACTGGGGATTGACCAGTATCATGGAATGTGTGATGGCCTGCAGCCGGTGTACAATCTCACGAAAGGAATTACCAACAAGCAGTATACGAAATATTTAAAAGAAGCATTGGAATCACTTTGGAAAGAACGGGATTTTCTGCCGCTTTCCATTCGTATAAAGCACGGATTCATGGATCGCAATGAGGCCATTCGGGCAGTACATTTCCCGGAAAATATGGAAAGTCTTACCACAGCCAGACAACGATTGGTGTTTGATGAACTGTTTTTATTTCTATTAAAAATGCAGCGTTTTAAGGAACATAACAGCCGGATTCCAAATCATTTTCCGCTGCCACAGGATAACTATGGAGCGGAACTGTTACAGAAACTGCCATTTCCTTTGACCAAAGCCCAGAAACGTGCCCTTTCAGAGATGGAACAGGATTTAGAGGGACCTGATACCATGCAGCGTCTGTTGCAGGGAGATGTGGGATCCGGAAAAACCATTCTGGCCTATCTTTTGATGGTGCGTATGGCAAAAAGTGGCAGACAGTCTGCTATTATGGCACCTACGGAGGTATTGGCAAAGCAGCATTTTGATACCTTTTTCGGATGGAATGAACAGTTTGGCCTGGAGATTCCGTTAATTCTGCTTACGGGTTCGCTGACAGCCAAGCAGAAAAAGGTGGCATATCAGAAAATCCTGGATTGTCCGGATGCCATGATTATTGGAACACATGCATTGATTCAGGAAAAAGTGGTATATCAGAATCTTGCACTGGTTGTGACGGATGAACAGCATCGGTTTGGCGTGCGACAAAGGGAGACTTTTTCGGGAAAAGGGATGGAACAGCCCCATGTACTGGTAATGAGTGCCACTCCCATTCCGCGTACGCTAGCCATTATTCTGTATGGTGATTTGGATATTTCCGTGGTGGATGAGCTCCCGGCAAAAAGACTTCCCATCAAAAGCTGCGTGGTGGGAATCAATCAGCGAAAAACCTCATGGAATTTCATTCGTAAAGAAATTGCACAGGGGCATCAGGCTTATGTAATCTGCCCTCTGGTGGAGGAATCGGAGGATGAAAATACGGAACTGGAGGATGTGATTACCTATACGCAGAAGTTGAAAAAGTATTTTCCGGATTTTTCCATTGCATATCTTCACGGAAAAATGAAGCCGGCTGAGAAAAATGACATCATGGAGCGCTTTGCTGCAAATGAAATACAGATTTTGGTTTCCACCACTGTAATTGAAGTGGGTATCAATGTGCCAAATGCAACGGTAATGATGATTGAAAATGCAGAACGGTTTGGTCTGGCACAGCTCCATCAGTTGCGCGGCCGGGTGGGACGTGGTGATGCACAGTCGTACTGTATCATGATAAATGGCTCGGATTCAGACCGGGCGAAGGAGCGACTTGAAATATTGAATCAATCAAATGATGGATTTGAAATTGCAGGAAAAGATTTAAAGCTTCGTGGTCCCGGAGATTTCTTTGGTATCCGTCAGAGCGGTATGATGGAATTTGCCATCGCTGATATTTATCAGGATGCAGATGTGCTAAAGCTTGCGTTCGATGAAGTGAAGGATTATGAGACTCGATGTCTGGATGATCCGGCTCAGGTAGATGAGCTTTTAGAAACGCAGCTGGAGAGGGAACTGGAACGACAGGAAAAGCGCATAAACCTTTAGAAAGCGGGTATCCTGATAAGGATAACGGCATTCTTGGGTTTATGCGCTTTTGTATCTGTTCAGTACTTCACAGATATGATTCGCAACCCTATGAAAATCGGCTGCACCGATGGGGTTTGCTCACACCTGAATCATGTGTCAGATGGAAGAGCATTATTTTCCTGCCATCTGTCTCTCCTGTGCTTCAATCATCTTTTTGACCATATAACCGCCTACAGATCCGTTCTGACGGGAAGTCAGGTTTCCGTTATATCCATCGGAAAGCGGAACACCGATTTCGTTTGCAACCTCATACTTGAACTGATCTAATGCGCCTTTTGCCTCCGGTACGGAAGCTCTGTTTGAACGACTTGCCATGATAATTTCCTCCTTTGAATATTGTTATGCTGTAACCTTTGTTACGAGAATAGTATGTGTCGTATTCTATGTACTATCCGGGAGAAAAATGGATGGATTGACAAAATATAGTTCTGTTTTTGAATGAATTTACAAATATAAATTTGAAAGTAGAGATAACTTGTTAAAAGAATTGACTTGTGCTATATTAAATGTTTGAAATAGAAATATGTTCTAAGAGAAAGAAGGAATTATAAAATGACCAAAATTGATATTATTTCAGGCTTTTTGGGAGCAGGAAAGACTACATTTATTAAGAAAATGATTGAGGAAGCATTTCAGGGTGAACAGCTGGTGCTGATTGAGAATGAATTCGGAGAAGTTGGAATTGATGGAGGTTTCTTAAAGGATTCCGGTGTTGAAATCACAGAGATGAATTCCGGCTGTATCTGCTGCTCACTGGTGGGAGATTTTGGAAAAAATTTAAACGAAGTAATCGAAAAATTCCATCCGGATCGTATTTTAATCGAGCCATCCGGAGTGGGCAAGCTGTCTGATGTCATGAAATCCGTAATTGATATTGAAAAAGAACAGGATGTGAAATTAAATGCATTGGTGACTGTTGTAAATGCTACCAAGGCATCCAAGCAGATGAAGGCATTTGGTGAGTTCTTCAACAATCAGATTGAATATGCAACCACAATTATTCTAAGCAGAAGCCAGAATGCCACACCGGAGCAGTTAGAGCTTTGTGTGAAACAGATGCAGTCGCTGAATGGAAAGGCTGCCATCATTACCACTCCATGGGATTCCATCAAGGGAGAGAACATCTTAAAGGTAATGGAAGGACAGGACTCTCTGGAAGTGAAGCTTATGGCTGAACAGCATGCCAAGGAGGAAGCTTTCGAACACGAACAGGAACATCATCACCATGATCATGAAGATCATGAACATGAGCACCATCACGACCATGAGGAGCATGAGCACCATCATGACCACCACGACCATGAGGAGCATGAGCATCATCACCATGACCATGAGGAACATGAACACCATCATCATGACCATGAGCATGAACATGAACATCATCATGAGCACGGTCCGGATTGCACCTGCGGATGTCATGACCATGATCATCACCATCATCATGCAGATGAAGTGTTCACAAGCTGGGGCAAGGAGACTCCCCATAAGTTCACCCGCGAAAAGATTGAGGAAGTGTTAAAGACCTTCTGTGACAGTGAAGATTATGGAACGATCCTTCGTGCTAAGGGAATGGTTGAGGATGAGAACGGTTCCTGGATTTATTTTGACATGGTTCCGGGTGAATATGAACTGCGTGAGGGCGAACCGGACTATACCGGAAGACTCTGTGTCATTGGTTCTCATTTACAAGAAGATAAGATTGCAGAATTATTTGGCATTGTATAAAAATCGTGTAGAGAAAGGATAAGAGTGATATACCATGCAGGAGATACCAGTATACGTATTTACCGGATTCATGGACAGTGGAAAAACTTCTTTAATACAGGAAACATTATATGAAAATAATTTTGGGGAAGGTGCGAAGACGCTGATTGTATGCTGTGAAGATGGTGAGAAGGAATACGATGAGGCAAAGCTTCGCACTGTAAACACGAAGCTGGTCATGTTGGAAGAGCAGTCGGATTTTAATACGGAAAAACTCAATGAAATACAGAAGGAATATCTTCCACAGCAGATTTTCTTAGAGTATAACGGCACATGGGATATGGCTACATTGCTTGAAACAAAGCTGCCTGCGGGATGGGTGATTGTGCAGTCGCTGGCTACCGTGGATGCCACCACTTTCGAGATGTATTTAAATAATATGCGGGCCATGATTATGGAACAGCTTTTTAAAGCAGATGTGGTAATCTTTAACCGATGTGAGGATGATACCCCTAAGGGTAAATTCCGTCGGGCCGTAAAGGCGATGAACCGCCCTGCGCAGATCGTGTATGAGCGTGCAGATGGAACGGTAGATGAGAATGACAATGAGGAGCTTCCCTTTGATATCACGCAGGATGTAATTGAAATCAGTGATGCAGATTATGCCATCTGGTTTATGGATGCCCAGGAGAATCCGAAAAAATACGATGGAAAGAAAGTACATTTTCTTGCATTGGTGTATAATCCGGACAAGCTGAAAAAGGGAATGATTGTTCCTGGGCGTTTCGCCATGACCTGTTGTGTGGAGGATATTCAGTTTCTGGGATACAAATGTAAATACGATAAATCCGATGAAATTCCTCATAAATCATGGATTGACATTACTGCGGAGGTACGGTGTGAGTTTGCGAAGGAATACAGGGGGAAAGGGCCGGTATTATATCCTGTTTCCATAAAACCAGCAGAAAAGCCGGAGGATGAACTGGTTTACTTCTCATAATAGAACGAATGGAACGAAAAAAGGAGCGGATATGGCAGAAAAATATCTGATTGTAGTTGATGCTTCCTGCTGCGCAGAGGTAACACCTGAGAGTCATAAAAATGCGTTAAACGCCATGAAATGCTGTCAGATACAAGTAATTGAGTAAAAGATAGTGTACAATAAAAGTAACTGTTCAGAACAGGCCGAATCACTTGCTGATGAGGCCGTAAGAACATGATTCAATTGCAAGCAAACCCCATCGGCGTAGCCGATTTTCATGGGTTTGCGAATCGTATCTGTGAAGGTACTGAACAGATACCAATAAAATATGAAAACGGCATCAGGTTTTGTCCTTAAAGCAGCGCGAAGCGACCTTTAAGGATGTATCCGTCAGTTGCGGTGAACAACTCATGCCAAGAATCAGGAGGTGGGTATATGAAGCAATTTGATAGTCGTAATCTGACCATGGTAATGGATTTATATGAAATGACCATGGCAAATGGTTACTTTATCGATCAGGATAAGGACAAACGTGTGGTTTTTGATGTGTTTTACCGCAAGAACCCGGATCAGGCAGGCTTTTCTATTTTTGCCGGTCTGGAGCAGATCATAGAATATATTGAAGATCTTCATTTTGACCCGGAGGATATTGATTACCTGCGAAGTCTGAAGCTCTTTGACGAGGCATTTTTGTCTTACCTGTCAGATTTTCATTTTTCCGGAGATATTTATGCGTTCCGTGAGGGAACCATCATGTATCCCAATGAGCCCATTATCACAGTTGTGGCGCCTTTGCTGGATGCACAGTTAATTGAGACGGCACTGTTGCTGCAGATTAATCATCAGTCTCTGATTGCAACTAAGACACAGCGTATCGTCCGGGCGGCGGATGGACGCACAGTGTCTGATTTTGGAGCCAGACGGGCCCACAATATGGATGCGGCAGTATATGGTGCCAGAGCTGCTTATATCGGCGGTGCAGTGGGAACAGCCACAGTTTTGGCGGGACAGATGTTTGATATTCCGGTGAGTGGAACCATGGCCCATAGCTGGATCATGTTTTACAAGGATGAATATACCGCCTTCAAGCGTTATGCGGAGAATTACCCGGATTCCACCACGCTTCTGGTAGATACCTATGATGTGTTAAAGTCAGGCATTCCAAATGCGATCCGCTGTGCCAAAGAAGTGTTGGAGCCCAGAGGAAAACGGTTAAAGGGTGTACGCATTGACAGCGGTGACCTGGCTTATCTGTCAAAGAAGGTTCGTAAAATGCTGGATGAGGCTGGACTTACGGATTGCAAAATTATTGTTTCCAACAGTCTGGATGAATATACCATCACTTCCATTCTGCAACAGGGAGGATGTATCGACAGCTTCGGTGTGGGCGAGCGGCTGATCACCGCAAAGTCAGATCCGGTATTTGGCGCCGTATATAAAATAGCTGCCGTGGAGGAAGATGGCACATTTATGCCCCGCATCAAGGTTTCAGAGAATGTCGAAAAAATTACGAATCCGGGTCGCAAGAAAGTCTACCGTGTATATGATGAGAACCACCAGTCTATTGCGGATCTGATCGCACTGGCAGATCAGGAGATTGACTTTAGTAAGCCATTCCGTTATGTGGATCCGGATCACTACTGGAAGAACCGCTATTTTGATAATTGTACGGTAAAAGAACTGCAAGTACCTGTATTTCTTCATGGAAAACGGGTCTATGAAAAAGAAAGTCTGCAGGATATCAGTCAATATGTGAAGGAACAGCTGGTTAATGAAGTGTGGGATGAGGAACAGCGATTTGAAAATCCCCACACTCATTATCTGGATATGACGCCGGAATACTATGAGATGAAGATGAGCCTTTTGGAGGGTGTTCGGGTAGAGTAGGAATTGACATGAGACAAAATTTGCATTAAGCTATCTAGGAATGCATAATATATTTTACCATTCAGAAAAGAGGAAAAAATTATGAAAAAGAAAATGATGTCACTTTTCATGGCTGTGGCTATGACTGCATGTATGGTAGCCGGCTGCGGCAGCAACACTGGAAGCAACACAGGCGATGACGGACAGTCCACCGGTGAAAACACAACGTCCGAATCTTCCACAGATGGATCTGCAGACAACACCGTATACAAAGTGGGTATTGTACAGTATGTGGATGATGCTTCCTTAAATCAGATCGAGCGTGCCATTGAGGCAGAGCTGGATGCCAAGGGAGCGGAACTTGGTGTTACTTTTGATTATGCAGATTATACATACAATGGTCAGGCAGATTCTTCTACCTTGAATCAAATTGCTACGGATCTGGTAGCTGAGAATGTGGATGTTATTATTCCCATTGCAACTCCTACTGCCATGATCATGCAGGCAGCAACGGAAGAGAATCAGATTCCGGTTGTATTTTCTGCAGTCAGTGATCCGGTAGGCGCTGGTCTCGTGGCAAGTCTGGATGCACCCGGTTCTAACATTACAGGAACCTCCGATGCATTGAATACAGAAGCAGTGTTTGATTTGATGTTTGCAGCGAATCCGGACATTGAGTCTGTGGGTCTGTTATATAATAAGAGTGAGGATGCCTCCAAGGCTCCTATTGAGGAAGCTAAGGCATACTTAGATGAGAAAGGTGTTTCTTATGTAGAGAAGACCGGTACTACCAACGATGAGATTTCGTTGGCCGCAGATGCATTGGTAGCAGCCGGAGTGGATGCGGTGTTTACCCCTACAGACAATACGGTTATGACAGCAGAGCTGGCTATTTATGAGAAGTTTTTAGAGGCAAAGATTCCTCACTATGCAGGTGCTGATTCCTTTGCATTAAACGGAGCTTTCTGTGGATTCGGTGTAAATTATGTGGATCTGGGAACTGCAACTGCAGATATGGTAGTGGATATTCTGGTAAATAGTGCTGATCCTGCCACCACACCGGTTCAGTTGATGGATAATGGTATTGCTACCGTGAATACGGATATTGCAACAGAAATCGGTCTGGATTACAGCATGTTCGAGAGTATGTGTGCCGGATTGGTAGAGACAAAGACTGCAGAGGAGTTTGGAGAGTAAGGAGGACGATTTATGGATTCCATTTTCACGTTATCCATTGTACAGAGTGCGTTAGAGCTTGGGTGCATTTACTCTTTGGTGGCGTTGGCGCTGTTTGTATCTTTTTCAATTTTAAATATAGCTGACTTGTCTACAGACGGCTGTTTCACCCTAGGCTGTGCAGTCTGTGCAATGGTAACGATTGCAGGACATCCGATTATGGCACTGTTTGCTGCCATGCTGGCTGGAGTTTGCTCCGGTTTTGTGACGGCTTTTTTGCAGACGAAGATGGGAATCGAGTCCATTCTTGCCGGTATTATTGTAAATACCGGCCTTTATACGGTGAATATTGCAGTGATGGGATTTGCGTCCAATGTAAATCTTTTTAACTGCAATACGATTTTTTCCATGGCAAAGGATTACATAGGCGGCAGCTGGTATAAGCTGATTGTTGCAGTTTTGATTGTGATAATCATCGGTGTACTTCTGGCATCCTTTTTAAATACGCGGTTAGGTCTTTCTATTCGTGCCACCGGGGATAATGCAGATATGGTGAAGGCCTCCAGTATTAACCCGAACTTCACCATTACCGTGGGACTATGTGTGGCCAATGCTATGACAGCCTTAAGTGGCGGCGTGCTGGCTCAGTATCAGAAATCCTGTGACATTAACCTGGGAACCGGTATGGTGACCATTGCACTGGCCAGCCTGATCATCGGGGAATCCATCATAGGAAAAGGTTCTGTTGTCCGTCGTGTCATCGGTGTGATTCTGGGCAGCTGTCTCTATCGTTTTATCGTGGCAGTGGCACTTCGACTGAATGTGCCGGCTGAGTGTTTAAAGCTGGTTTCAGCTATCATTGTGGCAGTAGCCATAGCGCTTCCATATCTGAAAAAGAAGGCTGCATTTATGAAACAGAAAGCATCGGCTGTCAGTCAGAATAAGAATCGGAATAGGGGGAATCAGTAATGCTTCAGATGATTCATGTATCGAAAACGTTTAATCCCGGAACAGTGAACGAGAAGAAGGCATTATCTGATCTGAACCTTCATCTTTTGCCGGGGGATTTTGCCACCATTGTAGGAAGCAATGGTGCAGGAAAATCTACCACCTTTAATGCCATTACCGGTACATTTTATGTGGATCAGGGGCAGATTATTCTGGATGGAGAGGACATTACCTATCAAAAGGAATATATCCGCAGCCGGGTGATCGGTCATTTGTTTCAGGATCCGCTCAAGGGAACAGCTCCGCACATGACTATCGAGGAAAATATGTCTCTGGCATATCTGAGAGCTTCCAAAAAGAGTCATGCATTTTTTAGTCGTATTAAAGGTAACGACAAAGCTCGCTTTCGGGAACTTTTAGCCCAGCTTGACATGGGTTTAGAGGATCGGATGAAACAGCCAGTGGGGCTTTTGTCCGGTGGACAGCGGCAGGCTTTGACACTTCTGATGGCAACTATGGTAACACCCAAAATCCTTCTTCTGGATGAGCATACGGCTGCACTGGATCCTGCTACGGCGGAGAAGGTACTGGCTTTAACAAAGACGATTATCAAGGAGCATCAGATTACCTGTCTGATGGTAACCCATAATATGCATCAGGCATTGGAGCTGGGAAATCGTATCATTATGATGGATTCCGGAAATATTGTATTGGATTTGAAAGAGGAAGAAAAGAAAAATATGACAGTGGATGGTCTGCTGGAACAGTTCCGGATTCAGGCTGGGAAACGTCTGGATAATGACCGGATTCTGATGTCTGCCGCAGATTCGGTTTAATACAAATACGCAAATATAGCAACTAATGGTTGATTTTGAAGAATATTTTCGATATGATAGAACAGATGGTGTGGGATTGCCATCGGTTGATGTGAACGAATGAATATGGAGGTAGGTTATGTATCCAATCTTGAAAAAGGAAAAACTGGCAGATAAGATTTATCTGATGGATGTAAAGGCAGAACGTGTTGCCAAGTCTGCCAAGCCTGGACAGTTTGTAATCGTGAAAATGGATGAAAAGGGAGAGCGTATTCCTTTGACGATCTGCGATTATGATGCCGGGGCGGGGATCATTACCATTGTATTTCAGACAGTGGGGGCTTCCACGGAGCGTATGGCGAATTTAGAAGCTGGCGACAGCTTTCAGGATTTTGTGGGTCCTTTAGGCTGTGCATCTGATTTAGTTGAGGATGATTTAGAAGAAGTAAAGAAGAAAAAAATCCTGTTTGTTGCCGGTGGTGTAGGTACTGCTCCGGTTTACCCTCAGGTAAAGTGGCTCCATGAGCATGGTGTAGACTGTGACGTGATTATGGGATCCCGTACAAAGGATTTACTATTCTTTGAAGATAAAATGCGTGAGGTTGCGACCAATCTGTATGTGACCACAGACGATGGCTCTTATGGATTCCATGGAATGGGAACCGACCAGTTGAAGGCTCTGTATGAGCAGGGAGTTCGTTATGACCATTGCGTAGCCATCGGACCGATGATTATGATGAAGTTTGTATGTAAATTAACCAAAGAGCTGGGAATCAAGACAATCGTTTCCATGAATCCCATTATGGTAGATGGTACCGGAATGTGTGGTGCCTGCCGACTGGTTGTAGGAGACGAAGTGAAATTTGCCTGTGTAGATGGACCGGAATTTGATGGACATCTGGTAGATTTTGATCAGGCAATGAAAAGACAGTTGCAGTACAAGACAGAGGAAGGCCGTGCAATGCTTGCCTTAACAGAAGGCGACACCCATCATGGTGGATGCGGTCATTGTGGAGGTGACAAATAATGGATCCAATGGTAAGAGTTCCGGTGCGTGAGCAGGATGCAGCAGAGCGTGCCGCAAATTTCGAAGAGGTTTGTTTAGGATATAATGAGCAGGAAGCAATGGAGGAGGCTTCCCGCTGTCTGAATTGTAAGAATGCACAGTGTGTAAAGGGATGTCCGGTATCCATCAATATTCCTGCATTTATTCAGCAGGTAAAAGAGGGTAATTTCGAGGAGGCTTATCAGATTATCAGTGAGTCTTCCGCACTTCCCGCAGTATGTGGACGTGTGTGTCCGCAGGAGACCCAGTGTGAGGGCAAATGTATCCGCGGTATCAAGGGTGAGCCGGTGGCAATCGGTAAGCTGGAGCGTTTTGTTGCAGATTGGGCAAGAGAGCACAACATTAAGCCGAAAAAGGCCGAGGCAGGAAACGGACATAAGGTTGCTGTCATTGGTTCCGGTCCCGCAGGACTTACCTGTGCCGGCGACCTGGCCAAGCTAGGCTATGATGTGACCATTTTTGAGGCACTGCATGAGGCTGGCGGCGTGTTGATATACGGTATTCCGGAGTTCCGTCTTCCTAAGTCTAAGGTAGTGGCAGCCGAAGTAGAGAATGTTAAATCATTAGGTGTGAAAATCGAGACCAATGTGGTGATTGGAAAGGCAGTTACCATCGATGAGTTGATGGAGCAGGAGGGCTTTGAAGCAGTATTTATTGGTTCCGGAGCAGGACTTCCCAGATTTATGGGTATCCCCGGAGAACAGGCGATGGGAGTATTTTCTGCAAACGAGTTCTTGACACGTAATAACCTGATGAAGGCATTCGAGGAGGGATATGATACCCCGATTAAAGCCGGCAGGAAGGTAATAGTTGTGGGCGGTGGTAATGTAGCTATGGATGCTGCAAGAACAGCAAAGCGTCTCGGAGCAGAAGTTCATGTAGTATATCGCCGTGGTGAGGAAGAGCTTCCGGCACGAAAAGAGGAAGTACACCACGCAAAGGAAGAGGGAATTATTTTTGACCTCTTACAGAATCCGGTGGAAATTCTGGTAGATGAAAACGGCGCAGCTAAGGGCTGTAAGATTATCAAGATGGAACTGGGTGAGCCGGACGAGTCAGGCAGAAGAAGCCCGAAGGAGGTTCCTGGATCCGAGTACATAATGGATGCGGATACCATTGTCATGTCTCTTGGTACATCACCGAACCCGTTGATTTCCTCCACCACTAAGGGACTGGATATCAACCGGAGAAAATGTATTGTAGCTGAGGAAGAAACCGGAGCTACATCAAAGGCTGGCGTTTATGCCGGTGGAGATGCGGTAACCGGAGCAGCCACTGTTATTCTTGCCATGGGAGCAGGTAAGGCTGCTGCAAAGGGAATCCATGAGTATCTCAGTGGAAAATAGGTTTTAATATTGTTTAAATTATGTTAGGTACAACGAAGTGCCGCTGCTCATGCAGTGGCACTTTTGCATTTTATCGAAAACAAAAGGTTTCCTATCGAGTTTAAAATGCGTTTGACTCTTAGTTGACAATACCTGTATAATTGTATACAATTATACAAAAATGTTGATGTATCAAAGGAGTGAAACCTATGAGAAAAGTAGTCATGAATGACAAGACAAATTTACTGCAGTTGGAGGAACATTTTTATCAGTTGGTGGATGTGGATGAGCCCAATACGTTCCGGAATCTCTTTCCATATTCCGAGATCCCGAAAATTGCATTTAATGATCGAATCGTTCCCCACAATATGCCGGAAGATATCTGGATTACGGATACTACCTTCCGTGATGGTCAGCAGTCCCGTGCTCCCTATACCACAGAGCAGATTGTACGCATTTACGATTATTTACATAAGCTTGGAGGTCCTAAGGGAAAGATTCGTCAGAGTGAATTTTTCCTGTATAGTAAAAAAGACCGGGATGCAGTGTATCAGTGCATGGAGCGGGGATATGAGTTCCCGGAGGTGACCAGTTGGATCCGTGCCAGCAAAAGAGACTTTGAACTGGTGAAGGAACTTGGGATGCGTGAGACCGGAATTTTAGTAAGCTGTTCCGATTATCACATTTTCTATAAAATGAAAAAGACCAGAAAAGAAGCCATGGACATGTATCTGAGTGTCATTCGCGAATGCCTGGAAACAGGAATCAGTCCCAGATGTCATTTAGAGGATATTACCCGTTCCGATATTTATGGTTTTGTCATTCCGTTTTGTGTGGAATTGATGAAGCTCATGGAAGAGTATCAGATACCGATCAAGGTCCGTGCCTGCGATACCATGGGTTATGGCGTGAACTTCCCTGGAGCGGTGATTCCCCGAAGCGTACAGGGTATCATCTATGGAATTATGACACATGCGGGAGTTCCTTCTGAACTTATCGAGTGGCATGGTCATAATGATTTTTATAAAGCGGTCAACAACTCAACCACAGCATGGCTGTATGGAGCCTGCGGTGTAAACTGCTCTCTGTTTGGTATTGGAGAGCGTACCGGAAACACTCCGCTGGAGGCCATGGTATTTGAATATGCCCAGTTGAAGGGAACACTGGATGGCATGGACACCACGGTAATCACTGAGTTGGCAGAATATTTTGAAAAAGAGCTTGGCTATCAGATACCGAGTCGTACACCATTTGTAGGAAGCAATTTTAATGTGACAAGAGCAGGAATCCATGCTGACGGATTGTTAAAGAATGAAGAAATCTACAATATTTTTGATACAGACAAATTCCTGAACCGTCCGGCATTGGTATCGGTATCCAACACCTCCGGTCTGGCCGGAATCGCTCATTGGATCAATTCTTACTATCGTTTGAACGGAGATCGGAAAGTGGATAAAAATTCTGAACTGGTACACCGGATCAAAGAATGGGTGGATAAGCAGTATGATGAGGGCCGTGTCACCGTAATCACAGACAATGAGCTGGTTGTACTGATCACAGACTGCTGCAAAGAATTAGGGATTGTTCTCTAATAGCTGAAGTAAGGAGGGTTTTGTGTGAGTGAAGAAAGCTATTCATTAAGCGGAAGAGTATTCCATCGATTGCGTGAGGATATTTTGTCCGGGAAATATCACTCCAATGAAGAACTGCGGGAAAAGACCATCGGGGATGAATTAGGGGTAAGCCGGACCCCGGTGAGAGAAGCGTTGCGGCAGCTGGAACTGGAAGGCTTGGTAAAAATCATTCCAAACAAGGGAGCCGTGGTGGAGGGGATTTCCCAGGAAGACATCAAGGATATCTATGAGATTCGTTCCAGACTGGAAGGACTTTGTGCCAAACGGGCCGCAGAACATATTACGCAGGAACAGATTGAAGAACTGGAAGAAAATATTTTCTTAGTGGATTTTCATGCACAAAAAGGCAATTACAGTCAGATGCTGGAGCTGGACAATCGTTTTCATGATATTCTGTATGAGGCTTCCAAAAGCCGTATGTTAAAGCAGGAATTATCAAATTTTCATCATTATGTACAACGGGTGAGAAAAATTACTTTATCCATGCCGGAACGTGTGATAAAATCGAATGATGAACACAGACAGATATTAGAAGCATTAAAAAAACACGATCAGCTTCAAGCAGAGCAACTGGCCACAGACCATATGCTTCGTACCATTGCGAATATGGATCAGTATGGCTGGGATAATCTGTTGAAATAAAGAAAAATTTAAGGAGGACGCAATTATGGAAAAAATCAAAATGACAACCCCTCTGGTAGAGATGGACGGAGACGAAATGACCAGAATCCTCTGGCAGATGATCAAGGACGAGCTTTTACTTCCTTTTATCGATCTGAACACAGAGTACTATGATCTGGGACTGGAGTATCGAAACGAAACAGATGATCAGGTGACCATCGATTCTGCAAATGCCACAAAGAAATATGGTGTTGCCGTGAAATGTGCCACCATTACGCCCAATGCAGCCCGCATGACAGAGTATAACTTAAAGGAAATGTGGAAGAGTCCTAACGGAACCATTCGTGCCATGCTGGATGGAACGGTTTTCCGTGCTCCCATTGTAGTGAAGGGAATCGAACCCTGTGTAAAGAACTGGAAAAAGCCCATTACCATTGCGCGTCATGCCTATGGTGATGTGTACAAGGCCAGTGAGATGAAGATTCCCGGACCCGGAAAATGTGAGCTGGTTTACACTGCGGAAGATGGAACCGAGACAAGAGAACTGATCCACAATTTCACAGGAGCAGGCGTGATTCAGGGACAGCACAATATCAATGCTTCCATTGAAAGCTTTGCAAGAAGCTGCTTTAACTATGCTCTGGATACCAAGCAGGATCTGTGGTTTGCCACCAAGGATACCATCTCCAAGAAATATGACCATACCTTTAAGGATATTTTTGCAGAGATTTTTGAGGCAGAGTATAAGGATAAGTTTGATGAGGCAGGAATTGAGTATTTCTATACCCTGATTGATGATGCGGTAGCCCACGTCATGAAGGCAGAGGGTGGTTTTATCTGGGCATGTAAGAACTACGATGGCGATGTGATGAGTGACATGGTTTCCTCAGCATTCGGTTCACTGGCTATGATGACTTCTGTACTGGTGTCTCCTCAGGGATATTACGAGTACGAGGCTGCACACGGCACCGTACAGCGTCATTACTACAAGCACTTAAAGGGGGAAGAAACTTCCACCAACTCTGTAGCCACCATTTTTGCATGGACCGGAGCATTGAGAAAACGTGGTGAGTTGGACGAAAATAAAGAATTGATGGATTTTGCAGATAAACTGGAAAAAGCCTGTATAGATACCATTGAGGCCGGTAAGATGACGAAGGATCTGGCTTTGATCACTACCATTGAAAATCCTACGGTGCTTAACAGTGAAGGCTTTATAAAAGCAATCCGTGAGACATTGGAGAAAATGTTATAAGGTAGGGAGAAACGAATGATATTAGCCTGTCAGAACATCAGTAAATCCTTTGGTACCGACGTAGTGATTGAACATGTATCATTTCATGTGGAGGATCATGAGAAGGTTGGAATCGTAGGGATTAATGGTGCCGGCAAGTCTACATTACTCAAAATAATAATCGGTGAAATGACACCGGATTCGGGCGAGGTAACCATAGCAAAGGATAAGAGCATTGGTTACCTTGCTCAGTATCAGGATAAAGCTGGCGACGCCACAATCTACGAAGAAGTGCTGCATGGCTGTGATGAACTGCTTGCCATGGAGCAAAAACTTCGCAATATGGAGGATGCCATGACCCAGGTATCTTCCGATAATTTAGAACGTCTTATGGACCAGTACCATCGATTAAATACAGAATTTGAGTTAAAGGGAGGTTTGACCTTCCGCAGTGAGATTGTTGGTGTATTAAAAGGATTAGGATTTAAAGAAGAAGAATTTGATAAAAAGCTTTCTCAGTTGTCCGGTGGACAGAAAACCAGAGTGGCCTTGAGCCGTCTGTTGGTGACCAAACCGGATATTATCATGCTGGATGAGCCCACAAACCATCTGGATCTGCATTCCATTGCATGGTTAGAAGAATATTTAAGCAGCTATAAGGGTGCGGTCATTCTAGTGGCGCACGATCGGTATTTTCTGGACAAAATTGTCACAAAGGTGGTGGAAATTTCCCGCCATGTGGCTCAGGTCTTTCCCGGAAATTACAGTGCGTATGCCAGTCAGAAAGCCGTTCAGAGAGAAAGTCTGATGCGGCAGTACTTAAATCAGCAGCGTGAGATCAAGCATCAGGAGGAAGTGATTGATAAACTAAAGTCCTTTAACCGGGAAAAGTCCATTAAGCGGGCTGAAAGCCGGGAAAAGGCTCTGGATAAAATCGATCGGATTGAAAAACCGTTGGAGGAGCATACAGAAATTAAGATTTCCTTGGAGCCGGATATTGTCAGCGGCAATGACGTTCTGTCAGTAAAGCAACTGGCCAAGGCTTATGAACGCCCGCTCTTTGCAGGAATTGATTTTGAAATCAAGCGTGGGGAAAAGGTGGCATTGATTGGAAACAATGGAACCGGTAAAACCACCATTCTTAAGATTATCAATGAACTGGAAGAGGCAGATGAGGGCGAAATCCGACTGGGTACAAATGTTAACATCGGATATTACGATCAGGAGCATCAGAATCTGAAGCCGGAGCATACGTTATTTGACGAAATCTCCGATGCCTATCCGGATATGAATAACACGAAAGTGCGCAACGTATTAGCAGCTTTTTTATTTACCGAAGATGACGTATTCAAACGGGTCAAAGATATCAGCGGTGGGGAGAGAGGTCGCCTTTCTCTTGCAAAACTGATGCTTTCCAAGGCAAACTTTTTGATTTTAGACGAGCCTACCAACCATCTGGATATCACTTCCAAGGAGATTTTGGAATCTGCACTCAATGCATATACCGGTACCGTACTTTATGTATCTCATGACCGATATTTTATCAATAAGACAGCTACCCGGATTTTGGATCTGAGCAACGGAAGAATCGTCTCTTATGTGGGCAACTATGATTATTATTTGGAAAAACAGGAAATTCTGGAAGCATCGGTTCCTCTTACTCTCACCAAGCAAGCTGCTCCGTCGGATGAACCATCTGTGTCTGAGGAAAAGATAAGCTGGGAAGAAAGCAAGAAGCTGCAGGCTGCAAAGCGCAAACTTGAGAACGACCTGAAGAAAACAGAATCATCTATTGCCCAGACAGAAGAAAAGCTGGAACAGCTAAATCAAAAACTGACAGATCCTGCTATCGCATCTGATCCCGGTGAGCTTGGAAGGGTACATCAGGAGATGACCTCCATAAATGAAGAACTGGAAAATCTCTACGAAAAGTGGGAAGAACTGAGTTTGAAGCAGGAAGACTTCCATTGACAGACATTTCCTAAATTACTATAATTTATGCTAGTAGTATGTAGGAGGCGAATAACGTGGGAAAAGAGATTTCACAGGCAGTGATTCGCAGAATGCCGAGATATTATCGGTATTTGGGAGAACTGTTGGATGAAGGAGTAGAGAGGATCTCTTCCAATGAACTCAGTGCCAGAATGAACGTAACTGCGTCCCAGATCAGACAGGATTTAAATAACTTCGGTGGTTTTGGTCAACAGGGGTACGGATATAATGTAAAGTATCTTTACGAGGAAATTGGCAAAATCATGGGGCTCAATGAACAGCACAATATTATTGTAATCGGAGCCGGAAATCTTGGTCAGGCCTTGGCGAATTATATGAAGTTTGAAAAACTTGGTTTTGTTATCGTAGGTATATTTGATATTAATCCCGCTTTAAAGGGCAAGGTAGTTCGCGGAAATCAGATTACTATGCTGGATGAACTGGATGACTTTGTGGCAAATCATAAAGTTGACATAGCTGCACTTACCATGCCAAAGGAAAATGCGGCAGATGTGGCCAATCGACTGGTACAACTTGGTATCAAAGCTATCTGGAATTTCGCCCATGTAGATCTGGAACTTCTGGATCAGGATGTGGTGGTGGAGAACGTACATTTATCAGATAGTCTAATGCAGCTTTCCTACAATATTGTAAAAAGCAGGTGATTACGATGAAAGAGGAATATCAGAAAGCGTTAGCTGCGGCGCAAGTTCCCGTTTTGGTACTGGATCAAAAGTGGCATCAGTTGTTTGTACTGAGTGGAAAGCCGGAAACAGTGCTGATGGTAGAGAAGGAATTAAACCAACTGCTGGAGCGTCAGGGAAAATTAAATAACGATATCAAGGATCTGAAGAAAACCAAAAGTAAGCTTATGGATAATATTGTTCAGAACATGGAGGGAACTCATGAGGAAAATATAAATGATATCTCATCGAAAAAGCTTTCGGAGGACAGACGCCTCATTGACGAAATCAATCAGACAATCGAATCCTACGAGGATGAACTTTTGGAGATTCCCCGGCAGATTCATGAGACAAATGGAAGATTGATGGCCGCAACCATGGACTATTGTTATGATACACTTCGCTCGAATAAGGAGCAGATTGATGAAATTGCATTGTGGATTGCACAGGTTCGCATGGATCTGAAGAAGAATATCATCAAAAAACAAAATCGAGAGATAAACAACAAACAGATATATTCTTATATGCATGATATATTCGGTGCACAGATATTAGATCTGTTTGATTTGAAAACTGAGGACGAAGAAAAAATGAATTAACTGTTCAGTAGACATATCGTTCTATAAAGGTATCTGTGAAGATGCGGAACAGATATCTTTATAGTTATAAAAAGAGAGGGAATAGCGCTTCGCCTGAGGGTGAAGCGTTTTTGGTAAAAGAATGGAATATATTGTAAATGCAAAAGAAATGAAATATTGCGATGAAAATACAATCAGTCATTATGGCATCCCGTCTTTGGTTCTGATGGAGCGGGCAGCTCTGTCTGTGGTGGAAGAGATCTTTAGACGTGGAATGGATTGCAGAAATGTTTTGATTCTTTGTGGAAGTGGTAACAATGGTGCAGACGGTCTTGCTGTGGCGCGACTCTTATATCTGAAGGGTATTTCGGTGCAGGTATACCTTACAGGCGATAAGAAACGGTTTAGCCCTCAGATGAAGCAACAGTATGAGATTGCCATGAAATACAACATCCCTTTTGTCACAAGCTGCGAGCCCGATTACAGTCTGGTGGTAGATGCTGTATTTGGAATAGGTCTTTCCCGTAGGCCGGACGAAGTGTTGACCCATCTTTTTGATCAAATCAATCAATGGAACTGTGAAAAAATATCGGTGGACATTCCATCCGGTATTTCCGCAGATCATGGAAATCTGATGGGGGCAGCGTTTCGCGCAGATGTTACAGTCACTTTTGCTTATAAGAAACTGGGAATGCTTTTATATCCGTCAGCAGAATATTGTGGTGATATCTGTGTAGCAGACATTGGCATCAATGCATATAGCTGGCTGGATCGAAAAGCATCCATGTGTCATTTGGTTCGAGAGGACCTAAATAAGCTGGAAAAACGCAGGGCTGATGGTAATAAGGGCTCTTTTGGAAAAGTCCTTTTGGTTGCCGGATCTGTCAATATGGCAGGTGCAGCCGTATTGGCTGCTCAAGCCGCATATCGTAGCGGATGTGGGGTGGTCAGAATTTATACACCGGAAGAGAACAGACTGATTCTACAGACTTCTGTCCCGGAAGCAATTCTTACCACTTATTCCAGTAAGAAACCGGATTTGTCCGAATTAAACGAGTGCCTTTCCTGGTCAGATGTCATCATCATCGGTCCCGGATTAGGAAAGCGTGAAGCTGCTCGAACCATATTAAGAAATACTTTGCAGAATGCAGCGGTTCCCATGGTTTTGGATGCAGACGCTTTGAATATTCTGTCGGAGCAGCCGGAACAGTTGTTAAAACCTCACACAGAGATGATTGTTACACCCCACATTGGGGAAATGGCCCGTCTCACCGGACTGGCCCCATCCTACATCAAAGAAAATATTGTTCAGACCGCAGAGGAATTTTCCCGTACCTACAATGTGATTTGTGTGCTGAAGGACTGTCGGAGTGTGATTGCTGTTCCCTATGGGCGAACCTATCTGAATCTGTCCGGAAATGATGGGATGGCCACTGCAGGAAGTGGAGATGTGTTAGCCGGTATGATTGGAAGTCTGCTGGCCCAGGGAAATAAAGCGGAATATGCCGCAGCTCTTGGGGCTTATATCCACGGACTGGCGGGTGATACAGCAAAGGATGATACGGGCCGGCGCAGTATGATGGCACAGGATCTGGTAAACAATATTCCGGATATTTTAAAAGAATACAAGTAACAAGAATAGAAGTAAAAAAGGCGAAAAAAATGAAACAGTATCAAAGAGTTTATGCAAAAATTGATTTGGATGCGCTGCATGCCAATATGGAGGCAATGCACGAAAATATCGAGGCAGGAACAAAAATGTTTGCCGTGATTAAGACAGACGCTTATGGACACGGTGCAGTTCCCTTAGCACGGGAATTGGAAGGATTGGATTATCTTTTTGGCTTTTGTGTGGCCACGGTAGAGGAAGGCGTGGAACTGCGTCAGGCCGGGATTCAGAAGCCAATCCTGATTCTGGGATACACGTTTCCACAGCAATATGAAACAGTTGTAGACGCAGAGTTGTCCCCGGCAGTTTTTACCTATGAAATGGCAGAAAGGCTATCTGCTCAGGGAGTGGCTCAAAATAAAGATGTTACCATACATATTGCGGTGGATACCGGTATGAGCCGCATTGGCTATTATGTAAATGAAAAAAATGCAAAGGAAGTGGCGCGTATCAGTAAACTTCCGCATATAATAATGGAAGGCATATTTACCCATTTTGCCAAGGCAGATGAGAAGGATAAGACCTTTGCCAATCATCAGTTGGAGGAATTTAAACGAATGATCGCTCTCTGTGAGCAGGAAGGAGTATCCTTTCACTATCGTCATTGCTCTAACAGTGCCGGTATTGTGGAGATGCCGCAGGCGAACATGGACTTGGTGCGGGCTGGAATCACGCTCTACGGATTATGGCCTTCGGATGAAGTGTCAAAAGACATCGTCCCGTTAAAGCCACTGTTGTCCTTGAAGAGTCACATTTCCTATCTGAAACCTTTGCCGAAGGGCAGAAGTGTAAGCTACGGGGGAACCTACACAGCAGATACCGACCGTGTGATTGCCACCATTCCTGTTGGATATGGAGATGGCTACCCACGCTCCCTGTCCAATAAAGGGTGTGTATTGATTCACGGAAAACGTTGTCCTATTCTGGGCAGAGTGTGCATGGATCAGTTCATGGTGGATGTAACTGACCTTGCGGAGGTGGCCATAGGGGATGAAGTGACTCTGATCGGAAAAGATAAAGAAGACGAAATCACTGCGGAGGAACTGGGAAATCTGTCTGGTCGATTTAATTATGAGCTTGTTTGTGATCTCAGCAGCAGACGAATTCCTCGAATCTATGAAAAAAATGGTAACATATGCAGTCAGAGGGATTATTTCTAATCTAAACCAAAGGATTTGAATACACTCGATAAAATTGGTAATACTTTCTGTAAAACCTAGATTATGGAGTGAAAGATATGATTATCAGACGCGGAGATATTTATTACGCAGATTTACGTCCGGTGGTTGGTTCCGAACAGGGTGGCATCCGCCCGGTACTAATTATACAAAATGATATTGGCAATCGTCATAGTCCTACCGTGATATGCGCTGCCATCACCTCGCAAATGAATAAGGCAAAGCTGCCTACGCATATTGAGATATCTTGTCATGAGTATGATATCGTGAAGGATTCTGTTATTTTGTTAGAACAGCTTCGTACCATTGATAAATCACGGTTAAAAGATAAAGTCTGTCATCTGGATGATCGGATTTTACACAAAGTTGACAAAGCATTGAAAATCAGCCTGGAATTATGTACATAGCTTGACTATTCCCAGGTAAAATGGTATTTTGTCATTAACTGTTTCAGATAATGGATTTACACAAAAAGGAGTATAGACACATGGATGACGGAGAGAGTTCGAATACAGGCATATGGAAAAGATTTATTCATAAACTTCCATTTGGGGAGAATGAGGATGTAACAGAAGAAGAGATTATCTCTATGGTGAAGGAAGGCCATGAACAGGGTGTTCTGATGGAGAATGAAGCGGAGATGATTCATAATATTTTCGAGTTTGCAGATAAAGAAGCAAAGGATATTATGACGCACCGCAAAAATATTGTAGCCCTTGACGGCAACAGTGCCTTAACACAGGCTCTGGATTATATAATCGAAAACAGCTATTCGCGTTTTCCGGTGTATGAGGAAAATATCGATAATATTATCGGCGTCGTACATATTAAAGAAGCGTTGGCCAATAGTCGTAGACAGGAACTGATGAATACCCCGATCAAAGAAATTCCCGGTTTGGTGCGGGAGGTGGATTATATCCCGGAAACGAGGAATGTCAATGCATTGTTCCAGAAAATGCAGTCAGCCCAAACTCATATGGTAATTGTGGTGGATGAGTATGGACAGACAGCAGGACTTGTTGCCATGGAGGATATTTTAGAGGAGATTGTGGGAAATATCTTTGATGAGCATGACGTGGAGCATCATTTTATTACAGAGACAGAGGATGGCAGTTTTCTTATGAGTGGAATGACTCCGCTGGACGAAGTGGGTGATGTACTGAATCTGGATTTTGATGATGCGGCTTACGATACTCTGAACGGCTTTTTGATTTCACAAATCGACCGGATTCCCTCGGAAGATGAGAAAGTGTGCATTACTTATGAGGGATATTCCTTTGAGGTACTTTCTGTTGAGGATAAAATCATTCAGTCTGTGAAAGTAAACCGTTTTTCCCAGAACCAACAATGTCTTTCTGAGGATGAAAGTATCGTAGAGTCGGTCTTGTCATCATCTAAAAAAAATGATAAGATATCATAGTAGGCGTGGCTATTCAAAATAGCTTAGGGTGAAATTACGAAGCCACGGAACGGCCACGTATAAACAGATAGAAAAGAGGATAATTATATGTCAGGACATTCCAAATTTGCAAACATCAAACACAAGAAAGAAAAAAATGATGCAGCAAAGGGAAAAATATTTACCATTATCGGTCGCGAGATTGCCATTGCAGTAAAGGAAGGCGGTCCGGACCCGGCCAACAACAGCAAGCTTCGTGATGTGATCGCAAAGGCAAAGGCAAACAACATGCCTAACGATACCATTGACCGGGGAATCAAAAAAGCTGCTGGGGATATCGGCTCTGTGAATTACGAGCGCGTGACCTACGAAGGATATGGTCCCAGCGGGACAGCTATCATCGTTGAGGCACTGACCGACAACAAGAATCGTACGGCAGCGAATGTTCGAAATGCCTTTTCCAAGGGACAGGGCAGTATCGGTACTCAGGGATGTGTATCTTACATGTTTGATGAGAAGGGGCAGATTATCATTGCAAAAGAAGACTGTGACCTTGAGGCAGATGATCTGATGATGATGGCATTGGATGCCGGTGCAGAGGACTTTGCCGAGGAGGAGGACAGCTTCGAGGTGACTACTGATCCGGATTCTTTCAGTGCAGTAAGAGAGGCTTTGGAGGCTGAGAATATAGTAATGGCAAGTGCTGAGGTTACCATGATTCCTCAGACCTATGTCAGCCTTACCGATGAGAAGGATTTGACCAATATTCAGAGAATACTGGATTTATTGGATGAAGATGATGATGTACAGGAAGTATTTCATAACTGGGAGGAGTAATCCCTTATCTATCACATATTAATCAAAGAGGAGGTATCCTATGAAAAAGATACTTTTCGCAGCATCTGAGTGTGTACCATTTATTAAAACCGGCGGGTTGGCAGACGTATGTGGAGCCTTGCCAAAGGAGTTTGATGCGGACTATTGGGATGTACGTGTGGTTCTGCCGAATTACAGCTGTATTCCGGAGTATTTTCGGAATCAAATGGAGTATGTAACGCATTTCTATATGACTACCGGTCCTGCAATTCCCAACAAATATGTGGGAGTTCTGAAACTGGAATGGGAAGGAATTACATATTATTTTATTGACAATCAGGAATACTTTAATTGTTTTTCGCCCTATGGAAATATCCGTTTCGATATTGAAAAGTTCTGTTTCTTTGATAAAGCAGTACTGTCCATGTTACCGTTGATTGGATTTCAGCCGGATATCATCCATTGCCATGACTGGGAGACAGGTCTGATTCCTGTTTATCTGAAAAATGATTTTCAGGGAGATATGTTCTTCTGGGGAATGAAGTCAATTATGACGATTCACAACTTGAAGTTCCAGGGGATTTGGGATATTAAGACTATGCAGGGTCTTACCGGATTTCCAAAATCTCTTTTTACTCCGGATAAGCTGGAGTACAAGAAGGATGCCAATATGTTAAAGGGTGGATTGGTTTATGCAGATTATATCACTACAGTAAGTGATACCTATGCGCAGGAAATCCAGACGAACTATTATGGCGAGGGCTTAAATGGTCTGTTATCTGCCAGACATATGGATATGCAGGGGATTGTGAATGGTATTGATTACGTCTCATACAATCCTGATACAGATGCAAGACTCTACTGTAATTACAACAAAAATAGTTTCCGCACCAAGAAGATCAACAATAAGCTTAAACTGCAGGAACAGCTTGGCCTGACAGTGGATAAACACAAATATATGATTGGATTGGTTTCAAGACTCACGGATCAGAAGGGATTAGATCTAATCAATTTCGTGATTGACCGTATTGTGGATGAATTTACCCAGTTGGTTGTCATCGGAACCGGAGATGACCAGTATGAGAACATGTTCCGCTACTATGCATGGAAATATCCGGATAAGGTTTCTGCAAATATCTGTTATAATGATGATTTGGCACGCAAACTGTATGCTGCAGCAGATGCATTCCTGATGCCTTCCAGATTTGAGCCCTGTGGATTAACCCAGTTAATCTCCTATCGCTATGGAACAGTTCCTATCGTTCGTGAGACAGGTGGATTAAAGGATACCGTAATTCCTTACAATGAATATGAAAATACCGGCGATGGATTCTCATTCACCAATTATAATGGAGAAGAAATGCTTTCGGTTATCAACTATTCGAAACATATTTTCTTTGACCGGAAAAAGCAGTGGAATCAGATGGTGGAGCGTGGAATGGAGAAAGACTTCTCATGGAAGACGTCAAAGGCTCGCTACGAAGTTCTGTACAATTATTTAAAGGGCTGGTCAGTATAAAATCATAAAAATGAAAGATACTAAGACAGATAAGGTTTTCCTTATCTGTCTTTTTGTATCTGTTCAGTACTTCACAGATACGACACGCAAGCCCATGAAAATCAGCTTCGCTGATGAGGGTGTTAGGTGCCAGTGGCACCTGTTTAACACCGACCGAAGCGAAGCGTAGACCTTGCTCTTGCTACCTACACATTTTCACACGATTTATGCGGTTCCGCATAAATCTGTTTTGAATGGGATTCTGAATAGATACACGTTTTATAATAGATACAAGTTTTAATAATATACAAGGAGAACGAACATGGAAGCTGAAAACACAGAACAAACATCCTCATATACAGACCGGGAGCATACTTCGGATGCCGCTTCTTCAGAGAAAAAAGCGGAAAATCAGTTAGAAAAGGATAAGAAAGAACAAGAATTGATTCGTGAGATTGGACAGATGACTTTGGAAGAAAGTAAATGGAATCACAAAATTCACCTGCTGTCCGTTATCGGAGAAATCGAGGGACATGAATGTCTTCCCTCCACTTCAAAAACTACAAAATATGAGCATGTGTTGCCCAAACTGGCGGAAATTGAAGATTCCGCAAAAATAGATGGGGTTTTGGTTATTTTAAACACGGTGGGCGGTGATGTGGAATCCGGTCTGGCTATTGCTGAGATGATTGCCTCATTGAGTCTTCCTACCGTGTCATTAGTGCTGGGAGGAAGCCACTCCATCGGCGTTCCCCTGGCCGTATCTACGGATTATTCGTTTATTGTACCTTCTGGAACCATGGTCATCCATCCGGTTCGAATGAATGGAACAGTGATTGGTGCACCTGCCACCTATGATTATTTCCGACAGATGCAAAATCGAATTTTAAATTTTATCGCCCGTCACAGCAGGGCGCGAAAAGAACGGTTAGAATCCATGATGATGAATACTTCTATGCTTTCGAACGACCTGGGTACTATTCTTGTAGGAGAGCAGGCAGTGGAAGAAGGTCTTATCGATGCCGTGGGCGGAATTCAACAGGCAGTGGAAAAACTGCATGCGATTATTCAGGAAAAAAAGAATGAGCTGTCATAGTTTTTTTGTTTCCGTTAATGACAAGTGTTTCAAAATATGCTATACTCCTATGAGAATATACGCAGGAATGCTTATGTAGACAATCCTGCCGGAAATCCAACCGATTCGTTAGAAAGAAGGAGTCAGTATGTCGTTATTGGATGCAATTATTATGGGAATTATACAGGGATTGACGGAATTTTTACCAGTGAGTAGTTCCGGTCATCTTTGTCTTTTCAAACAATTTTTTGATATTGAAACCGATGGAATGCTTTTCGATATTCTGCTTCATATCGGAACATTGATTGCAGTGTTTGCAGTATACTATAAGGATATTTGGAAAATGATAAAGGAAGGATTCGGCATTATCGGAGATGCCTTTGTAAATGTTGCTACCTTTCTGGGAAACAAAATACACAAGGAATCTAATTCTTACCGCAAACTGGTGAACAACAGTTACCGCAAATTTGTCATGTTAGTGATTGTATCTACCATTCCCACCGGAATCATCGGTGTAGTGGCATCGGATCTGGTGTCAGCTGCGGAACAGATTTTGATTGTGCCGGGTATCTGTCTGATTATTACCAGTATTTTGCTTTTTGTGGCGGATCACCTGAAAGATGGTAAGAAAACACCTAAGACTACTACGTATACAAATGCATTTGCGGTGGGTATCTGTCAGGGTGTAGCAACGCTTCCCGGATTGTCCAGATCCGGAACCACCATAACGGCATGTTTGCTCACCGGAATGAATCGTAAATTTGCAGTAAAATATTCTTTTATTATGTCTATTCCAGCCATTTTAGGTGCGCTTGTATTTGAAATTAAGGATGTGGAGTTTGCAGCACTTCAGTCAGCAGAAATCCTCAATTATGTTGTTGGAACATTGGTCGCTATGGTGGTCGGATATATTTGTATTAAGACCATGCTTGTGGTTGTTCGCAAGAAAAAATTTACTATTTTTTCCATTTACTGTCTGATTTTAGGTCTGTTTTCTGTGGGCGCATATTTTTATCTGGCATAAGGAATCAGGAGTGAGTAAATGGGAACAAGTAAGAGTCAAAACACACAAAAACGTACATACACCAGACGTAAACCCACTCAAAAGGAACTGCGGGAGCAGGAAGAAAAACGTCAGTCTTTTCGGGACGAGATTACACTGTGGCTGATGCTGGCTGTCTGCATTATTCTGTTTATTGCAAATTTTGGCTTTGGCGGAGTAGTGGGCGGAAGTATCAGTTCATTCTTCTTTGGTATGATGGGAGTCGCTTCCTACATTTTCCCGATTTGTCTGTTTGTGGGAACTGTTTTTGTGCTATCTAATCGAAAAAATAGTATTGCCACAACGAAAATCATCGCCTTTGTGTTGTTTGTATGCTTTGTTTGTATGCTGGCACAGATGATTGCCGATACAGATAAGGGAGCCACCGCAGTTTCTGCATTCTCCTTCAGTAGGGAACATAAAACTGGAGGCGGATTTATCGGTGGACTGTTAGAACAGTTTCTTTGCAGTTGTTTTGGTGTAATGGGCGCTTATGTAATCAATATTGTTGTATTGATTATTTCTGTGGTACTGATTACAGAAAAATCTGCTCTCAGTCCCTTTAAAAAAGGTGGTAAGGCAATTTACTCCACAGCGAAGGATGAGGGAGAACGTATGCGTTCCGCTCATATTCAGCGTAAAGAGGAGCGCAGCAAAGAGCAAGCACGTAAAAGAATGGAGCGTGTGGTAACGGGTGTTGCTCATGATACCAAGCTGCCGGATCCAAAGCAGCCTGCTGAATTTTCAGATGAAGTCAGTGAGTTAAAGTTCCCGGAAGAGGATGTTCTTCCTAAAGTAGGGGAAAGCCGAAGAGTGCCACTGGTATCTGTGGAATCAGAAGTAGAACCGGAGTCCAAAAGTACAAAAACGCTGCAGGTTACTCCCATCAGTTCAAAAACAAAAAGTATTCGGGAATTAGCGGAAGAGGCAGCCGTTGTTGCAGAGCCGGAACCTATATCTGTGCCGGAAGCTTCGGATTCTTTGACACCGGAACCCATGCTAAAAAAAGAAGAAACAAAACCTAAGAAAATATCTGAGGAAGAGATCAATCAGGAAATTGCTGCCGTGGATCAACAGGTTGAGCAGGCCAAACAAAATAAAGCCCAATATACTTTTCCACCGGTTACACTGTTAAAGCAGGCAGATCGTTCCCATGGTGGGGATGACAGTGCTTATTTGAACCAGACCGCAGAGAAATTAAAGGAGACATTAAAAAACTTTGGCGTGAATATCACAATTACCGCAATCAATCGTGGACCATCTGTTACACGATATGAATTTCAACCGGAGATGGGAGTGAAGGTCAGCAAGATTGTGAATCTGGCAGATGATATTAAGTTGAATCTGGCTGCGGCAGATATCCGTATCGAAGCACCGATTCCTGGAAAGGCAGCCATTGGTATCGAAATTCCAAACAAACAGAGTGTTCCCGTTCTTTTCCGGGAACTGGTTGAATCCAGGGAATTTCATGAGAACCAATCTCCCATTACTTTTGCAGTTGGAAAAGATATTGCAGGCAGGGTCATGGTTGCAGATATTGCCAAGATGCCTCATCTGCTCATTGCCGGTGCTACCGGATCCGGTAAATCTGTCTGTATCAATACCATCATTATGAGTATTATTTACCGGGCCATGCCGGAGGATGTGAAGCTGATTATGATTGATCCTAAGGTGGTGGAACTCAGTGTCTATAATGGCATTCCCCATCTGATGATTCCGGTAGTGACAGACCCGAAAAAAGCAGCCGGCGCATTAAACTGGGCTGTGGCAGAGATGACGGATCGCTATCAGAAGTTTGCAGAATATGGTGTTCGCGACCTGAAAGGATATAACCAGAAGATTGATAGCATTGCAGATATAGCAGATGAGAATAAGCCGGTGAAACTACCTCAGATTGTGATTATAGTGGATGAGCTCGCTGATTTGATGATGGTGGCACCCTCCGATGTGGAAGATGCAATCTGTCGTCTGGCCCAGCTGGCAAGAGCCTGTGGAATTCATCTGGTTATTGCTACTCAGCGCCCATCGGTCAATGTTATCACGGGTCTTATCAAGGCAAACATGCCTTCCCGTATTGCTTTTGCAGTTACCTCCGGTGTGGATTCCCGTACGATTCTGGATGCCAACGGTGCGGAAAAGCTGTTGGGCAAAGGTGATATGCTGTATTATCCCCAGAATCTGCAGAAACCGCTTCGCGTACAGGGAGCATTTATTTCGGACAAAGAAGTAGCTGACGTGGTTGATTTTTTAAAGAATCACAACGAAGATACCACATATAATCAGGAAGTGGCAGATAAAATGAATACAATTACGATACAAGGCGGCATAGCATCCGGTGGAAGCGAAGGCGTAGATGATCGTGACGAGCATTTTGTGGAAGCTGCCAAGCTTTTGATTGATAAGGATAAAGGGTCCATCGGCATGATCCAGCGTTATTTTAAGGTTGGATTTAATCGGGCAGCCCGGATCATGGATCAGCTGGAGGAAGCCGGGGTTGTTGGCCCGGAAGATGGAACAAAACCCCGCCAGATTCTTATGACAGAAGAACAGTTGTATCAATATCTCGAAAATGAATAGCAAAGGTCACTATGTAGTTTACATTTATATAGATAGTGTCAAGTCAAATATGAAAAACGACACAAGGTTTTGTCCCCAAAGCAGCGCAAAGCGACCTTTGGGGGCGTATATGTCACCTGCGGTGACACCTCGTGTCAAGATATGAGGAGGAACACCTATGAAAACAGATATCGAAATTGCACAGGAAGCAGAAATGGTACATATCCGTGATGTGGCTGCCAAGCTGGATATTGCCGAGGAACAGTTAGAAATGTATGGAAAATACAAAGCTAAGTTATCGGATGAGTTGTGGGACAGCATCAAAGATCGCCCGGATGGTAAGCTTGTTTTAGTTACAGCAATCAATCCGACTCCAGCGGGAGAAGGTAAGACCACGACCAGTATCGGTTTGGGAGAAGCCCTGTCAAAGCTTGGCAAAAAAACTGTGTTGGCACTTCGTGAGCCGTCCCTTGGACCTTGCTTTGGAATCAAGGGTGGAGCTGCCGGCGGCGGATATGCCCAGGTGGTTCCTATGGAAGATTTGAATCTTCATTTTACCGGAGATTTCCATGCGATTACTTCTGCAAACAATCTTTTAGCAGCTTTACTGGATAACCATATTCAGCAGGGAAATGAACTGGGTATTGATCCAAGACAGATTGTATGGAAAAGATGTCTGGACATGAATGACCGTGTACTTCGCAATATCGTAGTAGGACTTGGCAGCAAAATGGATGGTATGGTTCGCGAAGATCATTTTATTATTACAGTTGCCTCAGAGATTATGGCAATTCTTTGTCTGGCCAACGATATGCAGGATTTAAAGAAGCGTCTCGGAAAGATTATTGTGGCATATACCTTTGACGGAAAGCCGGTAACAGCAGATGATTTACATGCAACCGGTTCTATGGCTGCTCTGCTGAAGGATGCCATAAAGCCAAACATGATTCAGACACTGGAGCACAATCCGGCCATCGTGCACGGAGGACCTTTTGCAAACATTGCACATGGCTGCAACAGTGTACGTGCTACAAAGACAGCCTTGAAGCTGAGCGATATCACCATTACAGAGGCAGGCTTCGGTGCAGACTTAGGTGCCGAGAAATTCTTTGATATCAAGTGCCGCAAAGCCGGACTGCATCCGGACGCAGTGGTTTTGGTTGCAACCATTCGGGCGTTGAAATACAACGGAGGTGTGGCAAAGGCAGATCTTTCTGCAGAAAATATGGATGCACTGCGCATGGGAATCGTCAACCTGGAGAAGCATATTGAGAATCTGCAGAAGTTTGGAGTACCGGTTGTGGTAACATTAAACTCTTTTGTGACAGATACAGAGGAAGAGGTAAGCTTTGTAGAACAATTCTGCCGGGAACGTGGATGTGACTTTGCGCTGTCTGAGGTGTGGGCAAAAGGAGGAGAAGGAGGTCTTGCACTGGCAAAGCAGGTGCTTAATACACTTGAGAATAAGACTTCCGATTTCCATGTACTTTATGAGGATGAGCTGTCTATTCAGGAGAAAATTTCAAAAATTGCAAAAGAAATTTATGGTGCAGATGATGTAACTTATTCACCGGCAGCATTGAAAGAACTGAAGCATATAGAGGAGCTTGGTATGAGCGATTATCCGGTATGTATGGCGAAAACCCAGTATTCCCTGTCTGATGATCCTAAAAAGCTGGGACGTCCGGAACATTTTACGTTAAATGTCCGTGAGATGTATGTCTCTGCGGGAGCAGGATTTGTGGTTGCCATCACCGGATCCATTATGACCATGCCCGGTCTGCCGAAGGTTCCTGCAGCCAATAATATTGATGTAACGGATGATGGTATCATTACCGGATTGTTCTAGGAGGGGTTTATGGCTACGATTATTGATGGAAAACGGATATCAACAGAAATCAAAGATGAGTTAAGAGAGAAAGTGGCAAAGTTGAAGGAGCAGGGCATTACCGGTGCCCTGGCCGTGATTCAGGTGGGGGCAGATCCAGCATCCTGCGTCTATGTACGAAACAAAAAACGGGCCTGTGAATATATCGGAATCGAATCCTTGTCCTATGAATTGCCGGAAACAACCACAGAAAAAGAACTTTTAGATCTCATAGACAAGCTGAATGCGGATGATCATGTGAAGGGAATTCTGGTTCAGCTGCCTTTGCCATCCCATATTGATGAGAATGCAGTCATTAAAAGTATTGCGCCGTCAAAGGATGTGGATGGTTTTCATCCGGAAAATGTCGGTGCACTCTTTATTGGGCAGCCCGGTTATGTATCATGTACACCTGCCGGAGTCATACAGTTATTAAAGCGTTCCCAAATTTCCATCGAAGGAAAGAACTGTGTCATCATGGGACGCAGTAATATCGTAGGAAAGCCCATGGCGGCCCTGATGCTTCGTGAAAATGCTACCGTAACGGTAACGCATTCCCGTACCATAAGTCTACAGGAAATCTGTAAGCAGGCGGATATTCTGATTGTTGCAATTGGAAAAAAGGAATTTGTGGATGCCTCGTACGTGAAAGAAGGCGCTGTTGTCATTGATGTGGGAATGCACAGAGATGAAAACAACAAACTTTGTGGCGATGTAAAATATGCAGAAGTAGAACCGGTTGCATCGGCAATCACCCCGGTGCCCGGAGGTGTAGGTCCTATGACCATTGCGATGCTGATGAACAATTGTGTGGAATCCATGGAGAGATAGGAGAATCATATGAAATGCGCAAATTGTGGTGCAGAACTTAAGGTTGGTTGCGTATACTGTTCCGTATGCGGGAAAGAAGCCCAGATTGTTCCGGATTACAATGAACTGGACGATGAATACCTGAAGTCTTTATTAGAAGATGAGACCGATATTCCATTGCCCCAGGTACAGGGTAATCCGCGAGGAAAAAAAGTCGCCTCGGATGAAAAAAAATCAGGAAAGAAAACTTCTGAAAAAAAGAAAAACCGCAATTCATTGCTTGTTGCGCTTATTCTTCTGGCGGTGTTGATACTTCTTTCCATATCTGTTGTTATTTTAATACGTAACAACCAGATGCATTCATTTACTTATCAGTACGAAAAAGCGGTTTCCTATGCAGACCAGCATAATTACACCAAGGCTATCCAATACTTAGAACGAGCATTGGAATTAGAACCGGGCAATACGGATGCCCAATATGAGCTGGCAAAAATTTACTGCGAGCGGGAAGATTATAAATCCGCAGAGATACTGTTGCTTCAGACAATCTCTGTGGATCCCTCAAACGAAGAAGCATATCAATTGTTGATTGAGTTGTATGAAACACAAAAGAAGTACGATGCCATCTCATCCTTATTTGAGTCTGTTACAAATGATTCCATAAAGAAATTATTTACTGACTATGTGTTAGACAAGCCTTCCTTTGAACCACAGGGAGGAGATTATGAGGAAGCATTGGAAATTTCCATTTCTGCCCCCAATGGAACCACAATTTACTATACTATGGACGGTAGCGACCCTACGGAACATGGTGTACCATATACCTCTCCAATCAGTCTGGAGGAGGAAGGTAGTTATACGATTAAGGCCACAGCCTGTGATGAACGTGGAATCTACAGTGAGGTAGAGAAAGAGAAATATGTGATTGAATACAAAGCCCCCAAAATGGCTACCGTGACCCCGACAGCCGGGACCTATACAGAGGCTATTTCCATCACTGTTCATGTGCCGGATGGGGCCAAAGCTTATTATACCTGGGACGGAACTACTCCCACCACCGAATCCGATCTGTATACAGAACCATTGGAGCTTCCGGAAGGAAATAACATTCTGGCGATTCTGGTAGTGAGTGAGCAGGGGCTGAGCAGTCCGATAGCAAAATACAACTATATTTATCAGCCCTGATAAGTCTCGTTGTACAGTTCCTCCAGTATGTATTCCGTGTATTCTTCGGAAAGATCCGGGTATTTCATGGATAGTTCCTGTTTCATATACTCATATCGTTTGAAATAGCTTTGTTCCTCAGAAAGATCATCTGGAAGCATGCAGTTATCATCAATCTTTTCTGCAGAATAATTTTCTAAGAACCATCGATGAATGTCGGCGGTTCTTTTTTCGTCGTCATCCACTTCGCCGGATAAGCTCTTTAACATCCGGAAATGCCAGATTCCGATTAGGATAAAAATAATAAATAACAGGGACAATACCACGCACATTTCAATTTTTGTCGTCTGGCTCATGGGAAGTTTCATCACGTCAAATCCCACCAGGATACAAAGCACCAGACCGATGATTCCCATCGGCAGAAAGGTATATGCCGTGGATTTAGCTGATTCGTATTCTGTTTTTTTCTTCTGATACATAAAAACACCTCTTTGTTTGATATTACTTCCTTGATATGGTATCATAAATGCTATGAAAATCACAATATTATGCGTAGGAAAAATAAAAGAAAAATTCTATACGGAAGCAATTGATGAGTATAGCAAACGCCTGAGTCGTTACTGTAAACTGGATATCATTCAGGTGGCAGATGAAAAAACTCCGGAGAACGCATCTCCTGCTGTGGAGCGACAGATTAAAGACAAAGAAGGCGAACGTCTCATGAAGTATCTTGCCAACTCCAACGCCCACAAAATTGTGCTGGCCATCGAGGGAAAAATGATGGATTCGGTGGAACTTTCCCAATACTTTCACCGACAAATGGTTACTGGCTGCAGCGAGCTGATTTTTGTAATAGGAGGTTCTTTGGGATTGTCGGAGGAAGTGTTATCCTGCGCTGATTTAAAACTCAGCTTTTCTAAAATGACATTTCCTCACCAATTGATGCGTGTGATTTTGTTGGAACAAATCTATCGTGGCTACCGGATCATGAACCACGAACCTTACCACAAATAAGAAAGTGAGGCGATTTTTATGCGAATGTACGATCTGATTCAAAAGAAAAAAAATGGCGGCGTTCTTTCAAAGGAAGAAATCTCCTACATCGTTCAGGGCTATACGTCAGGAAAAATTCCGGATTATCAGGTATCTGCTCTGCTGATGGCCATTTGTTTTCAAGGCATGAACGAGGAAGAGACTCTGGCACTGACACTGGCCATGCGAGACAGTGGCGATACCCTTGATTTGTCTCAGATACCGGCTATCAAAGTGGATAAACACAGCACAGGCGGAGTGGGAGATAAGACTTCCCTAGTGCTTACGCCGATTGTGGCATCATTGGGCGTACCTGTTGCTAAAATGTCCGGCCGTGGGCTGGGTCACACTGGCGGAACCATCGACAAGCTGGAGTGCTTTCCGGGTTTTACCACTGCATTGGAGGAAGAACGTTTCATTCATAACGTAAAGACCATTGGAATCGCCATTGCCGGACAAACTGCCAATCTGGCTCCGGCAGACAAAAAGCTGTATGCCCTGCGGGATGTGACAGCCACCGTTGCCCAGCCTTCTCTGATTGCCAGCAGCATTATGAGTAAGAAGCTGGCCAGTGGCTCCGATGCCATTGTGTTGGATGTCAAAACAGGAAATGGTGCCTTTATGCAAAACTTTGAAGATGCAAAAGGACTTGCAGAACAGATGGTTCGCATCGGAAAAGGCGCCCATAAGACAACGTATGCCGCCATCACCGATATGTCCCAGCCCTTAGGACATGCCGTGGGCAACACCATTGAAGTCATCGAAGCGATACAGGCACTACAGGGAAATGGTCCCAGTGATCTGATGGAAGTGGTGGAAACTCTTGGATATCTGATGCTTCTGGCTGCCAATAAGGTAACAAATCAGCAGGATGCCACACAGATGATCCGGGAAGTGATTAACTCCGGTGCAGCATTGAAGCGATTTGCCGAATTTGTGGAAGCACAGGGAGGAGATGCGTCTGCAGTGTATGATACGAATCTGCTTCCTCTGGCACCGTACAAGCTTCCGGTGTATCAATCCAAAGGCTATGTGCAGCAGATTCATGCTTTGGAAATCGGAAACACCTGTATGCAGCTTGGCGGCGGAAGACTTACTAAGGAAAGCAGCATAGATTTGTCTGTTGGAATCTATTTATGCAAAAAAGTGGGAGATGCCGTGAACCCGGATGAGCCGGTGGCCTATGTCTATGCCAATGAGGAAGAAAAAGGTCGAAACGCCGTGTCCCTGGTGGCGGATGCTTATACCATTGCACCGGAAAAGCCATCTGAAAAGTCTGCTGTTTATGCATGTATTACCGAATAGAAACACGCCAAAATTCATATATTGATGTATGAAGAAGAATAAACATCCTATCATCAAAGACCAAATGGTGGAAGCCCTGGAGCTGCCAAAAGATCTGGTTTATCATGCTGCGATAGTAACCATAACAGGTAAACAGGAGCTGACTTTGGAAAATTATAAGGGCATTCTGGAATACCAGACAGATCACATATCTGTTCAGACCAAAAACTGCCGTGTGACAATCAGTGGAAAGAATCTGAGGATTCCCTACTACACCAATGAAGAAATGAAAATCACCGGACTTATTCAGAAAATTTTGTATGAATAGAGGTGAGCACGTTTGATTTTTTCCCTGCTGAAGTATTTGGGCGGTTATCTGGAGGTAAGTCTGAAGGGATATGCGCCGGAACGTTTTTTAAATCTTTGCAGTAGCCACAACATTCTGATATGGGATATGTATAAGGGCACGGATGATTATCATTTTAAGATCAGTCTCCGTGCCTTTTGGCAGATTCGTCCCTTTGTCCGTAAAACAAAGACAAAGGTGAGAATTCTCCATCGATATGGTCTGCCGTTCTGGCTGTATCGTTACAGGCAAAGGAAACTATATTTTGCCGGCATTGCGCTTGCATGCATGCTTTTATGGATTATGTCGCAGTTTATCTGGAATATAGAGTTGATTGGAAATTCCAAGGTGACCAAAGATACTTTGATGAAGTTTTTAACGGAGTCAGGCTGTGATTATGGCAGTGCCAAAAGAACCATTGACTGTGAAGCACTGGAAGCCAAGATTCGGGAACACTTCGATGAGGTAATCTGGACCTCTGTTCAAATCCAGGGAACCAAGCTTACCGTTTTTGTCAAAGAAAGTCTGCTTCCTGTTCATGCCGGAACACAAACGCAGGAAAACTATACAGCATCCGACCTCATAGCCCCCAGTGATGGCGTGGTGGCGTCCATTATCACGCGAAGCGGCACGCCCTGCGTACAGGCAGGAGATACCGTTGAAACAGGAGATATTCTGGTATCCGGAAGAATCGATTTACACGATGACAATGGGGAAATATCCGCTTATCATTATTGCAATGCAGATGCAGACATCTATCTTACCATGGTGGCACCATATCAGGATGAAATTAAAATATCATATGAGAGAAAAGCATTCACAGGAACCATCGCCAAACGATATTCTCTGGTATTTTTTTCAAAAATAGTAGGACCATTTCGAAAAGAACCTGTTTTTGACAGCTTTGATTTTACCACAGAATATCGTCAATGGCGGCTGTATCAGGATTTTTTTCTGCCTGTGATCCTTCGGGTAGACACCTATCGGGAATATACCCTGGTTCCGGAAATCTACTCAGAAACAGAGCTGAAATCAATGGCAGAAGAGCACCTTCAAATATATTTAGAACAAATAAAACAAAAAGATGTTCAAATTTTAGAAAAAAATGTTATTATGGATATGTATGAAAATAAGCTGGTTGTTTCCGGAAGCATTCTGATACAGGAAAAAATCAGTACCAGGCAGCAGACAGAAGAGCTTGAATTTACGCAGGAAAGCGAAGGGTTAGACACAGATGAGTTTGAATGAAACTACCATCAATATCCCGGCTGAGGATATTGCAAATATTTTCGGACAGTTTGATCACAACATTAAATTAATAGAACGCGCTCTTAATATTACGGTTGTTCCCAGAAATGAAGGTATCAAAATCATAGGAGATACCGTTAATGTTAAGAGCGCAAGTAATGTCTTTGAACAATTGATTCAGTTGGCCAAACGAGGAAACCAGATTGACGAACAGCGGGTGGGATATCTGTTATCGCTTTTAGAAGAGCATAAGGAAAACCGGGTGATAGAACTGGATTCCGACTGTATTTGCCACACCATAACCGGAAAGCCGGTTAAACCTAAAACATTAGGCCAAAAGCAGTATGTGGACGAGATTCGGAAACAAATGATTGTCTTTGGTATCGGACCTGCCGGAACCGGCAAAACATATCTTGCCATGGCAATGGCCATCACCGCATTCAAAAACGAAGAGGTCAATCGTATCATATTGACCAGACCAGCCATAGAGGCTGGAGAAAAACTGGGATTTTTACCGGGCGATCTGCAAAGTAAGATTGATCCTTATCTGCGCCCTTTGTACGATGCTCTATATCAGATTATGGGAGCAGAAAGTTTTCAGCGTAACATGGAGAAGGGCTTAATCGAAGTGGCTCCATTAGCCTATATGCGTGGCCGGACCTTGGATAATGCTTTCATTATCCTGGATGAGGCACAGAATACAACGCCCGCCCAGATGAAAATGTTTCTGACGCGCATCGGTTTTGGTTCGAAAGTGGTGATTACCGGAGATGCCACCCAGAAGGATCTGGCTCCCGGCACGAAATCCGGTCTGGATGTGGCACTGCGTGTGCTTCGTAATGTAGAAGGCATTGGAATATGTCGTCTTCAAAGCACAGATGTGGTACGTCATCCACTGGTGCAGCGTATTGTAAAGGCCTACGAAGCATACGAAAATAAAAATAGCTCTGGCAATCAGAAAGGGAAAAACAATGACAGAAGAAAATAAATTTTCCCGTAAAAGAATGGGCAATCTATTGCGGTTACTTCTGCTTCTGTTTTTGGATGTGATAGGACTGACTATTTTTCACCGATTATCACTTCGACAGGGGATTCTGCTGTTTTCCATGGTAATCTTATTTGCTCCCGTATTTTTTTCAGCTATTTCATTACAACGGATACGGGGAGAATTAAACGGTGATACACGTAACAGTCTGAATGGCTTTACCATGCATTTTGCTGGATGTATTCTGCTATGCTTTGCATGCTCCTTTTTGCCGCAATACACCGTTCCTGCCATGATTCCGGCAGTATGGATGATTTGTATTGCAGGTGAATTTTCCGGAATCTGCGGAAGCATTTTCCTATTGGCACTTTCCTGGGTTGGGAGTAATGCCACCGGAGCAATGCTGTTAGCAGAGATTCTGCTTGTGCTTTATGGATGTATGGGAGTCTGTATGCTGAAAAAAAACAGTCGGAGCATTCCCGTTTACATTTCTTTATTTGCAGCAAATTTAATGATTCCGGCAGTTTGCTCCTGTATGGATGGCATCAGTTTGAAACTTTCATTATTCCTTATGATTTTTGCCAGCAGCGCTGTATCGCTTGCATTTTTGTGGTTTGCCTACATCCCGCTTACCAGACATCGTCAGGAAACCTTGTCCAAGAGCCTGAATGAGATTGTCCAACCGCACTATGTGCTGGTACAGGACATGAAATCCTATTCAGAGATTGATTATGCGCATGCATTAAAAGTATCACGCATCGCCGCTTCCTGCGCAGATTATATTAAAGCAGATTCCGAACTGGCAGCAGCGGCAGGATTTTATTACCGACTGGGCAAACTGACAGGTGCTCCTTTTGTGGAAAATGGAGTGACTTTGGCAAAGGAACATTGTTTTCCGGAATCTGTAGTTACAATTCTTAGTGAATATAACGGAGAACAGCATGATATCAGCAGTCTGGAGTCTGCCATTGTACATATCGCTGACTGCCTTGTGACCAAATTCGAGCTTTTGGACCGTGACACCTTTCAAAACAACTGGAATCATGACATGGTAATTTATCAGACCATGAATGAGAAATCCTCTGCCGGTCTGTATGACAAATCTGGGATGAGCATGAACCAATTTCTAAAAATTAGAGATTTTTTCACGAAAGGAGTAGACTTGTTTTGACCATACAAATTGAAGAAGAAACAGAAATAAATCTTGATTTTGACTATAAAACCCTTGCAAAAGATGTGATATTGTATACAATGGAACATGAAAACTTTCCCTATGAGGCAGAAGTGAATCTGACTCTTACGGACAATGAGACGATTCATCAAATCAATCGGGAATACCGGGGTATAGATCGACCAACGGACGTTCTTTCATTTCCTATGCTTTCCTATGACACACCGGGGGATTTTTCTGCCTTGGAGGATTCTGTAGAGGATAATTTTAATCCGGACACAGGAGAAATCCTTCTGGGAGATATTATCATATCAGTACCAAAGGTATTGGAACAGGCGCAGGAATATGGACATAGTCCGAGGCGTGAATATGCTTTTCTAATTGTACATAGTATGCTGCATTTGTTTGGCTACGACCACATGACGGAGCAGGAAGCGGCATTTATGGAAAATAAACAAAAAGAGATTCTGCAGGAATTGCAGATTCTAAGATAATAGGAGGTTACTTTATGAAAAAATTATTAGCAATTCTTTGTATGACAACCATGCTGGCAACAGTATTTACCGGATGTGGAAAAAAAGATGATACAACTGAAACTCCTTCTGAGACAGTGGCTGATGTGGCAGTTGATACAGAAACAGAGCGTGAGACAAATTCAGAAGGAATGGTAAGAAGTTATCTCACCGGACAGTGGGTAAGCAGCGACCTGGCAAACCAAAGACCGGTTGCGATTATGATTGGAAATACCAATGATGCACTTCCACAGTACGGACTTTCCCAGGCAGATATTCTCTACGAAGTACCTGTGGAAGGCGGTATCACCCGTCTTATGGGAATTTTTGAGGATTATTCTAATCTGGACAAAATTGGTTCTGTCCGTAGCTGCCGTCATTATTACGCATATTATGCCATGGAGTTTGATGCAATCTATGTACATTATGGACAGGCGATTTATGCTACTGAATTATTGGAAAGTGATAAAATTGACAACCTGAACGGAATTAACGGAACTATTGACTCCCTGACCTTCTACCGCGATCCTGCCCGGAAACAGCCTCACAATGCGTTTGTTTCCACCCAGGGTATTCAGGCTGGTATTGAGCATCAGGGGTATGAGACTACCTATGATTCTGATTATACCGGTCATTATCTGTTCAATGAGGATGACGAGAATGAAATCCAGCTCACAGATGGTGAGGATGCTGTGGTTGTTCAGCCTGGCTATTACATCAGTAACACCTGGTTTGAATTTAATGCAGAAGAGGGTGTTTACTATCGGTTTGAGTTCAAAAAGCCTCACACGGATGAAAACAATGGTGAGCAGCTTAAGTACAAAAACATTCTGATTCAGTACGCAGACTCTACTGTTTTGGATGATAACAGAGGTTATCTGGATGTTACCACAGTTGGATCCGGTACCGGCAAATATATCACCAATGGAAAGGCGATCGATATAACCTGGAAACGTGACAGCGAGACAAGTGCCACCAGATATTATGATACGGATGGAAAAGAAATCGTATTAAATCAGGGTAAGACCAACGTTTGTGTAGTCTTGAACAGTATGAAGGATCGTCTGAATATTTATGCGAATGCAGATGATTTCGAAGCTCCCACCCCGTCCAAATAATCTTCTGAGGTAGTATTATATGGGAAACCAAAAGAAAAGCGATTCCAATTTTCTGATTCAGGGCTCCATCCTTGCGATGGCATCCCTGATCAGTCGGGTCATCGGTCTGATTTATCGGATTCCGATGACCCATATCATTGGAAATGCCGGAAACAGTTATTATAGTTCCGCTTATGAAATATATAATATTCTGCTTCTCATTTCCGCTTACAGTCTGCCCACAGCAGTGTCAAAGCTGGTATCAGCCCGTATTGCGAAGGGACAGCGCAAAAATGCATATCGTATTGTGAAAGGGGCACTGGTACTGGCTTGCTGTACCGGTTTAACAGCCTCTTTGATTTTATATTTTGGTTCAGGGGCGCTGACCACACTATTCAAGTCTCCTCTGAGCATTTTTGCGTTGAAGATATTGGCACCTACCGTGTTCGTGGTGGCGATTCTAGGTGTGCTCCGCGGTTTTTTCCAGGGGCTTGGAACCATGGTGCCCAGTGCATTTTCCCAGGTCATTGAGCAGGTGGTAAATGCCATCGTTAGTGTGGCAGCCGCAATGATTTTTTATGGTTATGGTGCACGAATCGGTGGCGTTTTAGGGGATCCTGAAAAGTACGGTTCCGCTTATGGTGCAGCTGGCGGTACCTTGGGAACCAATCTTGGAGCTGTGGCGGCATTGCTTTTCATTGGTCTGTTGTTTATAGCATACAAACGTGTATTCAAGAATCAGATGCAGCATGACCGGTCAGAAAAAACAGAGTCTTATGGAGCAATCGCAAAGATTTTGCTCCTTACCATCATTCCGGTGCTGCTCAGCACTACCATTTACAATATCAGTTCCATCATAGATCTTGGTGTTTATAAGAACGTTGCTGTTTATCAAGGGTATGATATGGATCAGATTGATGACTGGTGGGGCATCTTTACCGGAAAATACAAAACTATTATCAACATTCCCATCGCCATTGCTTCTGCCATGGCTGCATCCTGTGTCCCCAATCTGACCAAAGCTTATGAAAGCCGGCGCAAGAAAGCAGTACATCATCAGATAAATCTTTCCATTCGATTTATCATGGTGCTTGCATTTCCCTGTATGGTGGGAGTAGGAGTTTTGGCATCTCCGATCCTTCAGCTTTTGTACGGGGACAGCACAGAGATTGCAGCCCAAATTTTGACCCATGGGTCCCTTGCGATTTTGTTCTTTACCCTGTCTACCTTATCCAATGGATTGCTGCAGGGAATCAATCGTCTCCGGGAACCGGTGAAAAATGCTTTTATCTCGTTGATTTTGCACGTGATTCTCTTGCTGGTTCTGATGCTTGGTTTTAATCTGAATATATTCGGAGTCATCTATGCCAATACATTTTTTGCCTTTTGCATGTGTGTGCTGAATGCACATTCACTAAAAAAATACTGTGGATATCGCCAACGGATCAAAAAAGCTTTTCTGATTCCGGGAATCTGTTCCGCTATCATGGGTGTAGCCGTATATTTCTGCTATAAGCTGATTCAGCAATTATCAGAAATCAATGCCATTTCCACTGTGGTGTCCATTCTTGTGGGCATTCTGGTATATGTGGCTATGATGCTTCTGCTTCGAGGATTAGGAGAGGAAGAACTTTCCAGATTTCCCAAAGGGGCTGCTCTGGTAAGATTTTTCAAGAAATTGCATTTATTAAGATAATAGTTATAAATAAAGTCCTTTTTCATATTTGTGTTTCCGAATATGCAAATTCATTGAGGAACACGTTTACAAAAAGGCAATAGATAAATCAAATGTATAAACTAGAATAATTTGGCGAATACTATTTGTGGTGATGAACATGAAAAAAACAAATAGTATTCGTATTTTTTTTATTGTAACAATTTTACTGTTTCTTTGCTTCATGGTATATTTATTTTATCTTACCAAGGAGACACCACAGGAACAACAGCAATCTATTCCGGAAACAGAGCAGCCTACTGAAACAGAAGAGCTTTTAGCAGAGACATCGAGCCTTCCCACGGATGCTGTTTTTATTCTGAAGGACTGTGACGGCTATCTTGCCGTATATCTGATTGCTCAGGATACGGTGTATATGTACACGGACATTACAATGGATTCGCTTCCGCAATCCCTGCAGGGAGAAATCTCTGCGGGAAAAACCTTTTCGGACACGGAGGATTTATTCCGGTTTTTGGAGAGTTATTCCAGTTGACAGTTATGTTATTAGTAACAAATACTTATTCAGTTTCTTTTTTACAGAATTTATGTTATAATCTGGCAGGAATATTATCATGAACAAGTGGCAATGCAGTCTTTGCAGAAGTTTGAAAAAGCATGACGGAAAGGTTTTGATTTCATGAAAACGTATGATGTGCTGGTGATTGGTGGCGGAGCAGCCGGTATGGTGGCGGCTATTATGGCAGCCAGGGCTGATGCCCACGTCGCTGTGCTGGAACATATGGAGATAACGGGAAAGAAAATTCTGGCAACAGGTAACGGAAAATGTAATTTTGCCAATAAGTCGCAGGGTGTGTCAAATTATTTCGGTGCAGACCCTGCTTTTGTGGTGCCCGTTTTTCAAACCTGTAATCTGGAATGGATTTTAAACTTTTTTCGGGAACTGGGCATTGAGCCAAAGGAGAGCCGTGGAGGGTTCTATCCCAGATGTGAGCAGGCATCTGCTGTGGCAGATGTGCTTCGCGCAGAATTGAATCGTCTGAACGTGGATATCATCTGCGGATGCGGGATTCGAAAAATACATAAACAGGACAAGGGATATCAGATTGAGACAAAGGATACGAATTATTTTTCCCGGTGTTGTATTCTGGCTACCGGTGGAAAAAGTAATAAAGCAAGCGGCAGCGATGGAAGCGGATTTCTCTATCTGGAGAAACTGGGGCATCATGTCACGCCACTTTTTCCCACATTGATTGGATTTCATGTAAAGGAAACATTCTTTCCGGCAGTGGCTGGCGTCCGGGTTATGGCAGAACTGACACTTTGGGTAGATGAGCGAAACTGTGGGAGCGAGACCGGTGAATTACAGCTTACAAGCTATGGTGTATCGGGAATTCCGGTTTTCCAACTGAGTCATCCGGCAGCAGAAGGTCTTTTGCAGGAAAGAAAGGTTCGATTTACTATCGATTTTTATCCGGAAAAGTCTTTCACAGAATTGGACGAGATGTTAAGGAAACGTATGCATGGGATTTTGGGAAAAGGTACCCTGCATCATGCCTTGATTGGCTTATTTCCGGAAAAGCTCATTGATGTGTTTTTGACTCATGCAAAGCTTCAGCCGGATTGGATTGCTGATACCATCCATGCAAAACAGTGCAGGGCACTTGTTTCTGTGATAAAATCTCTGTCAGTTACATTGACTCAATGGAACAAGTTTGACCAGGCACAGGTTACCGCCGGCGGAGTGGATACCAGGGAAATTGAACCAACCACCATGGAATCAAATATTTCTCCCGGACTTTTTTTCGCCGGTGAGATGATCGATATAGACGGAAAATGTGGGGGATTTAATCTGCAGTGGGCATGGGCCAGTGGTGCAGTGGCCGGCATCCATGCAGCCGCATTCAGTAAGGAGCATTCATGATTCGCATCAATCAGTTAAAATTGCCATTAAATCATACAACCGAACAATTGGAAAAGAAACTGCTTCAGACACTTCGTGTGGATGCGGAGCGTCTACTGTCTTACCGGATTGTAAAACAGTCTGTTGATGCACGGAGGAAAGGGGAATTATCCTATGTCTATTCCCTGGAGGTTTCGCTGACAAAAGAGAGACAATATCTCTCCAAAAACAAGAACCCCAACATTATGACGTCCGCTTCAAAGACCTACTGTTTCCCCCCGGCAGGAGAAGAGGAATTACATGATTCTCCGGTGATTATCGGAAGCGGACCGGCCGGTATGTTTTGTGCCTATGAACTGGCATTGCACGGATATCATCCAATCGTGATGGAACGGGGGAGCTGCGTGGAGAAGCGGAGTCAAGTGGTGCAATCCTTCTGGGATCATGGCGGATTATCCGAGAAAACCAACGTACAGTTTGGGGAAGGGGGCGCAGGAACCTTCTCTGACGGCAAATTAAACACTTTGGTAAAGGATGTAGCCGGACGAAATCATGAGGTGCTAAAAATATTTGTGGAAATGGGTGCGCCTTCTGAAATCCTCTATCAGAATAAACCTCATATTGGAACGGATATTTTAAAGGATGTGGTAAAAAATATACGCGCCAGCATCATAGAGCTGGGAGGAAGCTACTATTTTGAACACCAGTTGACCGATTTCATCATCCGGGATGGCCGTTTAGAAAAACTGATATTTTCCACCGACCTGGGAGAACAGGAAATCGATGCGGCTGTAATGGTATTAGCCATTGGCCATAGTGCCCGAGATACATTTTCTCTTTTGGAGAAAAAGGGTCTGTCCATGGAAGCTAAAGCCTTTGCAGTGGGAATGCGGGTAGAACATCCACAGGAAATCATCAACGAAAGCCAGTACCATGGCAACCACCATGAAAATCTGCCTGCAGCTTCCTACAAGCTCACGGCTAATTTAGAAAATGGAAGAGGCGTTTATTCCTTCTGTATGTGTCCCGGAGGATATGTGGTGAATGCCTCCTCCGAACAGGGACACATGGCAGTGAATGGCATGAGCTATCATGCCAGAGACGGACAGAATGCCAACAGTGCCATTATCGTATCTGTAAATCCATCTGATTATGGTGCCAGTGGGCCACTGGCGGGGGTGGAATTCCAGCGTCAGTTGGAAAAGAAGGCCTATGAAATAGGCAGGGGGAAGATTCCCCAGCAGTTATATGGTGATTTTAAGAATCATCATTTAAGCACAGGATATGGAGCCTTTTCCTCCAGTACCAAGGGTGCCTGCTGCTTTGCAAATCTGAGAGAAATCTTCCCGGAAGTAATCAGTGATTCCTTTATTCAGGGAATGGAAAGTTTTCCCAGATATATCCGGAATTTTAACCGTGAAGATGCAATTTTGTCCGGTGTGGAGAGCAGAACCTCCTCTCCGGTGCGAATTACGCGAAATGAAAGGTTTGAAAGCAATATAGCGGGTATTTATCCTTGCGGTGAAGGGGCCGGCTACGCAGGTGGAATCATGTCCGCCGCTATGGATGGTCTAAAAGTGGCAGAGGCCATTGCCAGTAGATACAAGTATACGGAAGGAAGAGAACGGTGAGTGAATTAACCCCAATGATGCAGCATTATCTGCAGACACACGAAGAATATAAAGATTGTATTTTGTTTTACCGGTTAGGAGACTTTTATGAAATGTTCTTTGAAGATGCAAAACTGGTATCCAAAGAACTGGAACTGACCCTTACCGGAAAAAGCTGTGGTTTGGAGGAACGTGCCCCCATGTGTGGGGTTCCATACCATGCAGCAGAAAATTATATCAATAAACTGGTAAAACGTGGCTATAAAGTGGCTATTTGCGAGCAGGTGGAGGATCCCAAGCTTGCCAAAGGAATGGTTAAACGTGAGGTGATTCGTGTAGTTACCCCCGGTACCACACTGGATGCCATGGCTTTAGACGAAAGCAAGAATAATTACATTATGTGTGTCACCTACACCGGAGACAGTTATGGTATTTCTGCTGCAGACATTACCACAGGTGATTACTACGTAACTGAGGTGGACAGCGAACGAAAGCTGCTGGATGAAGTAAATAAGTATCAACCGTCAGAGATTATATGTAATGAAGCATTTTACATAAGTGGAATCGATATTGAGGATATGAAAAACCGGCTGGGTATTGTGGTTTATTCACTCGATGCATGGTACTTTTCAGATGAAACTACAGTTTGCACTTTAAAAGAACATTTTAAGGTCAATGACCTGTCCGGACTGGGGTTGAATGATTTTCCCACCGGTATGATTGCGGCAGGTGCATTGTTAAAGTATCTCTACGAAACCCAGAAAACCGCATTGACCAATATGGCCAGTATTCATCCCTACACCACAGGAAAATACATGATTATCGACAGTTCCACCAGACGAAATCTGGAACTGGTGGAAACTTTGCGGGAAAAGCAAAAACGCGGTTCCCTGCTTTGGGTTCTGGATAAGACCAAAACAGCTATGGGTGCCCGGATGCTGCGAAGCTATGTGGAACAGCCTTTGATCCAGCGAGAGGAAATCGAGGCACGATATGATGCCATCGAGGAAATGAGTCAGAATGCTATCAGCCGGGAGGAAATCAGAGAATATTTAAATCCCGTGTATGACCTGGAGCGTCTGATCACCCGGGTGACCTATCAGACTGCCAATCCCAGAGATCTGATTGCCCTGAAAAATTCCATCCGAATGCTTCCGGCAATCAAAACATTGATGGGAGATTATACGTCGTCCCTGTTGCATCATCTGTATGAAGAATTGGATACGCTGGATGATATTTTTCAGCTTTTGGACAGCTCCATTCAGGAGGAACCGCCACTTCTGGTTCATGAGGGCGGCATCTTAAAGGAGGGGTACCACGAAGAAGTGGATCGGCTTCGAAAGGCTAAAACCGAAGGAAAAAGCTGGCTGGCTGATTTGGAAGCCAAGGAGCGGGAGAAGACAGGAATTAAGAATCTGAAGATCAAATACAACAAGGTATTTGGCTATTACCTGGAGGTCACCAATTCCTTCAAAGAACTGGTACCGGAGTATTTTACCCGGAAACAGACTCTGGCCAATGCAGAACGGTATATCACACCGGAATTAAAGGAGTTAGAGGATGTGATTCTGGGTGCAGAGGATAAGCTGGTTGTCTTGGAGTATGAACTGTTTCGCCAGGTACGTCAGAGCGTCGCAGATCAGGTACTGCGTATTCAGCAGACTGCAAAGTCGATTGCCCAGATTGATGTATTCGCCTCCCTGTCTGTGGTGGCAGAACAGAATAATTACTGTCGGCCTAAGCTGAATGAGAAAGGTGTCATCGATATTAAAGAGGGACGTCATCCGGTGGTGGAGCGTATGATTCAGAATGAAATGTTTGTTTCCAACGACACCTATCTGGATAATAACAAACACCGGGTATCTATCATCACCGGGCCTAATATGGCCGGTAAATCTACTTATATGCGCCAAAGTGCTTTGATTGTTCTGATGGCGCAAATCGGGAGCTTTGTCCCTGCTCGTTCTGCGAAAATCAGTATTGTAGACAGGATTTTCACCCGTGTAGGAGCTTCCGACGATCTTGCCAGTGGTCAGAGTACCTTTATGGTGGAAATGTCGGAAGTGGCAAATATTTTGCGAAATGCCACCCCAAACAGCCTTCTGATATTAGATGAAATCGGCCGTGGAACCAGCACCTTTGATGGCCTGAGTATTGCCTGGGCTGTGGTAGAACACATCAGCAATCCCAAATATATCGGAGCAAAAACACTGTTTGCCACCCACTATCACGAATTGACAGAGCTGGAGGGAAAAATTAACGGTGTAAACAATTATTGTATCGCTGTAAAGGAAAAAGGTGACGACATCGTATTCCTGCGCAAAATCGTTCAGGGAGGCGCAGATAAAAGCTATGGAATACAGGTAGCCAAGCTGGCAGGTGTTCCCGACCGTGTTATTGAACGCGCAAAAGAAATTGTGAACCAGCTCAGTGACAACGACATCACAGAACTGGTACAAAATATCAGTGTGGAGACCCAAGTAAAAAAGAAACAAAAGCTGGACGAAGTGGATTTGGAGCAGATTTCTCTTTTGGATACTCTGGATAATGAAACCATTATCCAGGAGCTAAAAGAAATGGACCTGGGGAATTTCACCCCCATTGAAGCATTAAATAAGCTTTATGAACTGCAGAACAAGGTGAAAAATCGCTGGTAGGAAGGATAGATTATGCCACAGATTGAATTACTAAATCAGGAAACAATTGATAAAATTGCCGCCGGAGAGGTTGTAGAGCGGCCTAACTCCGTGGTAAAAGAACTGGTAGAAAATGCGATTGATGCCGGTGCAAATGCCATAACCGTAGAAATTAAAGATGGCGGAATTTCCCTGATTCGCATTTCTGACAATGGTTGTGGAATTGAAAAAGATCAGATACGCCTGGCATTTTTGCGCCATTCCACCAGTAAAATCAAATCCGTGGAGGATCTTTTAACCATTCATTCCTTAGGTTTTCGAGGAGAAGCACTCTCCAGCATTGCAGCAGTAAGTCAAGTTGAATTGATCACAAAAACCAGAGACAGTTTTACCGGAAGCAGATATCTGATTGAAGGCTCCAGGGAGATTTCTTTAGAAGAAATCGGTGCACCGGACGGCACGACCTTCTTGGTGCGAAATCTTTTTTATAACACACCAGCCCGAAAAAAATTCTTAAAAAGTGCACAGACGGAAGGAAACTATATCCACGAGCTGATGCAGCGGCTGATTTTGTCCCATCCGGACATTTCATTCAAATTTATCATGAATGGTCAGGTAAAGCTGCAGTCCTCCGGCAATTCCAATGTGCGGGATATTATCTACCGCATTTACGGCAGGGACATTAACCGGGAGCTATTGGATTTTTCTTTCGAAAATGATCAGTATCAGGTGAGCGGATTTATCGGGAAACCACAGATTTCCAGGGGAAACCGCAATTACGAAATTTATTTTATCAATGGACGTTTTATCCGAAGCAAGCTGATTTCCAAGGCCATCGAGGATGCCTATAAGCCATTTATGATGCAGCATCAGTATCCCATGGCAGTACTGTATTTTCAGATGAACAGTTCTCTTTTGGATGTGAATGTACACCCCACCAAGATGGAGCTTCGTTTTTCTGACCAGGAAAATCTCTATTACAGCCTCATGCAGCAGATTGAAGATCGCCTCCGCCATCAGGAGATGATTCCACAGGTGCCGGTGGGAAGGGAACCTGAAAAGGATGACTCCGTTCCAGCCAGAATACCGCCAAAAGAGCAGTTGCCGGAGCCCTTTGAGGTGAATCGAAGAAACTCGATTCAAAACCAGACTTTTACCCCGAAAAACACAGAACAGATTCAGCGTGCCATCGAAAAGGACACCCCATATCAGCGGCAGTATCCTGTTTCTTCCAGTGAGAAAGCGCAGGGAAGCTTTTGGCCGAAAGAGTCACCTGCAGAAACGAAACCGGAAATGATAAAAGAAACGAATCGGAAAGCGGAAACTATAACAGAAGTCCCGCTTCAGATTGCCGATGAGCAGGTAGTCTATGAGCAGCAGAGTTTTCTGGACGAAGCTTCCAGGATTCGGCAAAAAATCATTGGACAGCTGTTTGACACATACTGGCTGGTAGAATTTGATGACAAGCTGTTTATTGTAGATCAGCATGCGGCTCATGAGAAAGTTTTATATGAAAGATTCTGCAAACAGTTTTCTCAAAAAGAATTTACTTCACAGGCTATCAGTCCTCCGCTGGTTCTTTCCCTGTCCATGCGGGAAAGTGAGATATGGAAGGAATATCAGGAAGAATTCCAACGCCTGGGATTTGAGATTACCCACTTTGGTGGAAGTGAATACAGCGTGTGTGGCGTACCGGATAACCTCTATCAACTGGATGCCAAGGCCATTCTTCTGGAGATGCTGGATGAACTTACAGATGGGGGACATATCAAAAATGCCCCGGATCTAATCCTTGATAAGCTGGCTACCATGGCATGTAAGGCGGCAGTGAAAGGAAATAACCGGCTGAGTGTTGCTGAGATGGATGCATTGATGAAGGAGTTGATGCAACTGGACAACCCGTACCATTGTCCTCATGGCCGCCCCACTATTATCTCCATGAGCAAATATGAGATTGAGAAAAAATTTAAGCGTATTATATAGGAGCTCTTCATGAAAAAACCATTGATTATTTTAACTGGTCCAACGGCTGTTGGAAAGACAAGCCTTTCCATAAAACTGGCACGTCAGATTGGCGGAGAGATTATCTCCGCTGATTCTATGCAGGTGTATAAACATATGGATATCGGCTCGGCAAAGGTTATGCCCGAGGAACGGGAAGGAATCCCTCATTATCTCATCGACGAATGTGAACCATGGGAAGAATTTCATATCGTAAGGTTTCAGCAGGCGGCAAAAGAATGTATGGAACAAATCTATTCCCATGGCAATATCCCCATTCTGGTGGGCGGAACCGGTTTTTATATTCAGTCTGTGCTGTATGATATTGACTTTTCCAATCAGGACAGTAATCCGACATATCGTAGCGAGTTGGAAGAGATTGCTGAAAACAAAGGAAATAATTTTTTGCATACAATGCTGCAAAAGGTGGACCCGAAAGCGGCGGAGGAAATCCATGCCAATAATCGCAAGCGGGTGATTCGTGCATTAGAATACCACCACAGCACCGGACAAAAAATCTCGGAACACAACGAAGCCCAGAGAGAGAAAGAATCTCCCTACAATTTTTTATATCTGGTTTTAAATGACAGAAGAGACCTGTTGTATGAAAAAATTGAAAAACGTGTGGATCAGATGATGGAGCAGGGACTTTTACAGGAAGTAAAAATACTAAAGGAAATGGGATGTACCAGAGACATGGTGTCCATGCAGGGACTAGGGTATAAAGAACTGATTGATTATCTGGATGGAAAATGCTCTCTGGAGGAGGCTGTCTATATCATCAAGCGGGATACCAGACATTTTGCAAAGAGACAGATCACCTGGTTTAAACGGGAACGGGATGTGACATGGATCAATAAATATGATTTTCATTATGATGAAAACGCTATTTTAGAGTATCTGGATCAACTGATTCAACAAAAGAACATATCAACAAAGGAGACCAAGCATGGAGAATAAAAGGATTGAAGCACAATATGAAGCCCTGGGTATTTCGCCGAAGGTGTACCAATTTGGAGCAAAAATAGAACACGAGCTTGCCCAGCGCTTTTTGGACATAGACAAAACAGCAGAATTTAACCAGATGAAAGTCATTGCCGCTATGCAGAAAAATCATGTATCCGCAGAATGTTTTGCCATGTCCAATGGATATGGCTACAACGACTTAGGTCGAGACACCTTGGAAAAAGTGTATGCCAGCTGTTTTGGCGGGGAGGACGCTCTGGTGCGGCCACAGATTACCTGTGGTACTCACGCATTGGCACTGGCGCTCATGTCCAATCTGCGTCCCGGAGACGAACTTTTATCCCCTGTAGGAAAACCCTATGACACCTTGGAAGAGGTAATCGGCATCCGTCCCTCCAAAGGCTCACTGGCAGAATACGGCATCAGCTATCGTCAGGTAGATCTTCTTCCCGACGGCAGCTTTGATTATGAAAATATTCGAAAAGCCATCAATGAAAAAACAAGGCTCGTAACCATTCAGCGGTCAAAAGGCTACCAGACCAGGCCATCTCTTTCCGTGGCTAAAATCGGGGAATTAATCACCTTTGTAAAATCCATAAAACCGGATGTGCTCTGTATGGTAGACAATTGCTACGGAGAATTTGTAGAAGAACGCGAGCCGCTAGAAGTAGGAGCAGATATGATTGTTGGTTCTCTAATCAAAAATCCCGGTGGCGGACTGGCACCCATTGGCGGCTACATTGTAGGGAAAAAAGAGTGTATAGAAAATGCTGCTTACCGACTTACCTCCCCTGGTCTTGGAAAAGAAGTGGGAGCATCCCTGAATGTGATTTCCTCCTTCTATCAGGGACTCTTTCAGGCGCCTGTTGTGACAGCCGGTGCATTAAAAGGGGCTATTTTTGCAGCCAACATCTATGAAAAATTAGGCTTTCCAGTCATCCCCAATGGCTCAGAAAGCCGGCATGATATTATTCAGGCAGTGACATTAAATTCTCCGGAGGGTTTAATTGCATTCTGTAAAGGGATTCAGGCTGCGGCCCCGGTAGACAGCTATGTAACACCGGAGCCCTGGGCTATGCCGGGGTACGACAGTGAAGTGATCATGGCGGCCGGAGCCTTTGTGCAGGGTTCTTCTATCGAACTGAGTGCGGATGGGCCTTTAAAACCGCCATATGCTGTATATTTTCAGGGCGGACTGACCTGGTATCACGCAAAACTCGGTATTCTCATGTCATTACAAAAACTTTATGAACAGAACCTTGTTAATACAAATATGATGTGATAAAATGACAGATAGTATCTGTTCAGAACAGGCCGAATCACTTGCTGATGAGGCCGTAAGAACATGATTCGGAAAATAATGCTTTGGAACACCATGAGAGAGTGGAAAGAAGGATTATGTCAATAAAAACAAATGAATTGCCGGTCTCTGAACGTCCTTACGAAAAATGTATGTCTCACGGACCGGAAAGTCTGTCGGATGCGGAGCTTCTGGCTGTTATTTTAAGAACCGGATCATCCGGACAAAATGCAGTACAGCTGGCAGAGCAGATCCTTACCCAGGGAAGTGGAGATCTTTTGACACTTTATTCCCTGAATCTCAGGCAGCTCATGCAGCTTCCCGGGATTGGGCAGGTAAAGGCGATTCAGTTAAAATGTATCGCAGAGCTTTCCAAACGCATTGCCAGAACCGGACACCGGGAAACGGTTACATTGTCTGATGCCCGCAGCGTTGCTACCTACTACATGGAGGAGCTGCGTCATGAGCATAAGGAACATTTAATGTTGTGTATGTTTGACGGAAAATGCAGACTCATCCGGGAGTGTATGCTGACTACAGGTACTGCCAACGCCTCTTTAATTTCCCCCAGGGAAATATTTGTCGAGGCACTTACAAACCGGGCACAGCACATTATTCTGGTACACAACCATCCCAGTGGCAATCCCACCCCCAGCAGACAGGACATACAGGTTACCCGTCAGATCCGGGAGGGTGGCGATTTGATCGGCATTGCTCTGGCAGATCATATCATTATCGGTGACCGGAGATATTACAGTTTTAAAGAACAGGGAATGCTGGAGCATTCCGAAGGGAGATAAAATGTCAAATAACGTTTACGGAATAGATTTAGGAACCTCGAATATTAAAGTATTCTGCAAATCCACGGGCAAAATCATCAATGAAAAGAACACCATCGCCATCGTAAATAAAAATCAGATGTATGCGTACGGCGATTCAGCTTATGCTATGTATGAGAAGGCTCCGGACCGGATACATGTATCCTTTCCGATTGTCAATGGAGTGATTGCCGATTTTAACAACATGCAAACCATGATGTTCGAACTCCTGGAAAAACACACAAAAGGAAAGGCTCACGGTGCAGAGTTTATCGTGGCGGTTCCTACAGATATTACTGAGGTGGAAAAAAAGGCTTTCTTTGACATTTTTTTCAAAAGTAAAATGCGTCCAAAATCTGTATTATTATGTGAAAAACCTCTTGCAGACGCAGTTGGTCTTGATCTTGATGTCAATGAACCAACCGGTCGTATGATTGTGGACATCGGTGCCGACACCACAGAAATCTCTGTCATTTCTTTAAGCGGTTTGGTATTGAGTGATTTGCTCCATTTTGGTGGAAACCGGATTGATGAATCCATCATCAGTTATGTTCGCAGGACACATGAGCTGGTGATTGGACAAAAAACAGCCAAAGCATTAAAAGAGGAATTAGGCTCCGGTGTTCCGGGACTGGAAAAGAGCATGGTCATTGTTGGTCGCGATGTAGTCAGTGGACTTCCTATCGAGATGGAACTTACTGCGGCAGATATCTATGCAGCCATTAAAGATAACCTGAATTCCATCTGCACCTCAATCAAAATGATTTTGGAAAAAACTCCTCCGGAGCTGGCAAGGGACATTATTCATTCCGGTATTTATATTACCGGCGGTGCTTCCCAGATCCACGACCTGGATACGTTGTTCACCCAGATTACCAACATCAAGGTCAACACATGTGATACACCGGAGGAAAGTGCAGTAAGAGGACTGAATAAGATTGTTTCCGATGAAAAGTTCGGTCACTTAGGATACAGTATGAAAACAAGAATATATAAATAGAGGCATAACATGAGACGTAGATCCAGATTCAAAATTCCAACCAAATATATTCTGCTTGCATTGACTGTTTTCTGTATCGCAGCCATGTATATCAGTTTTTCCCTGAATCTTACCGGAGGTCCCTTAAATACAGTGGCCGGTGCGATTTTCGGACCGATGCAGCGGGGCATAAATGTAATGGGAACCTGGATTTCGGATAAGGCTGATAATTTTAAACAGTTGAACGAAGTTATGGCAGAAAACGAAGAACTGAAATCACAGGTAGAGGAACTGACCCAGGAGCTGAACGAGACAAAGCTGGAGCAATACGAATTAGAAAACCTTCGTGAGTTGCTGGAGCTGGACAAACAATACAGTGATTACGACAAAACTGCCGCCAATGTCATCGGAAAGGATGCAGGGAACTGGTTTCAGACCTTTATTATTGATAAAGGCTCCAAGGATGGCATTGAAATCGATATGAACGTCATTGCAGATGGTGGACTTGTGGGTATCGTATATGATGTGGGTCCTCACTATGCCAAGGTGCGTTCTATCATTGATGACACCTCTCAGGTATATGGAATGGTATTAAGCACATCTGACAACTGTGTAATCAGCGGAAATCTCTCCACCATGAGCAACGATCAGGTGATTACCTTTTCCAACTTAAATGACAGTAGTCACAAGGTTCAGATTGGAGATCAGGTTGTCACCAGCAATGTCAGCAGCAAGTATTTAGAAGGTATTCTCGTCGGATATATCAGTACAATTTCCGATGATTCCAATAACCTGACCCGTTCCGGTACATTGACGCCGGCCGTGGATTTTGAGCACCTGCAACAGGTCCTTGTCATTTTAGAAAAGAAAGAAACGGGGGAGGAAGAATAGCATGCGCCGAAAAATACTGGTAACCATTATTATCATTGTATGCTTTCTGTTACAGAGCACGGTTTTCCAGACTCTTTCCTTTGCCTCCATCTCACCGAATCTTCTGATTATCGTGATTGCATCCTTTGGATTTATGAGAGGATCTAAAGAGGGGATGGTGATAGGATTTTTCTGCGGTCTTTTAGTGGATATTTTTTTTGCGGAATATCTTGGTTTTTATACACTTTTGCATATGTACATCGGCTGGGCAAATGGATTTTTCAAAAAACATTTTTTTCCGGACGATATTGCACTGCCTATGGTATTAATTTCATGCAGTGACCTGATATACAATCTGGCCATTTACTTTTTCCGGTTTTTATTCCGAAGCAGATTTTCCTTTGGCTATTATCTGATTCATATTATGATTCCTGAAATAGTCTACACACTGTTAATTTCCATCGTGGTTTACTTTGTGATTCTGAAAATCAATCAGCGTTTAGAGCACATCGAAAAAAGGAGTGCAAGTAAGTTTGTTTAGTAAAATAAAAGATTTTTTACAAAAAATATTTAAATCAAGAGTCTTTGTTTTTTCCATAGTGATGGTTCTTTTATCCAGTGTGCTTGTAGGACGTCTTTTCTATCTGCAGATTATAAAAGGAGAAGAGTATCTGAATAACTATAGTAAAAAGATTCAGAAACCCCGCACCTTAAACAGCACCCGTGGAAGCATTTATGATCGGAACGGAAAGCTTTTGGCGTACAATGAATTGGCTTATTCTGTGGTAATCGAAGATAATGGTACCTATGAAAGCACAAAGGATCGCAATGATTCCATGAATGCAGAGCTATACGAGATCATCAAAACACTGGACAAAAACGGAGATGAAATCGTCAATGATTTCCAGATTTCCCTGGAAGAAGACGGAAGCTACTCCTTTAACGTCAGTGGCTCTTCTCTGAAACGGTTCCTGGCAGATGTTTATGACCATACATCCACAGATGATTTGAAATACAACAAAAACCTGGGCTATAACGAAGCAGAGGCTACCGCTTCCCAGGTGATGGAGTATCTGTGTCGGAGCAGTAAAGAAAAGGGGTATGATTTGTCTGAAACGGATTATGCCAGAGAGGATTTGTATCGAATTGTGGTTCTCCGATATGCGATTTCTCTTAACAGTTACCAGAAATACATTGTGACTACTATCGCCCAGAATGTCAGTGACGCAACGGTGGCATTTATTGCTGAAAACAAGAGTCATCTTCAGGGAGTAGATATCGCAGAAGATACCATACGAAAATATGTGGATGCCAAATATTTTTCTCACTTTATTGGATATACCGGAAAAATTTCACAGGATGAGTACGAAGAATTGAAGGAAGAAGATGATTCCTATACCTTAAACGATGTAATTGGTAAATCCGGAATTGAACAATACATGGACAGTACACTCCGGGGTACCAAAGGAAGCGAAACGGTATATGTGGACAGTCTTGGTCGAGTCATTGAGACAACAGACCGTGTGGAACCGATTGCCGGGAATAATGTATACCTCTCCATTGATATGGATTTACAAAAAGCCGTTTATGATCTGTTGGAACAGAAAATAGCAGGTATCCTCTATTCCAAAATTGAAAATATCAAGTCAACCGACGGCAACTATGCCAGTGCTTCTGATATTGTAATTCCTATTGATGATGTATATTTTGCACTAATCGACAATAATGTATTAAATCTGGAAGATTTTGCAAGGGAGGATGCCTCCTCCACAGAACAGGACATCCATCGTGCCTTTGTAACCAAACAATCCCGCGTGCTCAGCTGGGTAGAGCAGGAACTGACTTCCACATCGCCTACGAATATGGAAGACTTGTCCCGCGAGCAATACACCTATATGAGCTATTTAATTTCCATGCTGACTGATTCCGGAATTATATTAAGCGATTCCATTGACACTTCAGATTCTGTTTATCAGGACTTTAAAAACGACAAAATCAGCGCAAAAGAATATTTAAAATATGCCATAAACCAGAATTGGATTGATATCACTGCATTTGCCATGTCAGATAAATATTCTGATTCTGATGAAATATATGATGCACTCTGCGATTATATTATTCAGGAAATTGAAAAAGATAACGGTTTTTCAAAAAAAATCTATCAGTATATGATAAGGGATAATGAAATCAGTGGAACCCAGCTCTGTCTGGCACTATACGATCAAAAGGTATTAAGCTATGATGATGCTGCCATCAGCAGTCTGTCATCCGGAAGAATTAGTGCCTACAGCTTTATCAAGGATAAAATCAAAAACCTTGAGATTACACCTGCCCAGCTGGCGTTAGACCCATGTACCGGATCCTGCGTGATTGCAGATGTGAATACCGGCGAACTGTTGGCATGTGTCACCTATCCAGGGTATGACACGAACCGATTGGCCAATCACATGGACGTAGAGTATTACAATCAGCTATACAATGACCAGTCTGTGCCTTTTTATAATTATGCGACGCAGCAGCGTACTGCTCCGGGATCCACCTTCAAAATGGTAACGGCTGCTGCGGCATTGACGGAGGGATATATCACTCCATCCACACAGATTGAAGATAAAGGGCAGTTCGAAGAAGTTGAAAATGGACCAAAGTGTTGGGTTTACCCATCGAACCATGGTCTGATCAATGTATCGGAAGCAATCCGTGATTCCTGTAACTACTTTTTCTATAAAGTCGGATATGATATGAGTATGGATAACGGTGTGTACAATGAAGAGCAGGGTGTCAATACCATCAATAAATATTCCTCCCTGTTCGGATTAAATGAAAAAACAGGTATTGAGATTTCAGAAACCCCGCCCAAACAGACCACAGAATATCCCATTACATCAGCTATTGGACAAAGTAACAACAGCTTTACAACCATTCAGCTTAGCCGATATGTTACGGCGGTTGCAAACAGTGGCACGGTGTATAATTATACCCTGTTGTCTAAGGTAACCGACTCGGATGGGAATGTAATAAAAACTTATTCACCCACCGTGCATAACGAAATCACCACAATCAGTCAAAGCACTTGGAATGCAATTCATTCCGGAATGAAGATGGTGGTAGAAAACCATGCACAATTTGATGGGCTTGGCGTAGAATCAGCAGGAAAAACCGGTACCGCACAGCAGGTAAAAACCAGACCGAATCACGCCTTGTACGTAGGCTATGCACCATACGATAATCCGGAAATATCCATTGCATGTCGTATTGCATATGGATATTCTTCCTCAAATACAGCTGACGTGGCAGCATCTGTATATAAGTATTATTTTGATTTGGAGGATAAGGAAATCCTACTGGATCATCAGGCAGACGATGAAGAATCTGACGCCAATTCATTTAACGACTAACAGGAGGCAAGCATGGAACAGCCAGTGATTATCAAAAGTAATGCCCGTGGCATTCGACTCATTATGGATCCGGACATTTCTTTTGAACAGCTAAAATACGAAATATTAAAAAAATTCAGTGATTCAGGAAAGTTTTTTCACAATGCCAGGGTTGCCCTTTCTTTTGAGGGAAGGAATCTGACAGAAGACGAAGAAAAACAAATTTTGGAGACAATCGCAGAATGTACCAGCATCGAAGTAGTTTGTGTCATCGATCGGGATGCCGGCTATGAGGCAGTATGCGAGCGTCAGATACAGTTAGCAGATGAACTGCGGCTGGGGCGGACCGGAGAGTTCTATCGCGGAACTTTGCGCAGCGGTCAGTGCGTGGAATGTGAAAGCAGTCTGATTGTACTGGGTGATGTGAATCCTGGAGCAAAAATCATTGCCCGTGGAAATATTGTTGTTCTGGGTTCTCTGCGCGGAAATGCCTATGCAGGAGCCGCCGGTGATGAGAGTAGTTTTATTGCTGCACTGGACATGGACCCGGTACAGCTTCGTATCGGAAGTGTCTATGGCAGAAGTCCGGACAGGGGCGCATTTTATGCGTTGAAAAATCGTCGTAAAACCATGGAGCCCCAGGTGGCTACCGTTCAGGATGAGCAGATATTAATCGAACCACTTACACGTGGAATTTTTCAGTCATAATCAGCTATTAAAGGCTATGAAATAAAGTTTATCAGGAGGATTTAAATTCATGAGTGAAGTAATTGTTGTTACATCAGGAAAGGGTGGAGTAGGAAAAACTACCACTACCGCAAATGTGGGAACCGGTCTGGCCCAGTTAAATAAGAAAGTTGTTTTGATTGATACCGATATCGGACTGCGTAATCTTGATGTTGTAATGGGGCTTGAAAACCGGATTGTATACAATCTGGTGGATGTAATAGAAGGAAACTGTCGCATCAAACAGGCATTGATTAAGGACAAAAAATATCCTACATTGTTCTTACTTCCTTCCGCCCAGACCAGGGACAAGACCTCCGTCAATCCGGAACAGATGAAGAAGCTGGTGGAAGAGTTAAGAGAAGAGTTTGATTACATACTTTTGGACTGTCCTGCCGGAATTGAGCAGGGATTCAAAAACGCCATTGCCGGAGCTGACCGTGCATTGGTGGTTACCACACCGGAGGTTTCCGCAATTCGTGATGCTGACCGTATTATCGGTTTGCTGGAGGCAAATGAGATCAAAAAAACAGAACTGATTGTCAACCGTCTCCGTATGGATATGGTAAAGCGTGGAGATATGATGTCTATTCAGGATGTGCAGGAAATACTGGCCATTGACCTCATTGGTGCAGTTCCGGATGACGAACAGATTGTAATCTCCACCAATCAGGGTGAACCTTTAGTTGGAACCAACAGTCTGGCTGGACAAGCTTACATGAACATCTGCCGTCGTATTACCGGTGAGGAGGTTCCCCTTCTGGATCTGGAAAGCAAAGGTGTGTGGTCAAAATTCAAAGGATTATTTAAAAAGAACTAGGGGGATAATGATATGGGATTTATGGATTTCTTCAAGAAGAAAAATTCCGGTGATGTTGCAAAAGACAGATTAAAACTCTTATTAATATCCGATCGGGCAGACTGCTCTCCGGATGTAATGGAAAATATTAAAAACGACATTATTCAGGTGATTTCAAAATACATGGAGATTGATGCTGAGGGGCTGGATATTCAGATTACCCAGACAGAGTCAGATGGTTCCAACGGAAGCGTTCCTGCTCTGTTTGCAAATATACCCATTAAAGATCTGAAGTATGAAAAGAAAAAGTAACTGTTAATGAATGTTAGGAAGTAATCGATATGCTAAAGCAATACAAACTTCGAGATTATCACTTTCGCCTTGTACTTTATGTCATTGCATTGACGATTCTTGGCATTTTTGTGATCGGAAGTGCTGAGGAATCCGTGCAGACCAAACAAATTTTAGGTCTGATTCTGGGCACAATAGTGATGGTAGGAGTGTCATTGATTGATTATAACTTCATATTGAGATTTAGCTGGATTATTTATGGAATGGCGGTGACTCTGCTGTTACTGATTTATACTCCCCTTGGATATGAAAACAAAGGCTCCACCAGATGGTTGCAGATCGGTATCCGTTTTCAGCCTTCTGAGATGGCGAAAATATTAATCATCCTGTTTTTTGCCTATTATCTTGCCAAGAATCAAGAGCATCTTAATACGCTAAAAACGATAGTCAGTTCCATTGTATTAGCAGGTATTCCTCTCCTTTTGATCTATAAGGAGCCGGATCTTTCCACTACAATTGTTACTGCATTAATTTTCGCATCACTCTTGTTTCTTTCGGGATTAAGTTATAAAATAGTAATTGGTGTGATTGCGGTGGTTATTCCAACCATTTCCATTCTGATTACGCTGATTCTTCAACCGGGGCAGGATATTTTGACCGAGAATCAGGCAATGCGTATACTCGGTTGGCTACAGCCGGAAAAGTATCCGAATACAGCCTATCAGCAACAGAATTCAATTACAGCCATTGGTTCGGGTCTGCTTTTCGGAAAGGGATTAAACACCACAGATATTTCCTCTGTGAAGAATGGAAATTTTATTTCAGAGGCTCAGACTGATTTTATCTTTGCCATTGTTGGTGAGGAACTGGGATTTGTTGGAACAATTACTGTGATTGTGCTATTATTATTGATAACCATAGAATGTTTACTGATTGCTCAAAAGGCCAAGAACATGTCAGGTCGTCTGATTGCCGGTGGAATGGCTTCACTCATTGGGTTTCAGAGCTTTGTAAATATATGCGTTGTAACGGGACTTATGCCTAATACCGGACTTCCATTACCATTTGTCAGCTATGGATTGACATCCCTTGTGACACTTTTTTCCGGGATTGGCATCGTTCTGAATGTAGGTTTACAACCCCGTAAATACGGAAAGGAGGAATCATTTTCATGAACATCGGATTAATTGCACATGATGCAAAGAAAAAACTAATGCAGAATTTTTGCATTGCGTATAGAGGAATACTCTGCAAAAATGAATTATTCGCCACTGGTACCACCGGCAGACTGATTGAAGAGGTTGCAAACCTCAATATCCACAAATATCTGGCAGGTCATTTAGGCGGTTCTCAGCAGTTAGGGGCTCAGATTGAACATAATGAGATCGACCTGGTCATCTTTTTGAGAGATCCGTTAAACCCGAAATCACATGAGCCGGATGTGGACAGTGTGGTTCGTCTCTGCGACACACACAATATACCATTAGCAACGAATCTTGCTACTGCAGAACTTCTGATTCGAGCATTAGATAGAGGAGATTTAGAGTGGCGTGAAATGTATAAATAGATTAAAAGCAATTGGTTCTATATGTGTACTGCTGATTACTATGTTGACGGGATGTGGTAAGGAAGAAGCAGTTATTTCTAACGCTTATGATGTTTATCACAACACACATATCACCAGTGTCACTGCGGAAAGTACCACCGTAATTACCCCTACGTTCTTTTCGGAGGGATTATGTGTAGGAGGGACAAAAAACCACGGTACAGAATCAGTAGATTCAGCGGTTGCCGGTGCTGCAGGTGTGTTTAATCTTGATACATGTGAGATTCCCTATTCCCAAAACATATATGACACCATGTATCCAGCCAGTACCACAAAGATTCTCACGGCTTATATTGCCATAAAATACGGAAATCTGGATGACACAGTGACAATCAGTGAAAACGCTGTCACAGTTACCAGCGATTCCTCTGTCTGCAATCTCAAAGCCGGTGACCGTATGACACTGCGTGATCTTGTTTATGGACTGATTCTTCGCAGCGGAAATGATGCAGCGGTATCCATAGCGGAACATATGTCTGGCAGCATCGAAGAATTCGCGAAATTAATGAACACAGAAGCTGCGGCCATAGGGGCAACCGGCTCTCATTTTGTAAATCCAAATGGTCTACCCGATGAGAATCACTATACCACAGTTTATGATATGTACCTGATTTTTCAGCATGCATTGAGCGATGAAACATTCTATCAGATTATCAGTACTACAAATTATACAACACATTATACCTCCGCAGATGGCTCTGCCGCATCCATGGAATGGTCCACAACCAATCAATACCTTGTGGATAAACAGACACCGCCGGAGGGATTTACTGTAATCGGCGGAAAAACCGGCACCACAGGTGAAGCTGGTTACTGTCTGGTACTCTTGTCCTCCAATGCAGAGGGCGAGGAGATCATATCTATTGTTTTTAAAGCAGACTGCAGAAGTAATCTGTATCTGTTAATGAATGAGATTTTAGAAGGGTTTGGCGGATAAAAAAGTGGTGCCTTAAGTTTCTTTTACTTAAGACACCTTTTTTCTACATTTGTTAAATCTGATTGGTTCTCTATGCCTGACCACTGATGGAACGGATTCTTCCATAAGCAGAACACAGATACAGTCCGCTAAGCCCCACCAGTGCATAAATAATACGTGAGAACCAGCTCATATTGCCGAATAAAAATGCAACCAGGTCAAACCGGAAAAAACCGATGAGACCCCAATTGATTGCACCAATAATAACAATTGTCAACAATGTATAATCCAAGCCTTTTGAATTCATGATTCATCCTCCTTTTTTCATAGTATGGGAGCTTATACTTGGTTTTATTCATCACGATTCATCAAATTTCAGGGTGGTAATTTATGGCAAGAAAGAATAGTAATATTGTTAAGTATAGAAAACCATTTCATATAAATATTGGTATTGTGGTATTTGCCATTATATTTATCTATATCTGTTTCTATGTATTTTCCTACCTTAGCAGACGTCAGATTGGTATTTATGAGGTGGAGCAGGGAACCATAGCCGAAAACAATACCTACCAGGCTCTGGCACTTCGTGAGGAAACAGTTTATTACAGCGATTATGCAGGTACTATTGATTATTACAAGAACGATGGCTCAAAGGTGGCCTGTGGCGATTTAATCTACTCTGTGGATGAAACAGGAGAAATTGCTGAGCAGATGGCTGCCGCCGGCAGCGACCAGATGGATCTGAACAGCAGCTATTTCCAAAATTTGAAATCCTGTGTAGAACAATACACCCAGTCCTATGACAGCTCCAATTTTTATCAGGTCTATAACTTTAAGGATCAGGTGGATTCTCTCATTACAGAAGCAGTAAATCAAAGCACACTGTCCGAAGTGTCCGAATATGTGAACAGCAACAGTGGAAGCTTTCACCGTGCCTACTCTGCACAATCCGGAGTGATTACTTACTATACAGATGGGTATGAAGACGTGACTATAGATACATTTTCTCCGGATTTGATACAGCCTCTGGATTATTCAAAAACAACACTAAAAAACAATAGTGAGGTAACCTCGGGAGATGCGGCATATAAACTTGTTACGGGAGAAAACTGGAACTTGATTTTTATGATTTCTCCGGATACAAAAGATAAATTGGCAGAAGAATCCGTGGTGGAAATCCGCTTTCCCAAGGACGGTACCAGCTGCTGGGTAAATTTTGAAATTCGCCAGATTGGCTCTGATTACTACATGCTTCTATCACTGAACAATCACATGATACGTTTTTTAGATGATCGCTATGTGGAAGTAGAATTGTTGTTAGATGAACAGAGCGGACTCAAAATTCCATGTACCGCAATAGTGTCCAATGACTTTTATCTGGTCCCCAAGGAATATTTTTCCAAGGGCGGTGACTCCAACGAATGGGGCGTTTACATGCAAAATCCGGAAACAAAAGAAATTTCCTTCGTGGAAACGGAAATATATAACAAGACCGATGACACCTACTATATCAGTAAATCTCTCTTTCATCCTGGAACCATATTGCAAAAGCCGGATTCTACCGAGACCATGGTCTTATCCGAAACAGCGAAATTAAAGGGCGTATACAACATAAATAAAGGCTATGCGGTATTTAAGCGTATCGAAATCTTATATCAAAATGAAGAATATGCCATAATAAAAACCGGCACAAGCTATGGTTTATCCCTCTACGATCATATTGCACTGGAAGGGAACGCCATCAATGAAAATGAATTAATTAATAACACGAGGTGATAAATAATGTTAAAAGAAAATTTGAAATCTGTAGAAGACAATGTTGAAAACGCCTGCGGGCGTGCCGGACGAAATCGTAATGATGTGACTCTGATTGCGGTAAGCAAAACAAAGCCGGTGGAAATGCTGCAGGAAATCTATGATGCAGGTGTCCGTGACTTTGGCGAGAATAAAGTGCAGGAAATTATTGAAAAATATGATGTTCTTCCCAAAGATATCAAATGGCATATGATTGGTCATCTGCAGCGAAATAAAGTAAAATATATTATTGATAAGGTCTGTCTGATTCACTCTGTGGATTCTCTCCGGCTGGCAGAAGAAATCAGTCGGCAGGCTGTGAAGCATGAACTTACCATGTCCATTCTCATTGAGGTAAACATCGCAGAAGAGGAGAGTAAGTTCGGTATTTACAAGGAGGAAGCCATCCAGCTAGTGGAACAGATTGCGGCCCTTCCCAACCTGAAAATATGCGGGTTGATGACCATAGCACCATATGTAGAAGACCCGGAGGAAAATCGTCTATATTTTCGAAATATCCGCCAATTAGCGGTTGACATCGTTGCGAAAAACATTGATAATGTATCTATGGATATTCTCTCCATGGGAATGACCGGTGATTATATGGTCGCAATCGAAGAGGGCGCCACCATGGTTCGTGTAGGAACCGGTATATTTGGTGCACGCAATTATTCATGAGTTTGCGAATCGTATCTGTGAAGTACTGAACAGAATACCAAATATTTTATAGAAATGAGACAGGAGATTTTATAATGAAAGTTTTTGATAAATTCATGGATGTTATGAGACTCAGTCCGGATGACGACGACGATTTGTATGATGATTATTATGATGACGACGACGATGACGAGGAGGATCTTCCTAAAAAAAGTCTTTTTCACAAAAAAGAGAAGGATGATACAGACAGTGTAGAGGACGTTCCCACTTCCAGAGAACGCCTGAAACCTGTAAATAAAATAACACCCATTCGAAATACGAAAAAAAATGGAAATGGAAGCATGGCTGTATGTGTCATTAAGCCCACAGGATTTGAAGATGCACGTGAAATCACAGATACGCTTTTAGGAAATCGTACAGTTGTATTAAATGTAGAGGGACTGGATGTAGATATTGCACAGCGGATTATTGATTTTGCTTCTGGATCCTGCTATGCTATGAACGGAAATCTTCAGAAAATTTCCAATTATATTTTCATCATCACACCGGAATCTGTAGATATATCCGGTGATTTCCAGGAAATTTTGGATAATTTCTCCGGGGCATCCATTCAGACAGATTTTATCCGGTAATATGACCATAATGGTAACTGCGAAGCATCGAACCATTACAGATCATGAATAAAATCAGGTATCAGATATGAGCGATTCTAGGCTAACAGAAAAAAGATTTATGGATCTCGCAAAACAGGCAAGCCGAAAAGGAATTGTCTGTTTTAGCGATTTTTTAACGTTAAACGAGTTATACATTTTTCAGAGCCTTTCCGGTCAACTGGAAAGTACGGGACAGATTTATGGGGGCTATGAAGGTGCAGAGCGTCAGTTGGTAGCATTTATCCCTGATGCTCTTTATTATGATTGGGAATACCCGATTACATGTCTTCAAATCACGCCCAGTTATCCCAAATTTGCGGAGAAATTATCTCATCGCGACATTTTGGGAGCTCTTATGAATCTGGGCATTCAACGAGACAAATTAGGCGACATCTTGATAGGAGAGAATGGTTACTACTTTTTCTGTAAAAAGGAAATGACCGCATATCTGATAGAACACCTGACGCAGGTCAGCCACACTCAGGTTCACTGCGATATCGTGTCAACAGAGGAAGTATCTTCTTTGCATCCCAACACTGAAATTCACGAAAAGATTATTGCCTCTAATCGCCTGGACAGTCTTATCGCTGCTATGACCGGCATCTCACGAAGTCAGGCAGTTGCACTGATCAATGCTGGAAAAATCGCTATCAACGGTGCGGAATGTCTGAATCATAGCTATCAGCTCAAGCCTCGGGATGTCATCTCAATCCGAGGATACGGTAAATATTTATTTGATGGAATTTCAGGGGAAACCAGAAAGAATAAGCTAAAAGTAAGCTTTGAAAAGTATGTGTAGCATAAACGAAAAAGGAGCGAACACGATGAAAAAAGCAACGTCATGTATTGGTGGCCTAATAGCCGGCATACTGCTAATTTTGATTGACCAGTGGACAAAAAATATTGCTGTATTGCATTTAAAGGGTCAACCTGCATTTGTCCTATGGGAAGGCGTCTTTGAACTCCAATACCTGGAAAATAAAGGTGCCGCCTTTGGCATGCTGCAGGGAAAAAAATGGTTTTTTGTTGTAATTACCGTGCTATTTATTCTTGCACTGTGTTATTTCTATCTGCGGATTCCTTCCGGGAAAAAATTCTGGGCACTGCGCGTGATTGCAGTATTTTTATTTGCCGGGTCTGTAGGAAATCTCATCGACCGTATTCTCCACAACTACGTCATCGACTTTTTCTATTTAAAATGTATTGATTTTCCTATTTTTAATGTGGCGGATATCTATGTAACCGTATTTTGTGGTCTGCTGATTCTGTTGATTTTATTTTATTACAAGGAAGAGGATCTTGCAGCAATTTTCCCACAGCGAAAAAAAATATCTTCCAGGCATAATCAGGTTACCGATACAACAGAAGAGTCAGATAAGGACAAGATAGAATGACAACAGAAATCTTTGAAGCCACGGAACAATATGAAAATGCAAGAATCGACAGTTTTTTAGCAGCCATTTACCCTTCCTGTTCCCGCAGCTTTTTTCAAAAGCTGTTAAAAGAAGGCAATGTATCCGTTAACGAACTGATTCAGAAGAAAAGCAGCTATCGCATCCGTCAGGATGATATTGTTACGGTAAATATCCCCCCCGCAGTGGAAACTGCAATTTTACCCGAAAATATTCCGTTGGACATTTTGTATGAGGACGATGATGTGATTATTGTAAATAAGCCTAAGGGAATGGTGGTTCATCCCTGTCCGGGACACTACAGTGGAACCTTAGTCAATGCTATTTTGTATCACTGTAAAGACAATCTGTCCGGCATCAATGGGGAAATTCGTCCAGGTATTGTTCACCGAATCGACAAAGATACCACAGGTTCTCTTATTATTTGTAAAAACGACCAGAGTCATCGTATCATAGCCCAGCAGATTAAGGATCACACCGTAAATCGATTATATCGAGGTATTGTCGTCGGACATCTAAAGGAAGACTCCGGAACGATTCAGGGAGCAATCGGTAGACATCCTACCCTGCGGCAAAAAATGGCCATAAATGAGAAAAACGGGAAACCAGCTATCACACATTATCGTGTAATTGAACGATTAAAAAATGCGACTTACGCCGAATTCAAATTAGAAACAGGCAGAACACACCAGATTCGAGTCCACATGGCAAGCATCGGTCATCCACTTTTGGGGGACACCATCTATGGAAGCGAAAAAAATCCCTACCATTTGCAGGGGCAAACGCTGCATGCCTATATCATTGGATTCCGGCATCCATCCACCGGAGAATACGTGGAATATGCTGCACCAATTCCGGAATATATGACTGCTTTGTTCAAAAAACTTCGTTCCACACCTTCATAGTTGCATTTTTACGGCATCCGATGCTTTGCATGTGTCTATCTACGGAACACATACTAAGCATCGGATTTTGCTGTGTACTTCTTCCGTTAGGTATAGTATAATTTGTATAGAAGTTTGTAACTGTTCTGAATAGATACCATTTTGCTATTTATGCAAAATAGCATGTATATGAAAGAGGTGACCGAAATGGAAGACAGGACAATCATTACTATCGGAAGGGAATTTGGCAGTGGCGGAAAAGAAATCGGGCAGATTTTGGCTGACAAATTAGGTGTAAAGTTTTACGACAAGGAACTGTTGCGTGTTGCATCTGAGGAAAGCGGTATGTGTCAGGAGATTTTTGAACATCAGGATGAAAAGCCTACCAGCAGCTTTTTGTACTCATTAGTCATGGATACCTATGCCATTGGCGGTTATTCCCCAGCTCCCTTTATGGAGATGCCCTTAAATCACAAAGTATTTCTTGCACAATTTGAAACCATAAAAAAAATTGCAAAGTCAGAATCCTGTGTCATTGTAGGGCGATGTGCTGACTATGCCTTAGCCGACGATCCTGACTGCCTGAATGTATTCCTTCACGCAGATATGCAGTTTAAACTGGAGCGTGTATCATCAGAGCTAAATGTATCTGAATCCAAAGCCAAGGACATCATTAAGAAAACGGATCGTCAACGGGAAAGCTATTACAATTATTACACCAACAAAAAATGGGGAGATTCCCGCAGCTATGATTTGTGTTTAGACAGTAGTAGATTAGGGATCGATGGATGTGTAGACATAATTTTATCCTGCAGTAAGAACATGATTCAGATGTGAGCAAAGTCTACGCTTCGCTTCGGTCGGTGTTGAACAGATGCCACTGGCACCTAACACCCCATCGGCACAGTCGATTTTCATGGGTTTGCGAATCGTATCTGTGAAGGTAATGAACAGATACGGTTGGATATAAAAAAGGCAGAATCGACCATGAAACATGATAAATGGGTAAAATTCTGAACATGTCTGTTTCCAAGAAAAAAAGTAATGCAGAAATCGGCTAAAATTCAAAAGATTTAACGGTTGCGCAAAAACAGATGAGCTACGTGCTTTTGTGAAAAACAGACAAATAATTTCATGCAAAAATATCCAAAATGTATATTGACATAAGACCAAAGTAAGAATATACTTAAAGCACAGAACAACCGATTGCGCAATTTGACGTAACAAAAGTTACTCACAATTGCAAATGGGGGATTAAAAACATTTCAAAGATTAAATGGAGGAAAATCATGATGGACAAATTTGTTGTAAACATTATCCATCGTCCGGAGATGGTTCCAGAGTATTCTGCAACCGTTACAGGACAGGGCAAGGAAGAGGATATCGGAGACAAGAAGTTAATCACAGAATCTCTTGATATTTTCAAGACCCAGCAGAGACTTGCACATGAGAATGGACTGAAGGTTACCATTCAGATGACCTACGCAGCACTTTTCAATGAAGAAGCTGTTGAGCTCGCAAAGCATGATCATGAAGTATACGGTGATGAAATTGCACTTTCTTTACTTGGACTTCCTTGCGAAGAATTCCGTGAGAAATACAAGACCAAAGACTTCTGTATCTGGATGTTCTCTATGGAGGATAAGAAGACTATTGTAAATGATGTATTCGAAAAGTTCCATGATGCATTTGGATTTTATCCGGAGTCAACCGGTTCTTACTATATGGATGCAGAGCTTACCAACTACATCAAAGAGCAGTATCCTATGGTGAAATGCGCAGTTGCTACCTGTTGGGAAGAAGGACCAAAGGCATATCATACCTGTAACAATTCCTGGTATACATTATTTGACGGAGGTCCATGGGCTCCGTGGATTCCTTCCAAACAGAATACTCACGCACCGGCAGCAAACGCAGCAGAGGATAGCGGAATTGTAGCGATCCCTCATCTTTCCCGTGATCTTCTTGCCTGCTACGACGGAAACGGTTCAAACTTCGGAACCCATCCACAGAACGTACTTCGTGGAATGATTTATGATACAAAGACCTGGGAGTATCCATACCTTTACAATTTGATTGATCAGTATCGTGATCTTGAAAAGTACAATAACGGATATGCTTACAACATGATGTTTGTTGGACCAGGCTGGATGAACAAGATGGGACGCTGGGAGCAGCCCTATGAGCTTCTTCTTAAGTCTTACTCCGATGGTTGTGCTTACTATGGTAAGCTGAAAAAGGAAGGCAAGCTTGTCGATATGACCATGTCCGAGTTCGCTGATTACTACAGAGAGAAGAAGGGTGTAAATGACGGCAATTACAACGAACCTGAGTGTGCACCATGGAGAGATATCCTTTACGGTTCAGACAAGCAGGTATTCTGGTACTGTGACCCATACATGAGAGCCTGTGTCAACATGGATCAGGGTGGAGCTATCGTAGACCTTCGTCCGTACGTTGCAAAGCTTGAGTGGCCGGTTGGTATCGGAACAAAGCATGTACAGGATGCTTCTTATCCATTCCTTATCCAGGAGAAATACCGTGCAGGATACTTCACTCATTATGCAGGAGCAGGTACCGTTCGTTCTGCAAAGCTTTCCTACAACGGAGAAGAGGTTGACCTTTGCCTCTGCCCGACAAAGTCTCATTTTTCCGAGGAGATTATCAACGGAAAGAAGAACAGAATCCTTACCCTTGATCCGGTTGAAATCAAGTTCTATGGCGTAACTGTCAAGCTTCAGACAAAGGAGTACTTTGAGGAAGGTGCCTCCAATATTAAGATTGAAAGAACCATCTTAGAGATTTCCGATCCATCTGCAGAGATTTACTTGGATGAGTACATTACTGCATGCTATGGAACCACAGAATATCCTGAGGATATGACCGGTATCACATTGAAGGCTGACAATGAGACCATCAACTATGAGTACAGATGCCGTGATGCAAAGGTAGAAGGCGCTACAGAAGTTAGTGCTACGATTCCGGCAATCCAGACAAAGGTTTCTATGACTGCATCTGATAAGGCAACCGGATACATTGAAGAGGGATATGCATTCTCTCCAATGTTCAAGCTTGGATATAAGAAAAAAATTACTGATAAGGAGGTATTTGCAACATGGCTCAACTTGGAAAAGGCAAATTAAATTACAGATGTCCATCCTGCTTTATGCGAGACCTCGACATCGATATGTTCTTGGATAAGGATACCGGAATTTACAGTTGCATCCGCTGCCAGTTTCGCGGCGACGAAGCAAAAATCCTTGAGTGGAACGAAAAGGTAAGAGAGCGTTACGGCGCAATGTATGAGAGATTTTCAAAGTTTGATTTTGACTAAATAGCAGAGCGTTATGGAAATTGGAAAAGATAGCTTAAACAAATTCTTATTTGAAAGAGCTATCTTTTCTTAACTTATATGACATCAGGGGGAAAAACTATGCCAAAAAAGAAACGGGAATCCGTGGAATTACGATTCTATGATGTTCCTCAGGGAGAGGCGGTTCTGGCTTTTATGGGCGAAAACTGGGACCGTGTATATGGGCATGAAGAGCAGAAATTGCATTTTCATAATCTGATGGAAATCGGAATATGTCGGAGAGGTGCGGGCGTACTGTATCTGGACGAAGAGGAGTATCGCTATAGGACTGGAACCATCAGTGTATTTCCTGAAAATTTTCCTCACATTACAATCAGTGACGGAGAGAAGAACAATTTTTGGGAATATCTGTTTTTCGATCCCAAAACTGTCATTGCGGAATTGTATCCGGATAGTCCAATTACACAGGCAGAAATTCTCGAAGAAATAAACAAGAATCCTCTGATGTTAAATCAGACGAAGAATAAAAAGATTATGGCGCTTGTGAATGCCATAATGGATGAGGAACGGGAACAGAAGCCCTATTATCGCAGTGCGGTCAAGAACTATCTGACGAATTTGGTGCTTGAAATCATGCGTATGCATGGCGAACTGAAATCCTATGGAGAAGCTGCTTCAAAGACTACGAATGCAATGCAGATTACATCTGCTTTATACTATATCAATATAAACTATGGAAAACAGCTTAAGGCCAAAGAGCTTTCTGATGCCTGCAATATGAGTGAAACACATTTCAGGCGTTTGTTTGAGGAATATATCAACATGTCGCCGATGGATTATGTCAATCTGATCCGGATTCAAAAGGCCTGTGAGCTGATGAAGCATTCCGATGACTCCATGGACGAGGTCGCAATCAAGTGCGGTTTTACCACGACATCGACCTTCAACCGCAATTTTAAGAAGTTTCTGGACACATCGCCATATCAGTGGAAATTGAACCCGACAACTATTACAGCATTAAAGGGGTGCTAACATGGAATTTGATTACAATATTGTAAAAAAATCCCGAAATTTTTATGCAGAATCGTATGGATGCGCATTCGGATCATGTTTGCTACAGAACAGAAAATGAACGGATCGAGAAGAATAGCAACTATCGTTGCCTGCTAAATGGACTCTGGAAATTTTCCTACGCAAAGAACATGAATTTAGCGGTTAAGGATTTTGAAAAAAAGGAGTTTACATTCTGCTTCCGGGGAATCTGATTTATGGGTGCCAATTAGCAAGCCAGTGGTAACGATTCACTCAGAGTCGTAGTAATTGGCTATCATAAAAAAGGCAATTTCGCAAATGCCTAAATAACGAAAGAAAGAAAAGGAGAATTTAGCGTATGAGTCAATTTATCAAAGGAATGGATTTATCTACACTTCTTGAAGTGGAACGCTGTGGCGCAAAGTATTTTGACCACGGACAGGAAAAAGATATTTTGCAGATCATGAAGGATTATGACGTAGATACCATCCGCCTTCGTCTGTGGAATGATCCAAAGTCGGAAGATGGGCAGCCTTACGGTGCCGGTAACAATGATCTGGCCGAGACGATTGCAATCGGAAAGAAGGTAACAGAGGCTGGATTTGGTGTTCTTTTGAATTTCCACTACAGCGATTTCTGGGCCGATCCGGGAAAGCAGATCAAGCCAAAGGCATGGAAGAATTTTGGAGTAGAAGAACTGGAAAAAGCAGTTTATGATTTTACGGTGGATTCACTTACGAAAGTGCTTGATGCCGGAGTAAAGGTCACCTTAATTCAGGTAGGAAATGAGCTTTCCAATGGTCTTTTATGGCCGGAGGGACAGGTTCCGAACTACGATAATATTGCAAAGTTTGTAAGCGCAGGAATCCGTGCGTGTCGCAAGGTGAATCCTGATATCCCGATTATGATTCATCTGGATAATGGCGGCAATAACGAGCTCTACCGTAGATGGTTTGACAACTATATCCAGCGGGGGGAGGACTTTGATTACATTGGACTTTCTTACTATCCGTTCTGGCATGGCAGTCTGGATGCACTGGAATATAATCTTAACGACATTGCAGTACGCTATGGCAAGGATCTGATTATTGCTGAGGTTTCTATGGGATATACCATGGAAGACTATAAGGAATACGAGAAGCTTTTGGACGAAGAGCGAAAGGGCTATGCCACGAAGCCTTCTTTGGTAGAAAAGATTGACTATCCTATGACCGTTGAAGGCCAGCGAGCATTTACCGAGGATTTCCTAAACCGTGTTGCAAATGTTGCAGGAAATCATGGTGCAGGCTTCTTCTGGTGGGAGCCGGCCTGGATTCCGGTTCCGGGTTCCGGATGGGCAACACCGGCATCTTTAAAATACATGAACGATCCGGGTCCATGCGGAAACGAGTGGGCAAATCAGGCACTATTTGATTATGATGGAAATATACTGCCGGCATTTGATGTCATTCGGGATTTTAAAAAGTAAGGTATCTGTTCCAGTACCTTCACAGATAGACAAATTATTCATACAGGCTAAAAAACTAGCAAATCCTTGATATTGTGAGTTTTTTAGCCTGTACTTTTCGTAAAAGCTGACTTTTGCGAATAGATGTATCTGAAGAGAAAAGCACTCTCAGGTGCTATTCTTCTTGGTCGATGACTTTTAAAACATCTCATCTGAATCAAACAGAATGGTAAATGGTCCGTCATTTAAAAGGTCTACTTTCATATCTGCACCAAATGAGCCTGTCTGTACATTTGATATTTCTTTTCGACATTGATCTATAATATATTCATACATTTCGTTTGCCATAACCGGATTACCTGCCTTCACATAGGATGGTCGATTTCCCTTTTTACAATCTGCATATAAGGTAAACTGGGAAACCAACAATAATTCGCCATCCACATCCTTTAAAGCTAAATTAGATTTCCCGTTTTCATCTTCGAAGATTCTTAGCTGAATCAGTTTTCGAATCATCTTATCCGCAATCTCTTTCGTATCTGTCTCAGCCACGCCAATCAATACCAAAAAGCCATTCCCTATTTTTCCGATTACTTTCCCTTCTACCGTAACACTTGCGTGTGTCACCCGCTGTATAACAAATTTCATATATCGTTTCTTCCTTTCTTGGCATGAGGTTTCTTAAACCCACATTCCAATTATATTTGATTTACGACTGAGCTTCAACGAAAATTTCATATATACGGTTCTGAATAAATCTGTTCTGAACAGATAACAAATTTTCTACTCTCCCATTGCAGATTTCAAAAAATTGATTATAATAAAATCAGATTCAATTATTCGCAAAACACATTTTGAAAGGATTATAAGGATTTTGCATGAAAGATAAAGCATATTATGAAGATGTAAATATAAAAAATGAATTAAAGTTACGTGAGCTTCAAAAGACACTGCCCCGTTTCTGCCGGGAATTTTTTATCGGAATGAAGACAAATGTATCTTCCCGTACACTGCTGGCCTATGCATACGATTTAGGTGTTTTTTTTGACTTTATTCATGAAGAAAATCCAATCTATCAGAAAATGGAGATTCACGACTTTCCCATTGATATTCTCAATCAGATTTCGGCAATGGATATTGAAGAATATCTGGATTATCTTAGGGTTTACGAAAAAGACGGTGTGGCACACACTAACGATGAACGTGGAATTTCTCGAAAATTAGCCAGTCTGCGCAGCTTTTACAACTACTATTTCAAAAAGGAACTGATTGAAAAAAATACAGCCCAACTGGTGGATATGCCCAAACGTCACAGTAAAACCATCACTCGGCTGGATGCGGATGAAGTAGCTACCTTACTGGATCAGGTAGAAAGCGGCGAAAAGCTCACGCCCAAACAACAGACATTTCATGAGCAGACAAAAAAGAGAGACCTGGCATTGATGACCCTCATGCTTGGAACCGGTATTCGTGTATCGGAATGTGTGGGTTTGGATATGAATGATGTAGATTTTAAAAATAATGGAATTAAGGTACACCGAAAAGGTGGCGCTGAGGTAATTGTGTATTTCGGAGACGAGGTTCGCACTGCTCTTCTGGATTACCTGGAAGAGCGAATGAATATTCAGGCAGCCGAGGGAAGTACGAATGCACTTTTCCTTTCTCTTCAAAAAAAACGCATCGGTGTGCGCTCGGTAGAAAATCTGGTAAAGAAATATTCGAAACTGGTTACTACCGTAAAAAATATCACCCCTCATAAGCTACGAAGCACTTACGGCACTTCCCTATATCGGGAAACCGGCGATATCTACCTTGTTGCCGATGTACTGGGTCATTCTGATGTAAATACCACCAAACGCCATTATGCTGCATTGGAGGACGAACGAAGACGTCAGGCTCCTAAATACATTCACCTGAGGGAAGATTAACCTCAGGTGCATGTAATGTTGATACTTCCTTTTCGGATACTTGCACTTCGATGAATTTACGTAAAAGTGTATCTGTTCAGAACAGGCCGAATACTGAACAGATACGTAAAAGTTTATTTTGATAACACTTCATCTATCTTGGCTTGAATGCGTCCTTTCACCATAGCTGCGATTTCCACCGTTTTCATCCCCTTGTACTCCTCATACCGGATAGGCTCTAAATAATGTACCTGAGTGGTCAATGGTCCAAAATTAAAGGCATTAAAAACTTTATATGAATCAATCAATACAACAGGAACGATGGGAACCTGAGCTTTCACAGCTGACTTAAAACTTCCTGCCTTGAATGTTCCTAAAATATTCTTATTATTGTTTTCATAACCACCTTCCGGAAAAAGAATATACTTCTTTCCGTGTTTCATATCTTCTGCAATTTCATTAATAATCTGCAGACCATGACGCACATCATTTTTATGCAGACGCTTTCCCTGTACCAGATCCACCACCTCACTGGTCAGCATCGTATAGGATCTGGCTGCATCCATCACCAGGGAACAGGGTTCCTTATGTGTCCTAATAATACCTAATGCATCATACTTTCCCTGATGATTCGGAATCATCACATATCCACCCTCTGTCGGCAGATTCTCCACACCAAACGCATCTGTCGAAATCTTTCCTGTACGGCACATGAGATAAATACATCTTTGCACCACGCGATAGCGTTCTTCTTCGCTATATCGCTCCGGATGATTTGCCATTTTTCGCATCCGGGTAATCATGTACGGTGCCCGGAACAAATTAAAAATTATTACATAAATAAAACGCAACATATCAAAATCCCCCCAATATTCGGACTATAGCAGACATAATTAATAAGTTTGCACACACCTGAATCATGTTCTTACAGCCTCATCAGCAATTGATTCGACCTGTTCTGAACAGTTACAATTTTTCTTAATTATTATAGTACATTTCATTGAAAATTACCATTGATATATCTTACATCAATAGGGAAAAATATGCAAAAAACTTTCTCCGAAACACAAATCTGATATATGAGAACGAAAAAGCAGCATCCCAATTTGGAACACTGCTCTCTCCACTCTCACCATATCTTATAATAAAGGCTCCAATCTGTTTATTACAGTGGAAAATCGCTATTTAAATTCGCTGGAATAATAAGAAATCGTCAAGTAATCTCCTGCGTGTATGGTATCTCCCTGCAAATGATTCATGCTAATAATTTCATTTACATAGTCCTGCTGACTGATTTCGGATGAAGGTGCATACTGCTGTGCAATGCTCCATAAAGTATCTCCGGCTTGAACTTGAATACTGGTATAGTATTTATATAAAGTGTTCTCACTTGATGCCGCATTGCTCCTGGATGAGGAAAGAAACGTACTTCCCAGAATAATGCCTAAACCTAAAAGAATCACCGCTAAAATAGTAAGAGTACCCATGTACTGCATCTGATGAATTCCTGTGCGCCGTTTTCTGGTGCCAACTGATCTGGCACTACAATTCAATCTGCACTCGTTTCTGTAATAGGAAGTGGAAGCTCCATATTGTGTATTCATAATATATCTCCTCTCTTTTGACACGAGGTGTCACCTCAGGTAACGTATACGTCCTCAAAGTTATGTTCGTTCTTGCTTGTAATCGATGTGCGAACGTTTGTTTGATGTTTGTATTATAATGCCCGAACATTCGTTTGTCAATACAGAAATCGAACAAATTTTCGGAATGTTTGTTTGCTTTTTATGATTGTGTATGTTATAATCATCTTAAAATATATGTAATGATTCAACGTTCATCTTATCAGGAGGTATTGATATGTCATATGGAAAAATCACTTCAAAGCAACAAGAAATCTTAGAATACATTAAAAATGAGATTTTAAATAAGGGCTATCCGCCGGCAGTACGTGAGATATGTGAGGCAGTTCACTTAAAGTCTACTTCATCCGTGCACTCCCATTTGGAGACTCTGGAGAAAAACGGTTATATCCGCCGGGATCCCACGAAGCCAAGAGCCATCGAGATTATGGATGATAATTTTAATTTAACCCGACGTGAAGTGGTTAATGTTCCTATGATAGGAAAGGTAGCTGCCGGACAGCCTATTCTGGCAGTGGAAAATATTGAGAACTACTTTCCGATTCCTGCCGAGTTCATGCCCAATGCCGAGAGCTTTATGCTTAAGGTAAAGGGCGAAAGTATGATCAATGCCGGTATTTTTGATGGGGATAGTATTTTGGTTCAGAAACAGTCCAATGCAAAGAATGGTGATATGGTAGTGGCACTGGTAGAAGATTCCGCCACTGTTAAGACATTTTACAAGGAGGACGGGCATATCCGGCTCCAGCCGGAGAATGATACCATGGAACCCATTATCGTACCGGATTGCACGATTCTGGGCAAGGTATTTGGTGTATTTCGTTTCTTCTAAGCCTTACTTTCATCGAAATTAAAACTCCCGATTCAGATTTGAGTTTCTGAATCCGGAGTTTTCATAATTACATATTTTCGGAATGAATTTTAAATGGAAGCCGGATCAATTTCCTTTCCGTCCCTCCACACACGCTCCAAATCATAGAACAATCTGTCTTCCTTGGAAAAAATATGAACGATAATATCATTATAATCCATTAAAATCCAGCTGGAGTTCTGATTTCCTTCAATCTGCTTTGCATGATATCCGGCCTTATACAATTCCTCATCAACCGCATCCTGCATGGCCTGCAACTGATTTTGATTACTGCCACTGGCAATGATAAAATAATCTGCAATCACAGAGACACCACTAATGTCAATGATTCGAATATCTTCGGCTTTTTTCTCATCCAGCGCATGATAGGCCAGCTTTGCCATTTCTTTTGATTCTTTATTCATCCAATGTTCCTCCTACATAAAATTCATATGTTTCCCGCGTCATGGGGTCGATACTGTCCGCATTCTTATTTTTGCCCAAATAGGCAATGGTATCCCGCAAAATCATACAAAGCGCCTCATTTAGGTGATGAAACGCTGTGCGGCGGATTTCTGTCAGATGCTCTGCCTTATTTCGCAATGGCTCAATGTAATCGGCAATAAAAATAATCTTATCCAGATCCGACATATCCGGTTCTCCGGTGGTGTGCACCGCAATGGCATGTAAAACAGCCTCATCCGTAATGTCATACTCGTTCCTTGCCACAAAAGCCCCCAACTTTGCATGAAGAAGACTGGGATTCTCTTTTTCACAGGAATTGACCGGTATCCCGTTTTCCTGGCACAGGGTGAGCTTCTGAGCATTAGAAATACATTTTGCACAGTCATGCAACAGTCCGGCCAACTGCGCCTGCTCTAAATCCACACCGTGAGCCATTGCCAGACACTGAGCGGTATACATCACGCCCAGCGTATGTTCAAACCTTTCCTTGTCCAGTTCTTTTTTCAATGCCTTTTTTATTTTATTTACGTCTGCCATGATTATTTCTGTCCTTTATATAAGTTGTTTCGGTCAATGTATTCTTCCACCTCCGATGTCACGAGATAGCGAATGGAACTTTTTCTCTCCACCCGTTGTCTGATTTCACTGGAGGAAATAGCCACGTTAGGAGAATCTATCGGATATATTCTTGCAGAAAATTTTTGACGAAGAAAGTCTATCTTTTCTGCTATGGCATCCCGGTCAAATCCATCCCGAACTGCCACTAATATGGTGGCAATGGAGCAAATCTGCTCCGGTTGAACCCACTGTTCCAGATAATTCAGCGAATCCCCACCCATAATAAAATATAACTCCCAGTCAGGATAATGTTTTTGAAGCTGCTGAAGCGTCAGATACGTATAACTGACTTCCGGCGAATTGATTTCAATGGTGGAAAAGAAAAATGCCGGATTGTCCTTTACCGAAAGACGGATCATTTCCAATCTGTGCGCAGATCGCTCAATCTCCCGATCATCCTTATGGGGAGAATGCCCTGTGGGAATAAATAGAATCTGATCCAATCCATACTGTTCCAACGCATTTTCCGCAATCAGCAAATGTCCCACATGGATAGGATCAAATGTCCCACCCATAATGCCGATCCGTGTTTTTTTCTTCGCTGTCTCCATCCCAAACACCTCGCAATCTCATCATCGGTTACTTTGGTAATTCGTATCTGTTCGGTACCTTCACCGATACGATTCGCAAACCCATGAAAATCGGCTACACCGATGGGTTTGCCTGCACTTGAATCATGTTCTTACGGCCTCATCAGCAAGTGATTCGGCCTGTTATGAATAGTTACGGCAATTCTATCTTTGGATTCTTCTTTGCCTTGCGATATAAGGTAATCTTTTTTCCGATTACAGATACTACCTGGGCTCTGCTACGCTCTGCCAATACTTCTGCAATCTCTCTGGGGTCATCCAGGCAATTCTTTAAAACCGATACCTTGATAAGTTCACGCTTCTCTAATGCATCGCTGATTGCCTTTATATTCTCCGGAGTCAAGCTTGCCTTTCCAATCTGAAAAATCGGATCTATGGTATTTGCCAAACCTCTCAAATAAGCACGTTGTTTACTTGTCATTTCCGTTACTCCTTATAATAATCAAATTCCAGACCATACATACGAACCGTATCTCCATCCTGTATGCCCTTTTGCTCCAATTCCTTTAAAATGCCCTGTTCCTTTAAGAACTTCTGGAAAAACAAAAATCCTTTTTCTGATTCAATATTGGTATAGCCCAGCATCTTATCAATCTTTGGACCTTCTACCACATATGCACCATCCTCCGGCGAAATTTCAATGGTATAAGGCTCGCCTTCAGCAAAATGAGAATCCGGGAAAAATTCCTGTTCATATACTACAGGAGCATCATCCATTTGATCCAGGAGACCTTTCACATAATACATGAGTTCCTTTACGCCCTGCTTACTCACTGCAGAAATAGGAAATATCTTAACGCCTTCCGGTTCGAATTCCTTTCGAAGCGCTTCCACCACTTCACTCTGTCCCTCATAAAGTGCATCGATCTTATTAGCTGCAATGACCTGAGGCTTCTTTAATAAATCGGGATTAAAGCTCTCCAGCTCATGATTAATTGCCCGGATATCAGCAATAGGATCTCTTCCTTCGGTTCCAGCCGCATCCACAACATGAATAATTACTTTTGTTCGCTCAATATGCTTTAAAAATTCATGTCCCAGTCCAATTCCATCGGAAGCACCTTCAATCAGTCCGGGAATATCCGCCATGACAAATCCCGCACCTTCTCCTAAGTCTACCACACCGAGAATCGGATTTAAAGTGGTGAAATGATAATTTGCTATCTTTGGCTGGGCATTTGTGGTGCTGGCCAGCAAAGTAGACTTTCCAACATTTGGAAATCCTACAAGTCCCACATCAGCTATCACTTTAAGTTCAAGAATAACCTCAAGCTCAAGCGCCTCCTGACCCGGTTGTGCATATTTCGGTGCCTGCATGGAAGAAGTAGCAAAATGCTGATTCCCCAGGCCGCCCTTGCCTCCGGTTAAAATAATCTGTCTGCGATTGTTGCCTGACATATCAGCCACTACTTTACCGGTAGAAGCTTCTCGAATAATGGTTCCTGCCGGAACTTTGATTACGAGATCCTCACCCTTTTTCCCGTGGCAGTTTCTCTTTTTTCCTTCTTCACCATTTTGTGCTGCCCATTTACGAATATGGCGAAAATCGTTTAAGGTGTTGATGCTGTCATCCACTTCAAAGATGATATCTCCACCCTTTCCTCCGTCGCCACCATCCGGACCGCCATCCGGCACATATTTTTCCCGGCGAAAACTCACATGACCGTCTCCGCCTTTTCCTGATTTTATAATAATTTTTGCTCTGTCAGCAAACATTTTTTTCTACCTCATCTTTAATATAAATCTTAAAATTATACAAACATATCCTGTGTATTATCTTTAGAATGAAAATAGACCCGGCATTTGTCGGGTCTATCATGTCATCTTATTCGTTTGTAGCTACCGGATAAACAGAAGCCTGCTTCTTATCTCTACCTTTTCTCTCGAATCTGAGAATACCATCTGTTAAAGCGAATAATGTATCATCTCCGCCGATACCTACGTTAGTACCCGGATGGATCTTAGTTCCGCGCTGTCTGTAAAGAATGTTTCCGGCCTTTACGAACTGTCCGTCTGCTCTCTTCGCACCTAATCTCTTGGACTCGGAATCTCTACCGTTCTTAGTAGAACCAACTCCCTTTTTATGCGCAAAAAACTGAAGGTTCAATGCTAACATGTCCTACACCTCCCTAAAGTCAAGGATCAAATATTTGTCCCCATAATTTTCTTGTATTTTCTGTAAGCCCAAAACCATGGTATCAAGTAATAACTCACTGTCGTGGCCTGCCGGCTGCATGAATTTGAGATTAAGTAAACCTGTCTCTTCCTCTGCATCCTCTGAAATCTCATCGGATGTAAATACTTCGATGGCATTAAAGGTATTGATGACCAAAATCGAAATTGCGGCACACACAATATCCTCTCCAGCATCTGCATATTCTGCATGACCAAAGCAGCTCACTGCAAGATACTTCTTATCATGATTTCTGAAAATCGTTATCTTTGTCATAACAATTTTCCAATCGACTACGCATTGATCTTTTCGATCTTAACCTGTGTGAACGACTGTCTGTGGCCGTTCTTCTTGTGATAACCGGTTTTTCTCTTGTACTTGTACACGATAACCTTCTTCGCTCTGCCTTCCTTTACTACAGAAGCAGAAACTGTGGCATTTGCTACATCGCTGCCAACCTTTAATCCGTTGTCAGAAACAGCAATGACATTGTCGAAAGTTACGGTCTCACCAGCCTCAACACCAAGCTTTTCAATGGTAATGATATCGCCTTCAGATACTTTGTACTGCTTACCACCTGTTGCTATAATTGCGTACATATGGCACCTCCTATTTTATCATTACTCGCCAGTTATGGTGCTGCCTAAGGGCAGACTTGAACCTCACTGTGCGGCATACTCATATATATTAGCATAGAGGAATCTCTTCGTCAACTGTTTTTTCTTTTAAATTTTTCTCTGTAAATTTTTTTTCCTTTTCGGATTTGTGTTTCTGAGAATGAATTTTGCTATTTTATTGTAGACCGTAGAGGAACGTCGGTTCTTAATGAGTGCGTAACACGAATTTAGTACCACTACGTTCCGGCAAGAGCGAGAGCGCGTCTACAATAAAATATGCAAATTCATTCGAGAACACTTTTCCGAAAAGGAGAATTTTTTTATTTACCACGATTTATTGTTCCATCTGCTGGCGAAGACTCTTGCGCACTTTTTTCCTAGTAATTTCCGCAATTCCAAGTCTGGTGAAATCCACAAACTGTGCTCCAACCGGATCCAAACGCAGCAATTCAGTAAGCCGCTTCTGCAAGATATCCTGCTGTTCTTTGGATTTTAGATTAATAAAATCCACCATACAGATTCCACTGATGTTCCGAAGCCGTAACTGACGTGCAATCTCCTCCGCAGCTTCCAGGTTCACCTGAAGGAAATAATCCTCGGTATGTTTCTTTTTTGCTTCTTTTTTCCCACTATTTACATCAATCACTGTCATAGCTTCCGTCTGCTGAATCAAAAGATAGGCTCCGGACTTCATCCAGACCCGTTCATTTAAAGTGCGATCTAATAACCGGGAGATTCCGAAGCATTGTCCAAGACTGTAGGAATCATTATCATACAACTGCAATCTTTCCTGTATAAAGACATCCGCAGCATATTCTTCTGATATTTCCCGAAAAATATGCGGTTCATCAGTAATCACCCTTTCAAGCATAGTTCTTGGAATACTCTTTAACATACGGGAGTAAAAGGGCTTCGACTGATGTAAAACACTGTAACAGGTTCGATAGGCATAATTCTGCCTTAGCTGTCGAAATGTTTCGTGAAGTGAATGATATTCCAGCAACAGTTCATCCGCAGTAGCTGTAGCCGCATTGGTTCGAAAAATCAGAGCGCAATCCTTGTCCGCAGACAAATCCATTTTCTGCAGCCGCTCCTTTTGTTCTTTGGAAAGCTTGGCAGAATACCCCGTGGGCCGCTGTTCATTGGTAATCACCATATACTGCCCCGGCAGTTCAATCTTTGTGCTGACAATCGCATATTTCGTCTTGATTGGTTCCTTTTTTATCTGTACCACCAGTTCATCGCCCTGGGTCAACTGTTCTTTCCGAGCCCGCTTAACAAACCATGCATTTTCAAAATGTTTCATTTCCAGATAACAGGTACAACCCGGCGCAATCTCTACAAATACAGCTTTCATCTGGGGAGCTATATCCTTAATTTTTGCAACAAATATCGTCCCTACCGTTTCCGTCAGCTTTTGATCTGTCGGACATAATTCCAGATCCGTAGGACCATTTTCATCTATCCGCAAACAAACATAAAACGGTTTCTCTCCTTCACAGTTACTTTTGTAGTTTTGTCTGGTAATAATCAGTTTATCCAACGATATCCTCTCCCATATCCTCCAACGAAACAAATGTGTCATCCGAGTTCTTTGCGTAAACTTCCAGACGATGAATCTGCAGTTTACTTTCCGGATATTCTGCCCCCAGGAACTGATAAAAAGCCTCCAGAAAAAGTTCTGGTTTCACATTGTCCACACTTCCGGTAGATACACGGATAAAATAAGCCGGAACACCTTCCCGTTCCCTCACTTGAAAATCATACACCAATTGCCTTAAGTCCATGATTTTTTCACTTTTTTTCGTCTGTTTGGTAACTAGAATTTCTTTTGCCTCATGGTAAAACTGATGCGCTTTATCCTGAAGTTCACTTAACGTAAAGCTGCAATCCTTTTCATCCTTATAGTAAACATCATAATCTGCTGCAGCTACAATGGACATGGCGGTTTTCGCCTGATCCGGAAGTTTTCGATAGGATACCACGGATACGCCTTCTACCATCACACGGTTTAAGGCAGCAACCGCTTCCTCTGAACTTAAAGTCTCATGTACTTCAATATCCAAATATTCCCCGTCACTGGTGATGCCCACACCCAGAGGCGCTGCAAAGGACATGATCTGATGAGGGCTGAAGCCTTCTGAATAAGCGATATCGATATCTGCCCGGCGCATGGCCTTTTGAAAATACCGCATCATATCCAGATGGCCGATAAACTTCATCACACCTGATTTTTGGAATTTAATTCTTATCTTCAAAGCAGACACCTCCCTGAAACTGTGCAGCACCGCAGCCTTGACACTGCATCCGGCAATTGGGTGTTACTACACCCTCCTTTGCCCGCATCCATTCACGCTCTAAAAACTTGCGCGATACACCGTCGTCGATAAAATCCCAAGGGAACACCTCGTCCAAAGGCCGTTCTCTCATGGTATAGAAGTCGGTATCAATGCCACATTCCTCGAATGCATCCAGCCATCGCTGATTATCAAAAAATTCTGTCCATGCATCAAAAATGCCACCTTTCTCATACACCTTCACCAAAGCCTGTCCGATTTTTCTGTCACCTCTGGCCAGAATGCCTTCCAGAACAGTAACGTCCGCTTCATGCCAGTTATAACGGATACTCTTATGATTAAGCTGCTCCTTCACTGCATCGTTTACTACTTTAGCCCGTCCCAGATAATCGTTCCGGTCATACATTCTGGCCCACTGGAATGGAGTAAATGGCTTTGGCACAAAAAAGGATGTGCTGATGGTAATCTGGCATTTGCCATTGCGCTGTTCCTTAGGAATCTCATAATAGCGAACCGCAATTTTATTTGCCAGCTCCGCAATTCCTCGCATATCCTCCTCTGTCTCGGTGGGAAGACCAAGCATAAAGTACAGCTTCACCTTATTCCAACCACCGTCAAAGGCCATACCTGCTCCTTCCAGTATAACATCCTCCGTAAGTCCCTTATTAATCACATCACGCATACGCTGGGTTCCAGCCTCCGGTGCAAAGGTGAGACTACTCTTTTTCACATCCTGAACCTTGCTCATGATATCCAGGGAAAAAGCATCAATACGCAGGGAAGGAAGGGAAATGTTGACTCCCTTTTCACGGAAATTATCAATCAAAAAGATCATCAGTTCTTCCAGCTGGCTGTAGTCACTGGTACTTAAAGAACTTAATGAAATCTCTTCATGTCCCGTATTCTTTAACATCTCGTAAGCATAATGCTTTAAGACCTCCACATCTTTTTCCCTGGTAGGCCGGTAAATCATTCCCGCCTGACAGAAACGGCATCCCCTGGTGCAGCCTCTGAAAGTCTCCACCACCGCACGATCATGTACCGTAT
>JALEPL010000035.1 GCA_022766245.1 Lachnospiraceae bacterium | reverse complement strand
TATCGCCAAGCGGTAAGGCACAGCACTTTGACTGCTGCATACGTTGGTTCGAATCCAACTAGCCCAGTTAAGGTAAAAGCCTTACAAAAATAATATGGGATATTAGCTCAGGTGGTAGAGCACTTGACTTTTAATCAAGTTGTCCGGGGTTCGAATCCCCGATGTCTCAGCAAATGGAAAATAGCGGAAACCAAGTAAAATCAAGGGTTTCCGCTATTTTTATTTATGATATGCAGGATAGCTTATGAGTTTAATTTAGCTCCGACTTTTTGAATGAGTGCTTCTTGCAACACCTGTGAAAAGTTGATACCAAGAGCCATGGCTTCCTCATTAAGCCATTCTGGAATATTTAGAGTTTTCTTCACCTCTTTTGAATTTGTTTGTTTTTTGTAAGCGAGCATATCAAACTCAACAATTACACAGTATTCATCTTTTTCGAGAATAATATGATTGAGATCAGATGAGGCCGTAAAAACATGATTCAGAAAAGTCTATTCTTAGAGAATGATTAGAAATGTAACATTAGATAGTAATCAGAATATACGCTTCAGATATAAAAGTCATGTATCATTAAGAACATTAAGAAAGGAGGTAAGAAAAGAGTGAATCATCATTGTCAGATTGGAAGTCTCATGTTAGTATTAAGAATTGTGGAGGATTGGCGGGAAAACTGATTCTCTTTTCTATCCCCTTGGCATTCAGCAGCATTCTGCAGCAGTTGTTCAATTCAGCGGATGTGGCTGTGGTGGGTCGATTCGTGGGATGGAGAAATCTATAAAAGAGAAGATTAATGGAGGTTTTTACTATGATTATCGACACTCATGTACATATCGGGGGAGAAGCCGTGGGATTCCACATGAATGAGGATATGGTGATAGAGGCCATGGAGAAATACGGTATTGATTTTTGTATTGTGTCAAATGGGGATGCCGGGGAAGTGGATCACCAGCAGAAGCTACTGCCGGATGAACTGCAGTTCACGCAGGAAGAATCCCTGATGCGTACGATTCAATTCGCAAAAAAGTACCCGGGTAAAATTGGTGTGGCACCCTGGGTGAAGCCACTGACCCAGGGCATGACCAAGGAGTTGGAAGAGATGGTGATGGCGAATCGGGAGTTCATATGTGCCATCAAGCTGCATCCCTTCCATTCCCATCTGTCCCCCATAGATGAGTGCTCTCTGCCTTACATCGAGCTGGCAGAGAAGCTGGGTGTTCCGGTGGTTTCCCATACCGGAAACGGTGAGGATGATGACCCGCAGAAGCTGTATGAGGCAGCCAAAATGTTTCCGAAAGTAGATTTTGTGATGGTTCATATGGGGCTGGGCACGGACAATCAAAAAGCACTGAATCTGCTGGGAAAAGCAGACAATCTGTACGGCGATACCACCTGGGTGCCCATGAGCACCACCATTGAGGCTATCCGGCGGTATGGAAGCAAGCGCATGCTGTTCGGAAGTGATATGCCCATCGATGGAGTAGATACCTACCTGCATAATCCCAAGGGGGAGCGTTCCCTGTATCAGGATTATTTTCAGAAACTGCCAAAGCTTATTTCACCGGAGGCCTATGAGGATCTGATGTATCGCAATGCCATGCGGGTGTTTTCGCTTGACAGATTTTTTAATAATTAGTATGCAAAGGAGAAAATGACTATGGGTGAAAAAGTGGAGTGTTGGTACAAAATGAAATCGCTGAAGAGACAACTAATATCATGCAGAATTTTGGCGAAAATACGGAGGAGATAACCGGCATGAATGGCAGAACGCAGGACATTCATGCGCAACTGAGTGCATTGGGAGATATGAATGATCAAGTGGCTGAGCAGACTCGCGGGGCAGTAGATGATATTGGAAAAATCGTGACGGAGACAGTGAGTCATACCGAAAATGCTGTCAGTGTTATGGAACAGAGTGTAAGGCTGACAGAAGCAGGAATGGAAAGCATACGGCAGCAGAGTGATGAGGTCGCAAAGGGAATGGAGCAGGTAAATGTTAATACAAAGGAAAATTATGGCGCAATCGAGTGTGTGACAGCTGCGACTCAGGAGAATACAGTCGGAGTGGAAGAGATTGAGCGTATGGTAGAGCGAATCACAGAACTGGCGCATCAGGCAGTAGATAATTAGAAATGAGGAAGAAAACGATATGAGAAGAAAAAACATAATAGCCCTATTAGCAGTAACAATGGTGATGGCATTTTCAGCATGTGGGAAGACGGAAGAGGATCTGGGCACAAATGCGTCTATGCAGGAGGAAATGACTTTAAACAGTGAGCAGATTTCCAAAGAAACAGAGTCAGAGCAGAGCGAATCCGTATCTGACGAGATGGAAACAGAGACAACGCAACAGCTCGAAATCGATGGTATGCAGATATACGGAGACATTCTGGACCATCTGTATGAGGTGATGACTAATGGAGATGAGAACTATGAAGCGCAGGACGGAGAAAATGGCATCTTGGAAGTGCTTTTATGGATGGATAGTAGAGATGCGCTGGACAGTGTGGGATATACCATACAGGATATCAGTGGAGATGGTATCCCGGAGCTGTTACTTGGTGCCGTAAAGGAAACAGATGGTGACAAAGCCTGGGGCAACAATATTTATGCGGTATATACCTGTGTAGATGGGACACCCTCTTTGTCTTTTGAAGGATGGGCCAGAAGCAGTTATCAGTATATAGGAGACGGCGCATTCTATTATTATGGCTCCGGCGGAGCCATGTACTCTATTTTTGGAACCTATACGATTTCTGAGGATGGAACTGCACTGGATTGTAATGACTATTATTTTACTTACGAAAAGGATGAAAGCTTAGAGGAGATTGGATTCTATCACAATACTTCAGGAGAGTGGGATAAATCCGTTTCAGAAGAACTTGATATCACTGCAGACGAATTTTGGAAAATCGAGGAGGGCTTAGAAAATCAGGTGGATAAAATTGAAATGACACCGTTTTCACAGTATACGGCAGAATAACCGGGAGGGGTTCATTCCCCTCCCGGACCGTCTTTGCGTGGCCGTTGCGATTCCGGTAGAGGTTCTACCGGTGTGACGGCATCTTTGCCCTTGGGCAGATCTACTCTCGGAATATTGCCATCATCGTAGGATGACACCATGGGCTGTCCGTCGGGATTTACTTTGATTACGTTCTTCATAAGGGTTCCTCCAGATTTTTTTAGATATATGATTCGGGAATAGCATGCCCCGGCGGGAGAATTTCCATTCTTCCAATATATTCTACGTTGCCTGTCATTAGTGCATGGTAAGAATCATCAATGTCAATATGTAGAACGCCTCCGGGCATATGTACATTGTTTGCTTTACGCCAAGCTATATCAGGGCATGGAGCGGGTAGAAAAATATGCGGAGGAATTGTGCTGATGAAGAAAGAGAGGAAAAGAAAAATGACAGAGCCGCTGCAGGAACGGACGGAGATTTTGTTTACTTTGATGGTGTGATCAGTGAGGTGTCATACGGTTATGGCGATACATATAAGGAGGAGACAAAATGAATACAATAATAGTTTACAGTTCACAAACTGGATTTACGAAGCAATATGCACAATGGCTGGGAGAGGCACTGGATTGTCCATACAAGTCGCAGGGAGAAGTATCGGATGCAGAGCTGAAAGAATATGACTGTATCATTTACGGCGGATGGATTATGGGAAACAGTATTATGGGATTGGATAAGTTCCGCACAAAACATGTTCCCACGTCTATCTTTGCAGTTGGTGCTACCCCTGCTTATGACGAAGTGATTTGTGTGGTAAAGGAACAGAATCATGTGGATGATACTCCGTTTTTCTATTTGGAGGGTGGAATTCGAATGGAAAAACTGAAATTCATCCAAAAGAGTATGCTAAAAATGCTGGGGAAATCTTTGACAAAAAAAGAAAATGCTACCCGCCAGGAAAAGTTTATGGCAGAGAAGCTGGGAACTTCTTTTGATCATTCCTCAAAAAAGCAGATTGAAAATCTGGTTCAGTGGTATAAAATTTATTCTTGACATTTCCACCCATTATGTTAGAATGATGGAAACGAAAAATTGAAAGAGGAAGGATGATTATAATAGGACAGGGCTCGAAGCCTGTCTTGTTATAATCATCCTTTTTTGTTATGCCCGTCGCTAATGAAGCGGCATTGCACCTTGAAAACTGAATCATATGCTCGAACACTCACGCACCGGAGCAGGCGGTGCGGGCAACGCATTTTGCCGATAAATGCGGGATGATAACCGACCATCTATTATAAACTAGATCCCGGACAGTAAAATTCATTCGGGAAACACACAACAGTAAAAAGGCAAATTTTATTACATAAGGAGGAATTCACATGAATTATTCAGGATGGAAACCGGAACAGTTAGAACAGGAATTAAAGAAAACGATCATCGGGCAGGACCGCTATATCCATGATCTGGCTACCTGCCTCTGGCTCCATAACCAGAGGTGTGAGCACTTCCTACGGACAGGTGAGCTCATCAGCATACCGAAGTACAATATGCTGGTCATCGGAAAATCCGGCATGGGGAAGACCTCCACCATCGAGGCTGCCTGCGGAGATGGAAACAGCAGACTCCGTTTGCAGACGGATAATCTGCTGTTCATTGCAGTGGGAGCCTTTGATGGATTGGATGAGATCATTTCCAAAAGAGTACAGCCGAAGCGCATTGGTTTTTCAACGCAAAGTGAAACTATCTCTTTTGAAAAAAATCTGTTACAGCAGGTGACACCGTCAGATCTGGCAGCTTATGGCGTCAGCCAGCAGTTTCTGGGACGACTGCCCATTATCACCGTGATGAATGAACTGGAAGTGGCGGACTACGAAAAGATCCTTTTGGATTCTGCAATTTCTCCGGTTCTCCAGCTAAATAATCTGATGAAACAGGAGCAGAACGCAGAGATTACCATATCCCAAGAAGCTGCCAAAAAGCTGGCGCAGAAGGTGAAGGCAACCACGTTGGGAGCTCGGGCGCTGCAGGGTGAAGTAATGAGTCTTTTGAAGGACACCCTGTATTCTCTGCAGGAAGACACGAAGCATGCAGGGTATTGTATTGATTATGATGAGGACTTCCTGATCCGGGCCTTGCCGGGGGAGCGCAAGCCATTATGTGGAAAAAAGAAGGTCAGCTTCCGTCTGACGGAAGAGGAACGCAAGTGCATCAAACAGGTGGATTTGGATTTCATCTGGGAGGAGGGAGATTCGATCCGAACCTATGCAGAGGATATGTTTGAACCTTTTGAGACGCAGGACTTCGGGGAGAACCCCAGTCAGGGACTGGTGGATATCTATGATTACGTAACCATCCGAAAGGCACAGTTTTTCATGGCTGCGGTCATTACAGAGATGATTCTTGCCTCTAAGTTCGAAGGGAAAAAAAAGAACATGATGACGTTGCTCAATATACTTCGGTTATTTTATCCGCAGGATGTGACGGAGAATATGCATCCTCTGGAGAAGTGGCGAGATGATTTCATCGAAAGAAGCCATATAAAAAATCCGAGAGAACTGAACAGAATCCGGGAGATTGCCTGGGAAGTGGCTAGAAAACACGGGATGTATCTCTATGAAACCAGTCTGGATGATTGGGAGTGTATCAGCTAATCAAGTGGACTCAAAAAGTTGGGTTTATTTGACAAACCAAAATTTATTATGTATGGGGAATGTGGAGCATACTCCCCACAGATGCTTCTTTGCCTGAGAAACTGCAGAGACAAGATGGAAGCATTGTAGGGATAACCCACCTGCGATGGTGTTTTTTTACATATAATTTTTGGATACGTTCATAGTGCTATTTATACCTGGAACAGGGGCGTAATATGCCCCTGTTTTTACAGTTTGTGTACCCGCAATGCGCGAATGGCGTTGAGCACGGCAATGACCATAACTCCTACATCGGCGAAGATTGCAAACCACATATTGGCAATACCGATAGCACTTAAGAAAAGGCAGGCAAATTTGACAACTAAAGCAAACGTGATGTTCTGCTTTACAATGCCGATGCATTTTCTGGAAATCTTGATCGCTTTTGCAATCTGCAGTGGATTATCATCCATCAGAACTACGTCCGCAGCTTCGATGGCTGCATCGGAACCCATGGCACCCATGGCGATACCGATGTCCGCGCGGGTGAGCACCGGGGCATCATTGATTCCATCACCCACAAAAGCCAGTTTTTCATTTCGCTTTTTCAGGGAGAGCAGTTTTTCTACCTCAGAAACCTTATCGCCGGGGAGCAGTTCACTGTGGACTTCGTCTACACCCAGCTCTGTAGCAACCTGCTTTGCAACTTGATCTGCGTCGCCGGTCAGCATGATAGTCTTTTTTACACCGGCTTTCTTTAATGCAGCGATGGCTTCTTTGGAGTGAGGTTTTACCACATCCGAAATAACGATATGGCCGGCATATTCCCCATCAATCGCCATATGAATGATGGTTCCCACACTGTGGCAGTCCTGGTAAGAAATACCCAGCTTTTTCATTAATTTACTGTTCCCGGCTGCAATCATTTTTCCATCGACCCTGGCAACGATGCCGTGACCGCTGATTTCTTCGATATCGGTTATGCGATTCCGATCTATTTCTTTTCCATAGGCCTTTTGAAGGCTTTTGCTGATGGGGTGTGAAGAGGCACACTCTGCAAGGGCAGCATATTCCAAAAGAAGAGCGTCATCTAAAGTGTTGTGATGGACACCGCTGACTTCAAATACACCCTGTGTCAATGTCCCGGTTTTATCAAATACAACATACCTGGCCTGTGACAATGCTTCCAGATAGTTGGAACCTTTGACAAGGATACCTTCTTTACTGGCACCGCCGATACCGGCAAAAAAGCTCAGTGGAATACTGATGACTAAAGCACAGGGACAGCTCACAACCAGGAAGGTTAGGGCACGATAAGCCCATACACCCCATTCGGCAGGCAGTCCAAGAAATGCCATACGAATGACCGGAGGTAACACAGCCAGCGCCAGCGCACTGTAACACACGACAGGTGTGTATATTTTTGCAAACCGGGAGATGAAATCCTCGGATTTTGATTTGCGGGAGCTTGCATTTTCCACCAGGTCAAGGATTTTAGAAACCGTGGATTCGCCAAATTCCTTTGTGGTCTGGATTTTTAATACACCGGTCATATTGATGCAGCCGCTGATAATTTTATCGCCTTCTTTGACATCACGAGGCATACTTTCTCCCGTAAGGGCGCTAGTGTTCAGGCTGGAAGTACCGTTTACCACGATGCCATCCAGAGGCACCTTTTCTCCGGGCTGTACCACGATAATACTGCCGATGGCAACTTCATCGGGATTCACCTGCTTCAGAGTGCCGTCGATTTCTATGTTTGCATAATCCGGACGAATATCCATTAAGGCACTGATATTGGTCCGGCTCTTTCCTACAGCATAGCTTTGGAACAGTTCACCGATCTGATAGAACAGCATGACGGCGATTCCCTCCAGATAGTCGCCGCTTCGTGTGTAAATAGCTTGTGCAAATGCCCCTACAGTGGCGACTGACATAAGGAAATTTTCGTCAAAAACCTGCCTGTTTAGAATACCGCGGATGGCTTTGCGCAAAATATCATAGCCAATGATAAGGTAAGCAATCAGATAGAGTCCCAGTTGTAAAAGGCCTGTTACCGGGAGGAATTGTAAGACGACCAGCATGATGGCACAGGCGGTAATGCGCGCCAGCATCTTTTTTTGTTTTTTGTTCATGATATCAGTTCTCCCTTAGCTAAAAATCAATTTCGCAGTCCGGTTCTACTTTTCTGCAGGCCTTCAGAACTTGTTTCATGACCTCTTGGGGTTCCTGACCTTCTTCGAATTCTACGATCATTTTCTGTGTCATAAAGTTTACGGTTGCGGATGTGACACCGGCAGTTTTGCGGGCAGCATCCTCCATTAAGTTCGCACAATTTGCGCAGTCCACTTCGATTTTGTATGTTTTTTTCATAGTATGGTCTCCTTCTTTTTAAATGAATACAATTAAGCTATTGTTTAACTGTTGTAATTGTAGTATAATTTGCATATAAGAATAAATCAATGCTTTGCGAGAATACATTCCTAAAATGGCGAAGAAGATTTCTAAAAAGGCGAAAGGGAGTTTGTGACATGGAAAAATTTACATTGCCACACCAGCATGGAGAAAATAAAAATATAGAAAATATGCATAAGGAACTCTCGGATATTTCACATTTTGCTACTGTCGCAGAGATTTTTAAACAGCTCGGCGACCCCACAAGAGTTCGCATTTTCTGGTTGTTGTGTCACCGGGAAGAGTGCGTGATTAACATTGCTGCTATGATGGATATGTCCAGTCCGGCGGTTTCCCACCATCTGCGATCCTTGAGTGAATGTGGCCTGATTGTGGGAAGACGTGACGGGAAAGAGGTTTATTACAAAGCGGCAGATACGGAGGAAAGCAAGTTACTTCATAAAATGGTGGAGCGGATTATGGAAATAGCCTGCCCGAAAGATGTAGTAGACTATCATGCTTCCTCGGAGGAGATGATTCATAGTATTCACAAATATTTACTGGAACATTTATCTGAGCGGATTACGATTGAAGAGCTTTCAAGAACATTCCTTATGAATACAACCACTTTAAAGAAAGAGTTTAAAGAGGTATATGGAGTATCGATTGCGGCACATGTGAAGGAGCATCGCATGGAACTGGCCGCCAGATTATTGCAAGAGTCGTCAGACAGCATTGCCCAGATCGCGCAGGCTGTTGGATATACCAGCCAAAGCAGATTTGCCACTGCTTTTAAGGAAAAATATGGCGTGCTTCCTACGGAGTATCGAACATGCAGACACACAAATAAATAAGGATTAGGCTGATGGTGGTGCAAACAGCCCGATTCCAGGCGCAAAATATGTGAAAATAAAGAAACACATAGCTATGATAATCACCAGCGCCTTAAGGAATGGTGTCCATGAGTCTGCCTTGCAGGACAAAGTAAGTCGATATACCGTAGCAAAGGCAAGCCATACGCTCAGAAAAAAAGTAGTGATATCAAGTGGCATCCAGGTGCGGCCCAGAATTCCGGAGTAGGTGTAAAAGATTACCGGAATCAGAAAAGTAGCCAGCAGGATTCCGGTGAGTAGGGCAGAAGTAATGCATGGAAAATCTGATTTCAGTTTGCGGTTCATAAAAGTCGAATAAACCAGCATGGGGAAAAAGCATAGTTTCATATGCTCCCATGTGGATTCATTTACCGGAGAAAACAGTCCCACAATAATGTTGAGTCCTGACCATTCATAAAAAAAGTGAGAGAGGGTACCCAGAATCATTACAAAGAGCACACCTGCGATGGTATATTTTTTTAACACATGATTTTTGAATCTGTTCATAGTGATATTATACGCAGTAAAGGGGCAAATATGAAAAAAGTAAGTTTTATTTTGGTGGTTTTGCTGTGTGTGTTTCTCACAGGATGCAATAATGAGTTTGCAAAAGAGGATTATAATTCGGATGCAGCAATTGCAAATACATCCGACCATTATGCGAAGGAGTCTTCTGTATTTAATCAGCATGGCGAAAAATATGTGCTTACGGTTTCTAAGTTTGACGGGCGTGAAACATTATGGTCGGACACATTCCGAGCGGACCGGGACATGGATATAGAATTCTCTTTGCGTTTGTCTAATGGACAGGCAAAGGTGGTGCATGTGGACGAGGACGGAAATGTAACCACGATTCTGGAGTGTGTGCCGGAAACTTCTACAGATGGATCTGTGACAGAGACTGTTTCCATGAAACAAGGCGAAAACAGACTGAAGATTGTGGGATATGATTGCGAGGATATGGAACTGACCATGGTACTTCCGGAAGAAAGGTGGGCTGAAAATTTGAGTCAATCAAATTTGATATGAAATAAAGAAAACAATAAAAGAGGCGCAAGGAAGGGAAGTTAGTTGATAGAGTAAAGAAGGTGAAAAATTTATGGAACGATGCAATGAAGAATTTTGGTGCGCATTGGATGAATTAGTTGCTAATTCAGAGATTGTAATTGATCGACCGAAGGGAACTGCGCACCCAAGATTTCCTGATTTTATCTATAAAGTAGACTATGGATATCTGAATCATACATCCGCTATGGATGGAGGCGGTATTGATGTGTGGGTAGGGACAGATCAGGAGAAAAAAGTAGATGCCATAATGTGTATAGTCGATCTGATGAAAAGGGATTCTGAAATTAAGATTTTGATTGGCTGTACAGAAGAGGAAAAGCAGATGATCTACCAAACACATAATGAGACACAGTACATGAAAGGTGTTTTAATTAGACGTTGAGTAGAAATTGTTGAAGGAATACGAAATATTAATAACATATACCTATAAATATTTGGAAATGGTCAATTAGACAAATTGTGGGTGCATTGGGCGTATTTGAAATAGGGCTACCGCAATCCCACTGGCTTTAGAAAATGGTATAAGTTCATTTGCCGGAGTGCAAAAATACATGATATAATATGCCCTGAGGTGGCGCCTCGAAGAGGCGACGGAGTCCTGAGGGCGTGTGTTGAACAGAAATATGATATAATATGCCCTGAGGTGGCGCCTCGAAGAGGCGACGGAGTCCTGAGGGCGTGTGTTGAACAGAAATATGATATAATAGCCCGGCGGTAGGTGTAAAAGCTTTTATACAGGCCAAATAAACGAATGTAAAGACCTTTTTATCGACAGACCGAGAATGGTTCGGATAAACTTAAGGACGAAAGGAGTTCTGAAGATGAAGGAAAAGGTAAAAAAGGATGCAAAGGATTTGAGAAGTAACAAGAGAATTATATTGACTACAGGTATTTTTCGGTATTGGTATTGCTACATGGGTAGCATATGGTAGCCAGATAGAAAAATTAGATCAAACAGGTAATACAGATAAAAAGGAAGTATAGTAGTGAAAGCAACAAAAGCAAAAGAAATGGATATGCTCAATGGAGGATTGGCAGGGAAATTGATCCTTTTTGCCCTTCCATTGGCATTCAGCAGTATTTTACAGCAGCTGTTTAATTCGGCGGATGTGGCTGTTGTAGGTAGATTCGCAGGGGATAGTGCACTGGCAGCGGTGGGTAGCTGCGTGGCGCTGGTGGGTATTTTTGTCAATTTAATCGTAGGACTGTCCGTGGGACCCAATGCAGCGTTGGCGAACCTGATCGGACAGAAAAAGCGGGAACACATCAATGATATGCTTCACACGATTCTGACATTCGGAGTGGCATTGGGTATCATACTTATGTGTATCGGATGGTTGTCGGCAGAGGCAATTCTGGTAATCTCCGGGACACCGGAGAGTGTGATGGAAGCGGCTCTTTTATATATCCGAATCTATTTTGCGGGCATACCGTGTATTGTGATTTATAACTTTGGCGCCGCAGTACTGAGAAGCTTTGGTGATACCAGAAGACCTATGTATTATCTGATTCTATCCGGTGTGGTGAATGTGGCATTGAACCTGGTGCTGGTGATTGTTTTTCGCATGGGTGTGGCAGGTGTCGCCATCGCAACGGTGATTTCCAACATACTCAGTGCAGCGCTGGTCATCATTTATCTTCACCATCGAGAGGATGAGTTCGCATTCCGGTTTGGCAGAATGAATATTGTAAAATCCGATCTGAAGAAAATTCTACAGATTGGCATTCCCTCCGGGCTTCAGGCAGCCATTTTTTCCATATCCAATGTGTTTATTCAAAGTGGTATCAATAGCTTTGGTGAGGACGCCATCGCCGGCTCCTCTCTGGCATTGAATTTTGAATATTTTACATTTGCCATTTCCAATGCCTTTGCTCAGGCCACAGTTACTTTTACAAGCCAGAATTTCGGCGCAGGAAATATGAGGCGCTGTAAAAAAGTGTTCTGGCTGAGCATGTTGTTTGGAATCTGTTTTACAGAGATTTTAAGCGTCATTTTTATGGTGTGGGATGATTTTTTCGTAAGCATTTACACCACCAGCGAAATCGTGGCATTATATGGATTGATTCGTATGCACCATGTATGTTCTTTAGAAGGGCTCACGGCCACCTATGAAGTGGAAAGCGCAGCACTGCGGGGCATGGGAAAATCCTTGGAACCGGCTATTTTCACCATTCTTGGAACCGTGGTGTTCCGGGTAATCTGGCTGGTGACGGTATTCCGATGGCTTCCCACCTATGAATGGCTGATGAATGTGTATGTGGCATCCTGGATTTTCACGGGAGGGACATTATTTGTGGTGTATATGAGACATATGCGGAAGGTAATAAATTTTTCGTAGCTGTTCAGTAGGGAACAGATACTGGTTATGGGAAAACGACAGGAGGAACGGAATATCATGCAGAATGAAATCGCACAGATTTTTGCGAAACTGGTAGAAATAGATTCCCCTTCTCTTCGAGAGCATCGTATGGCAGAGCAGATTCAAAAAATGTTTGGAGAGCTGGGCATCGAGCTGACAGAGGATGACAGCGCTGAAGTGACCGGATCGGATGTGGGAAATCTGTATGCTTATGTGCCGGGAACCTTACCGGGGGGAACCATTCTTTTTGCGGCACATATGGATACGGTGATGCCCGCAAATGGGAAAAAGGCGATATTTCATCCGGATGGAAAGGTGACCAGTGATGGCACCACGGTGCTTGGAGCGGATGATCTTGCTGCAGTAACGGCAATCTATGAAGCGGTAAAGTATATAAAGGAAAACAAAATGGCTCATCGCAATCTGGAACTGCTCTTTACAACCGGGGAAGAATTGTATTGCAAGGGTGCAAAAGCCTTCGACTGCAAGTTACTTAAGGCTTCGTCTGTCTATGTGCCGGATCTTAGCGGAGACATCGGAATGGCAGCGTATGCAGCCCCCTCTATTCTATCCTTTCAGGTGACAATTCGGGGAGTGGCATCCCATGCTGGTTTTGCTCCAGAGGACGGAATCAATGCCATTGCAGCCGGAGCAGATGCCATTGCATCACTGGAGCAGGGACGGATTGATGAGAATACCACTGCAAATATCGGGTGCATACAGGGCGGAGACGGCATCAACATTGTATCGCCGGAGTGTATCATAAAGGGAGAAATCCGAAGTCTGCATCATGAGAAAGCGCTTGAAGTTTTGGAGGCCTACCGACAGCAGTTCGAACAGTCGGCAAAAAAGTTTGGGGCATCTATTGTTTGGGAATCCAATGTGGACATCAAGGCGTATGAAACGAACCCGGATAGCGAACCGGTTCGAGCCTTTTGTAGAGCGGCAGAAAAAGCCGGTGTAATGCCACATCTTACGAAGACTTTTGGCGGAAGCGACAATAATGTATTTGCCCAGTATGGTATCGAGGGAATCGTCCTTGCATCAGCCATGCATAATGTCCACAGCTGTGAAGAGTATACAGATATACAGGAAATTAAAAAAGTTACGCAGATACTCATTCAATTATTGAGGGTGGAACCAACATGGAACTGAAATCCTTGAAGAAAAGGTATAAAAGTAAAGGCTTTGCAGCAGGCAATGGCTGAGTCTGAGGATGAAATCAATGCAAAGTTGATAATGTAAAGCCAAATAGCAGAGAGGCGTATCGTCAGAAATGGTGGTAAGACTTTTTTGTTGTAAATCGTAACTGTTCAGAGCAAAAACAGTCTCAAAGATTCAAGCATGTTACGTCTGTTTTTGAAATTTTGCTTGGCTCTGAACGGTTATCAAGTACTAAGGGGTAACTTCATGGAAAAGAATCTAACAACTGGCAGCGTAGGAAAGACAGTGCTGGCTTTCTCACTGCCCTATCTTCTGTCGTATTTTTTACAGACCTTGTACGGCATGGCAGACTTATTTATCATAGGGCAGTTTAACGGTGTGGAGAGCACTACAGCGGTTTCCATCGGTAGTCAGGTGATGCACATGCTGACGGTTATGATTGTGGGACTGGCCATGGGTGCAGTGGTGATGATTGGTCAGGCCATTGGAGCAGAAAAAAAGGAGCATGCTTCCCGCACTATCGGAAATACCATTACTCTGTTTATGGTGTTATCCATTGCAGCAATGACAGTTCTGCTTTTTGCGGTAAGGCCCATTGTAAGTATTATGTCCACGCCGGGGGAAGCGGTATCAGGAACCGTGGCTTACCTGACTATCTGCTTTCTCGGGATTCCATTCATCACAGCATATAATATCATCAGTTCCATTTTCCGGGGCATGGGAGATTCCAAAAGCCCCATGTATTTCATTGTCGTGGCCTGCGTGGTGAACATCGCACTGGATTATCTGTTCATCGGAAAAATGGGATTAGGAGCGGCGGGAGCGGCTCTTGGAACCACACTTTCCCAGACGGTCAGCGTGATTGTGTCACTGATTGTAATCTTAAGGAGAGACACCGGAATCCGTCTGGTGAGAGAGCATTTTAAGCCTCATTGGGCTACCATGTCCGGGTTATTAAAAATCGGAATTCCCATCGCATTGCAGGATGGATTTATCCAGATTGCCTTTCTGGTAATCACAGTTTTTGCCAATCTGCGTGGATTAAATGATGCGGCAGCGGTGGGAATTGTGGAAAAGATCATCGGAATATTATTCCTTGTTCCATCCTCCATGCTCCAGACCGTATCTGCCCTTTCCGCACAGAATATCGGTGCCGGAAAACATGACAGAGCCCGGCTTACCCTGCGCTATGCCACCATCATAGCCGTGGTCTGGGGCGTTGCCGTCAGTCTTTTGATGCAAGTGGATGCAGAACCATTTGTTGCATTGTTTTCCGATAATGAGACGGTGAGAATTCTGGGATGCCAGTATCTGCGGGGATATGTGTGGGACTGCATTTTCGCAGGCATTCATTTTTGCTTTAGCGGATATTTCTGCGCATATGGGATGTCGGGCATTTCATTTATCCATAACATACTTTCCATTGTCTGTGTCCGTATTCCGGTGGCTTACTATGGGTCCACTCATTTCCCGGACACTCTTTTCCCGATGGGACTGGCGTCACCGGCAGGTTCCGCACTTTCTGCGGTCATCTGTATCGGAGTATTCCTGTGGATGAGCTGGAGGGAGCAAAGCGATGGTTCAAGTCAGCGGGAGTGGAAGAATCGGTGCAGGAACTTCGAAAACTGAGAATTCCAGAGAAAAACATCGTGACGCTTCATTATGCCAGTAAGATATCAAATATGGGAAAGTGAGAGAGGGAAAAAATGTTATACAAATTAAAAGAAAAATGGTCCCACAAAGGTTTCGTGGTATTGGCAGTTGCATTGCTGGTATTGCTTACAGGATTGATTTTATGGGTTCTTACTTTTTTTTATGATGCTCCTCTGACACCGTACAGGGAAGCATATTATTTTCTGATCAAGGGATGTTATATCCCGGCGTGTGCGTTTGCTTTGGTGGACATTTCCATATCGGTGGTGCGACGTTACAGACAGGAGGGAGATTTCGGTCAGGTTGTGCGTGAAATGACAGATCTTATGATTGTTGCAGCGGTAGCCCTTGTGATGATGTTCCAGTCACCCATCACATTTCAGCGTTTCTGGCTGGTGCTCTGTGATGTACCCAATATGATTGCAGACAATACACGAACCATAGAGACGGATGATTTTGAACTGGAAGCCCGGGACGAGCGCACGGAGACAAGAAGTAACACCTTTCACGAATATCACTACTATGCCAGAATAAACGGGCAAACATATCTGGTGAGTAAGGGGATAGAGAATCAGGAGTTTGACCGCTGGGTGGATGATTATGTGGAGGATGAGATGAATGGTCGGCCCCAGGAGTTGGATGCGGGAAGCTATGAAATTACCTATCTGCCCATCAGCAGGTGCATTCTGAGAATTGAATTCAAAAAAGAGTAGATAACCGAGTGTTCCGATTTTTACAATTTTTATCAAGCGAGATTACATACAATGACAACAGATGTTAAGCAAAGGCGCTTATTTCAGTGATACTGAAATAGGCGTTTTTTTATGGATTGAGAAAGGAAGATGAATATGGGAACAAGAATAGAAGAGCATCCAATCCTGGGAAAACAGGAAAAGGGTAGAATGGTAAAGTTTTTCTATGATGGAAAAGAGTTGACGGGGTATGAGGGAGAGCCAATTGCAGCAGCACTGAAAGCGGCTGGCGTTATGGCACACAGGTACACGAAAAAAGACCATAAGCCGAGAGGAATCTTTTGTGCCATTGGAAGATGCACAGACTGTGTCATGGTTGTGAATGGAAAGCCGAATGTGAGAACCTGCGTGACACCATTGGAAGAGGGAATGCAGGTTCAGACGCAGTACGGTGTGAGCGATAAGCCATTTGAGGAACAGTGATTAGGAGGATATGGAGTATGAAACGATTTGATTTGATCATAGTTGGAGCAGGACCATCCGGACTTTCTGCAGCAATCGAAGCGGCGAAGAGAGGTCTTGAAGTCGTAGTATTTGATGAAAATGATAAGCCGGGCGGACAGCTTTTCAAACAGATACATAAGTTCTTTGGTTCTAAGGAACACAAGGCAAAAGTCAGAGGATTTAAAATCGGACAGGATTTGTTAAAGGAAGCAGATGAGGCGGGAGTTAAGGTGGTTTTGAATGCCACCGTATGTGGTATGTATCAGGATAAAGAAATTACAGTCCGCTACAATGATGCCATTCATCACTACAAGGGAGATGCCATTATCATAGCAACCGGTGCTTCTGAAAATATGGTAACGTTCCCCGGCTGGACACTGCCCGGTGTGATTGGTGCAGGAGCAGCCCAGACCATGATGAACTTGCATGGAGTAAAGCCGGGAAATAAAATCCTGATGCTGGGGTCCGGAAATGTGGGCCTGGTAGTAAGTTTTCAGCTGCTCCAGTGTGGCTGCGAGGTGGTTGGCCTGGTGGACGCTGCTCCGCGGGTTGGTGGTTATGGAGTGCATGCTGCAAAGGTAGCCCGCACGGGAGTTCCGTTCTATCTTTCCCATACCATTGTAAAGGCAGAAGGGGAGGATCATGTGACCGGTGTCACCATTGCAGAAGTGGATTCCGGCTTCAATTTTATACCAGGTACAGAGAAACATTTTGATGTGGATACTATTTGCTTGGCGGTAGGCTTGTCTCCTATGTCCCAGCTGCTAAAAATGGCAGGATGTCAGATGGAGGACAATCCGAAGCGGGGAGGTCAGGTGCCGATTTGCGACGAATGTGGACGGACTTCTATTCCCGGTGTGTTTGTGGCAGGAGATGTGTCCGGCATAGAGGAGGCAAGTTCCGCCATGATTGAAGGACGTATGGCAGGAATTGCTGCGGCAGAATACTTGGGATATATGGAAAAATCGGAGCTGGATGAAAATCTTGCATCTTTGAACGAGGCGCTGGATGGTTTGCGTCTGGGTATGTTTGCTCCGAAGAACAGAGGAAAGATGATAGAAGCTACAGAGGAGGGAATCCCCATTTCTACCAATCTTTTAAAGAAAGGTTATGTGGCGGATGATGAGATCGAACGATTCCCCGGAGTGGTACGAAAGGCAGGAATTCATCCCGTTATCGAGTGTACGCAGAATATTCCCTGTAATCCATGTCAGGATGCCTGCCCGAAGAAATGCATTAAGATTGGTGCAAATATCACGACGCTGCCTGCGGTGGATGAAACAGCAGAATGTGTTGGCTGTGGTATGTGCGTGGCTTCCTGTTCCGGACAGGCAATCTTTTTGGTAGATGAGACCTATGAGGAGGGATATGCAAGTATCACAATGCCTTATGAGTTTTTACCGCTTCCGCAGGCGGGGGATAAAGGAATCGCTCTGGGAAGAGATGGACAGAAGGTGTGTGACGCCGAGGTCATCGGTGTGAAGAGTTCACCGGCATTTGACAAGACACATTTGCTGACCATGAAAGTGCCTTCCGAATATGTGATGAAGGCAAGATTTTTTAAGAGAGTATGAGCACGTACCCAGAAAAGGAGGGAAAGGCAATGAATCAGATTAACGATAGATCCAGAGATATTGGAGAATTTGTTCCGGCAGAGGATGATGATATGATCATCTGCCGTTGCGAGGAGATTACAAAAGGTGAGATCAGGCAGGCGGTACATGATGGAATGTTTACTCTGACTGAGATACGAAGATATTTGCGCACGGGAATGGGACTGTGTCAGGGGCAGACCTGTTCGAAGCTGGTAAAAGGAATTGTGGCAAGAGAACTGGGCGTCTCTCCGGCTGAATTGGAGCCGGCCACCAGCCGTGCACCCATGAGACCGACAGAGATGCGGATTCTTGGAAACGAAGTTGAGGATTAAGGGAGGAACGAAATATGGCAAATACAGCAGATGTAATTATCGTCGGTGGTGGTATCATAGGAAGTTCCATCGCATATTATTTGGCAAAAAAAGGAACCAGTGTTATAGTGCTTGAGGGAAGCGATCACATTGGAAATGGCGGTTCATCCAGAAATGGTGGCGGCGTCAGACAGTCCGGAAGAGATCCCAGAGAATTGCCACTGGTCATGTATGGCATTAAAAATCTCTGGCCTACACTCTCTGAGGAACTGGAGGTAGATTGCGAATACCATCAGGATGGAAACCTGCGTTTGGGAAAAACTGAAAAGCACAGACAGATTTTGGAAGGGCTCACCGAGCGGGCAGTTAAGGTCGGACTGGATGTGAGAATGATAGATGGAGATGAGGTCAGAAGAATCAATCCCTATCTTTCGGATGAGGTGATCTGTGCCAGCTGGTGTCCCACCGATGGGCATGCCAATCCACTGACCACAACACTGGGTTATTATAAAATGGCCCGAAGACTGGGTGCACATTTTATCACAGGTGAAAAGGTAGTGGAACTCAGGAAAATTAAGGGAAAGCTCCGTCAGGTCATCACTCCGAACAATGTGTATGAAGCAGATACGGTTGTGGTGGCAGCAGGCTATGATAGTAGAAAAATACTAGGAACAGTCGGAATTGATATCCCAATGGCACAGGCCATGATCGAGTGTCTGGTGACAGAAGCCGAGCCACATATGTTTGACCAGATGCTGGGCACTGCGGAAGCAGACTTTTATGGTCATCAGACGAAACACGGGTCCTTTGTGTTTGGCGGAACTTCCGGTTTTGAGGCGGTAAACAAAGACAATGGAACTCCCATATGCAGCAGTATGACAGCATCCTGTGAATGCAGGGGAATCATGAAGTATTTCCCCGCACTGGCAGATGCCAAGATCGTCCGGACCTGGTCCGGCTGGGTGGATCAGGTGCAGGATGGTGTGCCTGTGCTGGGAAATGTCTCCGAAGTTCCGGGACTGGTATTAGCAGCAGGTTTTTGCGGACATGGATTTGGTATTGCTCCCGGTGTTGCTTACAATATCGCAGAGCTTATCACGACAGGCACCTCGCCGGTTGATATGCATGAATTGAGATATGATCGGTTTAAGACCAAGATTTAAATGGAAAATGGAAGAGAATACAAGGAGGCGTTATGGATTGGAAAACAGATAAACTAAAACCAACACAGCCATTCTTTGTATTAAATACAAATGATTTTTATCAGGAAGTTTATTTACAACAGGGAATTTCGCATTTTTATACATTTAAGATTATGGATGATGCAAATATTGTGGCTGTGCCGGATGGATGCATCGATATGGTGTTCGAATATGATGAGGAAGATTTGAATGCGTATGTCACCGGCACTGTCATAAAGTATAAGGAGAGAGCAATTAGCTCAGGTGAGTCCGGAAAAAAAGAGGTATTTGGTATTCGGTTTATGCCGGGACACAGACCGGCGGGGCTAATGGTCCGTTCAAAGGAGCTGATTGATCATAGGGTTGACTTGCTGGATTTTTTCTTTGGCAGTCAGATGATTTCCGTAATGAAACAGGAAAGAGATTTCTATCAGAGAATCCGGGTTTTCCTTCAGGAATATACAAAGCTTGAGAAAACAGAACCAAAACCTTATGGTAAAGAACGGCTGATTATTTCTATAAAAGATATGGTGTACGAGAGCAATGGCGTGATTCGTATTTCTGAAATGGCAGAAAAAACCGGATATTCGGAACGCTATATCAATAAGGTGTTTATTGAAGAAATGGGATTTTCACCCAAAACCTTTTGCAAAATTATCCAGTTTCAAAAAGCATTGGAATTTTTAAATTATGGTGCGCCATCCAAAATGACGAAGGCGGCTGTGGACTTGGGATTTTACGACCAGTCTCAGTTCATCAAGGATTTTAAAAACTATTGTGGCATGACGCCCAAGCAGTACCTGAAAATGATTCATGAGAAGCAATACGCTGCCAGGATACAGAATATCAGCAATGTTTAAACAGTGCTTGTGAAGTTCTGATTTATACTATGAAAAATGAAAATTCTTTTATATCATCGAGATAACTTAATGAAGGAAAGACGAAGGCGTCTGTTCATCCAGGAGGATGAATGGACGCCTTTTCTTTACATCAAAAGGGCCAGCGTACTGGCAGAAGGAGGCAATTATGGAAGTATCTAAAATCGAAGTTATTACATCAATGAACAAGTTGACTGGTTTAAAATCTGCGCTCAGTAAGCTGGGGGTAACCGGAATGACCGTGATCCAGGCAATCGGATGCGGCGTACAGAAGGGAACCTACGAGTATGAGCCGGAGCAGAATCCGGAGATGGAGCTTTTGCCCAAACAGTACATCATGGTAGTCGTAGAAAATGACAAGGTAGATAAGGTAATCGATATTATTAAAAAAGAGCTCTATACCGGTCATATCGGAGATGGAAAAATCTTTATTTCACCTATCTCCAATATCGTGCGGGTTCGTACCGGTGAAGAGGGAATGGATGCATTAAAGTAGGAAAGGGCGATGTTTATGGAGAAAAAATTAGGTTTGCCAAGTGCGATTGCAACTGGCGTAGGACTTATCGTAGCAACCAGTTGTCTCATGTCTTTGGGACAAGGAACAGCAGCTTTGGGAACAGGCTTTATCATCACCATGATTTTAGCCTGCGCAATAAACATACTGACGGCTCTTTCCATGGCAGAGTTAAATGCGCTGATGCCGAATCTTACAGGCGGACTGGCACAGTATACGCTGGCAGGTATGGGACCTTTTGTAACCATTCTTACCATGGTAGGTGGTTATCTCGTTTGCCAGGTAATCGCAGGCTCTGTGGAGTGTGCCATGTTTGGAAATGCAATCAACAGTGTGTTTGATACAGGAATCCCGTCCAATGTACTAAGCATTGCAATGATTGCCATTCTTATTTTTGCCAATCTGCATGGCGTGGATTTGTTTGCCAAAATCCAGAATATAGTGGCTTATGTGCTGATTGGCTCCCTGATGATTATGGGACTCATTGGATCCTTGGGATTGGGAACCGGCGAACCGGTGGCACAGCCCATGAATCTGGCCGGTTCATTTCCCGATACATTAGGTCTGTTAGGATTGGCATTCTTCCTTTTTATTGGCTGTGAATTTGTAATCCCTATTTCTAAGAGCATAAAAAACGAGAGAAGAAATGTTCCTTTGGGTATGGTCCTTAGTTTGGTGATTATTCTGATTATGCAGATTTTTCTTGTGATTGGAATGTCCAGATACACCGATTATGGAACGTTGGCTGAGAGTGCATCTCCCCACATCCTTTACGGAACTTCCATTCTGGGAACAGTTGGTTCCTATTGGATGATCCTGGTATCAGCCCTTGCGGTGGTCAGTACCGTAAATTCGGCCATGAGTTCCTTTTCGTTCATGTGTGCGGGAATGGCAAAGATCAATCTTTTACCTTCATTTTTCTTAAAGAAAAATAAGAAAGGCGCATATTACATCGGCATTTTATCCATTGGTCTGATTGAAATTCTGGTAAATGCCACAGGGATGTCCACCAGTAATTCATTGATTTTCATGATCAATGTGGCAATTGTATTCTGGATGGTTTCCTATGTTATCTCAAACCTGAACGTTGTAATATTCCGAATTAAGATGCCGAAAACGCCAAGAACGTTTAAGGTGCCGTTGGGACCGGTATTACCAATCATTGCAGCAGTGGGAACCTTGTTTATGATCTGGAATATTGATCCGAACCCGGCTACAAGAAATCTAATTTTTATGATTGATGGAATTATATTTGTGGTATTGGCAGTTTATGCAGTGATCTGGTGTAAGGTACGGGTGAAAAGACCTCTGTTTCATGCAATTCCCATGCATGAGGTAATGGCCATGGAAAACGAAATGTATCTTGTGGCGCACAAAAGCAAAAAAGGAGAATGATAAATATGAGTGAATATCCGGAAGTTGATTTTTTATATTTAAATGAAGAAGACATGATTGCAGCCGGAGTGAAAGATATGAAGGGCTGTGTGGAAGCCATGGAAGAGATGTTTAAGCTTATGAAGGTGGGGAACTACCGGATGGGTGGAGCCAATGGAAATTCTCACGGTACTATGGTCACATTCCCGGAAAGTTCTCCGTTTCCCGAAATGCCGGTGGATGGACCGGACCGGAGATTTATGGCCATGCCTGCCTACTTAGGTGGGAAATTCGACATGGCAGGTATGAAATGGTATGGTTCTAATGCAGAGAACAGAAAGAAGGGGCTGCCAAGATCCATTTTGATGCTGACACTGAATGATAAAGATACGGGGGCGCCGTTGGCCTATATGTCTGCCAACATTTTGTCTGCGTACAGAACCGGCGCAGTTCCCGGTGTGGGATTCAAATATTTTGCACCAGAGCATTCCGAGGTGGTGGGAATCGTCGGTCCCGGTGTTATGAGCAAAACAGCACTGGCTGCAGCGATTGCAGTAAGACCGATGATAAAGACGGTCAAGGTCAAAGGACGCGGTAAGGCATCCCTGGACAGTTTCATCGAATACGTGAAAACAGAATATCCGGGTGTCGATTGCTATGCGGTGGATTCCATTGAGGAGGCGGTGAAAGATGCTGATATCGTTTCTGTTTCTACCTCATCGCCCACCGGTGATCCGGAGCTTTATCCCTATATTGCAGAAAGCTGGATCAAACCGGGAGCCATTATTGAGACAACCGCAGCTTTGCGATTTGATGATGGTTTTATTATTAATAGAGCCAGAACAGTGACGGACAACGTGAAACTATATGAGGCATGGGAAGAAGAGTATGCACCGAAGGCTTATAATACGGTTCCCATTCCTGCGGTACATGTGGAAGACTTGATCGCAGAGGGCAAGATGAAGCCGGAGCAGATTGACGATCTTGGCGATGTACTGGTTGGAAACGTCCCGGTTCACAGAAAAGAGGGAGAAGTTGTGATTTATTCCGTTGGCGGCATGCCGGTGGAAGATGTGGCCTGGGGTACCATTGTTTACAGAAATGCCCTGGAAAAGGGAATTGGAACTAAACTAAAACTCTGGGATAAGCCGGCACTGGCATAAATAAAATCAAAGAAACATAAATTAGAAACCAAAAAAAGCTATGATGTGCTGATAATAAGCATATCATAGCTTTTTTAAGCAGATAACGGGAATCGAACCCGCCTCTCCAGCTTGGGAAGCTAGCATTCTACCGATGAACTATATCTGCATGTGTATCTGTTCAGTATCTTCACAGATACGATTCTGACTTTTACGAAAACATTATAGCGCACTTTACCTGAAAAAGCAAAGGTTTTTCTTGAGAAGGAATCTTCCTATGGATGTTAGAAGGATTGCAACGTCTTTTGTATCTTTACAAAGGTACGTGCAGATGGTACATAAAATACACATGATAACAAATGTCCCAAATTACGTGTATATGCGTATGTGGCAGATATATAAAGGCTTTTACATTAGCCATATGTGTATGAATGCTCCTAAGTAGGCTGCTCGGTATAAGGCAAGTTTTGCAAAGTGGTGCATATGTGCTGCGATCCGATAAGACAGAACAAACGCTGACAGCAATCACAGGTCCATATCATCATAAGGAATTAAACGATAAAGTTCTAGATATGAAAAAAGAATGCAATTCTGGCAAATAGTTTCTATTGGAACTTTGATTGTAGGATTTTTAATTGGATGGATACAGTGAAAATATTGCATTGTAAAAAATGTTAGCATCAACCCGGTCATTTTCGACCAGGTTCATTATATGAAAAGATTTGTAAATTATTTTCATTTTTTGTGCACTGAATAATCACAAAATTGAGAATCTTTGTTTTTTTTCCATATCCAGAAAAAGTCTGTGGTACAATATTGAAGAGTATCATTATTATACAGGGATATCCTTGTGAGTATCCGCACTGGAGGAAATAGGATATGCAGACTATATTAGTTGTAGAAGATGATTATGATTTGAATCAGGCGATCTGTCATTCTTTGAAAAAGTCAGGATTTGGAGTTTATGGTGTGACTTTTATGGAAAAAGGGAAGCAGATTTTTTTTGAGAATCAGATAGATATGGTCCTTCTGGATGTGAATCTTCCAGATGGCGAGGGATTCTCTTTTTGCCAGTGGGTAAAAAAGCAAAGAGAAGTTCCGGTCATTTACCTGACAGCCAGGGATATGGAGGAGGATGCTCTGGCAGG
>JALEPL010000021.1 GCA_022766245.1 Lachnospiraceae bacterium | reverse complement strand
GAAAAACACCACATATCAGATGATGGTAGATAAATATGGTTATCTGTTACATTTATACTATGGTGAAAAAAACAGTGGCTGTATGGATTATATGCTGGTATATGCAGATCGAGGATTTTCAGGAAATCCTTATGTGGCAGGGGATGACAGGACGTATTCATTGGATACACTTCCCCAGGAATATCCCACGCTTGGAACCGGTGATTATAGGAACTATGCTCTTAATATCGAAAATGCTGATGGCTCGCAGAGCTGCGATCTGATATTTTCCCGTTATGAGATTAGGAAGGGCAAGTACAGTCTGAAGGGACTTCCGGCAGTATGGGCGGATGACAATCAAGCGGATACACTGGAAATTGTTCTGACGGATCGTGTCAGCAAGATGGAAGTAAGTCTTCTATATGGTGTGTTGGCAGAGGAAGATATCATTACAAGAAGTGCAATCATTCGTAATGTGGGGGAGGATCCGGTAATCATAAAAAAGGCTGCGGGTGCATGTCTGGATTTCCTCACCGGAGATTTTGATGTGTTGAAATTTTACGGAAAACATGCCATGGAAAGAAATGTAGAGCGCACTCATGTGGGACATGGAACCGTTTCGTTTGGCAGCAGGAGAGGTACCTCCAGTCATCAGTACAATCCGGCGGTTATTTTAGCAGATAAAAATACAACAGAGGATTTTGGAATCTGCTATGGAATGTTGTTCGTATACAGTGGAAATTTCCTGTGTGAAGTGGAGAAGGATCAGGTAAACCAGACTAGAATGTTGATGGGACTTAATGATGAAATCTTTTCTTATCCTCTTGGTATAAAGGAAGAATTTACAGTGCCCGAGGTTATCCTGTCCTATTCCCGGAACGGTTTTTCGGAATTGTCACACAGATATCATTCCTGCATCCGAAATCATGTGTGCAGAGGCAAATATGTAAATGCAGCAAGACCGGTATTGATCAACAGCTGGGAAGCAGCGTATTTCGATTTTAATGGGGAGACCATTGTAAATCTGGCAAAGGAGGCAGCAGATCTTGGCATCGATTTGGTTGTCATGGATGATGGTTGGTTTGGCAAGCGTAATGATGACAATTCATCCTTAGGTGATTGGTATGTGAATGAAGAGAAGCTGGGCTGTACGTTGGCAGAGCTGATTGGCAATATTAATGATCTGGGTGTGAAGTTTGGAATCTGGATTGAGCCGGAGATGGTAAATGAGGACAGCAATTTATACCGAGAACATCCGGATTGGGCGATCCAAATAGAAGGAAGAAATCCAATCAGATCCCGCAACCAGCTGCTCCTTGATTTTTCTCGGAAAGAAGTGAGAGATTATATTTTTGAACAGATCTGTGGTATTATGGATCAGGGAAATATTGAATATATTAAATGGGACATGAATCGAAGCATGGCGGACGTTTATGCGGGAAATGTGACATACGATTATGTGTTGGGTGTATATGATTTCCTGGAACGGCTGACATCAAAATATCCGGAAATTTTGCTGGAAGGATGCAGTGGCGGTGGCGGAAGATTTGATGCGGGAATGATGTATTATAGTCCGCAGATTTGGTGCAGTGATAACACGGATGCCATAAACAGAACCAAAATACAGTATGGTTCTTCGTTCTTTTATCCTGTTTGTGTAGTTGGATCCCATGTATCTGCCGTTCCGAATCATCAGACGGGAAGGATTACAAGTCTCAATACCAGGGGAATTACGGCTATGGCGGGTACCTTTGGCTATGAGATGAATCCGGCACTTTTAGGTGCGGAGGAAAAAGCATTGATCCGGGAGCAGATTCGGACGTATAAGAAATATGAAGCGCTAATCTGTCAGGGGGATTATTATCGGCTATCAAATCCGTTCGTAGATGAATATTCTGCATGGATGTTTGTGGCGGAAGATCAGAAGCAGGCACTTGTGAATGTGGTCAGACTTGATGTGCAGGGAAATATGGCAGCTACTTATATGAAGCTGAGAGGTCTGAACAAAGAAGCTTTTTATATTGATGATTCCACAGGAGCGGTATATAGCGGTGCGGCATTAATGGAAGCAGGACTGCCCCTTCCTTTTCCCAAGGCGGAATACGAAGCATATCAGATTGCATTGACGGAAATGGGAATTGCTAAGGATTTGTACCATACAATCAAAAAGCATGTGAATGCGCAGGATAAAAAGGTGGTTATCAGTATTTTCGGTGGTTCGGGATGTGGAAAGACCACATTGTCCGCTATAATCAGCCGGTATTTCCAAAGTGACGGAATAAGCTGTTATGTGCTTGCGGGAGATAATTATCCCAGAAGAATTCCCAAACATAATGACGCAGAAAGACAGAGGATTTACGAGGAAAAAGGAACCGATGGCCTGACGGAATATCTGGGAACACCCAATGAGATCGAATTCGATGCGGTGAATCAAGTGATTGCAGAATTCAAATCAGACAAGCCCATTGTCACATTGAAAGAGATGGGACGGAAAGAGGGAGAAATCCGCTATGAGGAAATGGATGTTCAGGATATTTCCGTTTTGTTGATAGAGTGGACCCATGGTGGAAGTGAATTCTTAGAGGGCGTGGATCTGCCGATTTATATAGACAGTACCCCGGAAGAAACACTGCAGAAAAGATTGCAAAGAAACAGGGATGACAATGCAGCCAGTGAGTTGATCCAGATTGTACTTGAAATCGAGCAGCAAAAGTTGTTAAATCAGGCAAAGAACGCAAAAATTGTAGTAGGCAGGGATGGTGAAATCTATGAACAATAAGCCAATGTTAAATGCTTATCCGGACAGTATGGGTGGAAAGTTATCGGAGATTGTTTCGCTCCTTGGAAGCAAAGAGCTGAACGGTGTGTTTGGTTCGTTTTACATTTTGCCCAGTGTTTATCATTCGGATCTGGACAGAGGGTTTTCGGTGATAGATTATGATATCAATGAGGAACTGGCGGCTCCACAGGATTTGGAAGATCTGAAGAAGCTAGGAATCGATTTAAAGCTAGATTTTATACTGAATCATGCCTCCACCAGATCCCCCCAGTTTACGGATTTGGTGAATCGGGGAGAACAGTCTCCATACAAGGATTTCTTTATCAATTGGAATGATTTCTGGCAGGGCTGTGGTTCCATGACAGAAGAGGGCTATATACAGCCGGATAAAAAATACCTGGAAAAAATGTTTTTTCGCAAACCGGGTCTCCCCATTCTTATGGTAAAATTCCCAGATGGGAAGAAGGTTCCCTACTGGAATACGTTCTATCAGGAAGAACACTATCCGCTGTATCTTGGCCAAATGGATTTAAATATTAAATCTCCGAAAGTGTGGGATTTTTACAAAGAAACTTTGAAAAAGATTGCGTCTTACGGAGCGGAGATTGTGCGTTTAGATGCTTTTGCTTATGCACCCAAAGAGCCGGGGGAGAAGAATTTCTTAAATGAGCCGGGGACTTGGGAATTGTTAAGCCGGATTCAGGAGCTTGCAGATCCTTATCAGCTTACACTTCTGCCAGAGATCCATGCAACCTATGAGGAACAAATATATAAGAAATTGTCTGACAAAGGATATATGACTTATGATTTCTTCCTGCCGGGGCTTGTCATTGATGCAATTGAGAACAAGCGAAGCACCTATCTGGCTGCGTGGGCCAGGGAGCTTGTTGAAACGGATATCAAAGTGGTGAATATGCTCGGTTGTCATGATGGCATACCTCTCCTCGATTTAAAAGGTATTTTGTCGGAGACGGATATCCAAAATCTAATCCACGTAATTGTGGAACGCGGTGGTCTCGTAAAAAATCTTCATGGGCAGAAAAATATGTACTATCAGGTAAATGCAACTTATTTTAGTGCGCTGGGAGAGTCAGAACAAAAAATGTTGATGGCCAGAGCGATTCAACTGTTTATGCCGGGTAAGCCTCAAATATGGTATTTGGATCTCTTCGCAGGAAAAAATGATCATGAAGCCGTAAAGCAGGCGGGGGCTTCCGGGCACAAGGAGATTAACCGGACGAATCTGTCATTGACCCAAGTCCATAATGCAATGAATCAGGAAGTTGTTAAAAAGCAAATGGATATGATCCGGTTTCGGAATACATGTAAAGCCTTTGAAGAAGGGGCGGAGGTTTGTATTGAGGAATCAGATGGCCTTCTTAGAATCATTTGGCAAAACCAGGGAGTTTCCGCTGAATTAACGGTTGATTTTATGAATGAGAAATATGAAATAAAAGGAACTTGAGTAAAAGAAAAGCATCAAAGGATGTCAGAAGTCTTTTTGAAGATGTATCTGATTTGAATTATCTGTTTTTACAATTGCAGTTGCAATACAAAGTGGATTTGCACGAACGGCATTCTGTCATCATATTTGATGAGGTGCAGCTTTGTCCTATGGCTCGTCAGGCAATCAAGGCATTGGTTGCGGATCACAGATATGATTATATTGAAACCGGCTCACTAATTTCAATCAAGAAAAATGTGAAGGATATTCTGATCCCAAGTGAAGAGGGATATTTTGAATCTTTATGAGGCTGACTTTTCTAAAATTGATTCAACAGGACGGTTAGCCATGCTTTTTGATGCGATTCCAGCGCAGCTGAATAAAAATGCATCTAGATTTCAGGCAAGCAGCATACTCAATGGTGAATCGTCGGATAAGGTGTATAGTGACAAAAAACGTTGGAGGTTTTTGGATGTTAATTGTAGTTGTAACGGAGAAAATTGCAAAATAAATATTGCAGTGGGAGATTTCTGATTCTTAGCAGAGGCTTGGAGTCTGCCCATCTGTTGATTGCATAAGCAATCGACGATTTTGCCTTACAATTGCTTCATATTTCGTATTCCTTCAGCGAACGGCTCAGCAGGAAGAAGCCTGAATAGGACCGGTTCTGGCAGTTACGGACTGGGCGAGAGAAAAAATCAGTGAGGTATCTTTGTACTTTTCGGAAAGGGAACTGCGGAAACAGCAGCGAGATACTACCGATGCCAGAGATTTCATCCAAAAGCTGGGGACGCCGCCTTTGCAGAATACGGCAGAGATGAGAGAGATTCTAATGGCAGCGGAAAAGGGAGACTGAAGGAACATGCCCGTAAGAATAGCCTGGACTACAGTCTGCTGACACCGGCCCATCTGTATATCTGAGATGAACCGCTAAATTATATCGATATATTTTCCCGGATGCAGATTGAAAAGCTCATTGAGACATATCAGCCCACGATGCTTATCGTGGAGCATGATATGAGATTCCGGGAGAAGCTGTCCACGAAGGTGATTGAGATGGAACCACAAGTGTAACTATTCAGTAGGCATACGCATTTACTGCGGATGCCGTATGAAAAAGTATATTTAGCAAGCGCAAATCCATTTGCGAAGGGAAATAATGGCACCATTGACCATCCGCCTCATAGTGAAGTATAATAGTGATGAATTCAAGCCACTGGCTGTGGGAAAACCTTGTAAAAAATAATGAGGTGGGAGTTAACTATGATGCGGAGGGAAAAGACAAGAAACATCATACCTGTGTGATTGAGGAAATCAACTGAGGAAGAAATTGCCATTGGCGGAGCTACGATATATGCAGTACAAATGAGGTGACAGAATGAGTGACTGGATTTTGGTAGTAGATGACGATACAACCAATCTGCGGATAGCGAGTCATATTTTGAGCGCAGAGAATATGCGAGTCAGCTGTATGAAATCAGGTGAGGATGCAATCCGGTTTTTGCAGGAAAACAGACCGGATCTGATTCTTTTGGATATACATATGCCCGGAATAGACGGGTTTGAGACGCTCGCTGCAGTGCGCAGTAATCTTAAAACCGCAGATATCCCGGTTATTTTTTTAACTGCGGATGATGATAGCGAGACAGAAACGCAGGGGCTGAAGGCGGGAGCAATGGATTTTTTGAAAAAGCCTTTCGTGCCGGAGGTGCTTTTACTCCGCGTTCGCCATACCATTGAACTGATTCGCCTGCAGACGGATCTGGCACGGGAGGTGGAGAAGAAAACAGATGTCGTCAAGGCGCAGCACGAGAAGCTGGAACGCATTTCCATGCAGATCGTAAAGACATTGTCCGGGGCGATCGATGCAAAGGATACCTACACAAACGGACATTCCACCCGCGTGGCGGAATATTCGAGGGAGATTGCTAAACGTGTGGGCTTCAGCGAGAAACAGCAGGATGATATTTACATGATGGGACTTTTACACGATGTAGGAAAGATTGGTATTCCGGAGTCGATCATCAACAAGCCGGCACGCCTGACGGAGGAAGAGTACCGTGTGATCCAGAATCATCCCGCCATGGGTGCCAAGATCCTGTCGAATATCACGGAATTTCCGAAGCTGGCCACGGGTGCCAGATGGCATCACGAGCGATATGACGGAAAAGGGTATCCGGATGGTATCGCGGGGGAAGATATTCCGGTGGAGGCGCGTATGATTGCCATCGCGGATGCTTATGATGCCATGAGCTCCAGAAGAAGCTACCGCGATGCGCTTACACAGGATTATATTCGAGGTGAGCTTGTAAAAGGCAGGGGGACACAGTTTGATCCGATATTTACGGATGTGATGCTGGAGATGATGGCGGAAGATACGGCCTTTGATATGAGAGAAAAGTAACTGTGAAGTACTGAACAGTTACAGAGAAAGATAATATGGATGGGGGTATTGATTATGGAGAATGGCCATGAGAGACAACGCGCCGTGCTGCTGATGATTATGATAAGCTATTCGATCATCGCTCTGGTGTTGTTTGCCGAGTCACTGCTTTTAGGCTGGGATAAGGCGGCTTCAACACTGTTTCTGCTGGGAGGCATAGCATGTTGGGTGTTGCATTTTTTGCAGGTGATTTCGCGGGAACAGCGTATGTGGCTGTGTGTGATTCTGACGATGCTGGCATTTTTCTTTTTTGGATCCCATGAGACGAGTCTGTACGATCTGGCACCGGTGATGCTCGGTGCGATGCTTATGTTTTCTGCAACGGAGCTGTACAGTGTCATCCGACTGTGTGTGGTTGTGTATTTTGTGACGGTAGGTTATTCGCTGATATTCGTCATCGGCAGAAACATGGAGTATACGCCGCTGGTGGTGACAAGACTTCTGTTGCATGTTCTGTTGGTTTTCATGGCTTCACGTCTGATCAAAAGCAATATGCGTCGTCGTGAGGATGCCAGACGGGAGCTGGAAGCGGAGGTCAGCCATCTGACAGAGGTCAATCGGAGAACGGAAAATTTCCTGACCAATGTCTCCCATGAGCTGCGTACACCGATCAACGCCGTGACCGGTATCACGGCTGTGATGCTCAAAAATGAGAGTGATAAAGAGAAGCAAAAGGATATTCTGGCAATCCAGAGCGCCGGTCAGCGTCTGTATGGTCAGATTGAGGATATTCTGGACTATACAGAGATCGATACCGGCAGGATCTGTGTGGTGCAAGAAAATTATATGATCTCTTCCATCGTCAACGATCTGGTCATGGGTGGACAGTTTGACCAGAAGGATGAGGCACCGGAGCTGATCCTGGATGTGGATATGAAGCTGCCCTCTATGCTGGAAGGCGACGGCAGAAAAATCAAGAAGATTTTAAAACATTTGGTTGGAAACGCTGTCAAGTTCACTAGGACCGGTGGTATTTACGTGCACATTTACGGTATGAAGAGGGACTACGGAATCAATCTGTGTATCTGCGTGAGTGATACGGGAGAGGGTATCTCGCCGGAGAAATTAAGTCGGATAACAGAGCAGTTTTATCAGTCCAGTGAGGGAGAAAACAGAAAAGCCGGCGGTCTGGGACTGGGTCTGTCTATCGTACAGGGACTGGTTCTGGCAATGAAAGGCTTTATGCAAATACACAGTGAGGTGGGAAAGGGTACGACGGTGGAAATCTCTATTCCACAGAAGATTGCGGATGAGGCACACGGTATGATCCTGACAAAGAAGGAGGAACTCTGCACAGCATGCTATCTGAGACAGGAGCGATACAAGCATGCAAAGGTGCGTAATTTCTATAACGATACCATCAGTCATCTGGCAGCGGGGCTGGATCTGACCATTCACCGCGTCTTTCATCTGGAGGAACTGAAAAAGCTGACATCGATCTACCAGCTGACGCATCTTCTGATCAGTCGGGCAGAGTATGAGGAAGATCCGGAATGGTTTGAGGCGCTGGCAGTGCGTACACAGGTAGTGGTAATTGCCGGAGGTGATTTTAAGCTGCCTCCCGGTAGCCGGATGCTTTTGATGAAAAAACCATTTTTCACACTGCCGATCGTCCATATCCTGAATGCAGAAAAGACAGAACAGCCGCAGATGTGGGAAAACATGCGTATGCTCTGTCCTGGCGTGCGTGTGCTCGTTGTGGATGACGAACCCATGAATCTCATGGTGGCACAGGGCATCTTAAGTGACTACCAGATGGAGGTAAAGACGGCAGAGAGCGGTATGGAAGCAATCGAGATCTGCGAAAAAGAGGACTTTGACCTGTTGTTTTTGGATCATATGATGCCGAAGATGGACGGCGTGGAGACATTGCACCGTATCCGGAAGATTTTAGAAGAGTCAAAGAGGAATATCACAGCCATTGCTTTTACCGCAAATGCGGTCAGCGGTGCCCGGGAGATGTTTTACCGAGAAGGCTTTGATGAGTTCATCTCGAAGCCCATCGAATTGCTGGAGATGGAGCGTGTACTGCGCAGAGTATTGCCTCAGACAAAGATCGCTTACGTGTTTGACTTGAAGCGGAACCGTCCGGGTGACATCGCACGTCCGGAGGCGGAAGCCGTATCTGCACAGGAAGAGACGTGCCAGGATTCTGCGACCGCAGTGCTTGCAGAAACGCCTGCATGTGACATGTCTTCCGACTGGCTCTGTCAGCTGAAGGAGGCAGGTATCAACACGGCTGCCGGACTTCAGTACAGTCGGGGAGATGTGGATTTTTACAGACAGATCGTGGAAAAATTCCGGAGTGACTCCAAAAAGAATGTGGAGAAACTCACGAATTTTTATGAAAATAGAAATTGGGGAGATTACAGGATCAGTGTTCATGCCTTAAAGAGCACCGCAAAAATGATCGGTGCAGATGATTTCTCAGAGTTGGCAAAGGCAGCGGAGGATGCAGCCAAAAATATGGATGTAATCTATCTGGACGAAAACCAGGGGGCTCTTCTCCTCGCTTATGAGCAGCTGACAGATCAGCTGACTTCTGCGTTAAACCCGGAATCAGTGCAGGAAGCAGCGGTTGCGAAGGAGAATGGGGAGAAAGCGAATGATGCATCCGGGGAGATGATGCCCCGGGAGGAACTGCGTGAGCATTTGTCACAGCTTTTCGATTGTTTGAAGACTTTTGAAGCAGAGCGCGCAGAGGGGATTATAAAAAGTCTGTCTGGTGTAAGCTCAGGCGGGCAGGAGCTGGCAGCACGGTTCTCGGAGATCCGATCAGATATCGACGATTTTGAGATGGATGCAGCCGGGGAGAAGGTGCAGGCTTTGATTGCGCAGCTGTGCGATGAAGCTGAAACGGATGAAACCGGAACCGCAATGGACAGAAAGGATGGTGGGCGAGATGAAGAGTAAGATGCGTCAATTATTCGAGCGTATGATTCCTGCGTCTTTGCCTTTGCAGGAGCGCTTGTTCCGCGTGTTCATGACTGTGGGACTGGCCGGTCTGTTGATTGGGATCGTCAGTGATATTTTCTTTGGAGAAGATCTGGTAAACACGCTGATACTTTGCGTAGCGTTTGTGCTGCTTAGTTTGATCACATATGTTTCTGTCCGTTTTCATAAGATCCAGCTCGGTGCGATCATTATAGGTGCGTTCCTGCTATTTATCGTAATGCCCATTAACTTTTTTACAACCGGCGGTATGTACGGTGGTGCACCGCTGTGGTTTCTTTTGGGCATCGTGTATGTGTGTCTGTTGATCGAAAAAAAGAGCAAGATCGTCTTGCTTTTGTGTGGAGTAGTCGTGGATGCAGCCTGTTATCATTTTGCATTTTATCATTCGGAGTATGTGATTCCTCATACGGTCAAGATGTCCTACAGAGATTCATTTATGAGTATGGTGCTCGTGGCGGCAGTGATCTGTGGCATGATCGCTTTTCAGAACATGATCTTTAAGACAGAGAACAAGCTGGTTCAGGAACAGAAAAAAGAGATTGAGGATCTGAACCGGGCGCAGAACCGATTTTTCTCCAGTATGAGCCATGAGATCCGTACGCCGATCAACACGATCATCGGCCTGAACGAAATGATCCTTCGGGAGAATGTATCGGATGAGGTGGCAAGTGACGCTGCCAATATAAAGAGTGCCAGTGAGATGCTCCTGGCACTCATCAATGATATTCTGGATATGTCAAAGATCGAGTCCGGAAAGATGGATATCGTGTCCACCACTTTTGATCTGGGTGAGATGCTCTCTGATCTGGTAGCTATGATCTGGGTGCGGGCAAATGAGAAAGGGCTGGAATTTCACGTGGATGTGGATCAGTCGCTGCCGGCACAGCTGTACGGCGATGAGGTGCGGATCAAACAGATCCTCGTGAATATGCTGAACAATGCGGTAAAATATACCTCGGAGGGGTCCGTCACACTGGCGATCCAGCGGGGCAGGACGACAGGTGATGGTACAGTGGAGGTGATCTATTCGGTGATCGACACCGGAATGGGGATCAAAAAGGAGAGCCTGCCCTATCTGTTTCAGGCGTTCAAGCGTGTGGATGAGGAGGAAAACCGCTTTATTGAGGGTACGGGACTTGGACTTTCTATCGTAAAGCAGCTGGTAGATCTGATGGGCGGGGAAATCTCTGTGAACAGTGTTTACAGAAAGGGTTCTACGTTTGTTGTCAGTATTCCCCAGCGGGCAGTGACAGATGCACCAATCGGTGAGCTGAATCTGGAGATGCGCCATGCCATGAATCGCAGCAGACATTATCGTCAGGCTTTTGAGGCACCGAGTGCTCATGTGCTTATCGTCGATGACAATGAGACGAATCTGATGGTGGCAAAGAAGCTGCTGCGTGGCACAAAAGTGCAGGTTGACACTGTCACAAGCGGTAAAGAGTGTCTGGAAAAGACTTTTGAGAAGCGTTATGATGTGATCCTTATGGATCATCTGATGCCGGAGATGGACGGTATCACCTGTCTGCATGAGCTGCGCACACAAAAGGGTGGACTGAATCAGGATGCTCCGGTGGTGGTGCTCACTGCAAATGCAGGCAGCGAAAATCAGGAGATGTACCGGCGAGAAGGTTTTGACGGATATCTGTTAAAGCCGGTGACAGGAATGGATCTGGAGATGGAGCTATTGCATCATCTTTCGAAAAACCTTGTGAGTGTCACAGGAGAGGGTGATGCAGTCGGTGTGATCGAAAATGCAGTGGTTGAGCATCATCGCCGGAGCATGGTCATGATCACTACAGATAGCGTGTGTGATCTGCCGGAGCAGATGCTGCGTAGTAAACAGATAGCAGTCATGCCATACCGCATCTGCACGGAAAACGGTGAGTTTTTAGATGGGATTGAGACGGATTCCAATGGTGTTCTGACTTATCTGTGCAACGGCGGAGATATCCATTCTGAGGCACCGAAGGTGGAAGATTATGAGGAATTTTTTGCAGAGCAGCTGACGAAGGCACATCATGTGATCCATATTTCCATGGCACAGCACGTCAGCGAAGGCTATGCCCGTGCGCTGGAGGCAGCCAAAGATTTTGATAATGTGTATGTAATTGATTCCGGACATTTGTCCAGTGGCATGGGACTTTTCGTGCTGCGCGCGGCACAATATGTGGCTGCAGGCATGACACCGGAGACGATCTTGGAGACGCTGCGGACAGAGCAGAACCGGGTCAGCACCAGCTTTGTGGTGGACAGCACCGAGTATCTGGCACGTGTGGGACGTATTTCGGACAAGATACACACAATCTGCAAAATGCTTATGCTCCATCCGATTATTGTGCTGGATCGCAGCAGGATCAAGGTGGGTGCCATCCGCGTGGGAACCCGCGCCCGCACCTGGGAGAGGTATATTTCCTCAGCATTATACCGCAAACGGGAGATTGATCCGTCGATCCTGTTTATTACCTATGCGGGACTCAGTGAGCAGGAGCTGCAGGAGATCGAGCGACAGGTACGGGAAAAGATCGACTTCGAAACGATCATATACCAGAAAGCTTCCCCTGCGATCCTGACGAACTGCGGACCGGGCAGCTTCGGACTGCTGTATATGAAAAAGTACTAAAAGTAAAAAACTTCCCCGCTCACACTTTCTGCTCAAGTGTGGGCGGGGAAGTGTATTTTTATACCTATGATGCACTTCTCGGCTTTTATGCCTCCTGTACTTTCTCCTTCTTAGAGAACAAGGTCTTTAATCCTTCTACAGCAACCATGATTCCAAGAATCAGAAGCAATACGGCGAAAATCAGCTGAATGATATTACCCTGATCCATCTGTACCTGTAATGCCAGGATCAGATCACGGATCTTGAATACGATAGCGGTGAAGGTGACAGCCAGCATGATGAACATGGGAATCCAAAGGTATCCCCCCTGACGCTTTGTCTTCTTAAAGAATACTGCGCAGGCAAGCAGGGCAAGGGCTGACAACATCTGGTTCGCAGAACCGAACAGAGGCCAGATGCTCAAGTATCCAACCTTTGCCAACAGGAATGCAAGAACCAATGTGATGATGGTTGCAAACCATGCATTGGATAATACTTTCTTCACAGGGCTCAAGTTCTTGGTGTCAGTATCCTCATCAATGAACAGCTCCTGGAACGCCAGACGTCCTACACGGGCAACGGAGTCCAGACTGGTCAGCGCAAATGCTGATACAGCCAGTGTAATCAATGTGTAGGAAATGCTCTCCGGCAGACCAACCTTTGTCAGGAAGGTTGCGATGGAAGATGCAAATACCTGTGCCGGTGTTCCGGAAGGAAGTCCGTCGGAAGTAGCGGCAAAGCCTACGCAAACCAATGCGATTACAGCCAGGAAACTCTCCAGCAGCATAGCACCGAAGGAAACCGGAAGCATTGCCTTCTCGTTTTTGATCTGCTTGGATGCAGTACCGGAAGAAACCAGTGAGTGGAAACCGGATACAGCACCGCAGGCGATGGTTACGAATAAGGTAGGGAATAAGTAGCTTGTCACATTTCCCTGTACAATCTTAAATCCGGTAAATGCCGGAAGATTCATAGCCGGGCTATAAATGATGATACCGATGAATGCCATTGCCATCATGGCGATGAGCAGGTAGCTGTTCAAGTAATCTCTCGGCTGAAGCAGTGCCCAAACCGGGGTAACGCATGCAATCAAAATGTATGCGAATACGAAAAGCAGCCAGAACTCACGGGTGAAATATACCGGTGCGTTGATACCGATGGCGATAGCGCCCACCAGCAACACGATAGCCACGATGGTGTTTACCCAGGTAGGGCATTTGGTAAACTTCAAAAACATACCCAGAGCGACGGCAAACAGAATGAACAGGATGGAGGTGGTAGCAACAGCTCCGTCAGCAGCTATCTTAGCTCCCTCCGCATCAAATCCGTTAAATGTGGTGGCAACTACGTCTGCGAAAGCTGCGATAACCAGGATGGAAAACAGCCAGGTAAAAATTAAGAACAGACGCTTGCCCAGTTTACCGATATACTTCTCGATGATGACACCGATGGATTTACCTTTGTTACGTACAGATGCGTACATAGCAGAAAAATCCTGTACGGCTCCGAAGAATACTCCACCAATGAGGATCCATAACAGTACCGGAACCCAGCCGAAGATGGCTGCCTGGATCGGTCCGTTGATCGGGCCTGCTCCGGCGATGGAAGCAAACTGATGACCAAATACCACGTTGGTGTCGGCAGGAACATAGTCCACACCGTCAGCCTCTGTGTAGGCAGGTGTCTTTGCATTGGGATCGATGCCCCATTTCTTTGCAAGAAATCTTCCGTAGAAGATATAACCACAGATTAATACAACTGCGGCCAGAATAATAATTACTAAACCATTCATGATAAAACTTCACTCCTTCTTTATCTAATGTATAACTTCTGTGTAACTATGAAGGTACTGAATAGTTACACTTCGGTTTAGTTCGTAGGCAATACTAGTCCTTTTTGACCATAATGTCAACAAATTTTTGAACCGTGAAGGGAATGCGTATCATCTGCTTGAGAATTAGTATTTATTTCGCTATAATACGAAAGTGAATCGTATCTGTGATGGTACTGAACAGATACAGTGAATCAATAACTATTAATTAATATGCAAATTCATTCGAGTAAATAAGTAAATAATAAGAAAAGGAAGTGTACTATGCAAACAGCAAAAGACTTACAAAATCAGCTTCGAAGCATTGACCATAAAAGCTACCCTGCCTACAAGGGACTCAAAGGCAGCTATCGGTTTGATGGCTTTGTGTTAAATATCGATCATGTGCAGGGAGATCCCTTTGCGGCTCCGTCCCACCTGAGTGTATTCGTCTCCGATGAGCAGGCGGGATTCCCGGAATTTTGTAAAAAGGATGCCCTCACCAGAAATGCGCTGGCAGATTTTTTGACCCGGCAGTTTGCCCAGCAGGTGAATCATTTTACTTTTAAGGCAAAGGGCTCCGGAAAGAGCGGCTTAATCTCCGTGACACACTGCGGACAGGAAGTATTGCGACGCACCGCATGTGAGGTCAGCGACAAGGGAATCACTGCCCGTTTTGCGGTGGGATTTCCCGCTAATGGAAGAACCATCAATGCCAGAGAGCTGGAGAAGATTTTATTTGAGTATCTGCCGGAATGTGTGAAGCAGGCTTTTTATTATCAAAATATCAATGGCAAGACCATGAAAGCGGCCATTGAACTGGCGGAGGATCAGGCCTATATCCGAACACAGCTGGCGGAACGTAAGCTGGTGGCATTCGTGGCAGACGGAGCAGTCCTGCCCAGAGAGAGCGGTGTATCCTCCCGTCCTATGAAGGATTCTACAGCATTTCAATCACCGGATTCCCTTCGGGTCACCATGGAACTGCCCCACAGGGGAACCATCACCGGCATGGGTATCCCGGCAGGAATCACATTGATTGTGGGAGGTGGCTACCACGGAAAGTCCACACTGCTGAATGCGCTGGAGCTGGGGGTGTATGACCATATTGCCGGAGATGGAAGAGAGTATGTCATTACAGATGACACTGCTATCAAAATGCGCTCAGAGGATGGGCGATTTATCAAAGATGTAGATATCTCTTTATTTATCAGAGATCTTCCGAATAAAAAAGATACCAGATGTTTTTCTACCGCAGATGCCAGCGGAAGTACCTCTCAGGCAGCTGGCATTGTGGAGGGTATGGAAGCCGGCGGACGGGTATTCCTTCTGGATGAGGATACCTCTGCCACCAACTTTATGGTGAGGGATGCCTTTATGCAACAGGTGGTGAGCCCGGACAAGGAGCCTATTACACCATTTTTGTCCAGAGCCAGAGATCTCTATGAAAAGGCGGGGATCTCCACCATTTTAGTGGCGGGAAGTTCCGGAGCATTTTTCCACATTGCGGATACGGTGATCCAGATGGACAGCTACCGTCCGGTGGATATCACAGCCAAGGCGAAGGAATTGTGTGGACAGTTCCCGGTGGCCTTTGAGGAGCCTGCACCATTTGAAAAGGCCGTGAGCCGGCGTGTCATGACAAAGGATGCGGATGGCGCAGTGAAGCGCAGAGATTATCGCACCGGTGCAGTGCGTCGTGATGAGCCGGAGCGTTTGAAGGTAAAGGTGATGGGAAAAGATGGATTTTCTCTGGGAAAACAGAATGTGGATCTGCGTTATATCGAACAGCTGGTGGACAGCGAGCAGACGGCTGCCCTGGGTCTTTTACTAAAATATGCGGTAGAGAATCTGGTGGACGGCAGACGGACTTTGCCGGAAATTGCAAAATATCTGGAGCAGCAGGTGGAGAAAAAGGGGCTTGCCTTCTTTGCAGAGGGTGGATACATTCCGGGGGGATACGCTATTCCCAGAGTGCAGGAAATCTACGCCTGCCTGAACCGCTACCGCCGTAGTTAAATGCTACTTTTCCTGCAGCTTACTCACAAACTTCTGTACGGCGATACTGAGTGGCTTGCTTTTGTCCATAATCAGGCAAATATGCCTTTGCGGAAAAGGATCCGCCAAATGAATCGGATACACCTTTTTCTCTTTGATGGCATTGCTTGCCAGTTCCTCCGGATAAAAGCCAATGCCCAGATTATGGATGATAAGCGGCAGGATTTGATTGGCAGTAGCTGCCTCCATATCCGGTTTGAAGGATAAATTGTGATTTAAAAAATATTGAATATACAGTTCTCTTGTGGCAGTATGCTTGCCCAGTGACACAAAAGGATATTCCACCAATTCTGCGAGATGATAGGGTCTATCTGTCAAAAATTTGTATTTTGAGCCTCCGATCAGGATTTCCCGGAACGAATGCAGGGAAATTTTGTAGAGAGGCTTTTTGATTGCAACAGGGGTGGTAACCACTGCGAAGTCTACCAATCCATCCTCCAGGGATGAGATGACATGTGGCGTGGAATGGCTGGAGATTTTCAGGTGTACATTGGGATATTCTTCGTGGAAATTTTCCAGTTTCTTCAATAGTAATAATGGAAGTACGGTTTCACTGGCACCGATGGTGATACGACCGCTTTCCAAACTTTTGTCACGTTTAATTTCCTGTTCCCCATACTGCAGATGCTCGTAGGCGATGGAAACGTGGGACAGGAGACGTTCCCCCTCCGGGGTCAGGGTGACGCCACGGTTGGAACGGATAAAAAGCTTGCATTCCAATTCGTTTTCCAGATTGTTCATGCATCGGGTGATGTTAGGCTGATTGTTCCCGAGAATCTCGGCAGCTTTGGTAAAACTCCGATAAAGGGCGACATAGTAAAAAATGCGGTAATAATCGTATGTAATCATAATGAAAGACACTCCCTGATATATAAAAATGATATGGCAACAATATAAATGATACGTTTTACATATCCTGACTCGGATAGTATAATACAAACGCAAAAAAAAGACAAACAGATAAGGAGGTGTTTGGGTGGAAGAACTGGTAAATGACCTGGTGGAAGAACTAAATTGTGAGACGGTTTTTACCATTCCCATAGGAAATGGACTTCCCGTTGGAGAATCTGTGGTGGTCACATGGATTATTATGGCAGTTCTGGTGATTCCGTCGATCTTGTTTGTTCGAAACCTCAGGGTAGAAAATCCGGGTAAGCTGCAGCTTGCGCTGGAGACGGGAATCGGATTTTTTTATGATTTCTTTTATGAGATTCTGGGGGAGAAGGGGAAAAGATATATTCCCTACCTTATTATGGTAATCCTGTATATAGGATTTGCAAATATCATTGGAATCTTTGGGTTTAAACCGCCCACCAAGGATCTGAATGTGACAGTGGCATTATCTGTGATGAGTATTTTTCTGATTGAATATGCCCATATCCAGGCAAAAGGCTTCAAACAGAGAATGAAGGACTTTGCAGAGCCAATCGCAATTGTGGCACCCATCAATGTAATGGAATTAGTAATTCGACCATTGTCCTTGTGTATGCGATTGTTTGGTAATGTGCTGGGATCGTTCGTAGTCATGGAACTGATCAAGCTGGTAGTTCCCTTAATCATCCCCATGGTGTTAAGCTTGTATTTTGATATCTTTGATGGATTTATACAGGCCTATGTATTCGTCTTCCTCACTTCTTTATTTATCGAAGAAGGTATTGAGGAGGAATAGCTATTTTAATTAGATTCTGTTTGGATTAATATGCAAATTCATTCGGGTATATTGGTTCGAAAAGAGATAAATCAAGAAAAGGAGTGTTTATTATGACAACTTTAGTAGCAATTGGAGCAGGAATCGCAGTATTAACAGGTATTGGAGCAGGTATCGGCATCGGACTGGCAACCTCAAAGGCAACAGATGCAATCGCAAGACAGCCTGAGGCAGCAGGCAAGATTCGTACCTCTCTGTTATTAGGCTGTGCCCTGGCAGAGGCAACCGCTATTTACGGTTTTGTTATCGCTATCCTCATTATCCTTCTTTTAAGATAATCCGGGTTGAGCGTTAGCTTCAACATGACAGAAAGGCAGGTGCAGGTATGTTAAGCTTTGGTTGGGATTTTGTTTGGACCATTATCAATCTGCTGATTTTATACTTGTTGCTGAAAAAGTTTTTGATCGGTCCGGTGCTTGCTGTAATGGAAAAGCGGAAGCAGACCATTGAGGAATCCTTTGCAAAGGCCGCACAGGCAAATGCAGAGGCAGAGGAATTGAAGGGGAAATGGCAGACTGCCGTGGATGGTCTGGATGAGGAGGCTGCAAAGCAGATGACGCAGGCAAAGGAGCGGGCTGACAAGGAATATAACCGTTTGATTGCCCAGGCCAATGAGCGTTCAGAAAAAATTATTCAGGATGCAAAAGAAACCATAGATAATGAGCGGAATCAGGCTGTGAAGGATGCGGAAAATGAGATTGCCATGCTTGCTATGGCAGCTGCGGCAAAAATCGTGGCATCCGGAAACAGTGAGGAGATGGATCAGGCACTTTATCGTCAATACTTACAAGCAGGTGGTGTGAATGACTCAAACGGCAATTAATTATGCAAAAGTACTGTATGAACTGAATATTCCTCAGGACGTCATTGCAAAGACCCAGAGTCTGGTGAAGGAGAATCCGCAGCTTATGGATGTGTTGATGAATCCGGTGGTATCATTCCCGGAAAAGGAGCACGTCATTGACCGGATTTTTCCCTCAGAGATGCAAAATTTTTTCAAAGTACTGACCCGTTATCACAGTGCAGACTGTTTGCCGGATATTTTTATTTATTATGAAAATTACGCTCATGAGAAACAGGATATTCTGGATGCTACTCTTTATTATGTGACGCCGCCCACCGAGGAACAGATAGAAGGAATCAAGGCGAAGCTTGCAAGGGAATATCACAGGTCTCAGGTGGATCTGGAACTGATTCAGCGGCAGGAAGTGATGGGCGGCTTTGTGGTGAAGGTAGGAGATGTTGAGACGGACTACAGTATTCTGGGCCGAATAAACGATATGCGTCGGCAATTGGTGAAGAGGAACAGCTAATTAGGAGGTGACACGGTGAGTGCCATTAGTTCAGAGGAAATTATTTCCATTTTAAAAGAAGAGATAGAAAATTATGCGGAGATTTCCCAAAATCAGGAGACGGGAACTGTTATCTGGTGCGGAGACGGAATCGTGACCGTTTACGGAATTGACCATGCCATGTACGGTGAGATCGTGATGTTTGAAACCGGAACGAAGGGTATGGTGCAGGATATCCGCCGCAATGAGATCGGTGTAATCCTTTTGGGAAAGGACAACGATATCACAGAGGGAACGAAGGTTTCCCGTACCAAAAAGAAGGCAGGTATCCCGGTGGGAGAAGCCTTTATCGGTCGAGTGGTGGATGCTTTGGGAGCACCCATCGATGGAAAGGGTGACATTGAGGCAGCAGGCTATCAGCCCATCGAGCGGGAAGCACCCAGTATCGTAGATCGTAAAAGTGTCAATGAGCCTATGGAAACAGGTATTCTGGCCATCGATTCCATGTTCCCCATTGGTAGGGGACAGCGTGAGCTGATTATCGGAGACCGTCAGACCGGAAAAACTTCCATCGCATTGGATACCATTTTGAATCAGAAGGGAAAAAACGTCATCTGTATCTACGTTTCCATTGGTCAGAAGGCTTCTACTATTTCGAAACTGGTGAATACCCTGCGGCAGCATGATGCCATGGATTACACCATCGTGCTTTCCTCTATGGCCAGCGATTCTGCTTCCCTGCAGTATATTGCTCCCTATTCCGGAACAGCACTGGCCGAGTATTTCATGTATCAGGGAAAAGATGTGCTGATCGTATATGATGACCTGTCCAAGCATGCAGTGGCATATCGTACGATTTCCCTTTTGCTGGAGCGTTCTCCGGGACGTGAGGCATATCCCGGTGATGTCTTCTACCTGCACTCCAGACTGCTGGAGCGTTCCAGCAAGCTGTCGGATGAGCTGGGCGGCGGTTCCATCACGGCGTTACCGATTATTGAGACCCAGGCAGGAGATGTATCTGCCTATATCCCCACAAATGTAATTTCCATTACGGATGGACAGATTTTTCTGGAGGAGGATCTGTTCTTCTCCGGACAGCGTCCGGCAGTAAATGTGGGACTTTCCGTATCCCGTGTAGGTGGAGCTGCCCAGACGAAAGCCATGAAAAAAGCAGCCGGAAGCCTTCGTGTAGATTTGGCGCAGTTTCGTGAGATGGAAGTATTTACCCAGTTTAGTTCTGATCTGGATGAGTCAACGAAAAATCAGCTGGTCTATGGAAAGGGGCTGATGGAGCTGTTGAAACAGCCGTTGGGTCATCCCATGTCCCTGCACGAGCAGGTCATCACTCTTGTACTGGCAGAACATAAAAAATTTGTGGACAGGGATTTAAAAGAAATGAAAAAATACCAGGCGGCGGTATTGGCCTATTTTGATGAGGAATACCCCCACATCGGGGAACAGATTGAAAAGGAAAAGACATTGGATGATGCTGTGGTGGAGCAGATTTTATCCGCCTATGAAGATTATAAGCGATAATTCCAAATTTTTCTAAACAGGCAGGTGAGTGTATGGCTAGTACGAGAGAGATTCAAACCAGAATCAAAAGTATTCAGGATACAAGAAAAATAACAAATGCCATGTACATGATTGCATCCACGAAGCTTCGAAAGGCCAGAAAGGCATTGGACGAGACGGAACCCTATTTCTATGCGCTACAGTCCTCCATGAACCGTTTGCTGCGCCATTGTCCGGAGGTGACGCATCCCTTTTTTGACCATCGGGAGGAAATACCGGAGGAGAAGAGGACCAGGGGCTATCTGGTCATCACTGCGGACAAGGGAATGGCGGGTGCTTACAATCATAATGTGATCAAGGAGGCAGAGGAGTGCTTGGAACAGCACGAGAACACGAAGCTGTATGTGGTTGGCTTTGTGGGAAGCCAGTATTTTCTGAAGAATCCTGACAAGGCAGACCCGGAATTCCATTATACGGCGCAGGATCCTTCCTTGGGTCGTGCAAGACTGATTGCAGAACAGTTGGTAGATCTGTTTCTGAGCGGAGAACTGGATGAGGTGAATGTTATCTATACCAGAATGCAGAAGGGATCCCAGACGGAGACCGTGATGCAGAAGCTTTTGCCCATGGAGAGGCAGGATTTTTCGAATATTCCGGTGGATGTTTATCAGGAGACGTTGAATTTCTATCCATCCCCGGATCAGGTAATTGAAAATATTGGAAAGAACTTTATGACAGGATTTGTCTATGGTGCGCTGGTGGAGTCCTACTGCTGTGAACAGAATGCCAGGGTGATGGCCATGGAAGCAGCCACGGACAATGCCAATGAGATGCTGCATGAATTAGGCATTTTGTATAATCGTGTGAGACAGACCGCTATTACGCAGGAAATCACCGAGGTAATCAGCGGTGCAAAGGCGCAGAGACGCAAGAAAAAAGGAACGAGTTAATTCCTAAATTTAATTCAGATCATGAGAGAGGAGGACCATTTCATGGAAAACAAAGGAAAGATTGTTCAGGTTATGGGTCCGGTGGTAGATGTAGAATTTGTGGATGGAAAGCTTCCCAAAATCCAGGATGCGCTGGAAGTGTATCTGGATGGAAAGCGTCTGGTGATGGAAGTATCCCAGCATATTGGAAATAATGTGGTGAGATGTATCATGCTGGCAGCCAGCGAAGGACTGTGCAAGGATATGGAGGTCACAGCCACAGGTGCAGGTATCAAGGTTCCGGTAGGAGAAAAGAATCTGGGACGGCTGTTTAATGTGCTGGGTGAACCGCTGGATGGAGGAGAGAAGCTGGATTCTTCCGAACATTGGGTGATTCACAGACAGCCTCCCACCTTTGAGGACCAGAGTCCGGTGGTGGAGGTCTTAGAGACCGGAATCAAGGTCATTGATTTGCTGGCACCTTATGCAAAGGGTGGTAAGATCGGACTGTTCGGAGGAGCCGGTGTAGGAAAGACTGTGCTGATTCAGGAGCTGATCACGAATATTGCTACGGAGCATGGCGGCTACTCTATTTTTACCGGAGTGGGAGAGCGTTCCCGCGAGGGAAATGATTTGTGGACGGAGATGAAGGAGTCCGGAGTTCTGGAAAAGACTGCCTTAGTCTTCGGTCAGATGAATGAGCCCCCCGGAGCCAGAATGCGTGTGGCAGAGACAGGACTTACCATGGCTGAGTACTTCCGTGATGTAAAGCACCAGAATGTGCTTTTGTTTATTGATAATATTTTCCGATTTGTGCAGGCGGGATCTGAGGTATCTGCCCTGTTGGGACGTATGCCTTCTGCCGTAGGATACCAGCCTACACTGGCGAACGAAGTGGGTGAGCTGCAGGAGCGTATCGCTTCCACGAAAAATGGCTCCGTTACTTCCGTTCAGGCAGTTTACGTACCGGCAGATGATTTGACTGACCCGGCACCGGCTACCACCTTTGCTCATCTGGATGCCACCACCGTGCTTTCCAGAAAAATCGTGGAACAGGGGATATATCCGGCTGTAGATCCGCTGGAGTCCAATTCCAGAATCCTGGAGGAAGATGTGGTAGGAAAGGAACATTACGAGACGGCAAGAAGCGTACAGGAAATCCTGCAAAAGTACAAAGAGCTGCAGGATATCATAGCAATTCTTGGCATGGAGGAGCTTTCTGAGGAGGATAAAGTCACTGTATATCGTGCCAGAAAGATTCAGAAATTCCTGTCCCAGCCTTTCCATGTGGCAGAAAACTTCACCGGAATTCCCGGTCAGTATGTACCGCTGGCAGAGACTATCCGTGGGTTTAAGATGATTGTGGACGGCGAGATGGATGAGTATCCGGAGGCAGCTTTCTTTAATGCAGGAACCATTGACGATGTGATTGCCAAAGCCGCTAAGATGGCACAGAATTAGCAAGAGGTGATGAGTATGAATACGTTTCCTGTAAAGATTATGGCCTGCAATCGTACGTTTTTTGATGGAAGATGTGAACTGCTGGTGGTTCCGTTGCAGGACGGAGAAAAGGGAATTATGGCAAATCATGAGGATACCGTATTTGCCACAGAAATTGGTGAGATGCGGCTTCGAACAGCAGATGGGGAGACGATTCAAGCGGTTTGCGGACCGGGAATTCTTCAGATGATTAACAATCGTGCACTGCTATTGCTGGGTTCTGTGGAGAAGCCGGAGGAGATCGATGTGTACCGTGCAAAAGAGGCGTTGCTGCGTGCACAGGAGGATCTGCGGCATAAACAGAGCCGCCGGGAATATGAGCATACGCAGGCAACCATTTCACGGGCCATGTCTCGTTTGAAGGTATCCAAAAAGTATCAGATTGAGGGATACTAAATAATAGATTGTGTCGTGACAGGCGCTGTCGTCCCAGACGGGGATGGCAGCGTTTTTTGTTATGAGAAAAGAGGAAATAACTAGACAGTTTTGGACATAGAGTTTATAATAAGAGTTACTTTGGGGAAATCGAGATTTAGGGAGAAAAGGTGTTTTTATGGGAATAGAATATCAACTGCAATATAATGTATGTGCGGCTGCCATTTGCATGGTGATTCTGTGGATGTATTTTACGCAGAAAAAGACAAAAGAAGTACATAATGTCATTTTTATGGCACTGGTGATCTGTACGATGGTGGCAGCATTGGTCAATATACCGGGAACGCTGGACAAGCTAGACCCGGAATTTTTGCCCAGAGCTGTTCAGATACTGGTAGACTATCTACACGCCTGCCTGTTGAATCTGCCACCGGTACTGTTTGCGTTTTATGCTGTGACCGTGGTAAGAGGAAGTATCCGTAATGTGAAATGGTATTGGAAGCTCATGCTTCTGGTACCGCAAACCATTGTATTGCTGCTATGGCTCACGAATCCATTGACGGGATGGCTGTTTGACTATACGGAACGGGGAAGCTTTTACCATGGCCCCATGCAGCCCATCTTGTATGTGGTGGCATTTTATTATGTGGTAGTGGGCGTGGGATATGTTCTTTTGGAAAAGAAGCATTCCAATCGCAGAATCAAAATCTCAGTATGTGCCTATATGGGAATCAGCTGTCTGGCTACTCTGCTGCAGTATTTTTTCCCGGCGTTGTTATTGCGCCACATTGGAATGGCAATTGGAGAATTGATTGTGTTCTTAAATCTTCAAAAACCGGATGAATATCTGGATTCCGAGTTGAAGATTTACAATCGCAAGGTATTTGAAAAAATTGTAAACCTCAATCTGGAAGCCGGTAAAGGAATGAATGTTTTTGTTCTTCAGATTGAAAACCTGAATTTTATTGTTCAGAACTTTGGCGTGGAGAATCGCACGAAGGTCTTGATTCAGGTGGCAGAGTTCATGGATCGCATTTCTCAGCAAAATACCTATTATTTCAATGATGGCTTGTTTGTGATCATGCAGCCTGAGAATAAGAAAATGGGAGCATATCAGGCGCGGGTGCGAGCGCGTTTTGCACAGATGTGGCAGCTGGATGACGGGGATATTCTACTGAATTATAAAATGATGCAGTATGCGATTCCTCAAGATGTGAAGAATCTGAAGGAGTTGTATTTCTGTCACTCAGCTTTTACTAAATTGACAGCAGATGGGAACCATGAGGTGGATATCAAGTCCATTGATCTGCAAAAGGCAGAGCGTCGAATCAAGGTGACACAGATTATCCGGCATGCCATTGTGAATGATTATTTCCAGATGTATTACCAGCCGATTTATTCGGTGGCAAAGGGGCGGATGGTGTCTGCTGAAGCACTGATTCGTCTGATTGATCCGGAGGAAGGATTTATCCCGCCGGATGAGTTTATTCCCATTGCGGAGGAGAATGGCATGATCCTGCAAATTGGCAGCATGATTCTGGAAAAGGTGTTTCGTTTTATCAAGGAATGGGATATCAGGAAGCTGGGACTGGAGTATATTGAAATCAATCTTTCTGTGGTTCAGTGTATGCAGAAGGAGATGTCTGAAATGATCTTGCAGATGTTGAAGCAGTATAATATTGAGAAGGAGATGGTCAATCTCGAGATTACAGAGACTGCTATGGTGGACTCTCCGACGGTGGTGATGCAGAATATGCAGGATTTATACCAGGAAGGAGTATCCTGGTCACTGGATGATTTTGGAACCGGATATTCCAATATCAGTGCCATGGCTTCCTGGCCGTTGACCATTATCAAGTTTGATAAGACTTTGGTGGATATGGTGTCCGGTCATGAAAAAGGAAGCGAGATTATCCGAAGTGCAGTGAATATGGTAAAGAAGATGGGCTATAAGATTGTGGCGGAGGGTGTGGAACAGGAATCTCAGCTTGAGATTATGAAGCAGGCCGAGGTGGATTACATACAGGGATATTATTTCTCCAAACCACTTCCGGAGGAACAGTTTATTGCCTATATCAAAGAAAAGAATGGAATCGAAGGATAAAAATGGGGAGAAGAGGGATATGTTATGCAGGATTTGGAACATGAGAAAAAGCAGGAATTAGATAAGGAAAAACTGAGAGAACTTTTGTATCAGCAGTCACTGCAGCAGGCGTTAGATGTCCAGAATGAAGTATACGGACAGCTCCTGCAGATGCAGAGTACCGGAGTGCTGGCTGTCGATGTAAATACATCGGAAGTGCTTTTTATGAATCGTGCGGCCTTGAATATTTTTGGCTTTCAAAGTATGGAAGAGGTAGGTGAAAGTTATCTTTCCCTAAATAAAAGAACTGTACCGGAAGATCGGGATAATGTGGAGAAAATGTTCTGCGAGTCGGTAAAAACAGGCGAGGGATTTACCTGTGAGTATGCCGTGGATAACGGACAGAGGCATGTCTATGTCATGGCACAGACAATACAGGTGAAATTGACCGGAGGCGGGCAGATCAGCTTAACGTCATTAACGGACATGACAGAGAAGAAACAGATGATGCAGGAATTATTGAAGCAATCCCGTATGGATGCACTTACCGGAATCTACAATCGTGGCTATGGGGAGAATCGGATTCAGGAATTGCTGTCGAATGGTGAGGGTGGGATGTTTGCTCTCTTTGATGTAGACCGATTCAAGTCCATTAATGATACCTATGGTCATGTGATGGGAGATCGGGTGCTCATGGCAGTTGCAAATACCATGAAAAAGAATTCTGATGAAGATTCCGTGGTGATGCGCCTGGGTGGAGATGAGTTTGCCTTATTTCTCCCCGATGCAGACAGTCGGGAAGAAGGAGAAAAATTTATAAAAAACTTTTTCCGGGATGTGGAGAAGCTTCGGCTGGAGGGAATGGAAGACCGGCAGATCGTGGTCAGTTTGGGCGCAGTCATGTGCGAAAAGGATTGTAAAAAGAGTTTTGATGAAGTGTATCAGATGGCGGATTCCGCCATGTATCGGTGTAAAAGTACACCGGGAAACCGGTTTGAATTTTATTAGAATTACCAGTAACTGGAGATGACAGAATGAAACGATTTGCAACTTTATGGATTATACTGGCTGGAATTTTGTGGGGCTGTATGGGGCTGTTCGTGCGCAGGCTCAACGCCCTGGGACTTGTATCCATGCAGGTCGTGGAGCTTCGGGCACTGGTCACCAGTGTGGTGATGTTTCTTGTTTTATTCATTGGGAAACGGGAGCTGCTTCGCATCCGGCTGAGGGATCTGTGGTGCTTCCTTGGTACGGGACTTTGCAGCATCGTGTTTTTTAATTTCTGCTATTTCAAAGCTATCGAGCTTACTTCCCTGTCGGTGGCGGCAGTGCTGATGTATACCGCACCGGTACTGGTCATGATCTTTTCTTTTTTTCTGTTCCATGAAAAATTCACCGGGAGAAAAGTGCTGGCGCTGGTGATGACCTTTGCGGGCTGTGTGCTGGTAACCGGTGTGCTGGATCAACAGAACATGGTTTCCCCCATGGGCATACTCACCGGACTGGGAGCCGGACTTGGATATGCACTGTATTCCATTTTTGGGCGATATGCGCTGGAGCGGGGATATCAGTCATTTACCATCACCTTTTATACATTCTTCATTGCGTTTATCGGGACACTGTTTCTGACGGATATCCGCCCGGTGATGCAGGTAGCATGTCAGGATGTAGCGTCTATTCTGATTTCCCTGGGACTGGGTGTGATCTGTACGGTATTTCCCTTCCTTTTATACACACTGGGACTGTCCTATGTGGAAAACAGCAAGGCATCCATATTTGCATCGGTGGAACCGGTGACTGCCACACTGCTGGGAGCGGTGGTCTATCAGGAAAAGCTATCCGTGAGCGGAACGTTGGGAGTGGTTCTGGTAATCGTTGCGCTAATTATTTGTGGGAAGACTGGTGAAAAATCATGAAAAAACTGATTATTGCGGGAATTGTATTGTGTGAATAGTTAGGTCAAGTATATTTTTAATTGATGAGTTGAAAAAGGCATAAAAGTGCTTGTAAAAGTTCGCATTAACGAATAGAATGTGAGTATAAAGGAGCACTGAAGATGGAAAAGTATATTTCGGTAATGGAAACGGCTGAGAGATGGAAAATATCCCCTCGCAGAGTACAGGTATTATGTAACGAGAATAGGATTTTAGGAGCTAAAAAGCAAAGTGGAGTATGGTTCATTCCTTGCGGAGCAAAGAAACCGGAAAAAATCAAGTCGGGAGTTAAATGTGAAAATAAAAAGACATTAAATGTACTCTCCTTATTCTCTGGTTGTGGTGGTATGGACTTGGGATTTGAGGGAGGTTTTAGTGTATTAAAACAATCAGTTAATCCAACAATTCATAAGGACTGGAAAATAAAGAAAGATGGTGATAATTGGGTTAAATTACCGAAAAATATGTATCACACAGTGTTTGCAAACGATATAAAACCAGAAGCAAAGGCTGCATGGAACAATTATTTTGGGAAGAGAGGATTAGATAAATCCTGTTATTACTTGGACAGCATAGTTGATCTGGTAAAACTTCAAAAAGAAAATAAGATAAACATTTTTCCTGAAGATGTAGATATTGTGACTGGGGGATTTCCGTGTCAGGATTTTTCAGTCGCAGGAAAAAGGCTGGGATTTGAATCAGATAAAGGTCATAATGGCAAGAAAATAGATATAAATGCGCCCACCGTTGAAAATAGGGGACATTTATATATGTGGATGAGAGAAGTGATTGCAATTACAAAGCCCAAGCTGTTTATTGCAGAAAATGTGAAGGGGTTAACGAATCTGAAAGATGTAAAAGAAATCATAGAAAATGATTTTTCCTCTGTGTGCAACGGAGGATACCTTGTTGTCCCAGCAAGGGTTTTAAATGCAGCCAGATATGGTGTCCCTCAGGGGAGAGAGAGAGTTATCTTCTTTGGCTTTAAAAAGTCAGAGTTAACTCAGGAGGCATTAGAAAAACTGAGCGCAGATAGGATAGATGATGAATTTGATCCGTATCCGATTCCAACGCATTATCTGGAAAAAAATAATAAATCTGATAATGAGATGCCTTTTGTTACAGTAAGGCAAGCATTTGTCGATTTGCAAGAGCCTGAACAATCAATTGATATTAGTCAGCAGAAATATTCAAAGGCTAAATATATGGGAAAGCATTGTCAAGGTCAACAAGAAGTGAGACTAGACGGGATTGGACCAACAATACGTTCAGAACATCATGGTAATATAGAATTTCGAAGATTATCTCGAGAACATGGTGGAGAATATGTGGAAGAATTAGATAATGGGATGAAAGAGAGAAGACTTACAATAAGAGAATGTGCGAGAATTCAAACTTTTCCCGACAATTATGAATTTGTGATACCCAAGAAAGAAGATGACGTATCTGTATCGGCATCGGAAGCTTATAAGATTATAGGTAATGCAGTGCCACCGTTATTGGCATTTCATATAGCAAAAAGACTGGAAGAAAATTGGAATAGGTATTTTGGGAGGTAATATGTCACAAGAGAGTTTGTTAGCATATATAAAAAAATTGTATGGGGTAAAGGACGATATACAAAAGCAATTACAGGATAAAAAGGAAACTGGAACCGGCGCAGATAAGATGTCAGGGACAGATTTTGAGAAAGTCGTATATGATAGCTTGATAGAAGCTGGATTTGAGAAGGATTCTATTACGCACAGTGCCCAGAAATTTCCTGATTTTGTTTTGGAAGACAAGGAAGATGGCGATAAGTTGGGTGTAGAAGTGAAAAAAACGGATTCAGATAAATGGGAGGTTATAGGCGGAAGTATATATGAAAGTCTGAAGAATGATATAGATGATACGTATATAATTATGGCCAAAATGGGAGGTGAAAAGCCAGAGGTTCGTCTTAGGAAGTACGAGGAGTGTATTGCTGGTCTAAAAGTAACGCATAGTCCAAGATTTTATTTAAATATGGATTTAGAAGAGGGAGAGGACTATCTCACCAAGAATGATGCGAAAGATTTATTAGAGCTGTCTGGTGATGAATTAAACAGAAAAATTAGAAAATTGCTTAGAACACAAAAATCTACCTGGTGGAGTGAGGGAGAAACTGTGGCATTTTCAGATTTGACTAAGGAAGAAAAGGGCCTGTATTTGAATGATGGAATTGCACTGTTTCCAGAAGTATTCAAAGGAGATTATCGCAATTTTACGCCATGGCTTGTGTATAGTTGTTATGTTTGGTGCGGCAATGTTAGAGATATTTTTTCGGCTGGTGGGAACAGATTTGTAGATGAACTTGGAATTTATGTGTCAGCGGTCATGTATAGAGCATTGGAAAACGTTCTGAGTATCAGGCAAAGAATTATTGATATGACAGATGAAGAAATGCAGAAATTTTGGGGAAAAGTTGCAGAAAATGATACGGATAGAATGAGTTTGTGGTTAAGTTTGGTGGAGGAAAATATTAGGTTTTCGTTCGAATTGATACAAAATAATCGGAAGGTTAGCAAGTTTAGTAATTGTGATGATGCGGAAATGTGTTTACAAATAAAAAACAAGTACATGCATGAATTGGAAAAAAGAATTAGTATGGAGTAGGATTTGTATGAAAAACTAGAAGAAGGGATGCTAATGGAGATGCAGGATATAGAGAATAATATATTTGCGCTCGTAACTGGAAGGTACCGAACATATCAGTTACGAAACAGGAAATAATCCGCAGTGGAAGTGTTCACTGCGGATTATTTTATAAGTCTACCCTGCGTAAGTTCATTCATCAGTTCATGTACCGTGAGTATTTTATCGATGCGCCCTACATTGGCGTCGCAGAAGATGAGTCCGTTATCCAGATCACCCTGCGCCTGTTTCTTGGCCAGCTGGATATGTTTTTTGACGGCTGCAAGATTGCAGGTGGCCTGATCTTTGTCAAAGTCCGGTTCATCGTAACCAATCTGGGCGGTGGAAATGATGCCCACACCACCCTCTTTGGCAACAGCACCGGCCAGTCTGCTGCGGCTGACTCCAACACCCATACCGCCCTGGATAATGGGGATCCGATTCAATGAAGGCAAAAAGGTATTCCATGTCCGCTCCAGTGTGCATTGCACAGGCATTGATTGCCATGATGGAGCATACGCCGATTGAGGATATTCATATCAAGGATTTGATAAAAAAGGCAGGAGTTTCCCGCATGTCCTATTACCGGTATTTTTCCGGCAAGACAGATGTGTTGAAGTTCTATCTGGATTATGTGCTGGATGCACTAAACCGCTATACAGAGCGGCAGAGTGGATTTGTCCAAGGGGATGTGGAGAAGGCCTATCCGCTGTACTATTATGCCGGAGCGATCTTTAACGTGTATATGCAGTGGATTCTCCACGGGGCGAAGGAGACACCGGAAGAGGTAGCACGGCTGGTTACGGGATAGTAGTGGGGACCGAGGAATAAAAAAAGGAATTGTAATTCCCCTCTCACCTTTGCTATAATGTCTTTGGCAATAGTGACGAAGCAAATTCAGGAGGAACAAACATGGTATATAAAACAAAAGGTGTGTGCTCCCAAGAGATACATATTGAGGTAGAGGGAGACACCGTGAAATCCGTACAGTTCGTAGGCGGCTGTCAGGGTAATACCACCGGCGTCAGCGCATTGGTGACAGGCATGAAGGTGTCTGATGTGATTGCCCGCCTGAAGGGAATCGACTGCAGAGGCAGAGGCACATCCTGCCCGGATCAGCTGGCCAGGGCATTAGAGGAAGGCTGGGGAGACAAGTGACATTAACACAGCTTATCTATGTGGTGAAGATTGCAGAAACCAAGTCCATGAATAAGGCGGCCGCTGAGCTTTTTGTGTCCCAGCCTGCCTTATCTTCTGCTATCCGGGAGTTGGAGGAGGAACTGCACACAGAGCTTTTCAGTCGTTCCAACCGTGGAATCCTGATTACCACAGAAGGGGAGGAATTCCTGAGCTATGCCAGACAGATGGTGGAGCTGAATACACTCATTGACCAGCGATTCATCGACCAGAAGGAAGTGAAAAAGAAGTTCAGCGTTTCCATGCAGCATTATTCTTTTGCTGTGGAGGCTTTTATCGAACTGGGAAAAAGATTTTCCATGAACGAATTTGAACTGGCAGTCCATGAGACAAAAACTCACGAAGTGATTGAGAATGTGCGTGATCATCGCAGTGAGCTGGGCGTGCTGTATGTAAATGATTTTAATGAGAGGGCCATGAAAAAGATTTTTTCTGAAAATGGACTATCCTTTCATCCTCTGTTTATCTGCGGGATTTCCGTTTACCTTTCCAAAAATCATCCTCTGGCGAACCGGGAAAAAATATCCTTTGAAGAGCTTTCGGATTATCCCTGCCTGTCCTTTGAACAGGGGGAGAAGAATTCCTTTTATTTCGCAGAGGAAGTTTTAAGCACGTTAGATTACAAGCAGACCATAAAGGCAGATGACCGAGCCACCATGCTGAATCTCATGGTGGGCATGAACGGATACACCCTGTGCTCCGGCATTATCTGCAAGGAACTCAACGGCGAAAATTATGTCTCCGTGCCGCTGGATACGGATGACACCATGACCATTGGATATATTAAGAGAAAACATATGCCCCTCAGCAAAATCGGACAGGAGTATATCAACATTCTTGCCGGATATGGAGAGACACAGGTTGATTTTTAACATAATATACAAAGAAAGAGGGATACCAAATGAAAATTTTATTTTATGACACAAAAAACTATGACAAAGAATCTTTTGAGGCGATTTTGCCGAAGTTTGCCAAGGCGTTGGGCGGAAATGGTGCAGAGCCGGACGTGACCATCGAGTACGTCAAGTCTGATCTGGATCCCCGCACCGCAAGGATGGCGGAGGGGTTTGATGCAGTTTGTGCTTTTGTAAGCTCTGATGTTGGAGAAAAGACACTGACCATCTTAAAGGAAAAAGGCGTGGGTCTGGTGCTGATGCGCTGCGCTGGATTCAATAACGTAGATATGGCAAAGGCAAAAGAGCTGGAGATTCGCGTGATGCGCGTGCCGGGATACTCTCCGGAGGCTGTGGCTGAGCATGCTATGGCTCTGGCACTGGCCAGCAATCGTCGTCTGTACAAGGCTTACAACAAGGTGCGTGAGAATGATTTCTCATTGAACGGTCTGATGGGATTCAACCTGTATCAGAAGACAGCCGGAATCATCGGAACCGGAAAAATTGGTGCGGCTATGTGCCGGATCTGCCATGGATTTGGCATGAAGGTCATCGCCTATGACGTGTACCAGAATGAGAGCCTGAAGGATTTTGTGACTTATGTGACTCTGGGCGAGCTGTTGGCACAGAGTGATCTGATTTCCCTGCACTGTCCGCTGATGGATTCCACTTACCATCTGATCAATATCGATACCATCAAGAAAATGAAGGATGGCGTGATTCTGGTCAATACCTCCCGTGGAGCACTGGTAAAGACAGAGGATCTGATTATGGGAATCCGTATGCACAAGTTTGCCGGCGTGGCACTGGATGTATACGAGGAGGAGACTCCTAACGTATTTGAGAACCGTTCCGATGAGATTTTGGAGCATTCCATCACTGCAAGACTTTTGTCCTTCCCCAATGTGATGATTACCTCCCATCAGGGATTTTTTACCAGAGAGGCTCTGGAGGCCATCGCTGAGACCACTCTGCAGAATGCCTGCGATTACGTGGAGGGGAAGGAAAGCCCGAATGATGTAAAGTAGCATTCTAATAGCAGACAAAAGTAAAACAGAGAGGAACGGGTGTATGAAGAGAGTAGTTGTGACAGGAATGGGAGCGGTAACCCCCATAGGAATCGGCGTGAAGGAATTCTGGAAGGGAATCATGGAGAACCGTGTAGGAATCGGACCGATTCAGAATTTTGACACCACAGAGTACAAGGCAAAGCTTTCTGCAGAAGTTCGTGACTTCGATCCAAAGGATTACATTGAGTTTAAGGCGGCAAAGCGTATGGATCGTTTCAGCCAGTTTGCGGTAGTTGCAGCCATGGAAGCCATGGCTGACAGCGGGCTGGATGTGAGCAAAGAAGATGTGTACCGTCTGGGCGTGGAAATTGGGTCCGGCGTGGGAAGCCTTATGGGAATCGAACGGGAATACGATAAGCTGTTGGCAAAGGGACCCTCCCGGGTTCATCCCCTGTCAGCTCCGCTGGTTTTGGGTAATATGGCGGCTGCCAATGTGGCAATGACCTTCGGATTCCGGGGAAAATGTCTGGACGTGGTGACAGCCTGTGCAACGGGAACCAATTCCATCGGAGAGGCATTCCGCAATATTCAGCACGGAGAACTGGATGTGGTTCTGGCAGGAGGAGTTGACAGCTCTGTCAGCCGTTTTGGGGTGGCTACATTTCAGGCATTGACAGCTCTTACTACATCAGAAGACCCGCTGTGTGCATCCATTCCGTTTGATAAGAGGAGAAATGGATTTGTCACTGGTGAGGGTGCTGGAGTGCTGGTGCTGGAGGAACTGGAACATGCGAAAAAACGTGGGGCAAAGATCTATGCAGAGATTGGCGGATATGGAGCTACCTGTGATGCCCATCATGTGACCACACCGCTGGAGGATGGTTCCGCAGCAGGCCGTGCTATGACTATGGCTATGGAGGATGCAGGCGTGACACCGGATCAGGTAGACTACATCAATGCCCACGGAACCAGTACGGTATACAATGACCTATACGAGACCAGAGCCATCAAACGAGCTTTTGGTGATGCCGCCTACAAGGTACATATCAATTCCACGAAGTCTATGATTGGACACATGTTTGCCGGCGGCGGCGCAGTGGAGCTGATTACCTGTATTGAGTCTATTTTGAATGGATATATTCATCCAACTGTGGGACTGAAAGAGGACGACCCGGAGTGTGATTTGGACTACACCAAGGGGGAAGGAATCCATACAGATGTACATGTGGCTATCAGCAATTCTCTGGGATTTGGCGGCCATAATGCCACTGTTCTGGTGAAGGAATATATCGAGTAAAATGAATTTGGCGATAAATTCTGCTTATAACCGGTGAAAAGATACCGGTATGAGACAACGCCTCCGTTTCATGTTAGTATCTATGTAACAAGAAAGCGGAGGCGTTATCGTATGAGTAAAGAAAAGCGGATTTTATGTTTTGGAGATTCTAATACCTATGGACTGATACCGGCAACCGGGGGACGCTATGACAGCGAAACCAGGTGGACCGGAATTTTGACAAAGCGTTTGCAGTCGAAGAATTATCGCATCATAGAGGAGGGACTTTGTGGCAGAACCACGGTTTTTGATGATCCATTGCGCTTTGGCAGAAGGGGAAGCCAGATGCTGCCCGTTCTGTTAGAGACTCATAATCCGCTGGATCTGGTGATCGTGATGCTGGGAACCAATGACTGTAAGACTTTTTATAATGCTACGGCAGGAAGTATTGCTTCCGGTGCCAGACAGCTGATTAGACAGATCAAATCCGGACAGCCTCAGGCAGAGATCCTGCTGATTTCCCCCATCTATCTGGGGGATGATGTGTGGGATGGCTTCGACCCGGAGTTTAACCGGAATTCGGTGGAGGTATCGAAGGGACTGCCGTATGCCTTTCGGAAAGCGGCAGAAGAGGAGCAGGTGTATGAACTGGCTGCTTCTGATTATGCAGTGCCGTCGGAACAGGACAGAGAACACATGGACGTTCAGGGACATAGAGCTCTGGCAGAAGCAGTGGAAAAGAAATTATTGGAGATTCTGGAATAAAAAATGATATGGAATATCAGGCAGAGTAGCGTGGCTGTTTCCGGCGGCGTAGACTCTGCTTTTTTTGAAGGTACATATCGGTTACAATGTTTTTTTATTTTTAGGTTGAAATAGGTCGAAAAAAGAAATAAAATATACTATGTATATCTATCTTTTTTGCACACTGTATGGAATGAAAGAAACATATTCCAGCAGGTGGCAAAAGATGACAGGAATAGAAAGAAGCAGGAGAATTCATGATCGTATATGACAGAGCCCAAATGGCACCATCCGTACAGGGAAAATACCCTACGCTGGAAAGTCTGTACAATACCATACCACGAAATACCAGAGAGCATATGGAGCGGGTGGGACGTTACAGTGAATATTTTTTTCAATCGCTGTGTCAGCGCTTCCCGGATGCCATGTCCCGGTCGGTTCATGCAGAATTTTTTGCAAAAAGTGAGGAAATCTTCCGGTATCATGATTTGGGAAGAGCATATATTCCAGCTTCCGTGCTCAATAAAGTGGGAAAGCTGACGGAGGAGGAGCGGCAGACGATACAAAATCACACGATTTTTGCAGCGAATGCAGTGGAGTCAATTTATCAGTTTCCTTATGAGGGGGCACTGCTGGAAGACTATTTTGATATTGCCATGTATCATCATGAACGTTATGACGGCGAAGGTTATCCTTTTCAGCGAAAGGCGGAGGAGATACCCCTATTGGCCAGAGTTTGTGCCTTGGCAGATGTGTTTGATGGTATAGTGAGCTGGAAGCCCTACAAGCCTAAGCAGACCACCAGACAGCAGGCGGGAGAAATCATTCTTGCAGAGGCAGGAAAGCAGTTTGATCCGCAGCTGGCCCGGTTGTTTGTGGGGATTATTCCTGAGTTGCCAAGGGAGGATTAGATATGAAACGGGAAAAGAAACAAAAAAAGGTGAAGCAACAGACACCGAAACGAACGCTGATCAGCCGATTTGACTGGCTGAACCGATTCAGGCACTGGTGGCTGGGCGGGGTCAGCATCCGGCGCAGTTTGTTCCGTGTGACGGCGGCCTGGCAGACATTGGGGATTTTGATTGCTGTTTTGGTGGTTGGATACGTTATGGCTGCAATCTACACCCAGTCCGGAGAGTTTATTATCAGTTTGGACCGGAATATGGCAGATGATGGATTCATTCTATCGGAAACCACGGATTTTTCGGAGCATCTGATTACACTTTACGGAACAGCGGTGGATGGAGCAAATAATATCAGTATTTTTGATATTGACCGAAACGTGATGAATGTGGACGGAGATCACAATGGTATTGATTATGTGGCCTATACTTTTTACATAAAAAATAACACAGAGGATGTGCACGATTACCAGTATCAGTTAATGATCCGGGACAAGGATAAAGGTGTGGAAAATGCAGCCTGGGTCATGCTTTTTAAAGAAGGCGAACAGGGGATATATGCTATGATGGGGGCAGACGGTAAGCCGGAGAGCCAAAGCTCCATATCAGAGTTCCCGTTTATGGAATATGCCAGCAAGGAAATGCAGGAGGCGCAAAACGCAGCGGAAGGCGATATGTATGAACTGACCACCATTCCCTTTGAGGCAAAGGACGTGGTTTGTTCCGGAGTCCGGGAGGATATTGAACCTGGAGAATACGATAAGTATACTGCTGTAATCTGGGTGGAAGGAGAAGACCCGGAGTGTGTGGATGATATCATCGGTGGTTATATTGAATTGACTATGAAGTTTTCCTATTAACAGAACAGTGGATTGAGAGGATTGGATATGGAAGAGAAGAAGAGAAAATACTCAAACGGACAAATGAGGAAGTTAAGAGCGACTATTGTTATGGCTCTGGTATGCGTACTGATGTTGTCCGGGGCTACTTATGCATGGTTTACACTGGGAAATACAGCAAAAGTCAACAGCCTGTCCCTGCAGGTCAGCTCCGAGGGAAATCTGTATGTGGCAAAGGATTCCGGTGGATTGAGTCAGAAGCTGACTGAGGTGAGCCTGGCTACCGGGGATACCCAGATTCTGTATCCCTGTACTACGGATTCCACAGGAAAGACCATGCTTAGTCCAATTTATGCAGCAGATAATGTGGTAAATAGTACAAGCACCATTGCGTCAGAGAATCGGAATGATTATTATTACGAGACGGATATCTGGCTGGAGGTAGTGGAGACACTGGCATCCGGTTCGTCAGCCAATCATTATGCCATTACACTGGGAAAAAATTCCGGTGATGATGGTTCTTATGTAAATAGTAAGGCGGGCAACACATCGGATCAGCATCCGGAGCGTTGTGTGCGGGTGAGCTTTACATTAGACGGGGAGAATTACACGGTCTATGAACCGAACTATAATGCGGCAGCCAATACGGGTGATGCGGCGGAAGACCAGACGGGAAAGGGATTTACAGGAACCGTTCACAAACAGGAGACCGGAGGAGCGTTTGTTGGGGAAGGCGGAACGGTATATTATAGCGGTGATTCATCTGCTCTGTTCCAAATTCAGGGGAATACACCCACCAAGGTAACGGTACGTGTCTGGTTTGAAGGAACCGACAGTGATTGCAGAAACAGTATTCAGGATGCACAGATTATGAGTCAGTTGAAGTTTGTATCCCATAAGATTACGAATTAGTAAATGAACGTAACTGTGAAGGTACGGAACAGATACGAATGAACACGGAATAGATAAGGAATGAAGCTATGAACGGATTTTTTTATTACTTTTATAACATGATGAGAAATATCTTCGGGCTGCTGTGGAATGTAGTGGTGGCTATCTGGGAGGCAATCGTGGGCATTCTGGATGTGAATTTCTACATCAGACTATTTGATACTTATGAGGATGAGATGACACCGGCTGGATGGGTGGCAGCCATTCTTGCCCATATTGTTGTTCTGGCAATTTTTGTTTTGCTGGTCTACCTGATTATTCGCGGACTGCGGGTACTTCTGCGATTTAAAGTGCCGGTGATCGAATATGAGCGTATGAAAGACGAAATCGTCACCTTGAAGCGAGAGGTCATGAAGGCAAATTATGAGAAGGATAAAATTCTTGCCATGAAGATTTCTGATCTTGGCATGGAGATAAAACCGGAGCTTATGGAGTCAGGACTGGATGAACGTCTGGAGAATATGGATACAGACACACCGGCTGAGGATGCCACGGTGGATATGGATCTGAGTGTAGTGTCAGGCATGGATGCAGAGCCAGAGGTGGCTGCTGCAGAGGATAACGAGCAGGAGTCCGTGGACCATGGAGAGGCGGAGGTGCTTTCCGATGAGGAGCAGGAGCAGCTGACCATGGAAGAGCAGAAGGCTAGAAGACGTCGGTACGAGGTGTTCCACTTTGAGGGGGAGCGTCGTTTCCCCAGATTGACTTCGGTGGATCAGGCTTATCTGGCTCCGGAGTATAGGAAGCCGGAGTATCGAAAGGATTATACACTGGAAGAGCTTTGCATTAATTTCCGTAACTATGCAGCCGGACAACTGGGACTGTATTATGATCTTGAGGTGATCAAGCAGGTGTTTGCTTCCTTTGGCGCAGCCAAGATGCTGATTCTGCAGGGTATTTCCGGTACCGGTAAAACATCCCTGCCTTATGCACTGGGTCAGTACATTGAGAACCCCAGTCTGATTTGCTCTGTCCAGCCTTCCTGGCGTGACCGTACAGAGCTTTTTGGCTACTACAATGACTTTACCAAGAAATATACCGAAACAGAATTTTTAAAGACGTTATACGAGGCTCATTATCAGGAAGATCTTCGTTTCGTGATCCTGGATGAGATGAATATAGCCCGTGTGGAATATTACTTCGCTGAGATGCTTTCTATTTTGGAACTGCCCCGCGAGGAGGAACGATTCATTTCTGTAGTATCCAACGGAGGCTCTGGAGATCCGGATAAGATGATTGATGGTAAGGTGTGGATTCCTTCCAATGTACTTTATGTGGGTACGATCAATAACGATGATTCCACCTTTGCAGTGGCAGATAAGGTGTATGACCGTGCTATTCCGATTGATCTGGATGATAAAGCAGCACCCTTTGAGACCCCGGATACACCGCCCATGCGTATCAGCTACGATTATCTGAGTCGGCTGTATGAGGAGGCAAAGAAAGCGCATCCGCTGTCAGAGGAGATGCTGGTGGAATTGGACAAGCTGGATAATTACCTGATCAAGCATTTCCGCCTGACCTTTGGTAATCGTATCTTAAGACAGATTAAGGATTTTGTCCCCTGCTATATCGCCTGTGGCGGAACAGAGCTGGGTGGAATTGACTTTATGCTGGCGAAAAAGATTCTCCGGAAGTTTGAGTCCCTTGGCTTAGGCTTTATCCGGGATGAGATAGATGGACTTCTGCTGTATCTGGACAAAACCTTCGGAGAGCAGGAGATGAAAATCAGCAAAGAATATCTGCTGAGACTGAAGAGAATGAGCGGAAGTTAAAGGGTGATTTAGATGGTATACGACGAGTTTTCCGATGATGTAAAAAATACATATGCGAAAATGACAACAGACCGGGGACGATGTGCAGACGATAAGTTTTACAAGTATTTTTATAATTTGTTAGAAACCGGTGCGAATTATGTAGATTTTTCTTTTGTCCGTCTGGTGAAAACCGTAGATGAACGGTGGGTGGAGGCTATTGAGCAGGCGTTACAGTCCCTGCAGTATGTGATTTTAAATCCACGTAAGTTCATTGAGGAGGAGCGTGAGGTGGTAAATATTGCCATTGCCCGAAATATTTCCACAGAATCTGTCCGGCACCTCCTGCAGCATAGTAATTTTATTGATGAATACAATGAAAAAGACGGAACTGTAATCCCTAACCGGATTCTTAATGTATATAAAGAGGAAAGTCTGAATACCTATGAAAACCGATTTATCTGTACCCTGGTGGGAGAACTGCAGTTTTTTGTAAATAAGCGTTATGATGCGATTTTCGAGGCCAGCAAGGATGAACTGGGCGCCTATCTGGAAATGAATTCCAAGGTGGATAATTATACTGAGACAGTAGACTACAAGATGCAGATTAAAATCCGGGATAAGCAGACAGACAAGGTAAACGAGAGTGAACAGGATGATATTTTTTCCCGTGTAATCCGAATTCACCGTGTCGTAAATACGCTGGTGAGTAGTGAGTTTATTACGACCATGCGGCGGTTTCCTGCGGTGCAGCATCCCATTGTCAAGACCAATGCCATTAAAAAGAATAAGGACTATCAGGCCTGCTATCAGCTTTGGAATTTTATGCACAGCTATAGTCAGGTGGGCGTTACCGTGAATCTGGTACGTCAGGATCCTAATATATCCCGAGATTTTGAGAAGGATATCTATGATTCCATTGTGTGGAATTACACCATGCTGCACAACTATCTGGATCATGTGGATGAACTGAATATTGATCGGGAGCCCAGGAAAAAGGAGATGGATAATCAGTATATCCGGCAGGTATTGGAGGAAATCGTACAGGGAATGCCCAATTTGCCGGATGCCACGCTGCGTAAGCTGATACAGAATGAACTCACTACCATACAGAACCGGCGAAAGCAGGAGAAGAAGACTGCGGAAAAGGCGATGAAAAAGAAGCGTAAAAAATTCTTACGCAGTGTTTCAGATAAAGGGTAAGTATGAAGAAAATAATAGCCTTTTTGGGCGAAACACTATTTGTAATTGTGGTGACAGTGTTGTGTTCTTTGATTTTTGCAGTGTCAAAGGGATATCATCCCAGTCTGTTTGGATATCAGATCCTCCGGGTATTGACCGAGAGCATGATGCCTACTCTGGAAGAGAACACACTGATTCTGATTAAAGAGGTGCCCCAGGCAGATATTCATGTGGGTGATATTATTACTTTTGTGTCGGAAGATCCTACGTTGCTGGGTTTTTACAATACCCATCGTGTGTCACGGATTGAGAGAGATCCTGACACAGGCCAGGAATATTACATTACCAAGGGAGATATCAATACCCTGGAGGATTTGTACCCTGTTTATTATGAGGATGTGGCGGGAGAGCTGGTGTGTGTGCTTCCGTTGGGGACAGGTTTAGGAAGAGCCATGGTGAAGATGGCAGATAACAGGGTCTATTTCTTTGCGGTGATGCTACCGTTGCTGTTATGCCTGGTTTCTTATATCTGGCAGATTTTTCATATTTTACTGTTGGAGGATAGACCCGGAGAGTTGAGTGAGAGTCAAGAGGAGCAAGATGAAGAAGACGAGGAACAATAGAGAACAAGTATTTGTTCAGAACAGGTCGAAGCGGAACCGCATAGATCGTAACTGTGAAGGTACTAAACCGTTACGAAAACAACTTCATATGGATCGTCAGTTTCTGCTGAAGATAGAGATGGCGGTAATTGTGGTAATCTCCGTGATTGCGGTGACTATTGCCTGGTTCCGGCTTCAGGATTCTGCATGGGGAAGAGAACTGACTCTTGGAACCCTGAATGCTGATTACATTCGCGTGTCCCTGACAGCGGGGGGAGAGGATGTGACCAGAATAGAGGAAGGAAATCGATACATCGATATCAATATGCCGAATTTTTATAATGTGGAGCAGAATGACCAGGGAAAGACACTGATGGCTCCGGGAGTCAGCGGGGAATTAAAGCTCTATGTTACAGCATTGAGTCCTAACGTCAGCAGCTGCCGTATCAATACCGAGTGTATACCACTGTTTGACACGGGGGAAGAGGGATTGACGGAGGAGCAGCGCACCCAGCGGGAGAATCTGAAGAAGCTGGTGAAGGGACATATCCAGTTTTATACCAACCGCTCTTATGATCCGGGTACGGGGATTTATTCCTTTAGCGGACTGATCGAGGAGAGCAGCCTGGATAACCGGTATGCTACGCTGACGGTCCCGCTGGTGCAGAATGAGGAAAAGCCGGTGACCATTTACTGGGTATGGTTCTACGAGTACACGGACATTCCCGGTGAAGGACGAAATCGGACGGATCCAGGGTACTACTATGACATGAAAAACCTCCAGGCCTATCTGGATCTCAGTCACAAGACGGTGGCTGAACTGACGGAGGAGGAACGTGTGCTCTATTATGATTACGGAGACACCCTGATCGGACTGAATGTGCCCAAGATACAGTTTCATATTGCGGTGAATGCCCTGGATGACGAGGGATCAGAACTGGCACCGTGACGGTTTTATGAGTCTAGTGGAAGACGGAGCGATGAGATATGTCGGAAAAAAAGCGTAAGACGAAAACAATGAATAGAAATAAGCTACACAAAAAGGCAGACCGGCGAAAAACACTGGTACTGTCTGTTCTTGCATTGGTGCTGATGGCACTTCTCGGCAGCTTTGCCTGGTATCTGATTTCTTCCCGGCGGGATATTTACAGCAGGGAAGAGGACGTGATGGTTCCCTACTTCCTGTACTTAAAGAATTCCACCGATGAGAATTCCCTGAATTTTTCCGTGGGAAATCTCCATCCCGGGCAGACCATTTCCCATGTGATTTGCGTTACCAATAAGATTCCGGAAGATGAGAGCGGAAGTATCGGATATGAGATCTCCCGTGAGAGTGCGTTCGCTTATGAACTGGAGCTGGCCTATACGGAGAACCTTCCGGTGAATTACAGGGTGTATGATTTGAAAGAGGATGATGCCGGAGATGTGGTGGTGCGCTATGAGGAAGGCGGAAGCATGCGGGAAAAGCATTTTTCCAGGATTGCGGTGTCTGCTATGACACCGGAGAAAAAGGACAGTATCCGTTTGCAGGAAGTATTCGGAATGGACGAAGCTTCCCTTGCGGAGGTGGTGAACAAAGGAACCTACGATTCCTATACCACAGGCGGAGCCGCCGGAAATGATAAACTGACTTTGACCACTTCTCTGGATACAAATGATGAAGTGGTGTATGATAAGGACTTTTATTTGATCGAAATATCCTGGAAGGATGGCATCGATTTCAGTAATTATACAAAGGAAACAGATCTTGTGGAGGTAATTGTAAAGGCGTTGCAGCCCAAGCCTTCCGAGCAACATTAGGCAGAGACCGGTGATAAGAGATGAAAAAGAAAGTAAGTCTTAAGCAGAAAAAACAGAATAAGAAAAGAGAAAAGAAGGTTCTTTTGATTGCGCTGGCTCTTCTGGCAGTGTTAGGAATCGGTGGAGGCGTGGCATTTGCCAAATATTATTCCATCAATTACCGGGAGGGTGTCTCTGTGGCATCCGGACTGTACTTTGGCAGTAATAAGCTGACCACAGTGCCGGGATCTGTCACAGATATGTCAGACATCGCGGCAAATGAGACGGATACACTTCCGGTGAATGTGAACACGACAAAGTGGTCCGGCGACGAGACCACCTTTGATATTGAAATCCGCAATTACGAGAATCACCTGTTATACAACGATGCCAGTCTGGCCATTGAGTATGAGGTGTGTTTTATGATGCTGGATACTCCGAAAGGGGCCAATTATTATGTGGAAAAATACGGTGAGCCTTCCACAAGGAAAGCACTGTATGAGGAAGAGAGTGACGGCACTGTCATCACACCGGTGGGAACAGGAGGAGCTGCCGTGAAGACCTTTACCGGCACACTGCCGGGGGGATCCTTGGCCGCAGACCGCTATACCCTGATTATTAAAATGGTGAATCCGGAGCGCTATGATCATGCCAAGGCAAGAGTGCTGGCAGTGGCATATCCCACGGCACCGGATTACGTCAGAAATGACACCTATCAGCAGAACCGTCTGCTGGGGGTATTTCAGGGTGTGTATTCCCAGATTGAACTCAGTGTGGATACGGCAGAGTTTAAGGTGCAGGAAGAGAGCGATTACAACGCCGGTACCTGGAAAGGTAAGGTGAAGGACCTTTCCGGCCTGATCTATAACGTAAAGACCAAGGGAGATATCGTAACGGATAGCAGCGACAGCATTACCATAAAGCCCCAGGTCATGATCCGATGGAAAAAGGATTACCTGAAAATTAGCGAATACGATGAATACTATCTGGCTGCGAAGGCAATGGATGCGGCGAATGCCGGAGATCCGGGTGCACAAAAATGGTTTTATACCCAGGGTGACTGGACCTGTATGCGGGTGTCTGCCATGCCCTATACCAGCATCGATGTGACCTTTTATAAGACCGATCGGTTTATGACGGAATTATCCAATGGAACCCTTCAAAAGACAAGCTTTGAGGAGCTGGTGGATGCCTATATTCCATAAGTGTTAACGGATATTTTTATCAAAATAAGGAATGCACAGAGCGTAATGAAGTAGTGCGGGAAAGTAGTAAGGAGCAGGATAAGTATGAAACAGAGAATCAAACGACTGCTGGCCGTGTTTTTGGTTGTGGCGGCTGTGGCAAATGGCATAGATTTTCCGGAGTATGAGATGGAGGTCTCTGCGGTTACCGCTCAGTCTGAGGCTGAATCGGCAGATGATACAGCAGAAGATCCTTCGTCCAATGCGGTGCAGGATGAGAAGGCAGAGGGAGAGGTTGTGGATTCTACTGCTGACTCAGAAGTCGTAGATGATGGTTCGGCAGATGGCGAAAGCGAGAACATGGATGGGGAGAGTTCCCAGGATTCTAAGACGGAAGATATTCAGAATCCGGATGCGCAGGAGGAAAGCCAGATCACAGTGCAGCAGGAGGGCATGCCTGAGGAAGAGGTGTTGGGCAGTGGCCAGGAAGCACAGGAAATTCCACAGGAAATTCCACAGGAGAATCTTGGCTATAGCGCAGCAGCATCCGTCAATATACCACACACAGTGGAAGACGCAGTGCCCGGAAAATACTATGTGCAGACATATGATGACGTGTTGGCACTTCAGGAGCTGAGTAAGCTGAGCTCCCTGGAGGGCTTCGTGTTTGAGTTTGCCAAGCTGGATAATACCACGAATACATGGGACCTTACCAGCATTGGATTCAAAGGATTTGGATCGGAGCAGTATCCGTTCCGGGGAACCATTCAGGAGTATTATGAATCAGGTATCACCTTTAAAACGAATCAGCCCCTGTTTCAGTATATCGGCAGCGGGGCAACTCTGACTAATTTTAACATCACCCTGAGCAATGCCACATCCGGCGTTGCCAATTACCTGGTGGTGACGGATGATGCTTCCGTTACATACCGCAATGTGATTCTCGGTGGTACAGTCACCAATACCAATCTCAATGCCGGCACAATGGTCAATGAAGGTGCGGCAGGAGCTTTGTACGGAACGGTGCGCAATGAAAAGGCAGATGGTTCTGTCTATACCCTGAACATAGATGGCACAGGATTGTCCCTTTCCGGACTTACGGTGAATGCTTGTATTGCAGGCGGATATGTGGGACAGGTGAAGGAAAAGATTGCAGTAGAAGTATCCAACGCATCCAATCTCGCAGCTGCGGTTTACAATTCCGCAGGCAATGGCATTGCGTTGGGTGGAATCGTGGGAAAGCTTTGTAATGGCAGCAGCTTTACTGTGACAAATGACATAACGGTTACTAATACTGTGGGCTATAAGGTAGATGGAAGCAGTTATACTTACAGTTTGAACCCTAAGGCGGTAGGAGGTCTGATCGGAGCCTGCGAGGGGGCCACCATTACTTCCACAGACTGGAAAGTGACGCGGAATATGCCTATCTTCCTGAGGGGAGGTACTGCAGGTGGATATATTGGCAGTGTGACGGATTCCAGGGTGGATATCTCGAAATTTTATCTGGATGCTATGATTAAAACCAGTATTGCTTCTACAAATGTGACTAGTTGTGTGGGTGGCGTGGTAGGAAGCTATAAAACCACCGGAACAGTGGCTGACGCACATATGAATGTTTTTCGTGTGGGCATTAACAGAAAACAGGTATCCAGCGGTGATGATTCGGATCATACACGCAGCAACAGTATCGTTGCAGGGGGCGTTGTGGGAGCCATTCAGGGGGATCATGTGAGCATTTATAATCTGGACGACCAGGATACCGAGTATCCCTTTGTGCCGTTACTGGGTTATGATGCTTATGATAACTTTGTACAAACTGGGGATGCAAGCGCCGGCTATGTGGGTGGTATTGCAGGAACTGTCACCGGACAGGATATTGAATTTTATGATATTGCGTTGTCCTTCGATAAGGGTAATTATCAAAAAATCGGTGGAAAGTGTCTGGGAGGTCTGGTGGGCTCTGTGGGACAGAAAACCAAGATGCTGGTCACCGATATCATCATCCGTTCCATGTATGTGAACTGTGGTAATTCGCAAAATAGAATTCCGGAATATGCCGGGGGTCTGTTTGGCTATGTGGACAGGGGCTCCGTTATTTCCCTTGGGGCAAAGGAGGACGGCAGAGGCTGGGAAGGCTTGATTGATCTGGAGGCAATTGCCTACACCAACGGGGCGGCGAATGTCAGCGGTCTGCGCTCGAATTCCCTTACCTCAAAGGGCTATATTGCCGGCGCACAGACTGAGTCTCTGATTTACTTTGAAGGTGAGGCAGAGTATCGCAAAAATGCAACCGCCCTAAATCCGGAGGATAATGTATGGATTGCGGATTATTACAACGCCTCCTACGGTTCTACACTGGATGACATCGGAAATTACGGCGGTGTATACAGAAATATTCAGGATGCAAATAACAGCAACAACTATGTCATTGATTATAGTCAGAGCTATGGATCTGAGGTGACCGGAACGGTTTCCTACGCAGATGGTGCTTATACACTGAAGGGCGATGCGGACGCACTGCGTCTTGCCATTGCATTAAATACCTTCGAGGCAGCAGACAGCAACTATAAGCTTCGGTTTGGCTCAGGATGTTTCCAGAGTGGTGCCACGGGAAAGACCCTTCTGGCAGGAAAATACTTACTGACAGGTGATTTGGATTTCACGAAGACCGGTATTTATTCCCTGGTGCGGAATGACCTGAGCAGTGGAACTGACATGAAATATGCTTTTACCGGTTCACTGACCGGCGCAAAGACCGGTGGGGATAAGGCAGAGATCCGTATGAACATCGCATCCAAACAAAACTATGCTGGTCTGTTTCCCACGATAAAAGATGCATCCTTTGAGAATCTGAAACTTACAGGAAAGCTTTATTATGTGGCGAATTTTGGTGGATTGGCCTACCGGGCAGCGGGAAATCTTTCCATAAAAGAAGTGGACGTTGAGTTGGCTATGCGCACCAGATCCTATGTGCCCAGTATCAGTTCGGTGAGCTATTATGGCGGATATGTGGGGTATTATGATTTGGGCACATCTGCGTTTGCCTGTGAAAACTGTGTCATTGCGCCCAGTATCTCCAATATCCGTTCCCAGCAGATCGTGGGAGGTCTGATCGGGTATGTCAACACGGGAACCACGGCCAAATCTGCAGATAATATGACCATTAAGGATGTTACCATCCGGTCAGAGCTTACTACAGATTCCAAGTTTATGAATAATGCGTCCTCCTACAAATTCCACGCCAGAATGTCCGGTATGATTGCAAATGTCAGCGCTGTGGCATGGGACAATCAGAATGCATGGGATGGGGTGGAGAGTTCCAACCGTGTGGTGGATGCCACTTATGCGAAAGTACACATGACTAATATCACGGTGGATGGAGCGAAGATTGATACCTCCAATATCGCCAGCAGTACGTCCATGGTGCGGGCAACCGGCGGTCTTCTGGGTTATCAGTGGGATAACGTAGAGGTGGTCATCGATGGGGATACCGGTGTTAAGGTAACAGGCAATTCCATCATCAATAGCCGTGGTCATGTGGGTGGTCTGTTTACTACTTTTAGCGGAAAGCTGGATTTTCATTCCAGCATCAATCTGGATTCCATCACCATGAAGGATAGTCAGGGAAGCCAGAAGTTTTCCGGACTTCTGGTAGGGGACGGACGATATGCGTTGATTACACTGACGGCTGCAAACTACTTCATTAACCAGAGTAATGTGCAGATTAACGGATACATGAACTTTGATGAGATTGTAGGTGTGAGTTGTGAACTGGCAGGAAACCAGGTCAATTCCAACACCTGTGCGTTGGTGACGGACTATAAGCAGGGCGGCATTGTGAATATTATCATGCCGGAATTTAAATCCAATATGACATCCGGCACTTATACCAGTTATGTGAATCGTGTGAGCCAGCAGAGCAACCCGTACACCAGATATTACTATAACCTGTTTCAGGACTATCAGCGCATTACGGTGGATGGTAACACCGCCACGCTGGACTCTGAGGAGGATCTGATGCTGTGGCATCTGTATGAGTACACTTCCGGTCATGGAAAACTGAAGCGATTTCTAGCACCGTATTTTGTAAATGCCTCTAACGCTCCGACGGCAATGAATGTGAATGGTACCTGGAAGCTGGAAGGAACCTTTGATATGTCCGGCTACAGCTTTTATCCCACAAGGGTGACTGGAGGTACCTATGAGGGAGTGGCCAGTGGAGCCAATGCTGCCACAATTGTTTTGTATGCAAAGGAGATTACAAACGGAGAAACCAGCCATGCAGAGGAGTGGGATCAGAGAACCCCGGCACAGCCAGGCAGACAGCATTATATGATGCACTCCGGGCTGTTCCAGAACTCTTACAACTTTGCGGTGAGCGGGGTTACATTCCGGGGAACCGCAGCCAATCTGGGAAAAGACAGTGGTGTGCTGTGTGCAAAGACCTTAAAGGGCGGCGTGACAATCAAGGACATCACATTGGACGGAGTGGTGCTCAACGGCTATGACAGCGGAAGCTGTGGAGTTGGACTGATGCTGGGTCATGTGCTGGGCGAGCATGACGATAATACTGTTCTAAAGCTGGATGGTGTGCAAACCAAAAACTATGGGGAGGGCGTCATTGCAGCCGGTGCGCTGATTGGCTGTGTGGGCCGCAGAACGGAATCAGCGGGGACTAATAACACGGAAGAATCCATGGATTTCAAGGTGATTATGCAGCATATGGATGTGGAGGACCGGAAGGGGAAAGTATTTTCCTATGCATCTATGATATGTCAGTATTATTATTCCAGCATCATGGATTTTGAAACCAATAAAATCGTGCTCTATACCTTTACGAAACAGGATGCACTGGATGGAAAGGTTACCTACGGTGCGGAGATGAAGGATGGGGTGGACTATTATGATCAGGCAAAGGATAGCGATCTGCAGGATAAAATCAATCAAGCAGAAAGCACATACAACCCCTATGTGCATCGTGACACCAATACCAGCCGGTATATGTTTGTAAATCCCAGAAATGGGAATCTCACCACAGGATGCGGTACCTACGAGGATCCCTATGTGATTACAGACAGCCGTCAGTTGATGAATCTGTTTTTGTATCTCACGGAGTCCAGTGCCTATGATGAGGTCTTCCGGGTATCAGGCAATGAGTGGAAGGTGAATCTCGTTGGCAATGGTTCTGGGGATGGACGATGTAATGTGGATCCCGCTGATTCGGGAGCGCAGCATACAGCGGCCACATACGGCAGTGCGGAAATCAACTTCCCCACCAGAGATCAGTTGAGAACCGCCTATTATCAGGTGACAGAGAATTTGGATCTGTCCCAGGTGAAGGACATGAATGACCGGGCAATGAACTGCGACTTTGTGGGAATCGGAACCGAGAAGTATCCCTTCGCAGGGGTATTGGTGGGAAAGAAAAAGACAGATGGAACATGGCCCACCATCACCATGCCATCCACCGCCAGCGCCGCAGAGAATTATGGACTGTTTCAGTACATGAAGGGCGGCGTGGTAAAGGATGTAATCATTAAGCAGGAACTAGATTCGGAAGGAAACAAAGAACCGATCCTCATCAAGCAGGGCGGAAACGGAGCCGGTGTGGCAGCAGTGGTGCTGGGCGGAGACAATATCATTGACAATGTGAAGGTGGATCTGAAGCTGACGTTGTCGGACAGTGATTTCATGGCGAGAACCGGTGCCTATGTGGGTTGTGTCAGAACCGGCGGCGTGATTCTGCGGAATATCGAGAAGACGAATATTCAAGGCTATAAAGTGGCAGTCAATGGTGGTCCCAATCCGGACCAGGCGGTGGAGGGTGATTTCGCATCTGGAACCGGAACCTATAAGCAGAACTGCCAGCTGATTGGCTGGGTGCAGGACGGCTATGTGCTGGGATACCTGGCGGGCGCGGATCCAAAAGAGAGTTCCCCGCTTTTGGAGAATAGTCAGTTGGAAATTACGGGGACGAGCATTCCTTTGTCCTACTCGTTCCCCATTATAAACGGGGCTTATATTGATAAAGGCTTTGATAGCAATAAGATTACGGTAACAGGCAGTGCGGCGTCCGGTTTTACCGTTACCATGCACAATGGCAAACAGTTGGAAGTGGCGGCACTGGGCTTTAATTCCGATGCCTTTTCCATCTATGACAGTGGAAAGACGGAACTGACCAGTACCAATGCCTACGATTACCGGGCAATCTGTCGAAAG
>JALEPL010000012.1 GCA_022766245.1 Lachnospiraceae bacterium | reverse complement strand
AATGATTTTGTAATCTATACTTGATTACGTTTTCTCAAAATCTTTCAAGGTTATTTCACTATTCAGTTATCAATGTTCGTCGTTGTCAGACGCAACTTCTAAAGGATAACACCTTTTCAACTGTTTGTCAACAACTTTTTTTATTTTTTCTTGCCGTCATAACTGCTTGTTTCATGCGGCGAAGATTATAATATCACGAGTTTTTATGAATGTCAACACCGTTTTTTCAACATTTTTACCTATATTTTTCTCTTTCACTCAAAAAGAGAAGATATTGGGGTATCATGCCTTCAATACCCCAATATCTTCTCTTATCCCAATAAAATTTTGTATAGAACCCACATGATAAGATTATGCCGGTAGAGCCAACTGAGAAATGCACTGTCTGAAATATAGCCCAACAGCAGTCCTCCTATGCTGCTTGTACAAAATATAGATATCAAATAAAACATCAGCCAAACAATCAAGAGCCCCTTCCCAAAGCCTAACGCAAGACCGGCAACCTTATTAGCAGCCTTGATTCCGGGAAGCATGGTCAACAGATTCAATATCCGCATCAGCAGGTAACAAATGAGAAATACCACTGTCACAGAAAGAAAATAGGCCACTCCTCCTACAATAAAATCTGCAATACTTACAGACAGTTCATGATATAATCCCGTACCGTCCACCTTGTCATTTATGGCGTTCCCACCATAAATAGCCAGTTTATCCATCCACCTCTCCGGAAAGGCCAGCCCGATTTCCTCCGCCTGAACAGACGCATCAGCAGTAGCCGCTGAAATCTGTTCCTCCGCCTTCTGTCGGATATATTCCTCACAGCTTTGACAAAGCTGCTCTTCCAAAGTGGTGTATTCACATAAAAAAGCTTTCATATAGGGTGTAACAAATGAGCCAGCCGCCAGTACTACCAGCAAAATCACCATGGAAAATACCATTCGCAGTAGTCCTTTATGATATCCCTCAAGCATGCAGACAGCCAACATCCCCAAAACAATGATCAATAACCAATTCACTTTAATCTTACCTTTTCCGTTCTTCCTTCTAATACGAAAATGTAATGCGTTTTCGTAGCTCCAGATAACACCTTGTGAACAGGTTGATCAAAGGTATATTCAAATCTTTTGATGCCATACGCACTAAAAATCATACACTCCGTATCATTATGTATGCATATTTCTCCGTCCTCCAAAAACTCCACCGAATGATAATCCATGGAAAAGTCCTTGTTCACCACACGTTTTCCATTCCTGTCATAGGTTTCCATATGACGGCTTTCCTCCGCGTCCTCCTCATTATTATATACAATTCCAATATATTTCTCATTGTAGAACACGCTCCTCACCTGTTGTTCCAGAGTAATCTCCTCTGTCGGTTCCGGCTTCTGGGTTCCCTCGAAAATCACAATTCGGTCATCCCCAAACGCATACATGGTGTCATTGTCCGCAAACTGAATATCCGGGATAACTGCATTATCATAATCATATTCCCCCACCAGATTATCAATCTCATTCTGTCCCACAGAGCCAAAATTATAAAAGCGGATGGATGTGGACACTTTGGCATCGGTAATATCCAGCATGGAAACAGCCAGCTTTTTTCCATCGTTGCACAGAGCAATATCCAGCGGATAGCCGCTGTTTGCCACATGCAGCGCCCCCTTCGCCAGATTATTTCCCTCTTTATCGTACATCCGCAGATAGTAAGTCCCCTTGTCGTTCATAAGCACCGCAATAGTTCCCTGATTTGCCACCCGGATTTTACTAATGCTCATGGCAGTATCCACCTGCCCCTGAACTCCATTTTCATTCAAAATATATACCTTGGTTCCACCCTGATCCGCAAATGCCACATAGTCCTCGCAAACTGCCACCATAGGATTCTGCATTTCAAATGACTGATTCCAATACAGAGTATTGGAAGCATCTGTATAGATTGCCCCATCGTTACTGTACTTGATAAAGCCCCGACCAAAGGCGATATACTGACAGGAGGCAGAATCTTCCCGCTCCACATAATCCTCTACCACATAAGAGCTGTAGGTGTGTAGATTTACCACCAGCAGAATTACTCCCACCGCGGCCAACACCACCCCTGCAAATATCAAAAAGACTTTCATCATCCGTCTGCGATGAGCCCGGAGTCTTCCCTCATACTCTTCCGGATCTGTCTCAATGGTCCGAAATTGTGTTTTATCCGCCATGTATTTTTCTCCTAAAATCCAATTTAGCTTTTTTCTTCGCTGATTATGATTATATCCTATCTTCTTCATTTCAGCATCACTTTTTTACCTATGACGGAATTTTATTACAATTCAAGGTAATATGAGCTTTTGTCCGGCATAGATTTTATCCGCCTCATCAATGTCATTGGCCTGACAAAGTGTGTCAATCTTGCCAATATCCTGATAAAACTTCTGGCAAATAGAAGTCAGACTGTCTCCAGGCTGTACCACATAGTAGTTCTGCGTCGCTGCTGCATCTGTGGTACTCTGCTCCTCCTGAGGTACAGCTTGTGTAGTGGCTCCATCCTCAATCTGCGCCGTCTCGCTCTCCGTTTCCTCAGCCATCTCTGTGGATTCCCCTGCAGCAGTCTCCGTAGCTGTCTCTGTGGCAGTCTGCGGTGCTGCTTCTGTGTCTAACGGTGCCACATCACCGGACACCTCTTCGATGATCACCGGATCATCAGTTTCCTTTTCCGTGGCCAGATTGCCTGCCATGGCCGCAACTGTCTCCTCGATGTTTTTCATTTTATGATAGTTGTTAAACAGACTGATACCCACAATACACAATGCCATCACCACCAATGTGCCGGCACCGTAGAGTAAGGAATTTCTCGGTTCCTTTTCTTTTTCTGTTTTATGTAGAAACATTTCCCGATAACTTTTCATGGCCTCGTCCCGGACTTCCTCCGGTTTTACCTCCTCCGGGGTATCTTCTCTGGAAGAAATCATATATTCCTGCATCCGCTCATTTTTCTCATAATATATGTAGTATCCACCCTGTCGGTGGGTCACCTGATCCTCATACAGATAAACATTCTCCTCCTTTTCCAGAGAATCTGACAAAAACAGAATCCGGTTATTTCCACCAAAGAACTTCTTATGTATCTGTTCCAATTCCGGTGTCAGTCTGGGCGAAACCCCCTTCTCATCAAAAAACCAGCCCAGCATGTCGCTTTCCGGAAAATGTTGTTTCATTAGAAGACAGATTTCTTCCCGAACCGCCTCATTAAACACTGGGACAAAATCCTGATAATCCAGGTTCTTGAGTTCGAAGGCCCCACTGACATACAAACACAGACAGTCTTTTGCCTTCTCTATTTTTCCCATCAGGATGCACACCCGCCGCTCCTTCATCTTCTGCTGGTCATTGTGAAGATATGTATAGACAAAATCCTCCAGATAAATTCGTTTCACACCATTGGGCGAGCCAATCTGGCGAAAATTCTTTGGCAGACTCTTTAATGTTGACTCCTCATTTCCAGCTGCTTCCTCTTCCCGTTTCTGTATGATTTCTATCATGGTTCTTCCCCTTTCCCGTTCTGTTTGGGACAACCATAGCATATTTTCTCCGCTGATTTTGCCGGATTTGGGAGGGAGAAAAATGAAAGTATTGACTTTTTCCGCCAAAAAAGCTGCCGCTTTACCAAGCGACAGCCGCTAACTTTGTCTGATTTAGTTTTCTTTTACAAATGCTTTGACTTTTTTGTAGATACTTTCTCCATCCAAGCCATACTTTTTAATCAATTCCACAGCCGGACCAGATTCTCCAAAGGTATCATTCACACCGATACGCAACACCTTTGTAGGTGCCTTCTCTGAAAGGACTTCACAGACTGCACTGCCCAATCCACCAATGACGGAATGCTCCTCCACCGTCACTACTTTTCCGGTTTTCAATGCTGATGCTGCCACCAACTCCGCATCAATGGGCTTGATGGTATGAATATTGATGATCTCTGCGTTGATTCCGTCTGCTGCCAGAAGTTTCTCTGCCTCCAGAGTCTCATTTACTTCCAGACCGGTGGCAAAAATGGTCACATCGGTTCCTTCCTTTAAGACGATTCCCTTTCCAATCTCAAACTGATAATCCGGCGTATCGTTGATTACCGGCACTGCCAGACGGCCAAATCGAAGATAAACCGGTCCCACATAGTCATAAGCAGCGCGTACTGCCGCTTTTGCCTCCACATCATCGCTTGGATTGATAACAACCATTCCAGGGATCTCGCGCATCAGAGCCAGATCCTCCAGGCACTGATGGGTGGCTCCATCCTCACCTACAGAGATTCCTGCATGGGTGGCTCCAATCTTTACATTCAGATGGGGGTAGCCAACGGAATTACGTACCTGCTCAAAGGCGCGTCCCGCTGCAAACATCGCAAAGGAACTCATAAAAGGCACTTTTCCACAGGTAGAAAGTCCCGCTGCAATACCTGCCATATTCGCCTCTGCAATACCGCAATCGATGTGGCGATCCGGAAATACTTTTTTAAACTTATCGGTCTTTGTTGCTCCGGCAAGATCCGCATCTAATACGATCAGATTCTCATTTTCCTTGCCCAGTTCTACCAGGGCATCTCCATAGCTGTCTCTTGTTGCAATCTTCTTTACCTCTGACATTATGCTTCACCTGCTTTCTCTAAATCTTTTATAGCCTGAGCAAGCTCGTCATCATTGGGGGCTTTCCCATGCCATCCCACCTGATTTTCCATAAAGGATACACCTTTGCCCTTGGTTGTCTTTGCTATAATCGCAGTAGGCATTCCTTTTACGCTCTTTGCCTCATCAAACGCAGCACGAATCTGCTCCATGTCATTTCCGTCAATATTGATCACATGGAACTGGAATGCTTCGAACTTCTTGTCGATAGGATAAGGCGAGCACACCTCTTCAATGGTTCCATCAATCTGAAGATTATTGTTATCTATAATGACTGTCAGGTTATCCAGATTGCGGGAGCCTGCCCACATAGCGGCCTCCCAGATCTGTCCCTCCTGGATTTCTCCATCACCACACATAGCATAGACACGATAATCCTTCTTATCAAGCTTTGCTGCCAGTGCCATACCCACTGCACAGGACAAGCCCTGTCCTAACGATCCGGAGGACATATCCACTCCGGGAATATGCTTCATGTCCGGATGTCCCTGCAGATAAGAGCCGGTATGACGCAAAGTGGTTAAATCCCCCACCGGGAAATATCCCTTATGTGCCAGCACAGAATATAATGCCGGTGCCACATGTCCCTTGGACAATACAAAACGATCCCTATTCTCCATCTTGGGGTTCTTCGGATCCACGTTCATCTCTTCAAAATACAGATAGGTCATAAGATCCGCTGCGGACAGAGATCCACCGGGATGTCCCGATTTTGCACTGTGCAATGCCGTTACAATACTTTTTCGCACTTCATTCGCTGTTTTTTCTAACTCTGAATTCGTCATTGTGATTACCTCTCGTTGTAACTATTCACATTGTAACTATTCACGTTGTAATTATTCAATACTCCATAGTTACAACGTGAATAGTTACCTTTTCTTTAATAATATTAATAACTTCTATAATTCCACGCGACCTTCCAAGGCTCGCAGCAACGTAACTTCATCTATATATTCCAAGTCACCACCCACCGGTACTCCACTGGCGATACGTGTCACCTTGATTCCGGTTGGCTTAATCAGTTTACTCAGATACATAGCGGTCGTTTCCCCCTCCAGGCTGGAATTGGTAGCAATAATAACTTCCTTCACATCCCCTTCCAGTCGATGTATCAGTTCCTTCAGTTTGATATCTCCCGGTCCAATCCCCAGCATGGGAGAGATCGCCCCATGCAGCACATGATATACCCCTTCGTATTTTCCGGTTTTTTCATAAGCCGCCAAATCTCTCGTATCCTCCACCACCATAATCACCTGATGATCCCGGTTGGGATTTTTGCAGATTGGACACAGTTCGTCATCTGTCAATGTCAGACATTCCTTACAATAATGAATATTTCGTTTCGCCTCTATGATGGAGTTACTCAGCTCCTCCACATTTTCTTCCGGCATACTCAGGATATGAAAGGCCAGTCGCTGTGCAGACTTTGGACCAATCCCCGGCAATCCGGACAACTGTTCAATCAGCCGGCTAATCTGACTGCTGTAATAATCCATACAAGTCCTCTTCTTTCCTATTCAACTAGAACGGAAGTCCGCCTAATCCGCCCATGCCGCCGGTTATCTTCGCCATGGACTGCTGGGAATATTCTTCAATCTGGCGCAACGCCTCATTGGTAGCTGCCATAATCAAATCCTCCAACATCTCCACATCATCCGGGTCCACTGCCTCCGGATCAATTTTCACCTTTGTCACTTCTTTCTTGCCATTGATGGACACTTCCACCACACCGCCGCCTGCTGCCGCAGTGATTTCTTTTTCCTCAATCTCCTTAGACGCCTCTTCCATCTGCTTCTGCATCTTTTGCGCCTGTTTCATAAGGTTGTTCATATTTCCCGGCATCATACCTCCCGGGTAACCACCTCTTTTTGCCATCGATTTATCCTCCTACTCTTCTTCAATCGTGATATCCATATTTATGATTTGAGTCAGATCCACGTATGCTTCTTCAAAAGGACGTCCGGACTCATTTGCCTGAATCAGTGGTTCCACGTCCCGCTCCACATAATCCGAAATCACACCTTTGATTTCCGGATAATGATTTTCGTCATTCATCATTTTCGCTGCCATGGCATCGTCCAGCACAATCATAAGACGATTGTCCCCAGCCAGGCTCAAATGAGCCTGACGCATATAAGACTTGGTCAGACCGCTCATCTGCTCTACGATTCGATTCCAGTTTTTTACCACCAGCTGGACATCCTCCGGAACTGCCTTCGGCATTGCCGGTCGCTCAGCCTTTGGTACAGAAGTCGATGCCGCCTCTCCTGCGGCTGTCCGCACTGTCACTACCCCCTCCGCCAACTGCTTTTCGATTTTATCCAAACGTTCAATCAGCGAATCCGTATTCTGCTCCATGGACGGCTTACATAATTTAATTATGGCAATCTCAATCAGGATACGTTTCTGGGTGGAGTATTTTACCTGATTGGACAGTTCGGAAAAGATACGGATATAGCGCATCAGAACCTCTGCCTGTACCATCCCCGCCTCTTCCTTCAGCAGTGCCAGATTCTCACTGGACATATCCAGCACACCCTCCATCTCCGCCGAGCCCTGCAAGAGCAGGAGATTACGCAGATACCAAGTGAAGTCATTCACAAACTGTCCCAGTTCCCTTCCCTCAATCACCATCTCATCCAACTGACTGATGGCACCTGCCACATCCTCATCCAGAATTCTTCTGAGCAGGCGGGAAAACACTTCCGTATCCACTGCTCCCAGCACCTCAAGCACATGATCGTAGGTGAGACGTTTGCCCAGATAAAAAGCAATACACTGATCCAACAGGCTCAAGGCATCACGCATGGACCCATCTGCCGCCTTGGCCACATAGCGGATAGCCTTTTCCTCCACATCCACCTGTTCCTTGTCCATCAGTTCCATGAGGCGGTTCGAAATCGTGTCAATCGAGATTCTTCGGAAATCGTACCGCTGACACCGGGACAAAATGGTGATAGGAATCTTATGGGGCTCTGTGGTAGCCAGAATAAAAATCACATAAGATGGTGGTTCCTCCAATGTTTTCAACAGTGCATTAAACGCATTGGCTGACATCATATGCACCTCGTCAATGATATAGACCTTAAATCTGCCCTCTGTGGGAGAATATGCCACCTCTTCCCGAATCTGCCGTACATTTTCCACACCATTATTGGATGCCGCATCAATCTCAATGACATTCATAGAACTGCCCTGAGCGATTGCTTTGCAGGAAGCACACTCTCCACAGGGACTTCCGTCCACCGGATGCTCACAATTCACCGCTTTCGCAAAAATCTTGGCAATGGTGGTCTTTCCCGTTCCACGGGTTCCACAGAACAGATACGCATGTCCTACACGGTCTGCCTTAATCTGATTTTTTAATGTTGTTACAATATGATCCTGTCCCTTTACATCCTCAAATTCCTGTGGTCGAAACTTGCGGTAAAGTGCCATGTATGACATTGCATTCTCTCCTACCTAATATTAGTCACCGAAGCTGATTCCGATTTCCTTTGCCTCCTGAATCATCTGACACTCAGGATCTACTACCTTCAGCTTTCCAGCAACATCCCCCAACGGAACCCTCTTGGTCTTTCCATTGATCATGGCAATCATGTAGCCATAATCCTCTTCGATAATCGCCTGTGCTGCTGCTGCTCCAAGTCTGGTACAAAGCACACGATCGTAGGGGCAGGGACTTCCGCCACGCTGGGTATGTCCCGGGACTGTGACACGAACCTCTGTACCGCTTGCCTTTTCAATCTGCTCTGCAATCTCGTAGGAAACAGACGGATACTGATAGTTCTTTTTCTTTACTTTATATTCTTTCTTAGAAAGGGCTGCATCTTCCTTGGAAATAGCTCCCTCTGCCACAGCAAGAATGGTGAAGCCTTTACCTGCCTTGGTACGCTTATCAATAGCCTCAACCACTTTATTAATGTCGTAAGGAATCTCCGGAAGCAGGATGATATCTGCTCCGCCGGCCACGCCGGCATACAGGGTAAGCCATCCCACCTTGTGTCCCATTACCTCCACAATAAACACACGGTTGTGAGAAGCTGCTGTGGTATGAATGCAGTCGATGGCATCCGTAGCCACGTTTATGGCACTCTGGAAACCAAAGGTAACATCTGTGCCATAAATATCATTATCAATTGTCTTCGGAAGGTGAATCACATTCAGTCCCTCTTCCCGAAGAAGATTGGCTGTCTTCTGGGTTCCGTTTCCACCAAGAATCACCAGGCAATCCAGATTCAGCTTGTGGTAGGTCTGCTTCATGGCCTCCACCTTGTCTAATCCATTCTCATCCGGCACCCGCATCAGCTTAAAGGGCTGTCTGGAAGATCCTAAAATCGTTCCTCCCTTAGTCAGAATTCCGGAGAAATCTGCGGAAGTTAAAAGTCGATAATCACCATAAATCAGTCCTTTGTATCCATTGTTAAATCCATAGACTTCTAATTCCTTAACATTCTCACTCAGGCCCTTTACCACACCACGCATTGCTGCATTCAGTGCCTGACAGTCACCGCCGCTTGTCAACATTCCTATTCTCTTCATGGTCTGCATCCCTTTCTGTATCATCTTTTCCACAGGTGTATCCCAATACACCTAATAACACAGAATGTATTATAATATATTTCCGGTGAGGGGACAAGGTTTGTTTTATCCCTTTTAGAAAAATCCTTCGTAACTGTTCATTACCTTCCAGTTACGAGCGCAAATCCATGCAAAATTTGCTTCGCAAATGGATTTTTGCTTGCTAAATATACTTTTTCATACGGCATATGCACTACCCTCGGTCGGAGAGAACCGCCAGGATAAAGCGCCACATCCGCTCACTGGAGGAAATGCTGAGCCGCTCTGCCGGTGTGTGGATATCCAGAATATCCGGTCCCATGGAAATGCAATCCAGACCCGGCAGTTTCCCGGCCAAGATACCGCATTCCACTCCGGCATGAATGGCTTCCACTTTCGGGGCTTCCCCAAACATTTCCCGGTAAATCCGTATTAATTTTTCACGGAACACAGAATCTCTTCGATACTCCCATGCAGGATATTTTCCACTTTCGCAAACACTGCCTCCCATAGACTCCGTAATCACATGCATCCTGTGAAGCAGATACTCCTTGGCGCTTCCCACGGAACTGCGCACGGAGTAAAAGAGATGCAGGGCATCTTCCTCCAGGCGGAGGATTCCCAGATTCAGAGATGTCTCTACCAGTCCCGGAATGTCTGCGCTCATGGTCTGCACACCATTGGGGAGCGCTGCCAGCAGAGCAATCAATGTCTTGGTGCTCTCCACGGTAAGAGGATTATTCCGCACTTCTCCAATCGATTCTCTCATCACACGTTCGGCGAAAATATGCATTTTTAGCTCGGTAGTCGCATACTCTCCGGCAATTTCCTCTGCAATACGTTCAATCATTTCCTGTGCTTTTTCTACCTGCTGCAGACAGACCACAGCCTCTGCTTCCCGCGGTATCGCATTATCCTTACTGCCACCGGTAAAGGACAGCAGACGAATCTCCATCTCCCGGCTCAGCTCCAGCAATATGCGATGTAACAGCAGGGATGCATTGGCCCTTCCCCTGTGGATCTCTGTACCAGAGTGTCCACCGGTGAGGTTATGCACCCGGATATGAAGCATTTCTCCGGATGCCTGCTCTCTCGTCACAGGCAAGATACATTCTGCAGTACAGCCACCTGCACAGCTGGCCAGAAAGATTCCTTTCTCCTCAGAATCAAGGTTCAGCAGTCTACGTCCCTTCAACATGGATACATCAATGCCGGTGGCTCCCTCCATTCCAACTTCCTCGCATACCGTGCACACAAACTCCAGTCTGGGATGAGAAATCTTATCCGACTCCAGGATAGCCAGGGCATAAGCCAGGGCAATGCCATCATCTCCACCTAAGGTGGTGCCTTCTGCCTTCACATAATCTCCATCTACGCAAAGTTTTAACCCATCCCGGTCAAAGTCGATGGTGCAGCCTGCTTCTTTTTCACACACCATATCCATGTGTCCCTGCAAAATGATTGGTTCCTCCTCCTCGTATCCGGGAGTGGCTTCCTTTATGATAATTACATTGTACAAGTCATCCTGAAAATATTCCAGGTGATGGCATCTGGCAAACTCCACCAGGTAATCACTAATCTGCTGTTCTTTATAGGATGCATGGGGGATGCCACAGATTTCCTCGAAATAGTAAAATACACGTTCCGGTTTCAGATGTGATAGTGTGCGCATGGTTTTATTCCTTTCTACTATGATATTTTCAAAGATACGATGAAAGACGATTGCTTCGCGCTTATGCGCTTCCACAACAAAAACAACAAAAAACAGGAATCTTGCGATTCCTGTCTCGGTATGGGCTTAAGTGGACTCGAACCACCGACCTCACGCTTATCAGGCGTGCGCTCTAACCAGCTGAGCTATAAGCCCCCATATCTCATGTAACGACCTTTGCCATTATAAGATGTTTTTACAAAAAAATCAACACTTTTTTAAACCGAGCATCCTGCTTTGAATCCTAGCCACAAACGTTACCTTGGCAGTTAACTCAGCCCAGGCACCCTCACAACACCCGGGAGATTCCTCTTAGGGCTGCTCCATTCCTGACCTGACCCGGTTCGAAGATTCCCGTCGCATAAGACCCAGACATCAACGCCACTTACCAAGGGCTGCTTTGCAGCATCAAATCCGAGGCAGGATATCACCCCAGCTAAGGCGGATTGCTGGTACAGGGCTCCGCCACATCCCCGGCTGCTCGGAGATTAAAGTATATCGCATGAAAAGCTACGTTGTCAAGGGGCACAGGGACTGTTTTTCCTGTTCTATTTCTATTCCATCTGCATCACACAATATTTTTCAACCAATTGTATAAATTCCTCTGCTACTGCAACCTGACGTTCAGACTCCTCCCGGCTGGCTATATAAAAATCATCATAATCACTGGCATGACGTATTTCCTCAGCTTCACCAATTTTTCTTCCAATATCTCTCGGAAAAATCTCAGTCTTTACATAATGCTTATTAAATTCACCAATGGCATCTCTGTGCCGTTTATAAGCATCTCCCTTCAAGGCATGAACAGCATTTAACGCATGAAAAATAGCATAATAGGCCCTATTATTCGCCCCTTTGTATTCCCCTGCTTCCAGCAAAATCTTTGCCGCTTTTAAATCATCCTTAGCCGTCTGAATACGATATAAAACAAGATCTTCTCTTGTACCTGCGTTCTCACTAGGCTGCTCCATACAAGATCACCCCTTCTTTTTGAATGTTAGCATAAAACGGGTAATTTTCTATCCATTTCATAAAATGATCCTCACTCTTAGCAATCGGCTTTATGTCAAGGTCATGATCTAAATTGAAATCATATGTCATGTAAGCGAGTCTCTGGCTATATGCCTTTAAATCCAAATCAGACATATCAAGCAAAATCATAATATCCACATCAGAATCCGATCTAAAATCACCTCTGGCATACGATCCATATAAAATCACTTTACGCAAATGTGAACCATATATTTTCCTAATTTCAACAATGTATTGTTCCATTAACCCCTGCATAGTCTGCGGCATAGCCATACCTCCCTTCTCTTTTTTCCTAGAACATAACTTCAACAAATTCATTATACCCTTTGACTTCTGTTTTCACAACCAGCTTTTACTTTTTCTCCAAATTATATTGCAACCTTCTGCCCATCCGAAAGCGTGATCATCCTATTACATCTCTTTGCAACAGTCAGATGTTTCAATAAAAAAGAAAATGTAACATATGGGAAGAACTATTTTGTTCTTCCCACACAACTTATCAATTATTGAAATATCGTATCTGTTCAGTACCTTCACAGATACGATTCGCAAACCCATGAAAATCGGCTACGCCGATGGGGTTTGCTTGTACTTGAATCATGTTCTTACGGCCTCATCAGCAAGTGATTCGGCCTACTCTGAACAGTTACGAAATATCAATATCTCATTATCATTTAGGCTTGTACACATTTCTCCCCTATCAAACAACCAAAGATAAAAACCATCTTCTATATGCGCTTCTTCATAATCTTCCCCACTCTCCAGATTAATTATTCGAAAATGATCGTTGCAATTTATAATGATATAATTATCAAGTAATCCATAATTAAAAAAAGAGCCCACTTCAAATGATGTCGTCTGCTTACTTTTTCGATTTATTACAGTAATTTCATCTCTACTTTCATCAGATAAGAAGGATACATATTTTTCGTTTATCTGTAAAAGTGACACATATTCATAGCTTAAAGAATCTACAGGATTTATTCTTCCATCTTTAGTCATCTCTGCAATCTGATATCCATCATCTCCTTGAACTGCAACTACATATGTACCATTATAAGAATCAAGATGCTCATATGCAGATGATAAATAAATTTCCTCATTTATTTTTGATACAACACCATCCCGATACTCATATACATAAATCCCCCCCTCATCAATTGCCGAGAAGTATATTTTTTCTCCATCCGTCTCTGGAGTGATTACAAGGTTTTCATCTCCAATATCCTCGAAACTAAAAATAGTTCCAAGAAACTTATTTTCCTTCAAATCATATCCTACTACTTGAAAACCATCCTTATTTACATTGTCGTCCCAATATAGAATATCACCGCATAATCCCATATCGTTGACGTCAACCTGCCAACCGATATCATACTGATAAAGTAACGATTTCTCACCACGCAAATTATCATACTGATATATTTTGGTATTCATATCAGATGTAAATTCAGCTGCTTCGTTTATTTCCAGTTCTCCTACAGAGGGATTTACCGAATAATATACGACATCTCCATCTATCCAATATGATCCAACACTGTCATCTGCTTCAACCGGCAAAACAACTGTCCTCACTTGCAAAAACGAATCATCCGTAGCTTCACATCCAGTTAAAACAACTATTACTGCACTAACCACAAATACAAGCTTAAAAATAAACTTCATATACAAGTACCCCCTTAGAACCCCTATCAATATATATAATAGCGACCACTAGCAGAAATTGCCGCATAAGCTTCGGAAAGAGAAACATTTGTATGGATTCCATAATAAGTACCATTATAATTACAGTCAACAATCCTTACTAAATCAGATGTTCTATTGACATAATCAAGACTTAAATAATGTCCAGATGATTTTCCTCCATAATATGTTAAATATTCCGTCCTAGCATGTAATACTATCGGACGTGAATTTGTCAAAGAATTTGCAATATTATTTTCAAAAGTATCCTGCTCACGATTAGCTATCACGTCATTTACAAACTCTATAGCATATTCTTCCCCATAATCTTCCAGCATCATTTGAAACTGTTCATCTTCCGCATATTCATCCCATACCTCATTAAACAGTTCCGAAGCAACTACCTTATTCGGAATACTTCCCATAAGTACAAAAGCACTAATAAAAACCATAATTCTTTTTTTCATCTACAACTACCTCCCACATAATTTTTCATTTATTCGTTCACTTCTTTATCCGGTGCTTACTATTGTTCCATGTATTATTTATACCATACCCCCAACTGATCAAAAGAATACTTCTTTCCATCAATCCGCAGAGTTTCTTTGCAAGCCATGGATCCGTCAGATTTTAAGTAATACCACTTGCCGTTATCCAACACCCAACCAGTGGCCATGGAGCCATCTTTGTTCAGATAATGCCACTTGCCAGCGTCTAACACCCAGCCAGTGGCCATGGAGCCATTCGAATTCAGATAATACCATTTCCCGTTATCCAGTAACCAGCCAGTAACCATTGCTCCATCCGGATTCAGATAATACCACTTTCCATTGTCCTTAATCCAGCCCGTCTGCATTCTTCCATCGTGGGCATTTTTTCCATCAAACTCCTCATGGTTCCAGGGGCGGAAATAATACCATTTCCCATTATCCTCCAACCATCTAATTGCCATCTTTCCATCCGGATAGAAATAGTACCAGTCATTCCCTATGTATTGCCATCCGGTACGCATCGCACCATCATCGCCCAAGTAATACCACTGCATGTTGAGCACCAGCCAGCCTGTATCCATACATCCAGTACAATGGTACCATTTTCCGTTCCAATTCACCCATTTATTTACCTGACACAACCCTTCTTCATCAAAGTAAAACCAGCCTTCCTCCGATCCATCCGATGCCATTAAGTATTTCCAGCAATTCCGCAAGATCTTCCCTTCTTCATCAGCATACATTAAGTGACCCCCGAAATACATACTGTTCCAATGATTCCTGCACAGTTCTACCTCACCATTTTCATGCTTCCAGTACATATAGATTTCACCATCAGATCCCTTTTCGGTGTAAACAGGATAATCATAGGGTAACTCTTCCATTTCTCCATTAGGACCCTCACAGGCCATAACCGGGTTCACCAGTAACAACAGTCCCATGGCAAAAGCAAGTACAAACGCAAGCATTTTCTTTCTCATAGTTCTAGCCTCCTTTTCATTTTGACATTTCATTTCGCATTTTATTCATTCAAATTAATGATTTATCTCCAATGAGAGCCACAGCCTACCATTATGCCCCCATCCGATCCAACATAAACCATCATCTTACCTTTTGCTGCATGAATTATCTTGTCTTTTTCTGCACCGATTTTTCCTACATAAAATGCCACATGATTGATACTTGAGGAGTCGCTGCTCCTATAGAATATCAAATCACCTGGTTGCAAGTCTGCATAAGGAATCTTGGTTGCGCCGGTATACTGCGAACCTGAGTGATGTGGCAATTCCTTCCCCTGCACAATTCTGGTAACCTCCATAACAAAACCGGAGCAATCCACACCCGTCGAAAGATTATGTCCTCCCCATACATATGGAACCCCCTGATATTTCAAAGCCTCCCGAATCAACTGGGTACCCGTATTATCAATCCAATATCCATCTGTCTCATGGCAATAGTACCAATTATCATTTATATATTCCCAATCATTGGTCGTGTAACTGCCATCAGCATGGCGATACCACCACCGTCCGTCTGACTCCTGAATCCACGTCCCAGCATATGTAGATGAACGCGCTGCCACTGTCCTAGTGACCGATGCCTTAGATACTGTATTAGATTCTGCAACTTCCCCCATATAATGCGTATTCTCAAAATGCTTCAAAAATGCATCCATGTCAAATTACTCCGTCACCTCACCTCCTCCTATATTGCAAGATGAACAATACAAAACAAAAAATACATTGAACTATCCATTTCCTACTGCTTAATCAATATTTTAAATTTATATTATTTGTCTGTCAATATATTTAGAATAAAATAATATTTACAATTCTATATTTTTTCTGTTACAATAATTGAAATTTGAGGTGATATTCTATGGACTATCGTGACAATTTTAAAAAAGGATCCATCGAAATGCTTGCGCTAACAATCCTGTCTGAGCAGGATTGTTATGGCTATGAACTCTGTCAACTAATGCGCGAGCGATCCAACGGCATTATTGCTGTCCCGGAAGGTTCCTTGTATCCGGCTCTCTATAGGCTTGTTGACAAAAATTACATTTCATCTTACGAAAAGCTGGTGGGCAAACGACGAAAGCGCACATACTATCATATGGAGCCATCGGCTCAAGTGTATCTAAATGATTTGGTACAAGCCTATTATGAAATTTCTAAAGGTGTCACTTCAGTGTTAAATTGGGAGGTCAATGAGCATGAACAAAATTTGTAAAAGATATTTACGAGATTTAAAACATCTTTTTCCTATCTATGGAAAAAAACAACGTCAATACTTACATACAGTCACGGAATCCGTAACTGATTTCTGCAAATCAAATCCTGGTATAACCTATGATAAATTAGTTGAACATTTTGGTCTCCCGCAGGAGATTATCGCTGATTATTTACGAGAGCTGGATAGCAATTCATTAATTCGCCAGGCCAATCTGAAGCACACATTTCAAATAATTGCAGGTGTCATTGGTATTGGATGTGTCATTTGTTGCACTGCATATTGGTTCAATTGCTATCGGGCCTATCTGCATTCTATACAAAGTGATCCAGTCTTTATAGAAGAATCACCTATTTATATTGATGAGCAATCAATCGTGGAGGAATAACTATGAGAAAAATCCTATTATCTGTTTTATCATTTATGTGTGTCTTTAACTTAATATTTTCTTTATCATCGATTTCAGCAGACGCTGCCGAAAATACAGATACCCTAACATCCTACGAACACTTACCCGATGGTTCTTTTATCGTTACCTGTACCTCAATAGACTCGACCGCAAGATCTTCCGGAACAATAACCGCCCACCGTACAAAATATTATAAAGATGCTTCCGGCAACAATTTATGGTCAGTCACTGTCACCGGTACATTCACTTACAATGGTTCTTCTAGCCAATGCACTAACTCGAGTGTTAATGCCCAATCCTATAACTCTGACTGGAAAATATATAGTACAAACGCTTCTCGTTCTGGCAATACTGCAACTGCGACTGGCACAGCACAAACGTACTATAAAAATACTGTAATAAATACCTACTCTCTTTCCGTTTCCCTTACCTGCGACAAAAACGGAAATTTATCTTAGCCACCAAATCCCAATCAAATTTTTTTCGATAAAAAAATCAGTTATTTTCGCAATAATCTTGAAACATGAAAATAACTGATTTATTTTATTTCTTTATTCACATTACATTCCAACCCTGAGTCTACGCCCTCTTTTTACAATTCCATTCCAGCATTGCGATTCTCTTCCATTGACTTCACAAAATCATCATACTCATTTCGGACATTTTTATCAATTATTTTGGACGATTTCCCTCACATTAAAATACTCTCTCTCGTAATGAGGATGAAAGGAACGAAGCCTGCCAATTACCTCTTCCCTGGGAAATTGTCGCAGATAAATCTGCTCCTCCCAGATAGCATCCATATACGCACAGATCCGGTCAATTCCTTCCAGATCCATATCCAGTCCAAACACCGGATAATCCATGGTGATGATGTGATCCATGGGGGCAAATTTCGCATCGTAGTACAGGAAAAATCCCGGCAATGCCTTCTCAACCGTATCCCGGTAATTGCGGTTCCCATAGTGTTCAAAGAACTTCATTAACTCGTTGTATCTTTCTATGGTTTTTCGCACCTTTTCCACCACCGCAGTATAGCCAATCTCATAGGCTACTTTGGCAGATAATGGGCCTGCCGTCACCGCATGATCCCCATTTGGGGCATGCCCGATACAATAGATCACCGCCTCCATAAACTGTCGTGCTCTTTCATAGGTGACAGAACTGCTTTCTTTTGCAGTGAATTCTTCTGTTAATTTTGCCACAATGGGAATCAGTTCTTCCATGGAATATAGACTAATCACATCCGATTTACTTATCATCTTCTGCATACCTCCCGATAAATTTCCGGGTGTTAGCCCGGATATTTCTGGCGAATTCCTCCAGATAAGTTCCTTCCAGATATTCCAGCGAACCCTGGCATTCCCCGTCGAAGGCAGTTCTCATCAGGCAGATCAGTTCCTCGTCTGTACACTCATCCATGGACTCATTTTTGTACAGATAAAATATGTCCTGTAATCTGGCAATGGTCTCGGCATAATTCTCCTGGTCCAGATAGCTCGAATCGCAAAATGCGTAGATCAGCTGGTCTAAAATCCCCCTGCTGCTCAGATAAAAGTGTCAAATAAAAATCCTCCATCATCGTACCACCTTTCTCGTAATCCGATGATTATACAACCCAAATCCGGGCATTACAATCCTTGAAAAAATGGCCATTTTGTGGTAATATAAGCATGTAAAAAGAGAGAAAAAGATGCAAAAAACATCCTTTTCTCTTTTTCATTTACTTCAAACAGATTTCTATGGTGCGCTTAAATAACGGATTCTTAAGAAAATGTGGTGTTTTCATATCCTCACACACCTGCACCACCAGTTCATCCAGAGCGTCCGCCTTTTTCCTGCATCGGTCTACACTCTGCTGTATTTCCTCCATCAGCAATATCGCATCTTCGATTTTACTCATGGCTACTTCCTTCGTATACGTCACATCCCAGGCCGGATAAAATACATCAACACCCTGTAACCCCTTCAGCTTCTCTAAACTTTTTCTGTTATCCTCCCGCTGAATCCAGATAGGAATATCTCCACGAACCGGAATGGCATCTCCGGTAAAGATTGCATGCTGTCCCGGCAGAAGATAGGATAACTTCTCACAGGAATGTCCCGGTGTGCCCACCACCTCTATAGTCAGATCGTTCTCCAATTCTATCCGGTCACCATCCTTTAATATGACATCCACCGGCACAGACCGGTTAACCAGAGTGTAAAAATTCGGAATGGGACGTTGCTCAAACTGTAAATCAATGTCACGAATCCAACTGCTTTCCCCAGCACTGGCATATACCGTACACCCGGTCATTTCACGGATTTTCGCCGCACTTCCAATGTGGTCAGGATGGGCATGGGTAAGAAGGATTCCCCGAATATCCGTCATTTTTCTTCCAATGGAGCCGAAATAATCTGCAATGATTTCTTCCGCACCATCTACACCGGAATCGATCAGGTAACAAGCCTTTCCCTCCAGCACATAAACATACACATATCTTTTGATTTCCGGTGTTACATGAAAATCAATTTTTAGTTGATGAATCTTCATAGGTACGCTTCCTTTCCAAACATAGTCTCTCACAAACCTTCCACGATTACTGCCCTGGCATCCACGCTGTTGACCCGTTTCATCATAATGTCACGGTATTCTGGGGAAGCAAAGCATGCATCCAGTTCTGTCTTGGATGGGAAACGGATGACAATGACCCGCTGCGGCTTTCACTGCTCCGAAAGACAGCTAATCTGCTCTGTCCGAACCAGGTATTCTCCCCCGTAACTTTCCACAATGGGCTTCACTTTTTCAATGTAAAAATCATAATCCTCTCTGTTTCCGTTTTCCGGAATATAAGTATCAATCATAAAATAATAGGACATATCATACCTCCCACTCGTTAGTCTTTCACAATGAAATCAATCGTTAGTACCATGCCTAGTCCCTCTGCCAATCGCTTCAATGTGGAAAGAGATGGATTTCCAATTCCTCTCTCTATCTTACTAATGTCTGCCTGATAAATCCCCGTTTTTTCAGACAGCTCCTTTTGAGTCATCTGTGCTTTTTCTCTAGCCGCCGACAAATGGTAAGCCAACAAGTGGTTTAAATCCGATTTCTGCTGTACTTCAATAAGAATACCGTCTTCCCATATCGTCTCCGCATCAAGGTCTAGTTCCTCATTCCAAGAAATACCGTATCCTCCTGCGTCCACCGAAACATCTTCAAACAAATTCTTTTCCGTTTGAAAAAGTTGAAACTGTGGGAATACGGAGAATAGTTGTTTCATATCGTATTGCACCTTTTCTCCCCCAAAGAAAGTAGCTTCTATGATAAACTTTTCTTTTGCGGTTACCGATTGTATACGATGTGACATATTTTACTCCTTTCACATTATTCAATTGGAGAAAGTGGTTCAAATTTTTGCGTTTCCCACATTTCCAATAAGCGTTGCCTATAAAATCCTATGAATTCCTTAACCATCTGCTGCCCTTTGCTAGGAATATCCCCTTCGAACATCTCTCCATCTAAAATGGAAAATACCCCGATACAATCCCCATATATTGCATGAATATGTGGTGGATTATGTTCTTTTTGTCTTAGGTACATCTTAATTGTAATCCCATAGAATCTTGAAATAACAGGCATTATAATTCCTTCTCCCTTTTTCTTTACATTCTATAGGATATATCCTATATTGTCAATTGGTTTCACCCGATTTTACACGTCATCTGCACATCAAATGGCTCATCCTCTGCGATCTGCCTGATGGGCTTATCGGTGATCTCTGCCCCCATAACCACATAACAATCCAATCTTCCTTCACATCATCCCGCAAGGTATACCGGTACTGCACGGTTTCTTCAAATCCCATCTTTCTATAAAAATCCAAGGCACTCAAATCTCCAAACAGATAGATGCCGTCACATTTTCCCTCGTACTCCTCAATAACGCATTTCATCAGCTTTGCGGCAAGTCCCTGTTTCCTGCGGTCTGCCGCAGTCATTACAGTACCTATCTGAATGTAATGTCGCTCTTCCCCATTCTGTAAAAAAAGCATCATATTTTCGAAATTAAAACCAAAAGTTGCCTCAGTCAATTCATTTAACGCATGACGCCAATTGACATCTTTCATATAATCTTTACTAATCTCATCCTGTATCACTCCATATGTTTTTCTAATATCCGCAAACCTTCCTCTGCATTTTGTCCCAGTATCTCCTGAGTCTTTTTAAAATCATAGTTCTCATGAAGCTTATCGTGAACCCGGAAAAACCTCTCTTTCCCATATTTCCGGATAAACATGGCCTGGGCCTTGCAGGCAGCAAATCCATCGTTGTCCGGCTGATAAAAGCCTTTGGTACATTGTTCTAAATCTGCACATTCATAACATCCATCAATACCCTTTTCCTGACAGCAGGCAATATTCGGACATTTTCCCTTTTCATGAAGAGTCCCGTAGGAACAGCAGCTAAATACAGAACGGCATCCTCCGCACCACTCTCCCAGGAAACAATGATTGCAGGAGAATCCACAGTACGCTGTCATGTCTATACCTTTTCTGGCTGTCTCCACAATCTGAGCCTTCCACTTGACACCGTTCGCAAACCTCCGGTCCTTATCCTCGTCCTCCACTGCCAGCGCCTTTCGGTATACCCGGGACTCCTCACCGCCTATATCCTTTTCCATCCGGAAAAATTCGTATCCGTATTTCTCGTACAATCCGATATGACCGGTGGAAATATAGATGTATTCCCTGCCCATAACAGTGGCAATGCTCTCCCCATAGTCCAAAAGCATTCCTGCATAGCGGTGCCCCCTGTATTTCGGAAATATATATAAAAATCCGATCCAGGGAGTCAGCTCCGTGGGCTGAATATCATCCAATGGGGCAAAGGTACAAAAAGCTACCAATTCCTCCCCGTCGACCAACATAGGAACAAGTGCATTTTCTCCCACCATGTTTTTTAGGTTATTCTCGCTGAGAAGCTGATGCAGATACTGTCCTGCTCCCCAATCACATTTTCCTATCTGCTCCAGCCAATGTGTCTGATTCTCTGATGTAAAGTATTCTATGATTTTCATTTTATCCCCCCATTTTCTCCATTCTGCCTTTCCTCTTTCACCTTCTCCCGAAGACGTTTAAAGAAATCCGACAACATGGCTGAGCACTCCTCCTGGAGTACGCCATATTCCACCTCTACCTGATGATTAAAGGCCGGCACCTGTAGCAGATTCATGATGGAGCCCGCACAACCTGCCTTGGGATTCATACTGGCAATAACCACCTTTTTCATGCGGGCCTGTACAATAGCTCCGGCGCACATCTGACAGGGCTCTAATGTCACATACAAGGTGCAGTCCTCCAGCCGCCAGTCTCCGGTGCGCTTAGAGGCCTTGCGGATTGCCTGCAACTCCGCATGAGCCAGCGTATTTTTGTCAATCTTTCTACGGTTATAGCCCCGGGCAATGATTTTTCCATCCTGCACGATGACGCATCCAATGGGCACCTCCATCAGCTTCTCCGCCTTTTTCGCCTCACGCATCGCCGCCCTCATAAATTTTATCTGCTCGTCCATATTGCCTCCTGCGAAAAAATACTGCTATAATAGTAACACATTTACGCAGCATACAAAAGGGGATTAATATGCATTTTCAATATGAGACCAAGCGACTTTTTCTGCGTATCCTGGAACCTTCAGAAGCAGAAAAAGTCCTGAATTTTCAGTTAAACAATATGGGATACTTTGAGAGATATGAAGCCTCCCGTCCGGCTAACTTCTATACTCTAGATTATCAAAAGAACACTTTACAGTGTGAATACAACATGGCCGTCCAATCCTCCCTGTTCCGCTACTATGCGTTTCTGAAAGGCCACCCGGACCAGATTATCGGCACCGTCTGCTATCGGGATATCAAACGGGCCGGTTTTTTCTCCTGCGAAACGGGATATAAATTCGATCACAGATACTGGCATCACGGCTATGCCTCTGAAACCCTGGAAAAAACCATTGACCTGATGTTCTACGAAGAGCATCTTCATCGCATTCAGGCCAGTGTCATGCCGGAAAACGATGCCTCCATCCATCTGCTGGAATCTCTGGGCTTTGAGCAGGAGGGCATCGCTCGCCAAAGTGCTCTGGTCTGCGGGCAATGGCAGGATCACATACGCTATGCCCTTATTCGTCCATAAGATGACACCAGTATCCGAACTGATCTCCGTTTCCCTTCTCTGTTAAAAACAGCGGGAAGCCAAAAATAGCAGCCAGAATTTTCTCTTGTCTCTGCCACACGCCAGGCACGCCCAGCATCAGTCTTTTGCCCTGACCACTGTCGTATTCGCCAAACAGCACATATCGATAATTGAAAAAACCGTGTAACAGAAAACTATTGTTGCTAAATGGACGAAAACGCTTGGGCAGTTCCTTAAAATCCTTCAGTTCCATCTGGACACAGGTCATATCTCTCCCCTCCACCGGATGAATCAGTGGCATCTTCTGTTTCATTTTTCCCCATGCTTCCCACAGTGTCTGATCCGACTCTGTTTCCCCGGTCAGCTCCTGTGCCTGAATATCCGGCGACTGCTCAATGCTCCGTCCGGTTGCAGGCTGCTGTAGTTCCGGAATGGCTCCCTGTCCTGTCTGCCTGGGACTTTCCATTTTCTCTTCCGGCTCTGTTTCCGTCTCCGATTTCTGCGGCTGATAGTAGCGAATCGCCTCCCGACGAATCACCTCGTCATCCCATTGACTGGCATACATCTGCCTACTATCCACCGGAACCACGATACCCTTCATATCCCGGATTGAATATGGGGAATTTCCCACTTGATCGGCCTTAATAATCGTCTTAAAGTCACCGGACATCTGTCCCGCATGCATTTTCCCTACTTCCACCGCCAGAATCGCATCCTCCACTCTGGTAAACAGGCAGATAGGAATCAAAGTTCCTGCCGACAGCGAAGCCTTGATATGAAGTTCAATTCGGCACTGTCCACCTCTAACCTCAACTTTTGCGAAACCAGCATTATATTTTTTCACATTTCCATCATAATAATAAAGATACGTTACAAAACGCGTAATATCCGCCATGGTACACCTGCAATCCAATTGTTCTTAGACATGATATGCGGTGGAATGCAAATCTATGATAATTTGTAATTGTTCTGGCAAAGAATCTTGAGACTCCGCATTTCACATGTATCATGAGCCCAAAGCACCTGCTGCGATAGCAGTAAGTTCTTTTGGCTCTTTACACATACAAACTGCGGAAACTTATGAAAAAATCTATTGACATATTCTTATCTGATATTTAATATGAAATCAGTAATAATTTCTATTTTATTCAGGAGGTGAGGATATGTTAAAGCACAGTAGACAGAGAGAATCGATTAAAGCCTTTCTTGCCACACGCTATGACCACCCCACCGCAGAAACCGTTTACGAGAATGTCCGGCAGGAATATCCCAATATCAGCCTGGGTACCGTTTACCGAAATCTAACTCTGTTGTGTAATATCGGAGAAATACAGAAGCTCTCTTCTATGGATGGCCCGGACCGCTTTGATCATCGCACGGAACCGCATTATCACTTCTTCTGCGAAAAATGTGGAGGCGTCACTGATTTGATCATGGAGTCCATGGATCATATCAACCTCTTGGCAGCCCATGACTTCCCGGGTAAAATTGCCGGTCATGTAGCTTACTTCTATGGCACGTGTCCGGAATGCAGGAAGAAGGAGTCCGAAATCGAATAAAAATTGTAACTGTTCAGATCAGATTTATGTGGAACCGCATAAATCGTATGAAAACATATAGATGGCAAGAGCAAGGTCTACGCTTCGCGTCGGTCGGTGTTAAACAGGTGCCACCGGCACCTAACACCCTCATCAGCGAAGCTGATTTTCATGGGCTTGCGGTTCGTATCTGTGAAGGTACTGAATAGCTACGAATAATTTTCACAAAATCTATTGAAAATTTTTATCAAGTATGATATTTTAAAACAGTAATAATTACTGATTTAAAATAAATTTAATAAAAGAAAGGAATAAGATCATGAAGAAATTTGTATGTACAGTATGTGGCTATATCCACGAGGGAGACGCAGCACCGGAGTTCTGTCCGATTTGTAAAGCACCTGCAGAGAAGTTCGTAGAGCAGGCTGGCGAGATGACATGGGCAGCTGAGCATGTGGTAGGCGTTGCTAAGGGCGTTTCTGAGGATATCGTTGCTGATTTAAGAGCAAACTTCGAGGGCGAGTGCAGCGAGGTTGGTATGTATCTGGCAATGGCTCGTGTTGCTCACAGAGAGGGCTATCCGGAGATCGGAATGTACTATGAGAAGGCTGCTTACGAAGAGGCTGAGCATGCTGCAAAGTTTGCTGAGTTATTAGGTGAGGTTGTTACCGATTCCACCAAGAAGAATCTGGAGATGAGAGTTGAAGCTGAGAACGGCGCTACCGCTGGAAAAGCTGCATTAGCTAAGAAAGCAAAAGAGCAGAACCTTGACGCAATCCATGACACCGTTCATGAGATGGCTCGTGACGAGGCTAGACACGGCAAAGCATTCGCAGGTCTGTTAAAGAGATACTTTGGTTAAGCTACAAGCCGAGTAAGGATAAAATAAAACTGGCTGGAGGGCATTTATGCACTTCCGGTCAGTTTTTATTTTAGACTTATTGGGCGACAGCCCAACAGCGAGATGAAGCGCAGCGGAATCGAGCTGGCGCATGGCGTAGGAAAATTGCTTCCCCAAAATGTTTCCATTTCGTATCTGTGAAGTACTGAACAGATACGGAATTACTCCTTTGATTTCTTCAGTTCTATTTCTTTCAATATATTCCATATATTTTGTATCAAAAAATAAGCCGAGCAAAAACCAACAAAACACGAACAAGCGATCAATCCCTGATTATTCTCATAGAATGTTCCATGAAGATAGCTTAAATATATAGCAACACCTATCCCGATAATACTCGCAATTATTCCAATAATTTTCTTAGCCATCTCTCTTATCCTCCATTGCAATGAAAAGCACATTCTTCGTCCCCATAAAGAGCCCTATTCTGTAATGATCCAGCTAGTTTTTCACCTATTTGCCTTCTATACCTTGTCATTCATCTCCGCCAGCAGTGCCATCTCCCCAAAGAATGTTCCCAGGCGCAATTCAGCCACTTTATATGTATGGTCTTTAAAATGTATTCATACCACAAATAGTACAAAATGAGCATCCATCCCGTCACAACACTGAAAATGACCGACTTTTATAACGGCAAAGAAAGTCTTTCTGATAGCCCTTAAATGCGCTTCGGCATAAATAAATGATAATTCTCCTTGTCATAACAATATTCCACTTCTTCGCCAATTCGATATTCCCCCGGCCGTTTAAGCATATCTCCACTATAAGTCCTGCCTTCTACCAGATACTCAACCGTAACCTCATCATACATTTCCTGTGTACCGTTTTGATTCTCAAAATACGCATAACCAGAGGGCTTTTATGAAACGATGATCGCCTGCGTATATGTAGCATTATGGTTATCGCATATGCTATATCCTGCATAAATAACGGAAAAAGCAGGAGCAGCAAGCCCATATTCAGAAGAATTCTTTTGATATTGATGTATTGTAACTGTTCAGAGTAGGCCGAATCACTTGCTGATGAGGCCGTAAGAACATGATTCAGCTGTGAGCAAACCCCATCGGCGCAGCCGATTTTCATGGGTTTGCAAATCGTATCTGTGAAGGTACTGAACAGATACGATGTATTTTATATTTGTCCCACCACAAAAAATGCAATTGTTTCCTATCTCTCCGCAATCAAATGATACTGCTCCGGTCTTCGATCCCGGAACAGTCCCCAGTTCAGTCGGGATTTTGCCAGCTCATCCAGGTCAAACTCTGCCACAAGCACCGTTTCTTCTTCCCGCCCCGCCTCGGCCACCAATGCCCCGGTCTCGTCCGTGATAAAAGATGATCCATAAAAAGTCAATGCCGACTCCTGATTGCCATTCTCCGGGCAGGGCCGAACTTTTTCTTCTCCGATGCGATTTGCGGCCACCACGGGAATGAGATTTGCAGCGGCATGACCCTGCATGCATCTGCGCCAATGCCCCATACTATCGCAGCCCAGAATGGGCTCGCTGCCAATAGCAGTAGGATACATTAAAAGCTCCGCTCCCATCAATGCCATACACCGGGCAGTCTCAGGGAACCACTGATCCCAACAGATGCCCACACCAATGGTGCCATAGCGGGTGTCAAAGGTGCGAAATCCGGTGTCTCCCGGCACAAAATAGAATTTTTCCTGGTAATAATGGTCATCGGGAATATGGGTTTTGCGATATACTCCCAGATTGCTACCGTCCGCGTCAATCATGGCAATCGAATTAAAAGTGCGCAGTCTGTCTTTTTCATAAAAGCTTACCGGAACTACCACTTGACGCTCTGCAGCAAAACGGCTGAAAGCCTGTACTGCCGGATTCTCCTCTACGGGAGTGGCATATTCATAATACTCGTACCGTCGCTCCTGGCAAAAATAAGGGCGTTCAAACAGTTCTGAAGGTAGGATAACCTGTGCCCCCATATCTGCTGCCCGCCCTGCCAGCTCCAATGCCTTGTTAATATTTTCCTCTATACTTTCCTTGCAGCGCATCTGAAGCGCTGCCACTTTCACGTTCCGCATATTGGTCTCCTTTTTATTTTCACACATCTTCTATTCTACACATTTTCTTCCACTAAAATGATTCATGTCAATTGGGAGTTGTCGACTTCTAAATTTGTAAGCTACCGTTAGACCTATTCCCCCTCGAGCATCGACAGGTATGAAATCTTCTCTCGTCCCTGAGCAGTTTTCATATCAATTTCATACCTATAACCTCTTTTTGGCGTCTACAGGTATGAAAAATTTTCTCATCCCTGAGCAGTTTTCATATCAATTTCATACCTATAACCTCTTTTTGGCGTCTACAGGTATGAAAAATTTTCTCATCCCTGAGCAATTTTCATATCAAATTCATACCTATAACCTCTTTTGGGCGTCTACAGGTATGAAAAATTTTCTCATCCCTGAGCAGTTTCATACTTTTTTCATACCTATTTCCTCATTTTGATATCGGCAGGTATGAAATTCTTATTTTGTGCCAACAGATATGAAACCATTTTCTTTATCAATCAATTAATCACGTCTGCAAACCCCAATTTGACTTTATTGCAACTTACTTATTTCTTCTTCCAAATTGAATGGTTTTCCATTCAAATCTGTTATCCTACTCTTTTCCTGATCAGTTAAATCGCTAATATAAATACAGTATTCATTCGGATACCCACCTACAAATTGCATTTTGGGTATAGATATCTGAGAGGCATTTCTAATAAATAGACATGGGACTCCAAAATATTTTGTTAATGTAAGCACTTGTCCATTATATAGAACATCTTTCCCTTGCATTGCCTGCTCTCCTCCCAGAATATATTACAGGTGCAGCACACGGTCCCTGATCTCCTGGGTTCTACCCTGATTCCAGAACTGGGTTCCGATATATCCACAGGTCCGTCTGGCCACAAACATCTGATTCTGATCCCGGTTTCCACAGTTGGGGCACTCCCAAACCAGCTTTCCTGCATCATCGTTCACTATTTTAATCTCGCCATCGTACCCACAGCATTCGCAATAATCGCTCTTAGTATTCAGCTCTGCGTACACGATATTATCATAGATAAACCGCATCACAGAAACGACTGCATCCAGATTATTCTGAAGGTTCGGCACCTCCACATAGCTGATGGCTCCACCAGGAGACAGCTTCTGGAACTCTGCCTCCAGTTTTAGCTTGCTGAATGCATCAATGGGCTCTGCCACATGCACATGGTAACTGTTTGTAATATAATTCTTGTCTGTCACACCCGGTATGATACCGAAACGCTTCTGCAGACATTTTGCAAACTTATAGGTGGTGGATTCCATCGGCGTACCATATACAGAATAACCAATGTTCTCTGCAGCTCTCCACTCCTTACACTTATCATTTAATCTCTGCATCACGGCCAGACCAAACTCACGTCCCTTTTCTGAGGTATGAGTCTCACCAATCATGCGCATGCACATTTCGGAAAGTCCTGCATAACCCAGTGAGATGGTAGAATAGCCGTCATACAACAGCTTATCGATCTTCTCACCCTTTTCCAACCGTGCCAGTGCTCCATGCTGCCACAGAATGGGCGCCACATCGGAAAGGGTTCCCAGCAAACGTTCATGCCGACAACGAAGGGCTCGATGGCAAAGCTCCAGTCTCTCATCCAGAATCTCCCAGAACTTATCCATGTCTCCATTGGAGGAACATGCCACATCCACCAGATTGATGGTAACCACGCCCTGATTGAAGCGGCCATAATACTTCCGGCTTCCGTCGGGGTTGCGCTGTCCATCCTCCGAGGTAGGGAAGGATCGACATCCCATGCAGGGATATACATCCCCGTTTTTCAGTTCCCGCATGACCTTTGCGGAAATATAATCCGGCACCATACGTTTTGCCGTACACTTTGCCGCAAGCTTTGTCAGATACCAGTAACGGGAATCCTCTGTAACATTATCCTCATCCAGCACATAGATTAGTTTCGGGAATGCAGGGGTAATCCACACACCTTTTTCATTTTTCACGCCCTGGATTCGCTGCTTCAACACTTCCTCAATAATCAGCGCCAAATCCTCGCGCACCTGTCCATCCGGAACTTCATCCAGATACATGAACATGGTAACAAAAGGTGCCTGGCCATTACAGGTCATCAACGTAATCAACTGGTACTGAATGGTCTGAATTCCACTCTTGATTTCTGTTCTTAAACGCTTCTCCGTTACTTTTCTGATGATTTCCTCGTCCAGCGATTCTCCACATTCCTTGCGTTCCTCAATCACCTGCCCACGGATTTTCTGACGGCTCACATCTACAAAGGGTGCCAGATGAGCCAGGGTAAAGGTCTGACCACCATACTGGTTGCTGGCCACCTGTGCCACAATCTGGGTTGTCACATTACATGCGGTAAAAAAACTGTGGGGCTTATCAATCTGCGTCTCACTGATTACCGTACCATTCTGCAGCATATCCTCTAAATTCACCAAATCACAGTTATGCTCCTTCTGGGCAAAATAATCCGAATCATGGAAGTGAATGATACCGGCCTCATGAGCCTCCACCACTTCCTCCGGCAGAAGTACACGCTTGGAAAGATCCTTGCTGACCTCTCCTGCCATATAATCACGCTGGGTGGAATTGATCACTGGATTTTTATTGGAATTCTCCTGGTTAATCTCTTCATTCAGATTCTCAATCAGGGTAAGGATTCCATTGTCTGTGGTATTAGACTTACGATTCAGCTCTCTCTTATAGCGATAACGCACATATTTCTGTGCCACCTCATACCCACGCATCTCCATGATACCGGTCTCCACCATATCCTGAATATCCTCCACATGCACCGCATGGGTCGACTCTTTCACCTGAGCGGCAATCTTGTCTGCCACTGCCTGAATCTGATATTCATTCATCTGATGCAGCGGATCGACACTGTCATTCGCCGCCTTGATGGCATTCGCAATCTTGGTCAGATCAAAATCCACTTCCTCACCATTTCTTTTGATTACGTTTGTTTTTACCTCAGTATCCATAATTCCCTCCAACATGTTACCTACCTCTGCTGCCTGTTTCCGGCATTTTTCTCTTCCCCTTACGAAAAGCTCAGTTTTCGGCATTTTCTCTATATCTTGTATCTATATAAAAAACTATCTACTACATATCGCAGAGTGATTATAGCACATTCCTTTTCAAAGAAAAAGTGTTTTCCCTAATTTTCATAAAAATCGTGAAAATATACAAGAGCTATTTTCCCTTGGGAATCTGCTGGGTAATACAATGGATATTTCCGCCTCCCACCAGAATATCCCTTGCATAAATCGGAAAGATCTCCCGGTCAGGAAAACATTCTTTCATGATCTGCACCGCCACTTCATCCTGATCATCCCCGAACTGGGGCAGCAATACCGCACCGTTGGAAATGTAAAAATTTACATAGCTGGCGGCCAGTCGTTCTCCCACTTCTCTCTGATCCTCCCCCTCCTCAAACTGATATCCTTCCAGATCCTGCTCGGTTATACATACGGGATGTTTGGGAATCGGCAGCTTATGAATCACAAAACTCCTTCCCCTGGCATCCTTTTCCCTGCGCAAAAGCTCGTAATCTCTCAGGGACATGTCATACTGAGGATCCTCTTTATCATCTGTCCATGCCAACAGTACTTCCCCCGGTGCCACAAATGCACAGACGTTATCCACATGTTCATTGGTTTCGTCCTGATAGATTCCACATGGAAGCCAGATAACCTTCTCTGCTCCCAGATATTTTTTCAATTCTTCCTCGATCTGCTCTTTGGTAAGTTTTGGATTTCGTCCCGGACTAAGCAGACAGCTTTCTGTCACCAAAACGGTGCCTTCTCCGTCAGAATGTATAGAGCCCCCTTCCAACACGAAATGTCTGGCATCGTACACCGGGCAATCCATTTCCCGGCAAAAAAGATCCGCCACCTGCTCATCCTTCTCCCAGCTTTGATACAGGCCATCATAGATTCCGCCCCAGGCATTGAACTGCCAGTCTACGCCTCGCACGCAACCTTCATTATTCACCACAAAGGTTGGCCCCACATCTCTGGCCCAGGCATCATCGCTTTCCATGGGAATCACATGAATCTTTTCTGACAGCATCTTCCGGGCCCGTTCCACCCATTCCGGATCTGTAAGCATGTAGACTTCCTCACTCTCCGCAATTATTTCTGCCAACCGGGCAAACACCTGCTGGGCGGCTTTCGCTTCGTGAGGCCAGGATCCGGGACGAATGGGCCAGATCATGATACATCCCTGATGGGGCTCGAACTCCCCCGGCATACGATATTCGTCTTCTCTTGGAGTGGCACTAATTCTTCTATAGCTCATTTCTTCTTCCTTTCCCAATCGCCTACGATAATCTTCCTTTAAAGTCCTCATACCCGAAGTGGCGGATCACCTTGCAGGTTCCATCCTCCTCCATGACCGCAATATCCGGCAGCGCCATTCCGTTGAATGTATTGTTCTTCACCATGGAGTAAATAGCCATATCCTCAAAATAGAGCCGATCTCCCACGCTAAGCTCCCGGTCAAAAGAATAGTCGCCAATCACATCCCCCGCCAGACAGGTCCGTGAACCTAACCGATAGGTATATGCCTTCTCTCCCGGTGCTCCACTGTTCATAAGCGGCGGTCGATAAGGCATCTCCAGCACATCCGGCATATGGCAGGCTGCGGAGGCATCCAATATCAACACCGGAAGTTCCGACGGCACCACATCCATCACCTCCGTCACCAGATAGCCGGCATTTAACGCAATGGCCTCCCCCGGTTCCAGATAGATCTGCAGGTCGTAGGTCTCCTGCATATGGCGGATGCACTGCTTTAGCAGAGAAACATCATAATCCTCCCTGGTGATATGATGTCCACCGCCCATATTCAACCACTTCATCTGATGTAAGTAGTGACCAAATCGTTCCTCCACCGCTTCCAACGTCTTTTTCAGGTCATCTGCATTCTGCTCGCACAGGGTATGAAAATGCAGGCCTTCCACCCGGGACAAATCAAATCCCTGCAGCTGCTCCGCCCGTATTCCCAGCCGGGAACCCGGTGCGCAGGGATCATAAATGGCATGCCCCTCCTGTGTGGAACACTCCGGATTAATCCGAAGTCCGATACTAACCCCCGGCAAGCAATCCTGATATTTTTCCAACTGCGTCAGAGAATTAAAAATCAGATGGTCGCATATTTTTGCCAGCTCCTCCATCTCATCCTCTTTATAGGCAGGCTCAAACACATGGTTCTCCTTCCCCATCTCTTCATGGGCCAGTCTTGCCTCATAGAGTCCGCTGGAGGTGGTTCCGGCCAAATATTTTCCTATGAGTGGATATTCATAAAAACAGGAAAAAGCCTTCTGAGCCAACAAAATCTTGCATCCGGTATCCTCTTGAACCTCTTTTAATACTTCCAGATTCTCTCTTAATTTTTTCTCATCTATAACATAACATGGCGTTGCAAGCGACGCCATGTTATCCTGTAAACTCTTATTCTTCATCTGCTCTCCATACCTTTACCGGCTCCGGGTCTTCACATACCACCCAGGGCAGTCCGAAACGGTTCAATGCATCCATATAGGGATCCGGATCAAACTCTTCCACATTGAATACACCGGTTCCCTTCCATGCTCCTGTCACCACCATCATGGCACCGATCATAGCCGGCACACCGGTGGTATAGGAAATCGCCTGGGATTCCACCTCCCGATAAGCCTCCTGATGGTCACATACGTTGTAAATATAAATGGTCTTCTCCTTGCCATCCTTCACACCGGTGAAGATACACCCGATGTTGGTTTTTCCCACGGTTCTGGGACCTAAAGATGCCGGATCCGGCAAAAGTGCCTTTAAAAACTGAATGGGCACAATCTCCTGTCCATTGAATTCCACCGGGGAAGTGGACAGCATGCCCACATTCTCCAGACATTTCATGTGGGTGAGATAACTCTGTCCAAAGGTCATAAAGAAACGGATCCGCTTCACTCCCGGAATATTCTTTGCCAGAGACTCAATTTCCTCATGGTGCAGAAGGTACATATCCTTTTCTCCCACCTGTGGGAAATTATATTTTGATTTAAATTCCATGGGTTCTGTCTCCACCCAATGTCCATCCTCCCAATAGGAACCATTGGCGGATACTTCCCTTAAGTTAATCTCCGGGTTGAAGTTGGTGGCAAAGGGATATCCGTGATCTCCGCCATTACAGTCCATAATGTCAATGGTGTGAATCTCGTCGAAGTAATGCTTTAAGGCGTAAGCACTAAATACGCTGGTCACTCCGGGATCAAAACCGGTACCCAAAAGTGCCATATGGCCGGCTTCTTTAAACTTCTCCTGATACTGCCACTGCCAGGAATAATCAAAGTATGCAGTAAATCCCTGCTCCTTACAGCGTTTCTCATAGATGGCACGCCACTGAGGATCATCGGTATCCTCCGGCTCATAGTTCGCAGTATCAATATAGTCAACTCCAGCTGCCAGGCAGGCATCCATAATGGTAAGATCCTGATAGGGCAGCGCCAGATTCAGCACTGCATCCGGCTGATAGGAGCGGATCAATGCAGTCAGTTCCTCCACGTTGTCTGCGTCCACCTTAGCCGTCTCAATCTTAGTGGCTGTTTTTCCCTCCAGCTTGGCCTTCACCTCATCACATTTTTCCTTGGTTCTGCTGGCAATCATAATCTCTGAGAACACTTCACTGTTCTGACAACATTTGCGGATAGCAACTCCTGCCACACCGCCACATCCGATAATCAATAATCTGCTCATGCTTTTTTCTCCTCCTGCTCTAATAGATCTTCTACGAATTTTGGCAACATAAAGGCTCCCTGATGCAGGTTCGCCGTATAATATCTGGTATTGATATGGAGTGACTTCCACCGCTCCGGCTCAAAATCATTCAATGGATGATATTTCTTAGAGGCAAAGCCAAACAGCCAGTAACCTGATGGGCAGGTAGGGATGTAGGCCTGATACACTCTGCTGATGGGGAAGGAACGAAAGACCTTGCGATGCATACTGCGGCAGGCCATTTCATCTTCCTTATAGAAGGGGCTTCCATGCTGATACACCATGATACCATCACTTTTTAAAGCTTTGTAGCAGCTTCCGTAAAATTCTTTGGTAAATAATCCCTCGGTGTGTCCAAAAGGATCTGTAGAATCATTGATGATCAGATCATACACCTCATGCTTGTTTCGCAGAAATCTCAGTCCGTCATCATAGTAGACACGCACCTTGGGATCCTCCAGAGCCACAGCAATCTCCGGGAAAATATCCCGACATACATCCACAAACATCACATCGGTCTCCACCACATCGATGGACTCAATGGACTCATAACGCAGCAGCTCTCTGGCCACGCCGCCGTCTCCTCCACCGATGATCAGCACCTTCTTCACATCCGGATGCACCGCCATGGGAACATGGGTCACCATCTCATCATAAATAAACTCGTCCTTTTCGGAAAAAACAATATCTCCGTCCAATGCCACAAATTTTCCATATTCCTGGGAATCAAACACATCGATCCGCTGATATTCGCTTTCCCCGGAAAACAACTGCTTGTCAATATGCACCGACAATTTTGCATGGTCGGTATACAATTCATCAAACCAGATTTCCATTTTGTCTCCTTATCTTAATACCATGAGATTTTCCACCTTCGGATCCTCGGTTCCCTGCATGGAGCAGCCCTTTTCCTTGGCATAGATAATATATTCCACAATCTCCTGTGTAATCATCTCACCCGGTGCCACGATGGGAATTCCGGGAGGATAACACATGACAAACTCGCCACAGATTCTGCCTGCTGCCTGCCGCACCGGCAGTGAAACCTTCTCGGAGTAAAAGGCCTTCTGGGGAGAAACAATGACCTGTGGTGCAATGTATTCCCCTGCCAGCATACCCGTTTTGTCCTTTTTATATAAACGTTCAATATCCGCCAATGCTCCCACCAGACGCTCAATATCCTGAATCCGGTCTCCGATGGAAATGTAGGCCAGAATATTACAGATATCACCGAACTCGATCTGGATATCATACTCATCCCTCAGCAGATCATACACTTCAATACCTGCCAGGCCATTTCCCAATGTATATACAGAAAGCTTCGTCACATCATAATCATAAATACTGCCGCCATTCACCAGATCTCTACCATAAGCATAATAGCCGCCGATGGAATTGATCTCCTCTCTGGCATACTCTGCCATCTTGACCACCTTATCAAAGGACTCCTCGCCCCGCAGTGCCAGATTTCTTCTGGAGATATCCAGACTGGCCAAAAGCAGGTAGGATGCACTGGTGGTCTGGGTGAGATTGATAATCTGACGAACATAATCTGCATTGACTCCATGATTCAAAAGCAGAATCGAGCTCTGCGTCAGACTTCCACCAGACTTATGCATGGAAACCGATGCCATGTCCGCCCCTGCTGCCATAGCAGAAACGGGAAGCCCCTTACCAAAATACAAATGGGTACCATGCGCCTCATCCGCCAGAACCTTCATCCCATGCTCATGCGCCAGCTTTACGATAGAGCGTAAATCAGAGCAAATACCATAATAGGTAGGATTATTCACAAGAACCGCCACGGCATCGGGATTTTCCTTGATGGCCTTCTCCACCTGACTGACCTCCATACCCAGGGAAATCCCCAGCATATTGTTGGTTTCCGGATTCACATACACCGGAATAGCTCCACAGAGCACCAATGCATTGATGGCACTCTTATGCACATTTCGAGGCAGAATAATCTTATCTCCTGCCTTGCACACAGACAGAATCATACTCTGTACGGCAGAAGTAGTCCCTCCTACCATCAGAAATGCATTTTCCGCTCCAAATGCCTCTGCCGCCAGCTGCTCCGCATCCCGGATGACAGACACCGGATGGCAAAGATTGTCCAACGGTTTCATGGAATTAACATCCAGTCCTACGCATTTTTCCCCGAAAAGCTTTACCAGTTCCGGATTTCCCCGGCCACGCTTATGCCCCGGAACATCAAAGGGTACAACCCGCCGGCTTTTAAATTCTTCTAACGCCTCGTAGATTGGGGCTCTTTTCTGCTGTTCTAAATCCATTTTTCCTTCTCCTAAAATCCTTTGGCATGAGGTGCCAGATTTTACCATTGTATTTCCACTATAACTAAGAAAGACGGATGATATTCCATCATCCGTCTGATTATCGTAATCATTTATCTGTAATCATTTCCAAGTCTCTTCTAGCAAATATGTCGTCCATGCTTTTATTGACTTTTCACAAGATGATGTGCAACTGCACGATATAATTATCAACTTATAAAATTTGAGCCTTTTGCTCAATCAATAATGTGGTTTCCCAACCTCTATTTGCATGAAGAATGATTACTCCATACCGACCTTTAGAATACCATGAACTCTTATATTTTGTCAACGAAGAACCCGGTTACTTGTTACATTCGTTATTGCTCAGTGTCCGCATCAACATCTATCTCAGAACTACAATCATAGTCCTCCAGAAAATGATGCTTCACGCCATCTTTCTTATATGCAATAATAGTTTTCAGATTCACATTTTCCACACTGCGGAAAATATTTCCCTCTACATAAGGATTAATTTCCTTCAAACGGGCAATGAGCTGCTTTACCTCCATACGTTTTGATACAGACCGCCCATCCGGATCACAGGTGGTACAGGTATCGGTAAACTTGCAGGCGCACTGGATGAAATGCAGATCATTATAATCCCGCCAATGCTTGATGTCATCCTCCCGAATCAGATACATGGGGCGGATCAGCTCCATCCCTTCAAAGTTTGTGCTGTGAAGCTTCGGCATCATGGTCTGAACCTGGGCACCATAGAGCATTCCCATCAAAATCGTTTCAATCACATCATCATAATGGTGTCCCAATGCGATTTTATTGCATCCCAGCTTTTTTGCATTGCTATAAAGATAACCCCGGCGCATCCGTGCACACAAATAACAGGGAGACTTTTCAATCTCATACACTGCGTCAAAAATCTCACTCTCAAACACCGTAATGGGAATATCCATCAGCTTGGCATTCTCCTCGATCACTCTGCGGTTTGCTGCATTATACCCCGGATCCATCACCAGAAATACCAGTTCAAAGGGAAATTTGTTGTGACGTTTCAGTTCCTGAAACAGCTTTGCCATCAGCATGGAGTCCTTTCCTCCGGAGATACAGACCGCGATCTTATCCCCCGGCTGTATCAGTTCATATTCATTGATGGCTTTCGCAAATTTACTGAAAATATCCTTGTGAAACTTTTTTCGTATGCTCTTTTCAATATCCGCACAACGCTGTTTTTGTTCCGAACAGCTTCTCTCAAAGCTGTCCACCAGCCATGCTCCATATCCGCCCTGCAGGCTATAGGCATCATATCCCTGATCCCGCAGTTCCTGTGCCAGTTCTATGGTACGCTCACCCCTGGTGCAATAAAGTACAATCTTTTGGTCTTTGGACAATTTCCCCAAATCCTGTGGCAAGTCCATCCGAACTGCTCCCGGAATGCCTCCGTGCTGAAAAGCGTCCTCATCCCTCACATCCACCAGCAGAAACGCACCCTTCTCCAATTGATAAAATTCATCTAATGTGATATTCATGTGTTACTTCCTTTTTATTGTGTCATTCTTAAAATGCTGACTGTTCCATTTGTTTCATCAGCTCCTGAAGTTCTCCGGATGAAGAATTGTAATAAAACCATCCCAAAGCAAATGTCATCAGTATCGCCAGACAGATTCCAACGATGGAAATCACGAGTGCTGCTATGGCAACACCATTTCCCTGCTTTTTCATTTTCAGGGATGTGATGCTTCCCAGAAGACCTGCTACTGAAATGCCAATTCCCATGCCAAAGATTCCAAAGCACAATCCGATAATCGATACTGCCAGGGAAATGCCTGCCACCATTCCACCTTCCTGGTTTTGTCTCATCCATGCCATCTGCGGATACTCTCCTGCATAAGCGGGTTCTCCCTTCAACCGGGCCACTACTTCATCCAGTTTATTTTTTCTCATCAGAACAAAGCAGGGAATCAAAAGAATGGGTACAGATATCAGATTCATGCGGGAAATTTGTCCTAGTCCATCCACCAGATCACCCTGACCGAAAATTCCCATTGCCATCAAGCTTGCCCAATCTACCAAGGCATGTAAAATAATGGTGATCCAGATATTATTGCTGCGCAGATAGATCGCCGCAAGAATCACTCCAATAACAGCTGCCTGTATCACCTGAACACAGACACTCTCCAATCCTGCGCCTGCCAGCAAATTAACAAAATGAGCCAGCCCAAAAATCAGACTGCTAATCAGCACTGCGCCCCACACGCCACCCCGTGTCTTCGAGAAGCGATCCAATAGCAGATTCAATGCTATGCCACGCAGAAAAACCTCCTCCGCGAAACCCACCAGAAACATATCAAAGGTATAAATCAACACATTCCAGAACGGCTCCACTGCCACATCCTCTAACATCAGACTGGTAAAAAGCATGGCCACCATAGCCATTCCTATCTGCCCCACCAGAAAGGCTCCAATGTAGAATCCTTTCACAAATCCTTCCCCGGTTTGTTTGATAATTTTTCCATATCCGAACAGCAGCAAAAGCCCCAGTGCCACCAATGCAGCAACAAGTTCCACCATGGCATCCTTTGTAAATCCCGGAAGTTCTACCGGAATCTGCGACACAGCAAGTCCTCCCAGCTGTAAAATCCCCAGAAACACTGCTACAATGAGAATCACAATCACTACCGTTAGCCACTTGGGCAGCGTCATTATTCTGTCATGAATCGTTGTCTTTACTTCCATATTCTTTTCTTCCATATTCTTTTCTTCCATCTCTTATGTTTCCTCCTGCTCTGCAATATTGCGGGCTCCGGATTTCAGACTACGAATCATCACCAGCATATTTCCCTCTAGAAGTACCACCAAAAGCATGGTCACCATAACCCAAAAGGGTGGACTCCAACGGTAAAACAGCAGATATCCACCGCCACACAATACCGCCAGCACTACCAATGCAATACCCATAGAAAAAAACGTATTAAAATTTTCTCTCAGGGAACTCAGTTCATCATCCCAAATCAGTTTCGGCTGTATGGAATCTATATAGATCCCCAGATAAGCGACGAAGCTTACCGCAAGAATACACAATAGTACATAAATCAGCAAATGCGCCAGCGGTATGCGCAGGACTATGCAGAGAGGTATCCAGTACACCAGTATTCCTGATGCTGGAAAAATAATTCCCACCAATGCCTTGGCATTCCACTGAACCAGATAAGACACGGGAATATATTTCATAAAGGAAAAATGTTTTCCCTCCCTGGAAATGGAATTGGAACTGATGCTGCTTAATGCCGTCACAAGCACAGATAATCCCACGATTCCCAAAAGCATCAGAAGAATCAGCTTTTCATTCCGCTGTGCATACATCTGACGGAACTGTTCCAGCGTAAACTGATATCTCTGAATCTTATAGACCGCATACACAAAAATCGGCCAGATAAAATTCACCGCCACACAGTTTGTAAAAAAGGTGGGGGTTCGCAAAAGAATACGCATCTCCTTTAACAGATATGCCACAAAAGGACTGTGGGTTCTTCCTGCCCGTTTCAGTATGCGTTTACACTCCACCTGTTTCTCTCTCGCTCCTCCGGTGAGACCGATCACTCCACGAAAATAGAGCAGTTCCGCCAATCCCAGCATCACTGCCACCACCAGCACATTCCATCCCAGATATTTCACCAATGCCAAAAGACTGGCTTCGGTGAAGGTCTCTACAAACAATGGTACGGTCGGAAACACATCATTCATCACCTGTAAAAAACCATGTTCCTCTTTTGTCAGTGACCACAGATATGCATTGAAGTCCAGATTCTGAAGAGACCCAATAGACATCACCAGAAGAATCAAAATCAAAAATACGATTCCCACCGAGATCCTTTGGACTATGTCCTTACTGCGAATAACACGGGTCATTCCCATCACCAGAATACACAGAATGCCACAGTAAGCCAGCGGCAAAATAGGTAATGTGAAAATTCCCACCAGCGACAAAATCCATTGCAATGGGCTCATCCCCACGGCCGTGCCAAACCCCACCACACAACTGATCATCAATACCATTTGAATCATGTTTTCGTTGCAAAATGTTGCGGTAAACTTTGCTCCCACAATCTGCGATGCCCGCAATGGCCATGGCAGGAGGTACTCGATATCATTCGAAAAATAGAATTCCGAAAAGATTACATGGATACCAAATATCACACTAAAAAGTGTAATGATATGAAACATCAGTTCCACTCCGATGCTGCCACCGCCCATCGGTGTCAGCATCTCTGTGGCAGCATGTACAAAAAATCCGACGCCCACTGCCACTGGCACAAAGATGCAGCAAATGCAAAACACCGCCAGGATGCCCACCTTCACTTTGCGGGCCTTATCCTGCGGTGAACTCATACCAATCGCCGTAATTAATGTTTTCGTTAATGTAAGATAACTATTCATCCACTGTCATCTCCAAAAAAATTTGTTCCAAATCCCATGCCGGATATTTGCCGGTTAGCTCCTCCAGTGTCCCATAGAACAGGGTCTCCCCATGATTGATAATCAACACCTTATCGCACAGCTTCTCTGCCACCTCCAGCACATGAGTGGAAAAAAGGACCGCATTTCCAGCATCTGCATGTTCCCGCATCATGGTCTTTAAATGAAAGGCCGACTTGGGATCCAAACCAGTCAACGGCTCGTCTAAAATCCATACCGCCGGATTGTGCACCAACGCTGCTACCACCATGATTTTCTGCCGCATACCATGGGAAAAGTTCTGCATGGGCTGGTTTAACACTGCGCCCAGTTCAAATCTCTCTGCCAGAGTCTGTATCCGCTCCTGTCGTACTTTTCCCGGTACCTTATAAATATCCGAAATCAAATTTAAAAATTCAATCGCCTTCAGCCGCAGAAACATATCCGGACTGTCTGCAATATATCCGATTTCCTGCTTTGCCTGTAAAGGCGTCCGCAGCATATCATATCCATTGATGGAAATACTTCCTTCATCCGGCTTCAGAATTCCCGTAAGCATCTTTATGGTTGTGGTTTTTCCGGCCCCATTGGGGCCGATAAAACCCACGATTTCTCCATCATTAACGGTAAGATTCAGATGATTTACCGCCTTTACCGAACTGTGATAGCTCTTGGATATATTATTCATCTGTATCATAGACGCTTTTTACTCCTTTTCTGCCAGGAAAGGTGCCGCAATCTCCATCACACCGGAAGGATGCTTCTCACTCCAGTGCTCATAATCCAAACCGGTTTCCGCCACAGCCTTTCCCAGGGCAACCACAAAGGATGGAATCTCTGTTTCCAGAATCGCTCCCAGTTCCTCGCCAAACTGCTCCTGTCCCTGTCTGTCACTTCCTCTTACAACAAGAACAAAAGCAGATTCCGGTTTTCCTGCCACACGTTTCATACCACCCCGGAATCCAATTGCTCCGATCTGATGGGTTCCACAAGAGGAAGGACACCCTGAGATATGCATCTGAGGCAACGCTCCATCCGGAATACCCGCCTGCCGAACAGCCTCCACACAGGCAGACAGCAATGCCTGAGAATCACGCACTCCTACCTGACAGGTTGCCGCCCCAATACAGCTTACCGTTGATTCAAACAAACTATTGGCGCTGTCTGTGGTGATGGCAAGTACCTTCTCTGCTTCTGCGCCGGTCAGATTTACAATGTATGCACTCTCATCCGCTGCCAGCCGAAGTTCCACCGCTTCCATGCCTGCAATGGCATCATTCAGTGCGCAAAAAATCTGCAAATCCGGCTGTCCCCCAATGGGATGCCATACCACGGTGTACAGACCTTCCTGTTTTTGGGAAATGACACGTGCACCCTCTGCCTGACTTCCATCTCCCTTTTTGTCTACTCTCAAAGAATCCACCGAGATTGTCAGATTCTCTCCGGATTTTCTCACTTCCTCTAATTTTTCCAGATAAGCACTGCGGTAAGCCTCCGCCCCGCCTAAAGCCTCCTGCATGTAACGGGTTCTGGCCTTGGCGCGATTCTCATAGTTGCCATAGGTTCGGAATGTCAGCCACATTGCCTTGATATAATATAAAATATCTTCCGGCTTCACAGCCTCTGCAACTTTCACGCCCATCCGTGGATTGTTTCCCAATCCACCGGCACTGTAAACATCAAAATTCCCCTCCGGTGTGGCCACAAAGCCCAAATCCCGGAATGTAGCATGGGTATTGTTGGCAGGGGAATTGGAAAATGCCACCTTAAGTTTTCTGGGCATTTTCTCCGCTTTGATAAACTGCATCAGATAATCTCCTGCCTTTTGTGCCCAAGGCAAAACATCAAAATATTCTCCCACTTCTACGCCAGACAATGGAGAGCACATGACATTACGGGGATAATCTCCACCGCCACCCATAGTGACGATTCCTGCATCCAATGCCTCATCTATTATGCCACATACCTGCTCCTGATTCAGATCATGAAGCTGTATGGTCTGACAGGTGGTAAAGTGAGCTCGACCCACACCATATTTGCGTATTACCCCGGACACAAAGGCCAGCTTCTCCTTCGTCACCCGCCCCGCCGGCATACGAAGGCGCAGCATACTGGCTGTACCACCTTTTTGTGCGTAGCTTCCATAATAACCAGAGAATCCTTTGTAATCTCCTTTGCTCAATTCTCCTGTATAAAATGACTTTGTCTTCTCTACAAACTCCGGCAGATCCGCTTTCCATTGCTGTGTGTCGATTTTTTCCATGTTAACTTCTCCATTTTTTACTATTATTAATTTCCGGTAGGAATAAATGGACGAATTGCTCCTGCCATCTGGCTAATGGGCATCGTCTGGATAAATATGCGTCCCGGACCATTTACTACTGTGTTAAATACACCTTCGCCACCAAATACCATATTCTTGATTCCCGGTACCGTCTGAATGTCCATAGAACAGCTAGAATCCATGGCTGCCAGATAACCGGTGTCAATGATAATGGACTGTCCCGCTGCCAGCTGATACTCCTTCACATATCCGTCAAACTCCAGAAATGCCATACCCTGTCCGGATAATCTCTGCATGATAAATCCTTCACCACCGAAGAAACCACTTCCAAGACGTTTCTGGAAGAAGGTAGACAACTCTACACCAGCGGTAGCTGCAAGGAATGCAGACTTCTGGCATACAATATCCTGTCCAGGATGAATTTCAAATGCACGAATAGCTCCTGGAAAGCTGGATGCAAACGCAATGGTTCCCTGTCCGTTCAATGCTGTATAGTGGTTCAGAAACAGACTCTCGCCACTAAACATTCTTCCCAGCATTTTTCCCATGCCGCCACCAACAGTCTCCATTTTCATATTGGGTGACATCCAGGACATAGCCCCGCTCTCTGTGATCATCTTTTCACCTGCCTCCAGTTCGCAGATTACTACTGGCAACGGTTCCCCTTCAATTGAATACCTCATAATTTTCATTCTCCTTTTAAAAATTTATATATCTATTATACCAACCATATCCTCAAATGCCAAGAAAAAAAGCCTGCCACATAAAACCATTTTTATGTGACAGACTCTATTATTTTTGAAACTATACCAGCTCGATGAGAACCTCTAATGCTCCATCACCTTTACGCTGTCCAATCTTTACGATTCTGGTGTATCCACCCTTACGATCAGCGTACTTCGGTGCAATCTCATCAAACAACTTAGCCGGAAGATCAACCTGCTTGGTATTCTTTTTCTTTCCTGCTGCATCAGTAGGAACTTCCTTTACCGGATAAAGAACCTTTAACATCTCTCTTCTAGCGTGAAGACGGGAAGGCATATCCTTCTTGATGGTCTTCTCTACCTCGTCATAAACAGTAACCTTCTTACCATCTACAACCTCTTTCACTCTCTTGCCATCTTTGTCTTTTCTTGCAACCTTAGCCTTAACAGTAACCTCTTCGAAGTTATCCTTCTCTCTTACTGCCATTGCAATCAGACCCTCAGCGATCTTGCGGATCTCTTTTGCCTTTGCCTCAGTTGTAACGATCTTACCGTTGTTTAATAATGCGGTAACCTGGTTTCTCAATAATGCTTTTCTCTGGGAAGATGTTCTTCCTAATTTTCTATACTTTGCCATTTTTCGGCCCTCCATTTGTGGTACATCCGGCTACGCTCATCGGTCTTACTTACCGAATGCTTGTTATATGCCACTCATGAACTGACACCGCTGCGCTCGTCGGTCTTACCAGCACTGCCATCTATGAGTATGGTTTCTTAAGCTTCCTCGCCCTGATTGAGCTGTAAGCCTAATTCCTTTAATTTTGCCAATACTTCTTCTAATGACTTGCGTCCGAGGTTGCGAACCTTCATCATGTCCTCCGGTGTCCGGTTAGTCAATTCCTCTACGGTATTGATTCCTGCTCTCTTCAAGCAGTTATAAGAACGCACGGATAACTCCAGCTCGTCGATATTCATCTCCAGAACCTTCTCTTTTGCGCTGTCCTCTTTCTCAATCATAACCTCTGCGGTCTTTGCATTCTCAGAAAGATCAATGAACAGGCTCAAGTGCTCACTTAAGACCTTAGCTGCAAGGCTGACAGCCTCATCCGGAGCAAGTGTTCCATTGGTGTATACATCTAATGTCAGCTTATCATAATCTGTGATCTGGCCGACACGAGTGTTCTGAACGGATAAATTCACACGCTCTACCGGTGTATAGATAGAATCGATGGCGATGACTCCGATTGGAAGATCGTCGCTCTTATTCTTATCTGCACTGACATAACCTCTTCCATTTGTAATGGTCAACTCCATATAAAGCTTGGAATCAGCTCCGCCATTCAAATGTGCAATCTCCAAATCCGGATTCATGATCACGATATCCTGATCCACCTGAATATCTGCAGCGGTAACAACACCCTCACCCGTGAACTCGATATATGCAGTCTTCGGCTCATCATCTGTGCTGTTATTCTGAATCGCAAGATTCTTGATGTTCATAATAATCTCAGTCACATCTTCTTTGACACCCGGAATTGAGCTAAACTCATGCAACACGCCGTCAATCTTAACCTGACTAACTGCTGCACCCGGTAAGGAAGACAACATAATTCTGCGGAGTGAGTTGCCAAGTGTGGTGCCATAACCTCTTTCCAATGGTTCACACACGAACTTTCCATATCTTTTGTCTTCAGAAATTTCAGCAATTTCAATTATTGGTTTTTGAAAATCGAACACTACAAGTCCCTCCTTTTTCGGGTATTACGCCTAATCACGATTATTTAGAATATAACTCGACGATAAGCATCTCATCTACAGGTACATCAATCATTTCTCTGGTAGGTAATTCCTTAACGGTTCCCTGTAATTTCTCTGCATCTACATCAAGCCATTCCGGGACTAATCTTCCACCGGCAACTTCTACGATGTCCTTCATTCTCTGAGAAGTCTTGCGATCCTCTCTAATCTCAATCACATCGCCAGCCTTAACCAGATAAGACGGAATGTTCACACGCTTACCATTTACTAATACAAACTTATGGTCAACAATCTGTCTTGCTTCTTTTCTTGTACGAGCAAATCCCAAACGGAAAACCACATTATCCAGACGAGACTCTAAGATAGTCATCAGGTTTGCACCTGTCATACCCTTCATCTGGTCAGCCTTCTCATAGTAGTTACGGAAAGGCTTCTCTAATACTCCGTAAATGAATTTTGCTTTCTGCTTTTCTCTGAGCTGAAGACCGTACTCAGACATCTTCTTGTTTGCTCTTCTTAACTGTCTGTTAGACTTCTTATCATATCCTAAGTAACTCGGCTCTAAACCAAGTGCTCTACATCTCTTAAGAACAGGTACTTTATTTACTGCCATTTTAGATATCCTCCTAATTATACTCTTCTACGTTTTGGTGGACGACATCCATTATGAGGAACTGGAGTCACGTCACGAATGGAAAGAACTTCCAATCCTGCTGCCTGAAGGGCACGGATTGCTGCTTCTCTTCCTGAACCTGGTCCTTTAACCATAACATCAACTGTTTTTAATCCATGTACAAGAGCTGCCTTTGTAGCAGTTTCTGCTGCCATCTGTGCAGCATATGGAGTAGATTTCTTTGAACCTCTAAATCCAAGACCACCGGCACTTGCCCATGATAAAGCATTTCCCTGAGCATCGGTCAATGTAACGATTGTGTTATTGAAGGATGCCTGAATATGTGCCTGTCCATGTTCAACGTTTTTCTTTACACGCTTTTTTGTCACTTTTTTTGTAACTTTAGCCATATCTAAACTAACCTACTTTCTTCAAATATTCATATACCAAACTATTTCTTCTTGTTTGCAACAGTTTTCTTCGGACCTTTTCTTGTTCTTGCGTTGGTCTTTGTCTTCTGACCACGAACAGGCAGTCCCTTTCTGTGACGGATACCACGATAGCATCCAATCTCCTGCAGTCTCTTGATATCAAGAGCTGTCTGACGTCTCAAATCACCCTCTACAGTCTGAGTCTCGTCGATTACTGCACTAATTCTCTTAACCTCGTCGTCTGTTAAGTCTCTGCAACGAGTATTCGGATCAACGTTTGCTGCCTCCAGGATGCGGTTAGAGCTTACTCTACCGATTCCATAGATATATGTCAAACCGATCTCAACACGTTTTTCTCTTGGTAAATCTACACCTGCGATACGAGCCATGTGTGTTTACACCTCCATAATTATTCTTTGTGATTTTTCGGGAGCAATCAAACCCATGCAGCTGCGGTTTCCCGCCCTGAAATGTGTGCATACACCTGATTCTCCGACTCCGCTAACCGTACCCTCCGGTATGATGAGGAACCAGTTATTTCCAACTGCGCATAGCGCATATTATGAACAGCATGATCTGTCATGCTGCAGCCGCACATAATTTTGAGTAGAGTTTATTAACCCTGTCTCTGTTTGTGTTTCGGGTTTTCACAGATGATTCTGATACTTCCCTTTCTTTTAATTACTTTGCATTTCTCGCAAATAGGTTTTACTGATGATCTTACCTTCATAGTCCATCCTCCTTTCCCTTTGCCTGCCGGACTGACATAACACGCAGTATTGATATCTACCTCTTGGGCTATTTCCGTTGTGGCTACAACAAAAAAATGCTAAATAGCGCACTCCCGCCCAGAGCGTCCATCTAGCATTCTATCATAAACCATTTTAAAAAGCAACAACTTTTTTATTTCTTTTTTGGTGCGATTTTACTTATCTCTCCAAATGATTCTGCCCTTTGTCAGATCGTAGGGAGACATCTCGATGGTCACCTTATCCCCCGGTAAAATACGAATAAAGTTCATTCTCAGCTTACCACTGATATGAGCCAGTACCTGATGCCCATTTTCAAGCTCTACCTGAAACATGGCGTTAGGTAATTTTTCAACAATCGTTCCTTCTACTTCAATTACATCTGCTTTTGACATTTTCGTTCCTCCTAATTTTGGGTCTTTTGACCGGTTCCTGCCAGATACTGCTGATATTGCCGCAGCATCTCTGCAATCTCTGCATCACTCTGTGATACCGTTTCTGAAATTATGATATATTCCGGAATTCTTTTAATGATTTGTATATGCTTTTTATTTTTCTTTTTTGGTTTTGCCAGCGGTCTGGTGGTTCCATTCACCAAAAGCACATCTTCCTCATTCTCCTCCAGAATCAGATAATAATGGTTCTTATCATGCCCAGCTAGTACTTTTGCCAGATTCATGCTTTCTCCTCCTCTGTCAGTGTCAGAATCTCCGGTTCCCCATCCGTGATTACAATGGTATTTTCATAATGTGCTGACAGTGAACCATCATAGGTTGCCACCGTCCACTCATCATCCAGCCATACCACATCCGGCTCACCCTGATTAATCATAGGCTCTACAGCAAGAGTCATCCCCGCTTTCAGCTTCATTCCTCTCCTGCGCTGTCTATAGTTTGGTATATCCGGTTTCTCATGCAAATGTGTACCAATTCCATGTCCCACAAGGTCATACACCACACCATACCCAAAGCTTTCTGCATAATCTCCAATGGCTGCGGATATGTCATACAGTCTTCTTCCTGCTCTGGCATATTGCATTCCCTGGAAAAAGCTTTCCCGTGTTCTTTCTATTAATAAAGAAGCTTCTCTGCTGACCTCTCCAATCGCATGGGTTCTGGCCGCATCGGAATGATATCCCTGATAAATCAGTCCCATATCCAGACTGACGATGTCTCCGGACTGTATCACGCGCTTTTTACTGGGAATACCATGAACCACCTCATCATTTACAGACACGCACACCGATGCCGGATAGCCCTGATAATTCAAAAAGTTGGGGATTCCCCCCAGGTCACGGATCATCTCTTCTCCCAGATGATCAATGTCCCAGGTGGTCATTCCTTCCTTCAGCTCGTGTCCCAAATCCTGGTGCACTTTCGCTAAAAGTCTCCCCGCCTCACGCATTAACGCAATCTCTTCTGCAGATTTAATCGTTACCGGCATATCCTACTCTCCCAGAATAGATACAATTGCCTGGAATACATCTTCCATAGGCTGGGTGCCGTCTACTGTCTTTAAGATTCCCTGATTATTGTAGTAATCAATCAACGGCTGAGTCTGCTCGTGATAAACAGTCAGTCTCTTCTGAACTGTCTCCGGCTTATCATCGTCGCGAAGCACTACCTCGCTGCCGCATCTGTCACAGATTCCTTCTACCTTGGTAGGAATGGAAACCACATGATAAGTAGCGCCACAGTTTAAGCATGCTCTTCTTCCGCCCATTCTGTTGACAATGTTCTCATCCGGAACATCCACATCAATGGCAAAATCCATTTTCTCATTAATTTTTACCAGTGCCGCATCCAGTGCCTCAGCCTGGGGAATGGTTCTTGGGAATCCATCCAGAACAAATCCGTTCTTGCAGTCATCCTGCTGAATACGATCCATCACCAGATCACAGGTGAGTTCATCCGGAACTAAAGCTCCCTGATCCATGTACTCTTTGGCTTTCTTACCCAGCTCTGTGCCGTTTTTGATGTTCGCACGGAAAATATCGCCGGTAGAAATGTGAGGGATAGAATACTTATCTGCAATCTGCTTTGCCTGAGTTCCCTTTCCTGCTCCCGGAGCGCCTAACATAATAATCTTCATAAAAAACCTCCTGTATAAAATTATATTTTTGCCTTAAAACAACTTTAGTGCACCGTGGGAGATACAAAACGTATCTCCCGGGCACACATATTAGTCATTTAAAAATCCCTTATAGTTACGAACCAGCATCTGTGACTCGATCTGCTTAATAGTCTCAATCACAACACCTACAATAATGATGATGGATGTTCCACCAAAGGAAACATTCGCCTTAAATACACCATTAAAGAAGATGGGAAGTACTGCCACAATGGACAATCCTACCGCTCCAATAAAGATGACATAACCTAAAATCTTTGACAGATAATCACTGGTAGGCTTTCCAGGTCTGATTCCCGGAATAAAACCGCCTGAGCGCTTCATATTGTTGGCAATCTCCAACGGGTTGAATGTAATTGATGTATAAAAATATGCAAAAGCAATAATTAAAATCAAATACACAACCAAGCCAATGCTATAAATGGGTTCTTCCGGATTGCACCAGTTGGACTGAGACAATCCTTTTAATATCTTGCTTCCGATACCAGTTCCGTTACCCTTTCCTAAAATAGAAGCAATCACAACCGGAAACTGCATCAGGGACTGTGCAAAGATAACAGGAATAACTCCAGCGGTATTCACCTTTAATGGAATGTGAGAGGACTGACCACCCACCTGTCTTCTTCCCTGAATCTTTTTGGAATACTGAACCGGAATTTTCCGCTCTGCCCCCTGTAAAAGCACGACAAAGACCACCATCGCAACAATAATTGCTACAATAATAACCACCGCAAGAACTGCCTTAGCAGGAATCTTGCCAGCTACAAACTGCTCAAACAATGTTCCAAAATCATTTGGAATACGGGAAATAATGTTGATTACCAATACGATGGAAATACCATTACCAACACCATTCTCGGTAATACGTTCACCAATCCACATCAGGACAGCAGATCCGGCTGTCAGTGTGACAACCACCAGGATAATCTGAAGAATACCATTGTCTGCCAGATAACCCATCTTTGAAAATCCAACTGCCATGGCAATGGATTCAATCAAAGCAAGTGCCACAGTCACATAACGTGTAATCTCCGTGATCTTCTTGCGTCCTTCTTCTCCATCACGCTGCATCTCTTCCAGCTTAGGGATTGCAATGGTCAAAAGCTGCATGATAATGGACGAGGTAATGTATGGCGTAATATTCAATGCAAAGATGGACATCTGTATAAAGGATCCACCGGTAATTGCATCAAAGAAATTAAATGCATCATTTCCCTCAAAGAAGCTGGTGAAAATATCTGGATTTACACCAGGAATCGGTAACTGTGAACCGATTCTGATGATAACCAGCATAAAAAACGTAAACCATAAACGTTTCCGAATATCCTTGACCTTGAAAGCATTACGGACTGTATCGAACATTAGATCACCTCAGCTTTTCCACCAAGAGCCTCAATCTTTTCTTTTGCGCTTGCGCTGAATGCATTAGCCTGAACTGTGAGCTTCTTAGTAAGTTCGCCATTTCCGAGAATCTTAACGCCGTCTCTCGGGTTCTTAACGATACCTTTTTCAATTAAAGTTTCAACAGATACTACTGCATCATTCTCGAATACCTCAAGAGCGGAAATATTAATTCCAACGATAGTCTTAGAATTTATGCACTTGAATCCTCTCTTAGGTAATCTTCTGTATAATGGCATCTGACCACCTTCGAAACCAGGTCTCGGTGCTCCTGAACGAGCCTTCTGTCCCTTATGTCCCTTACCAGCTGTCTTACCATTTCCTGAACCATGTCCACGTCCTCTTCTGAAATTATCACTGTGCTTTGCACCTACTGCAGGTTGTAAATTTGATAAGTCCATCTCGACACCTCCTATCTTTTATAATTATACTTCTTCTACTTTTACTAAATGTCTTACCTGCTGAATCATTCCTCTAACTGCTTTGTTATCAGGACGCTCAACAGTTGCACCGATCTTCTTAAGGCCAAGTGCCTCAACAGTTTTCTTGTTCTTCGGTACAGCGCCGATAGTAGATTTTACGAGTGTAATTTTTAACTTCTCTGCCATTTTAATATCCTCCTTAACCTACTACTTCTTCTACAGATAATCCACGAAGCTTTGCTACCTCTTCCGGGGATTTCAACTGTCCTAACGCATCAATTGTTGCAAGAACAACGTTCTGCTTATTGTTAGAACCCAAAGACTTTGTACGGATATTCTTGATACCTGCTAACTCACATACGCTACGGGCAGGACCACCAGCGATGATACCGGTTCCTTCCGGAGCCTTCTTTAATAATACAGAAGCACCTGTATGCTTTCCGGAGATATCATGAGTGATACTGTTGTTCTCATCCAGCTTAACTGTGATGAGCTTCTTCATAGCATCCTCTTTACCCTTACGGATTGCTTCCGGAATCTCAGTAGCTTTTCCTAAGCCTGCGCCCACATGACCATTGCCGTCACCTACAACAACAAGAGCTGTGAAACGCATGTTACGTCCACCTTTTACAACCTTCGTAACGCGCTTAATTGATACCACTTTTTCTTCTAACTCTAATTGGCTAGCATCAATAATTGTACGTTTCATGTACTGTTTCCTCCTTCACTAGAAATCTAAACCAGCTTCTCTTGCTGCCTCGGCTAACGCCTTTACCTTGCCTGCATATATAAAACCGCCTCTGTCAAAGACAACTGTGGTAATACCTTTTTCTAATGCTTTCTTTGCTACTGCTGTACCAACCTGTGCTGCTGCATCCACGTTGTTGGTCTTCTCGCAAGCTGCCTTAATGTCTTTATCCATTGTGGAAGCTGAAACGAGGGTATTTCCAACTGTGTCGTCAATAATCTGAGCGTACATATGATTATTACTTCTAAACACAGCTAAACGTGGTCTCTCAGCTGTTCCAGCTAAATGATAACGCATTCTACTATGCTTTTTTTCACGAACTGCTGTTCTGGATTCTTTATTAACCATTTCTCGTCACTCCTTTAATTATTTCTTACCAGTCTTACCAACTTTACGTCTAATAACTTCATCAGCATACTTAATACCCTTTCCTTTGTAAGGCTCAGGTCTTCTCTTATCTCTGATCTCAGCTGCGTATTGGCCAACCTTCTCTTTATCGATACCTGTGATGATAATCTTGTTACCATCTACGGTAGACTCTAATCCTTCCGGATCCTCCATCTCTACCGGATGGGAATATCCAAGGTTTAATGTGAGCTTCTTGCCGGCCTTGGATGCTCTGTAACCTACACCGTTAACCTCAAGCTCTTTTTTGAACCCATCAGTAACACCAACCACCATGTTGTTGAGCAATGTTCTGGTTAATCCGTGTAAAGATTTCATTTTCTTCAAATCATTCGGTCTTGTAACGATTACTTCAGAACCCTCAACTTTGATTTCCATCTCAGATGGTAATACTCTGCTTAATGTTCCTTTTGGTCCTTTTACAGTCACCTGATTATTTTCTGCTAATTCCACAGTTACGCCTGCAGGAATTGCGATTGGCATTCTTCCTATACGTGACATGCCCGTACCTCCTAATAATTTATATTTTTAATCTTACCATACAAATGCTAACACTTCTCCGCCCACCTGAAGCTTTCTAGCCTCTTTGTCAGTGATGATTCCCTGGTTTGTGGACAGGATTGCGATTCCTAAACCACCGAGAACCTTCGGCAGATTATCCTTACCGGCATATACACGAAGACCCGGCTTAGAAATTCTCTTGATTCCAGTGATGATCTTCTCGTTCTTGTCTGCACCGTACTTTAAAGTAACGTGCATAGTCTTAACGACACCATCCTCGATCATATCATATTTTGCAATATATCCTTCTCTTACCAAAATATCTGCGATTGCCACTTTAATTTTGGAAGCAGGGATATCAACGGTATCATGTTTTGCAGTGTTTGCATTACGGATTCTTGTAAGCATATCTGCAATTGGATCACTTGTCATTGTCATGATGTGTTTTTCCTCCTATCTTTTCCTTTTACGGCTTACCAGCTTGCCTTCTTAACTCCTGGAATCTGGCCCTTGTATGCCAGCTCACGGAAGCAAACTCTGCAAATGCCATATTTTCTTAAATATGCATGTGGACGACCACAGATCTTGCAACGATTGTATTCTCTAGAAGAGAATTTCTGTTTGCGCTGCTGTTTTACTTTCATTGAAGTCTTTGCCATTTGAATTCCCTCCTATCCTTATTTTGCGAATGGCATATTGAACAATGTCAATAATTCACGTGCTTCTTCATCTGTCTTAGCAGTGGTAACAAAGATGATATCCATACCTCTTACCTTGTCAACCTTATCAAACTCGATCTCAGGGAAGATAATCTGCTCTTTGATACCAAGAGCGTAGTTTCCTCTTCCGTCGAATGCGTTGGGATTTACACCTCTGAAGTCACGTACACGAGGCAATGCGAGGTTAACCAGACGGTCAACAAACTCATACATCTTATCTCCTCTTAAAGTAACTTTACATCCGATGGGCATTCCTTCTCTCAGCTTGAAGTTTGCAATAGAGTTCTTAGCCTTTGTAGCTACCGGCTTCTGTCCGGAGATAATCTCCATATCCTTCATAGCTGACTCAAGAACCTTTGCGTTCTCCTTTGCTTCGCCAACGCCCATGTTTATAACAACCTTAGAAAGCTTGGGTACTTCCATAACATTTTTATAACCGAACTTCTTGATCATAGCATCTACGATCTCGTTCTGGTACTGATCTTTAAGTCTACTCAACTTGTTGCTCCTCCTCTCTTACGATTAATCGATTACATCACCTGTAGATTTTGCGTAACGTACTTTCTTATCTCCATCCCTCTTAAAGCCAACTCTGGTAGCCTGACCTTTATGAAGATACATTACGTTTGAAGCGTCAATAGGTCCTTCCTGATGAACAATGCCGCCCTGCTGATTTGCCATGCTGGGCTTTACATGCTTGGTTTCCATATTGATACCTTCAACAAGTAAAGTATTGTCTTTCTTATTTACAGCAATAACCTTGCCCTCTTTGTCCTTGTCTCTTCCGGCGATTACCTTAACGGTGTCACCCTTCTTAATTTTCATGCTTGCCATTTTTTGGTCCCTCCTATAATACTTCCGGAGCCAGAGAAACAATTTTCATAAACTGTTTGTCACGAAGCTCTCTTGCAACTGGTCCAAAAATACGAGTTCCTTTCGGGGTCTTATCGTCCTTGATAATAACAGCAGCATTCTCATCAAACTTGATGTAGGATCCGTCTTTACGACGTGCGCCCTTTACTGTACGAACAACTACTGCCTTCACTACGTCACCCTTTTTAACAACGCCGCCTGGTGTTGCATCTTTAACACTAGCAGTGATTACATCACCGATATTTGCATATCTTCTGGTTGAGCCGCCCATAACGCGGATGCAAAGTAACTCTTTTGCACCTGTATTGTCGGCAACCTTAAGTCTGGTTTCCTGTTGTACCATGTCGGTAGCCTCCTTCTATTATTTTGCTCTTTCCATGATTTCCACAAGTCTCCATCTCTTATCCTTGGAGAGAGGTCTTGTTTCCATTACTCTTACTGTATCGCCAACCTTGCACTCGTTGTTCTCATCATGCGCTTTTAACTTATAGGTCTTCTTAACGATTTTGTTATATAATGCGTGTCTTACGTTATCCTTAACAGCAACAACGATTGTCTTATCCATCTTGTCACTTACAACAACACCAACACGAGTTTTTCTAAGATTTCTTTCTTCCACGATTGAATCTCCTTTCATAAAAAATTGCATTGCGTATATCCAGTATTACTCAGCAACTTTCTCTTTCTGTGTGATGATGGTCTGAATTCTAGCAATGTTCTTTCTTACTTCCTTGATTCTGCTAGTATTGTCCAACTGGTTTGTTGCGTTCTGGAATCTCAAATTGAAAAGCTCTTTTTTAGCTTCAACCAACTGCAACTTTAAGTCTGCAGCAGACTGTGTATTTAATTCTTCTAAATATTTACTAGTTTTCATTTGATTCACCGCCTTCTAAGTCTGCACGTGAAACGATCTTGCACTTACAAGGTAATTTGTGTGTTGCAAGACGTAATGCTTCTCTTGCGATTTCTTCGGATACGTCAGAAATCTCGAATAATACGCGTCCCGGCTTAACAACCGCTACCCAGTACTCTAATGTTCCTTTTCCGGAACCCATACGAGTCTCAGCCGGTTTTGCAGTTACAGGTTTGTCAGGGAAAATTTTGATCCAAACTCTACCACCACGCTTGATATATCTTGTCATAGCAATACGGGCAGCCTCGATCTGATTGGATCTGATCCAGCACGGCTCCATTGCAACGATACCGAATGAACCGTTTGTAATCTTATTACCTCTCATCGCTTTTCCGGCCATGGTGCCACGGAACTGTTTACGATGTTTTACTCTCTTGGGCATTAACATTATTGAGCTCCTCCTTCCTTATTTCCTTTTGTAGGAAGTACTTCTCCTTTATAGATCCATACCTTAACGCCGACTTTTCCGTATGTGGTGTCAGCCTCAGCAAATCCGTAATCGATATCTGCTCTCAAAGTCTGAAGCGGAATAGTTCCATCTGAGTAGAACTCGCTACGAGCCATATCAGCTCCGCCAAGACGTCCGGAACAGTTTGTCTTGATACCCTTTGCGCCAGCCTTCATCGCACGGCTCATGCAGGATTTCATTGCTCTACGGAAGGAAACACGGTTCTCTAACTGTAATGCAATATTCTCAGCTACTAACTGCGCATCCTTGTCAGGTCTCTTAACTTCCTTGATATCTACGATTAACTTCTTGTCTGTGAACTGCTGTAATTCGCCTTTGATTCTCTCGATCTCAGCACCGCCCTTACCGATTACCACACCGGGCTTAGCTGTGTAAAGGATCACCTTTACACGATCAGATGCTCTCTCGATCTCAATCTTAGAAACGCCTGCAGCATATAATTTCTTCTTCAGAAATTTTCTGATGTTATAGTCTTCTACTAAGTAATCAGCGAAGTCTGATTCTGCGTACCATTTAGAATCCCAATCCTTGATGACGCCGACTCTTAAACCATGAGGATTAACCTTCTGTCCCATGTTTTACCTCCTATCTTTCATTCAGCACAATTGTTAAGTGGCTTGTTCTCTTCTCGATTCTGTAAGCTCTACCCTGTGCTCTTGGTCTGATTCTCTTCATTGTAGGTGCCTTGTTTGCGTAGCACTCCTCCACATAAAGGTTCTCTGCGCTTAATCCGTTATTGTTCTCAGCGTTTGCAATTGCTGACTTCAACAACTTCTCTATAACACTTGATGCGTATCTCGGATTGTATGTCACAATCGCAAGAGCAGTCTCTACGTCTTTGCCGCGGATTGCGTCTAATACGAAGCAAGCTTTCTGAACTGACATTCTAGCATAAGACAACTTAGCTGAAGGTCTGGTGTCTTTTACTTCATTTCTCTCTCTCTTAATCTGGGATCTATGTCCTTTTGCCATGACTGAAACCTCCTTTCAAAAAATGTGATTATCTTGACTTCTTCTCGTCTTTACCATGGCCTCTGTAAGTTCTGGTTACTACGAACTCACCAAGCTTGTGTCCAACCATATCCTCTGTTACATATACCGGAACATGCTTTCTTCCGTCATGAACAGCGATGGTGTGTCCAACGAAGGATGGGAAAATTGTAGAACGACGTGACCAGGTTTTAATAACTGATTTATCACCAGATGCATTCATGGCATCTACTTTTTTCAGTAAGCTTTCATCTGCAAATGGTCCTTTTTTAAGTGATCTTGCCATTTTATTTCCTCCTATCTACTATTTAATAGCTCTGCCGTCTCTTCTTCTTACAATCAGCTTGTTAGAAGATTTCTTCTTCTTACGTGTCTTAAGTCCAAGAGCAGGTTTGCCCCAAGGTGTGCATGGACCAGGACGTCCAATCGGTGCTCTACCTTCTCCACCACCATGTGGATGGTCATTCGGGTTCATAACAGAACCACGTACTGTCGGGCGGATACCCATGTGACGCTTACGTCCTGCCTTACCGATATTGATCAGGTTGTGGTCTCCATTTCCGATTACACCAATTGTTGCACGGCAGTTCAGAGGAACCATTCTCATCTCACCTGAAGGAAGTCTTAATGTTGCGTACTTTCCTTCCTTTGCCATTAACTGAGCGCTAAGTCCGGCAGAACGTACTAACTGTCCACCCTTACCAGCGTATAACTCAATATTGTGTACCTGTGTACCAACCGGAATGTTTTCCAGCGGTAAGCAGTTACCAACACGAACCTCTGCTTCCGGTCCGTTCATCACCTGCATGCCATCTGTTAATCCTTCCGGTGCAAGGATATATGCCTTCTCGCCGTCTGCGTAGCAGATCAATGCGATGTTTGCTGTTCTATTGGGATCGTACTCGATTCCGATTACAGTTGCAGGAATGCCATCTTTTCTTCTCTTGAAGTCGATGATTCTGTATTTTCTTCTGTTTCCACCGCCCTGATGTCTAACGGTGATCTTACCCTGATTATTACGACCAGCATTCTTCTTTAAAGAAGTTGTTAATGATTTCTCCGGGGTACTCTTGGTAATCTCAGAAAAATCAGAACCAGTCATATTTCTTCTGGAAGGTGTATATGGGTTATAACTCTTAATTCCCATTGTGATTCTCCTTTCGGTTATTTAAGTTTAATATCGCACTTTACTGTGCTTAGCTGCCTACTCTTACAGTCCTGCAAAAATTTCGATATCTGCAGAATCCTCAGTAAGCTGAACGATTGCCTTCTTAGTCTTTACTGTCTGACCGGTGGTAACGCCACGTCTCTTCTTCTTTCCTTCCTGATTCATGGTGTTAACCTTTGCAACCTTTGTTCCTTCGAACATTTTCTCTACTGCCTCTTTGATCATGGTCTTATTTGCTTCCGGATGAACTAAGAATGTATATTTCTTCTCAGCCATAGCTGCCATGCTCTTCTCAGTTACTACTGGTTTGAGGATTACATCATAATACTGTACGTTTGCCATTATGCATACACCTCCTCGATTTTCTCAACTGCTGCCTTGGTAGCAACAACTGTGTCATACTTCAATACATCAAACACGTTGATCTCGCTGGTCTGAGTTGTCTTAACGGTTGCGATGTTTGCTGCGGACTTGATTACATTTACATCCATGTCATCCAGAACTACCAGAGCCTTCTCAACCTTTAAGTTCTTCATAACCTCTGCAAACTTCTTTGTCTTGATCTCATCTAACTTAAGCTCGTCAACAACAACAAACTTGCTGTCATTTACTTTTGAAGTCAAAGCAGACTTTAATGCTGCTCTCTTCTCTTTCTTATTGAGCTTGAAAGAGTAATCTCTCGGTACCGGAGCAAATACAACTCCGCCGCCTGTCCACTGAGGAGATCTGGTAGAACCCTGTCTTGCGTGACCTGTTCCCTTCTGTCTCCAAGGTTTTCTTCCGCCGCCGGATACTTCAGAACGTGTCTTTGCTTTCTGTGTTCCCTGACGATTGTTTGCAAGCTGCTGAACTACTGCCATGTGTACTAAGTGCTCATTTACCTCGACACCGAACACTGCATCGTTTAAATCCAAGCTGCCCACTTCATTGCCTTCCATATTATAAACAGATACTTTAGCCATCTGTGTGATCCTCCTTTCTTCGTCTCGCACTATTTCGCTGCTTTCACAGTCTCTTTAATTGTTACTAAAGCTTTCTTAGGTCCCGGTACGGCACCCTTAACTAAAAGCAGGTTGTTCTCTGCGTCTACTCTTACAATCTCAAGATTCTGAGTTGTAATCTTTACGCTTCCCATGTGACCCGGCATTCCCTTGCCCTTGAATACACGGCTAGGTGTAGAACAAGAACCATTGGAACCCTGATGACGATGGAACTTAGAACCGTGAGCCATAGGTCCTCTGTGCTGACCGTGTCTCTTAATAGCGCCCTGGAATCCTTTTCCCTTTGAAATTGCAGTAGCATCTACATGATCGCCCTCTGCAAAGATATCTGCCTTGATCTCGTCTGCCAGATTGTAATCTGCAGCGTTCTCAAATCTGAACTCTCTTACAAATCTCTTGCCAGACACGCCAGCTTTTTTGAAATGTCCCATCTCAGCCTTGTTTACACCGTGTCTGTTCTTGATTTCCTTCTTGCCATTGGCGTCTTTGTTCACAATCTTTTCTTTCTTGTCAACAAATCCAACCTGTACTGCGCTGTAACCGTCATTCTCGACAGTTTTGATCTGTGTAACCACACAAGGTCCAGCCTGTAATACAGTAACCGGTACTAATACGCCGTCTGCATTGAAGATCTGTGTCATTCCGACTTTTGTTGCTAAAATTGCCTTCTTCATTTAATCTTTCCTCCTGTTTTTTCTACAGCGGAACGAGATACCCGTTCATCCTAGAAGACCGTTTGGCCATCAGGATCTTTGCTTTTTGACTTTATTTCATTTTGATATCAATGTAGACAACTGCAGGCATTTCCAGTCTGGATAATGCGTCAACAGTTTTCTGTGTCGGAGCAATGATATCAATAAGTCTCTTATGAGTTCTCTGCTCGAACTGCTCTCTGGAATACTTGTACTTGTGTACCGCTCTAAGAATGGTAACAACCTCTTTCTTAGTAGGAAGTGGTACTGGTCCACTCACCTGTGATCCGTTCTTTTTTACAGTCTCGATGATTTTTTTTGCTGATGAATCTACTAACTCGTGATCATAAGCCTTCAATGTGATTCTCATTACTTGACTTGCCATAAAAAAAGTCGCCTCCTTTTCGCACTTAAAATTTCAGTACGACAAGCGGTGACTGTACACTTTTCCGTGTGTGTCCCATAGGCTCTCACACGTTGTTTCTACTTCTTTCTCATTGTAGACGATATGTGATACAGTGACTTGTCGCCAGTTTCCTAACATGACATTCGCTCCACGGAAAACCTGCCATTAAAAATCGGCAGCAACCTCACGCTTCTACGCTATCAATGTCACAGCAAGTAGTAGTATACATGATGGTTCTGCCGATTGCAAGACTTTTCTAAAAATAATTGTATTTTTTTAAGTACAATTTTACTGTTCACTCCCTATGGTTGTTCCAGTAACAGCATATGCCCATTACATCTCAATGCTTTTGTTTGCCACGTCATCAAACTCTTTGCAGATGCTCTCGTCGGGAGCCTTGGTGCAGAGTGTCACAACCACGATAGAAATCAGGCTGACACAGAATCCTATTAATAAGGAATAAATAGATGTCGCTGCTGCCAGTGTCTGACCGGATACTAACGGGAGATAATCCCATACCAGTACGGTGAGTGCTCCGGAAATGATGCCCACCATAGCTCCGGGCTTATTCACGCGCTTCCAGAATAGAGACAAAACCACCAAAGGTCCGAAAGCGGAACCAAAGCCCGCCCATGCATCAGAAACCAGTGCCATAATGGAGCTATTCGGATTCAGGGCAATGATATATGCCAGAACAGCCACTGCAACAACAGTGATACGGCTCATGCGAAGCACCTTCTTATCGTCTGCCTTTTTGTTGATCACGCCCTGGTAAATATCCTCAGATACTGCGGAAGCAGTAACCAAAAGCTGGGAATCTGCGGTGGACATAATGGCTGCCAAAATTCCGCACAGGAAAATACCTGCCAAAAACGGCCATTTAAAATCCACTGTGAACAGCTGCCGGATCATTGCAATAAATACATGCTCGGTGGAATATCCTCTATCAGTACCAAGCATAGTCGGATATAAATACGCACGACCCACAATTCCGATGATGCAGGCAAAAGTCAGGGACAACGCTACCCAAACAATGGCAATTCCTTTGGACTTATTTAATTCCTTCTGATTCTTTACTGCCATGAATCGGGTCAGAATGTGAGGCATACCACAGTAACCCAATCCCCAAGCGAGCTGGGAAATAATATCGATGGCACGGTATTTTTCTCCACCGTTATACCAAAGGCTCAGATATGCATCACTGCCGCCGGCCACTCCGCTGAGCTCCAGAATCTCTGTCATGCTTCCATTTTTGACAGCCATGAAATAAGCCAGAATCGGCACCACCAAAAGAGCAACCAGCATCAGCATTCCCTGAATAAAGTCTGTAACACACACCGCCATGAAACCGCCCATAAAGGTATACAGCAGAATCACTATCGCACCGATGGTCAGTGCCACGGTATAATCGATGCCGATTACCATCTGAAACAGTTTTCCGCCCGCTGCCAGTGCAGAAGCAGTGTAAACCAAAAAGAAAATAACAATTACAATGGAGGAAACCAAAAGCAAGCTTCCCTTTTTATCATGAAACCGGTTATTAAAATACTCCGGCAAAGTCAGCGAGTTGTTTGCCCGTATTGTGTAGCGGCGTAACCGGTTTGAAATAAAAATCCAGTTGCATACCGTTCCAATAAACAGACCGATAGCAATCCACGCCTGTCCGGTACCTGCTGCATACAGCGCACCGGGAAGTCCCATCAGAAGCCATCCGCTCATATCGGATGCCTGTGCGGAAAGTGCTGCCACCCAGCCACTCAGTCCTCTTCCTCCCAGGAAATAATCCTCAGAGTTGTTTGTCTTTTTCATGTATCTTGCGCCAATTGCCACCATCATTACCATGTAGAGTACAAAGGCCACAAGAATCCAGATTACATTTGAATCCACTCTTTCTTCCTCCTCTAGTTATCTTTCTTGTGTTTTTTCAAAACAACAAAGTCCCTTCTAGGATAACAATTGTTTTTCCCATTGTAAAGTATGTTTTTCGCAGCAGTTTCCATTTCATTAGTTGACGGTATTTTTTTCTACCTTTATAATATGGAAGAAAACCAAACAATAAACAATCGAATCTGTGCTCGTAACTATAAAGGTACCGAATCGTTACAAACAATCCGAAGAAGGAGGACGTGGATATGTGGCTTGCCAATCAATGGAAAGACTATGAAGTGATAGATTGTTCAAAGGGAGAAAAACTGGAGCGCTGGGGGGATTACATTCTGGTGCGGCCAGATCCTCAGGTCATCTGGGATACACCAAAAAAGGAAAAAGGCTGGCATCAGCCCAACGGACATTATCACCGCAGCAAGAAAGGCGGTGGAGAGTGGGAGTTTTTCCAACTTCCGGAGCAATGGCAGATCCACTATCGCAGCCTCACCTTCAACTTAAAACCTTTCAGCTTTAAACATACGGGACTTTTCCCGGAGCAGGCCGCTAACTGGGACTGGTTTTCTGATTTGATTCGTAAAGCCAATCGCCCTGTGAAAGTGCTCAATCTTTTTGCATACACCGGGGGCGCCACCTTGGCCGCTGCTTCAGCCGGAGCCTCCGTCACCCATGTGGACGCTTCCAAGGGTATGGTGACCTGGGCCAGAGAAAACGCTGTATCCAGCGGACTAGGTGATGCGCCCATCCGTTGGATTGTGGACGACTGTGTAAAATTCGTAGAGCGGGAAATCCGCAGGGGCAATCATTATGACGCCATCATTATGGATCCACCTTCCTATGGCAGGGGACCCAAAGGGGAGATCTGGAAAATCGAAGACTCCATCCATCCCTTAGTGAAGCTTTGTGCTAAACTTCTGGTGGATGAACCGCTGTTTTTCCTGATTAATTCCTACACCACCGGACTGCAGCCTGCCGTTCTTTCCTATCTGATAGGAACAGAACTTCGCGCCTTCCCCGGACATGTCATCTCCGATGAGATTGGATTACCGGTAAGCAGCAACGGACTGGTTCTGCCCTGTGGGGCTTCCGGAAGATTTGAAGGGAAGATATAATTTTTTATTTCACTTTATATCAGGAAAGTATCGTTTCTAATAATTCTCTCGCATCTTCTGCAAATACAGTGGCACCATGGGTCATTAAGAATTCCCGGTCACGGAATCCCCAGGTGACGCTAATGCAGGGGATGCCTGCGTTTTTCGCCGTTTGAACATCTACATCGGAATCCCCCACGTATACACAGGATTCCTTTGGCACAGCCAATTCCTTCCGCACACATTCCACCATATCAGGAGCCGGCTTTCTAGACACCCCTTCCCGCTCTCCCAGAGCAACATCAATCACACCACCAAAGTATATCTGCTGTAACTCTTTCACTGCAAAATCTGCCTTATTGGATACAATGGCAAGGTGCATTCCCTGGTGTTTCAACTCCTTCAGCATCTCTCCCACGCCCGGATAAAGGCTGGTTTTATCATTGCAATGGACACCATAATATTCCTTAAAAAGTGCAAATGCACGTTCAAACTGCGGATTCTCTTTTCCGTCCGGAACTGCCCGCTCCATCAGAACCCGTATCCCATTTCCCACAAACCGACGTATTTCCTCCCGGCTGCGCACCGGCATTCCACACTGATTCAGGCTGTAATTCACCGCATCCATCAGATCATCCAGCGTATCCAATAGCGTTCCATCCAGATCAAAAATTATCGTTTCATATCGCTTGCTCATATTCTGTCTCTCCCATCTTTTGACACAAGGTTTTCATATTTGACTTGACACCATCTCATTTTAATCTGCCTGCCTCCATCTGCTTTTTCATGCGATGCAGCACAATAAAGTATGCCGGAAATAGAAATGCATCGGCGAAAATCCATGCCATAGGACTGGCAAAGCAGGCTGCCACATAACCAAATATCGGGACAAAAATTAATCCCACCAAAGCTCTTGCCACCATTTCAAACACTCCGGCAAACACGGCAAACCCCGAATATCCCATTCCCTGAATCAGGAAACGCACCTCATTTACAAACACCAACGGAATGTAGAATACAGCGTTAATCAGCAGGAATTGCCTAGCCTGTGCAACCACCAGCGTTTCCTCCGGAGAAACGAACAGATAAACCAGGTAATCCCCGCAAAAATACAGTACAATCAAAATAATCACAGAATATGCGATTCCTAAAATTCCCGCCTGCAAAAGTCCCTTGGACAATCGGTCTAACTTTCCAGCTCCTACGTTTTGCCCCCCATATGTGGCCATGGTGGAACCTAGCGCATCAAAGGGACACACCACAAACATGGAAATCTTCTGCGCTGCAGTCATGGAGGCAACTGCCACAGAACCCAGGGAATTTACTGCCGTCTGCAACACCACACTTCCAATGGCAGTGATGGAATACTGAAATCCCATGGGCAATCCCATATAAATCAACGTTTTCACATAATCTCTATCCAGAACCCAATCCTCCTTTTGAGGATGTAAAATCTCACGTTTCTTTATTATAAAGATAAGACTTAAGACACCAGATACCGCCTGAGCCAGTACAGTTGCAAAGGCAGCGCCAAAAATTCCCATTTCAAATGTAATAACAAACAGCAAATCCAGCACCACATTTAACACCGCAGACATCACAAGAAAAACCACGGGCATCACGGAATCTCCCAAGGACCGCAGATAAGATGACAGCAAATTATACAGAATAGTGGCCGGGATTCCCGCAAAAATCACTACAATATACTCATAGGATAAGTCAATGATATCCTCCGGTGTTTTCATCCATTGAAGAATATCCCTGCAAAGCACAACAGTTACCACCGTAAGTATCACTGCAATCATGGCTGCCAAAACAGCAGAATTCCCCACAAACTTCCGAAGCCCCGCCTCATCCTTGGCACCAAACCGCTGCGCCACCGGCAGCGCAAATCCACTGCACATACCCAGACAAAATCCAATAATCAAAAAATTAATACTTCCGGTGGCTCCCACCGCCGCCAATGCGGACATGCCCAGACAACGCCCCACAATAACGGTATCCACCAGACTATAAATCTGCTGAAACAGCATACCCATCAGAAGTGGCAGGGCAAATCCCAAAATAAGTTTCATGGGCGATCCCACCGACATATCCTTTGTTCCGTTGCGTTTTGCAGCCTTTGTTTCCACTGCTTCCATCTCTTCTATTTCCTCCGAATTTTGTTTCTCATTTCAACCGCATTTTCATATTGTTATAGTTCTATGTCAAATCACCAGGGATTCCAGCTCCCGGGCAGTGACCCAGTGTATCTCCCGGACATTCTCCAACTGTTTCGCATCCCCACAGCACACACATACAGAGTATCCACGGGGTTCTCTCCACTCCCGCAGATAAGCCCTGTCCAAAGGCTTCCCGCCGTCTGAGGCCATTTCCCCCGGGTTTAAATCCCGCACAAAAAAAGCCCCGTCCAAAGTGATTTCCACCTGACGAAGATTTTTTCTAAGTCCGTGTCCGGTCCACTTCACAAAGCTCTCCTTTCCTGCCCACAATCGACAAAAGGCCTCATCCCGCTGCTCCTGATGTTTCAGCCAATCCATCTCCGTCTCTGTCAGGCACCGCCGAATCAGCGAATCTTTACACACCCTGCGTTCCGCTATGTCAATCCCCACCGGCTCATCCGAAAAGGCCGCCACCACATAATCCCCCGCATGGGACAGATTATACTGCAATACGGGGAACTCCAGAAAATACGGTTTCCCGTTTTCCCCCACAGCGGTCTCCGGCGGAACTTGAGATTGACAAAGACAGTTCAGACCATACCACTCCAGTATTCCCGCACCGATACACCGCATTTGATCCTTGCTCTGCTTCAATCGCTGCAGTTGTTCCATTCTCTGCCAGGACAAAAGGGACGCATAGGTCTTGGTGTACTTGTCCTCTCTCCCGAACTCCTCCAGACTATGCTCCTCTGTTTTCCTATCAGAAAAATCACGAACATCCAATCCATATACATATAACATAACTAATCTCTTCCGTACATCTTTTGCCTTTTTATACTTTATTAGATATTATATTATCGTTCCCGCTTTTTCAAGTAGCAAAAGAACCATGCCCCGCAGCCATGGTCTCAATTTCATTTATCACTCACACATTTTTAGAAAACGTTTATTTTCATACATTTCTCGATCCGCCAGACTGCACACTTCCCCGAAAGAATCCCCGGCATGATATATGGCCACACCCACCGCACATTGATAGAGAGTTTTAGCAATATTTTTCTGAATACGGGACACCGTGTCCGCCACCTTCTGTTCCGACAGTTCACAGCCCCACCCCTGAAGCCCTATCTATCTTCTGCTTGTCATTTTAAATCTTTTCCTTTTCATGCAAAAAACCACTCTTATTATAAAAAAAATACATGGGAATGTAAACCAAAACTATCCATATATTATTTTACAAATCTTTTATTCTGGTATATACTACATGGCGGAAAAACGGCATGAGGTATCATCTGCGTGACACCGCATGCAAGGAAAAAGAGGCGTAATTTTATGAATAAGGATTTAACAACAGGTTCTCCCCGAAAAGTACTATGGTTATTCTGTCTTCCACTATTTGGAAGCGTAATTTTTCAGCAGCTGTACAACATCGCTGACAGCTTTGTGGCCGGCAAATTTATCAATGAAAATGCATTGGCGGCAGTAGGAAACAGCTATGAAATTACCTTGATTTTCATCGCCTTTGCCTTCGGATGTAACATCGGCTGCTCCGTGATGGTATCCAAATTATTTGGTGCCAAACAGTATGTGCAACTGAAAACAGCAGTAAAAACCGCCATGATTGCCAGCGGCGCAGTATGCATTCTGCTTATGGCTTTTGGTCTGATTTTCTGTGTCCCACTGCTGCACCTGATTCACACACCGGCAAGTATTTTTGCAGACTCCAGACTATACCTGGTGATTTACATTATGGGACTCCCCTTTGTATTCTTTTACAATATAGCCACTGGAATATTTTCCGCACTGGGAGATTCCAAGACTCCCTTTTATTTTCTTGCCGTGTCATCCACATCCAATATCGCCGTGGATATACTTTTTGTAAAATGCCTTCACATGGGCGTGACAGGCATCGCCTGGGCTACTTTTCTGTGTCAGGGAGCCAGCTGTATTCTTGCCCTGGTAGTTGTCTGTAAGCGTTTGACCGGAATCAAGACACAAAAAAAGAGCCCTCTGTTTTCCATGAAGCTGCTAAAAGAATTTATCGTAATTGCAGTACCCAGTGTTCTACAGCAAAGCTTTATCTCCGTTGGAAATATCATCATTCAAAGCATTATCAACAGCTGCGGTACCGGTGTCATGGCAGGATACTCTGCAGCCATTAAACTGAACAATCTGGTGATTACTTCCTTTACCACTCTGGGAAACGGTATTTCAAACTATACCGCCCAGAATCTGGGTGCCGGAAAAATAAATCGAATCCATCAGGGACTAAAAGCAGGCATCCAAATGGTGTGGACCATCAGTCTCCCACTGGTATTACTTTATCTGATTGCCAGCAAGCCATTAGTAAACATTTTTATGAATACCCCCTCCACCGAGGCAATGCATACAGGAATGCAATTCCTACATATCGTATCACCATTCTACTTTGTGGTATCTGTGAAGCTGGTTTCCGACGGCATCCTGCGCGGATCCGGCATGATGAAGCATTTTATGACTGCCACCTTCAGCGACCTGATTCTCCGGGTAGTTCTGGCCTACCTGCTGTCCATCCCATTTGCCAGCACCGGTATCTGGTGCGCATGGCCCATCGGCTGGACAGTAGGTACTCTGATTTCTCTGTACTTCTACCACAAAGACGCAAAAAAGGCGCCGGTTTTCTAGCCAGCGCCTCATAATCGAGTTCTAATTTGCTGAGCCGCCTACCATGTGTTCCAGTTCTGACAATGACAGCGGCTTGGCATAATAATACCCCTGAAACCAGGTAGCATTGTAATCACGCAGATAATTCTGCAGTTCTTCATTCTCTACTCCCTCCAGGCAAGTGGCCATATTGGACTTCTCCGCAAAATACAAAATCGAACGGACCATCTCCTGATTTTTTGGATTGTCCATAATATTTCGGATAAAACTCATGTCAATTTTTATTTCATCCATGGGAATATTCATAACAATATTGGAAGACGCACTTCCGGTTCCATAATCATCCATGGCCACACGAATACCGCAGCTTTGAAAATACTCTACCTCCTGGCGCAGTTTATCCAGAGGGAAATCTTTGCACCGCTCTGTCAGTTCTAAGCACAGATGATTCGCCGGGAAATCAACCTCTGCAAGGATATTTCGTAATTCCCCGCGAAATTCCGGGCGTTCCAACTGCCGAACGGACAGATTCACATTCACAAAAAAGTCTGGCTTCCGTATAAGCAGATGCTTGGTCTCCCTCAGAGCTGTCCTTAGAACAAAGTTCCCCAAATCATACATGCTGGGATCCGTCTCCATCCATTCTATAAACATCCCTGGCGGAACTTTTCCATAAGGCTCCCGGCTCCATCGCAAGAGCGCCTCCGCCCCCACTACCTTTCCATTCCGGGCATCTACAATTGGCTGATACTCCACATAAAAGCCGTCACAATTATTGCACACAGACTGATGTATCACCTTCATCAACGCCAGATCCACGCCCCGGGAAGTCTGCACTTCATCGTTAAATATCACCAGTTGCCCCTGATGCTGATGCCTGGAATGAGTCAGGGCATAACTAACCTGACCTCGCACAGAGGAAGAATCCCCCTGATATTTTTCCAGAAGAATCGCACCGGCTCCCATCTTCAGAGGCGTCATTTTCCCTGCCACCAGAATTCCCTCTTCCAGCACGCTTCGCACCTGCTGTTCGAATGCGATGAGTTCCTCACGCCCCATTTTCTTCAATATAAAAATAAAACGTTCGCCCTCCAAATGGTAAACGGACTTGTCCTGATCCATCATATAGATGAAACGCCAGGCAATGGCATGAAGCAGTTCATTGGAATAGTCCAGGCCATAAATCAGATTAAAGGTATTAAAGCCCTCCACCTGAATCTGCAGGATTGCCAGCCGTTCTTCCTCAATCATTATTTTTTCCAAATGTTCCACATACTTTGGATAACTATAAAGGTCCGTCAGCGCATCGATCTCCGGCATGATGCTCTCGTTTTTTATGGCAAACACCAGCTCCTCCGGTTGACCCATCTCATCGCTGATTATCTTTGTGTGAATGCTAAACAAACAATATTTTTCGTCTTTTCCCCGCATGTGAATCAGCATTTCAGAATCCAAACCGTTTCCCCGCAGACGTTTTTCGATTCCCTCCTGATACTCCAGCTGATCCTGAGGATGCACCCACTCCGTTATCATATGCTCAAAATCCTGATGATTCTGTCCGGACAATCCGAAATAATCCACCATGGATAAGGAGCACCAGGATTGATGTGCTCTGATATCTGTCACCCACACAAAAGATCTATCAAAAATTTGGTCCATAGCATTTATGATTGCTGCGACCTTGGCATTATCCTTTTCCCCACACTCTTTTTCGCCCATCTATGAATCCCCCACCAATTGCAATGTGCTGTGCGTTTCTTATCAACCCATAATCATTGTACCACATCAGGTGGATAGATTCAAATTAAACATCTCGAATCGACACGGAAACGGCGTGAATGACAAAAATTCCATCTTTCGGCTCCATTCGGGCTCAATGGCAACGCTTTTTTATCAGCCGGTGCAGATTCATAACAGGAACAGATAGTCCCATCACCACGAAAACATACAGCACATAAGAAAGGATGATGTTTTCTATATGTACATACGCCTGCCACAGAAAAGCAATCTGGCAGTGAAATAAGTAAACATACAAGCTCAGCCTCCCCAGATACAGCCACAGCTTTTTCCCATGGCCGTTGAAAAACCTGCTGATCACTCCCGAACCTGCCGCTCCATTGAAGAGGATTATGCTAAAGGGAAGCAACTAATACTATCCACCACACTCCAAACATTGGATATATTTCGCATTTTACCACAATCAAAGAACCCGGAGAAGCAAAAATCTTCTCCGGGCCAATCTCTTTATTTCATATCTGTTCTTATCTGTCTAAAATGATACTATCTTTCATTACTGTGCAGGTCTATAGATTAAAAGCGTAAAGCTTCCATCCTCATTTAAGGTAAAGGTCTCCGCACTGGATCCCTCCATGGTGCCGTCCGACTGACATCCACTCATCCATTCCACGCCCACATCATAAGACCAATCGCCAACATAATACATGTTCATGTCCCCATCTTCCGTTGCAAATCTCACATATCCCTCTTCATCCGGCATGGCAACCTGGGTATAAGTCTCATCCAGCACTGCATGTTCTCTCACATAATTCCAGGAATCTAATGTGGAATTCCCTGCATCAGACATACAAGCCGTCCACTCTTCCACTTTTGGATTATCCGTCCAATCTGCTTCTTCATCCGCAGCGGAATCACATCCGTTTTCCTTCAGATTCTCAAAATATGCATTGGCTGCCTCTTCATCTGCCTTTGCAGTATCTAAGGGAAGATCAAACAACGCATTCATTCCGTCAAAATCCGGGTTAATGCTATATAGGCCAGTAGCATCAGAATAAGTAAAGGCAGATGTTTCTTCACCAAATGTTGATAATACGCCCAGCGAAACTCCCATCCCGGAAAAGATCTCCAGGTCGCTGCATTCTAACAGTTCATACTGCACACCATCCTGCACAAAGCTCGATACCCCGGCATGAAGTGTGCCGTTGTTTACTTCCATAACACTCTTTTCGTGAATTAATGCTGATACACAGAAGGTTTGATATGCCGCATCCTTGGTATCCGGCATGGGACTTCCATCGGAGTTTTCGATAGCCACCACTGCATAGGTCTTATTGAGACTAATCCCTTTCGAATCCTCACTGTCTGCAATGGTCGGAATCAGATCCTTTCCCGTGACGATTCCAAGCAGGGTCACATCATAACCTGCCGTGGTCTGGGTCTCATTTACCACCACTGCATCGCTGCTTTCAAAGGCTGCCGCCAATGTTTTACTCCCTGTCAGTTCGTCTGCCACCTGTGCCGGAGAAAGGAAATGATAGGCTGCTGCCACCGACACCGAACCTACGGCAAAAACTCCTACGGCTACTGCCGCTGCCACACTTGATTTTATTGGTTTCCGTTTCATGTTTTGAATCTCCTTTGCCTGTTTTAAAATAGATGCATTCAGGTCATTATCCGGAACAAGGTCAGGAGTCAGTTCTGTTTGTAACAAGTCCTCTATTCTGCTCATATAAAATAATCCTCCAATTCTTTTTCCAATTGTTTTCTGGCATTGTATAATCTGCTTTTTACGGTTCCCTGAGGGATAGATAAAAGCTTGGATATCTCTGATATCGACAGTTCCTCCATGTAAAACAGGAGCAGGGGAATCCGCAGGTTATCCGAGAGATGATGAATGGCTATCCACAAATTTTTCTTTTCTTCATCCCACACCATTTTGCTCAGAAAATCTTCCTCATTGACTGCCGGTATTTCTGTTATGGAATCCTCCTCCACCTGTGGTGCGATACGATTCCTCCAGGCAGCTTTCCGAAGTCGGTTTTTCCAGAGTCTGAGGGCTATGGACAAAAGATAACTCTTCGGATTATCCCTGTATCTGATATCTGTGATTTTTTTCATTGCTTCCAAAAATGTATCCTGATACAGATCCTCTGCGCTTTCCCTGTTGTTAGTCAGATGGGCACAAAAGGAATAAATATCTTTTCCATACAAAGCAATACATTGTTCCAGTTCCTGAATTGTCATATTGGTTTCTTCCCGTACGTACGAATATTAAAGACGTTCTTACTTGCGTCTTTCACTGATACATTGTAATAACTGCAAAAAAGGTTCACAAAAAATCCCTTTTCGGAAGTATGACTTTTCTCGCACGAATTTGCACTTCCAAAAAGGGAATTTTTTTCAATTATATCTCCGAATCCACCGCCGCACCCTTAATGTCCAGTTCGATGAGCTTCATCTTACTCATCATATCCTTTACTTCCTGCTGGGCATCGGACATCTGATTGGCCGAGGATGCAAGCTTTTCCGTGGCTTCTAAAATCTCCTCCGTAAACTCCTCCTGCTCTTTCTTCTTTTCCTTGGCAGCGTCAAGCCGTTCCTGCAGTTCTTCCTGCTTCTCGGCTTCCTTTTCGGCCTGCTCCTTCTTCTCCTCCTGGATCTCATCGATATGCTCGGTTCCTTCTTCTACAAGCATTCCCAGGATTTCCCTCCCCGCTTCCTCCAGCACATTTCCGGCCTGATTCTGCGCTTTTACCATGGGGGAAGATTTCAGACGTTCCAATTGAACACCCTTGATAATAGCATTTTCTGTCGCCACTTCTTTTTCCGCCCTGGACAGTTCTGTAGCATAGGGCTCCTCATAGCCTTTTAGTTCCAGTGAGTGCTGTTGGTACTCCGTCAGTCCTGCCTCTTTTATTTTCGCAATCTGCATACGTTCTTCCGGGGACAGTATGATGCCAGAGCCCTCAAAATTGGACTCCACCTCCTTTGCCAGAAGCTCCAAATCCTTTTCCTCCTGGCTGTCCGGGTCCACCTCATACTGCTCACGAAGAGCAGCTCTTTCAGCTTCTAAATCCATAAGCGCCTTTTTATTCTCCCCAATCTCTTTGCTTAAGGCATCCACCTTTTCCCTGCGTGCCTTTAAGTCCTCATCGATCTTTCGCTCCCCATCAAAGGCATCCCCGATGATTTTCATTGCCCTTTTCTGAGCCTGCTGTCGCTTGGCAGCAATGGGATCTACGGATACCGCCAAGCTGCGGCCATCTATAGACTTTTTTCCCTTCATCTGCTTTGCATCACGCATCACAGCTTGTCCTATGCCAGATGTTTCCTCTCCCCCAAACACCGAACTATATTCTATCTTCATGCAGTTTCCCCCTCCTAAACCACCAAATCCACATGATTGAGTGTGCCAACTGCTCCACTGCTTTCTTTCAGATAAATGCCGGTTTTCTTTATTTCCGCATTCAACCGGTTCGCTTCATCCTTTAAGCTAAACTGTGTATCCTGATTGCCCAGATAGATAGCTCCCACGTCTGCCTTCTTTAAATCTATCAGGTAATCATTCCCCTCCGAATCCTTTGTCCAAATCCTAAGCCGGGAAAATACACTGTCATTTTCATCGATCCATCCGTTTCCATCCTCGTCATACCGGGCTAAATCCTTGAATCCATCCCCACTTTTGGTGCCAAATAGTTCCGATCCATCGTTGATAGTGCCATCTTCATTCTGATCCAATGCCAAAAATCCGCTTCCCTTTCCAGCAAAGGAAATCTCTTCTTTTTTGCCATCCGCATCCAGATCAAAAAAGAATTTCTGATCTGACACACTGCCAATGTTGGTGTCCAGATTAATCATCAACGGATCCGTTTTGATATAGTTCTGGGCCTCTAAGGTATTAAATTCCGCCATAAATGCCCGGGACATGGAAACCTCTACATTGAAGCTGATATTTCTTCCATCCTGGGTCTGCACCATACCAGAAGATGCAAAGGTGGTACTCTCTGACTCACTCATAAACCCTGAAGTAGCCGTTATCCGCTGCCAGGTAGTGCCTGTGGCATTAGTTCCCACTGCCAGTTTTGCTGACGCATTCATCTGAAACGAAGTTTCGACCTGATTTCGATAGGCGGTAGATCTTAAATCCAGCACGCCATCTGATCGTCTGATTTTTTCCAGCTCCTCTTTCGGTAGTTTTTCTCCTCTCAGTGCAGCCAAAATTTGCCTGAGCATCTTTATCTTCATGTCGGTTTCTTCCGGCATGGCAAACTGGTTTTTCTCTCCGGGTCTCATATGCTCAGCCATTTTCCTGAGGCTTTTGGCCTCGTTTTCCTGACGCCGCTTTTGGGCTTCCTCTTCCTGCCGTTTCTCGTATTCTGCCATACTCTCCGTATAGCTTCTCCCTTCCGCCTCTGCGGATATGGATAGAATTGCTCCGGGTAAATCTTTTGATGCCGCCGCCTCCATGGTGACCGACTCCTTATAGGTATAAGAGGTCTCGTGATGGGTTGCAGCCATTGCAATAGAACTATTAGATATCTTCATAGTGGACTCCTTTCCAACGCACAATAAATCCGTTTATTGTATGCAAAGATAAAATTAAGATAACTATTCAGTACCTTCATAGTTACGGGCACAAATCCATGCAGAATTTGCTTCGCAAATGGATTTGTGCTTGCTAAATATGCGTTTTTTCGCAGCATCCGCAGTAAATGCGTATGCCTGCTGAACAGTTACAAATTAAGATCTATTTATGTTATCGGAAGATTGCAAGGCAAAGTTAATAAAAAATCCTTTCAAAAAAGATTTGACACCACAAAAAATCTTCCGGTTCAAAGAACCGGAAGACTACTTAATCTTACAATATACTATTTCCCTCTTGCCACTCTGGCCGGATACCATCTCTGGAACCAGGCGGTGAAAATTCCCATTAAAATCGGCAGAATCGAATTAATAGCCCCTGTCAGGGAAGAAATTTTGGTGCCCATAATAATATACGTCCAAATTGGTGTAAGCAAATATAGGATCCCCCACATCAGCGTCAGAATCCGATTGGTCTTCACAAACAGCGGATTTGTAAGGGCTGTTTCCCCATTGTAATCGTTCATGGAGTAATGCGCCGTCAGCGGAATCTTACAGAAACAGCTTATGGTCCACATCATTCCAAAAGACAAATACGACAATGGTAGTACGACTTGTCCGTCCGCTCCTAAAATTGACACTATAGAAAACGCAGTTACCAGCACTCCAGTCAGCACATCATAGATTGTCTTTTTGTTTCGATAAGACAACAGCGAAACCAGTGCAACGGATGCAATACTGATCAGTCCTCCTATATATCCGTCAATGGCGGCAGCCACCCAGAAGACAATCCATGGAATCAGCAGGATGTTCATGGTGGTGCCTTTTGTGGGCATATGGATACCTGATGACCCTTTGGCCTCCTCCTTCGCCCCGGACTCCTCTTGTTTTCCAGTGGTGCCTGCACCACCAAAATACTCGTCCCAATTCATCATCAGATTAAAATCGCCCTTCACCTTATACATCTGCTGCATCAGAGCTTCATCTCCCCGAATCTTACCCACCGAAATATCATGCCATACCGAATAGGGTGTCTCGATCCTTGTGGTATAGGGTTTCAAGTCCTCCGTGATAACCCGGCTGCCCTCTTTCTCCAAAATCATCTGATAGCATTTGTCCAGATCCGTGTAATACATCTCCACCACCAGATCCTTGTCTGGATATGCCTCCTTCTGATACAGAGCTGCCATCTGTCTGGTAAAAACCAGGGAGTCATCTTCCTTTTCCCCACTTTCCTTATCGATGCCCCAGCTGGCATCTGCCATTTTTTCAAACACAGCCTTGGGATACAGCAGACGATTCAGCTCATTCCTTGTATCTGCAGATATTCCTCCCTGAGCATATTCCTTTCCTGCATTTTTTACATATCCCAGGTACTTATCCGTTCTATTGGACAGCTCCGGCACACGAAACAGCTCGCCCTGTCCGCAGAATAGTGTGGTGTACTGATCCTTTCCGCATATATGGTCAAACATGCTGAGGACACTGTCATAATTCCCCTCTGCGGTGTAAAAACCGCAGGTGGATATCACCACGTTCTGCTTTCCGCTCATATCATAACGCATCGGATGACTCCCATTGCCCACCCGATCTTCCCGCTCAGTCATAAAGGGAAGTACCATGGGAAGCTGACGGTCAATCAACGACTTTAATCCTCCCGGCACGTTAAAGTAATACAGCGGAAAGCTCCATATGGTCACATCTGCCCACAATCGTTTCTGTATCACCATCTGCATATCATCCTGTATGCAACACTTCCCCGGTGTCTTGTTCCAGCAGGCAAAGCAGCCCAGACATGGCTTAATCTCCAGCTGCCTTACGGTAAGTTCTTCCACCTGGACATCTTCCACGGCCTGCTGCATCCCTTCCACAAAAGCCTGTGTCATTCGATAGGTGTTGCTGCGTTTCCCCTTGGGGCTTCCATTGATCACTAAAATATTCATTTGGCTCCTCCGATTACAGCTATATCAGTTGATTATTTCTTTACCCCTTTTAGCAGCTCCTTTACAAAAGCCTGATAATCCTGCATAGTAGTACACTTGGGCGCATAATCAATCAATAACTTTTTCTTTGTTTGCGCTTCCTTCGTCTTCACACATTCACGAATTGCCGTCTGAAACAGCTTTGTGCCCATACTATCTGCTAATTGCTGCAGCTCGTCCCGTACGTTTTTTTCCAAATTGGATCTGCCCGCATACTTCACCAGCAATAATCCTGCAATGGATAGACCCGGGTTCTGTCTTCTCTGTACCGCACGTATCGTGTCACTTAACTGCTGTAATCCCTGCATTGCATAAGCATCCGCTGTAACCGGAATTACAACCTGGTCTGCCGCAATCAGACAATTGTATAAAATCACATTTAAAGAGGGAGCCGTATCAATTACAATATAATCATATCCCTCCAGTTCATCCACCGCGTCCTTTAAGCGATACAGCCCTTCCACATCACCATCCAGCATTTTCTCCGCCTTGCTGAGCAACGGATCGGATGCCACAATATCTCCATTGGGCATATGCTGAATTGCCTCCTCTAAAGGCAGCTTATCCGAATCCACCATTACGTCATATAAAGTTGCCTGATCCTCAATCAATGCTTCATAGGTACTGGTACAATTTCCCTGAGGATCTGCATCAATCAGCAACGTCTTCTTTTTCTTACTCAATATTCCCGCTAATGTGGTGGCCGTTGTTGTCTTGCCAATACCGCCTTTTTGATTTGCTACAACAAATGTTATCGCCATGTTTTTCTCTCCTTATCCTATGTATCTCCCGAAATATAAATAATTAAAAACCGATCTGTCCGTTGATTTCTTTATTCACCACGTAAAATACGGCCTGTTCTTCCGGTTTTATATAAATATCTATCTCCTGGATATCCTCATCTTTTACTCCCTGTTCAAGAATGGATTTCTTGATGAGATTTAACAAATTATCTTCTAAACGCTCTCTTCCCTGATACTGAATCGTAATTCGCTTCTTAGCTTTTGCAAAACCTCCGGCTTTATTCTGCGCCCGTTCCACACTGCATTTACGTGCCATATTGATATCCTCCTTATAAATCTCGTAACCCTGTTTAGAATCACGAAGTTATCTAAGCAGTATTATATCACTATACGTATTCTTTTCGCAACGTGACAAAATTGTAATATAAGGGAATGAAACGTCGAAAAGGAGCTGCGCACTGATATTTCGTGCCACAGCTCCATAAGCTTCATATCTGCCATTCCATTAATGAGATTGACCTGTTCTGTCATCTCCTGAATTCCTCTAAATGCATGATTGAAATATCCATTCTGTTATTCTAATTTTTCTGAATTCTCCTGTATATGCAGCATAATTTCCCGAACATTGCTTTGCACACTTGCAACAACAGCTTCCCACTCACGTAATTCATTAAGATTTGACATACTTTCTTCCGTTCGGTTTTCAAGCAAATTACTGCTTTCTAGCAGTTGTTCACTGGTTGCAGATAATTCTTCTGCGGATACACTTTCATTCTCTGAAATCTGAAACAGACTTGTTCCCGCAGAATATAACTTTTCAGACAGGGTTTGTACAGAGCTTAGTACTTTTTTCACCTGCTCATTGTTACGCTCCATTTCATCTTTCTTTGCATTTACCAAAAAGTGCTGAATCAAATAAGTCAGTAACACAATAGTGGGTAATGACAATGCAACACATATCACACGATCAAGCATATTGGTCATAAAGTATTCATTCTTGTTCGGTAAATGAATCTCTCCCCAAAGAAACCATGATACGATGATGGAACCACCAATGCACGCGGATGTGGCGGCAACCATTTTATAATCCAGGAAAAAGGCTGTCAACACTACGAAATAGAATGCACCCCCCCAAAAATCTGTAGCCGGTATCATATATAATATAAAGTTAAACTGAATAAACATAATTACCACCAGGAAGATCTTCCCTGATTTTAATTTGCCAGGCAGAACAAATCCATCCTTAAAACCGGTTCGTACCAAATAGATACCAATTGCCAGATAAATAAGACAGGTAGCGTCAAATAAAATCAACGCCGTCCATCTGACAGTTGGGAGCCACCCCATAATTTTTTCGAACGTATAGGCCAGTCCTGCACATTGACATGCTCCTGGAATCAAAAGCAAAACCAGAACATAAACCTTATTAATATATTCATCTAATGCAGATAGATACTTATGAGAGATATTGTCTTTTGCTTTTTTCATGAGTTGCTTTCTCCTCCTTCGTTTCCTTTTCATATTATTTTCATTATACAGTGAAAACACTTTTTAACTGGTCATTTTTTCCGGCTATCTGGTTATTGTATTTCTTCATACAAATAGGTAGAACAGAAAGAATAAATCAAAGTCCAAAAGATTAGAGGCGTAGGTTATGAATGTCATTAAAAAATACTGGGATTCCGTTTATATTTACCTGTTACTACTAGTACCATGCACCTGTATGATGGCAGGTTTGTTCTGGACAATCTGTAAAATACAGGGACTCTATCCGCTGTTATCATGGTATTCTATTGCTGCATTTGATATCAGCCAGCTTATCTATTTGTTAATGGCTGTTTATTTTATAATACAAAACCAAAGAGATGCTTCATATATATCCAAACATCTTCGTCTGGTGAAAACATATATTGTATGTGCATTATTAGTACAATACCTTTTTATTTTGTATTTGTTTCCGTCAACTCATGTATGGGGATGTACATTTATCTTCTTTGCCATTATTTTTTTTCCCTTTGACAGCAAGGTAACAGGCTTTAGCCTAATCGGATATCTGTCTGCACTTCTTGCTGCACATATTCTGAAACCAGAAAAGTTTCTGCCATTAGAGGCAGAAAACCTTTTAGAGATAATTGCATTTCGGATTGTTATACTTGGCCTTACAGCCATTTGTGTGTATTTAGTCGTATATTTTGTAGAACGCTTTTTGATACAGGCCCAGGAACAGGATGAAGAAAATGTACATTTATTGCATAGGCAGCTGGAGCACTATAAAAACGTTGAATTTATGGATCGGGAACTTCGCAAGTTTCGTCATGACATCCGAACACATTTCGTCTGTATGGAAGCTTTTTTAAAGGATGGGCCGGAAGAAAAACTGCATGACTATTTTAAAGAATTACAACAAGCTTTTTCTTTCCAGGAAAAACTCTATTTTTCCGGCAATGAGGTTGTGGACGCAATTTTAAACTGCGACCTGCAGCAATATTGCAACGAAAAAGTCAAAATAAAGGTATATGGCTGTTTGACAAACAATGAAACCGTATCTGATATGGATCTATGTACATTATTTTCAAATCTTCTTTCCAATGCAATTGCTGCTGCAAATCAGTGCTGCGAGAATAGAGCGGCTGAGATTATGATACATTTCTCATCTGGCAAACAGTACTTTTCTATTGAAATAGCCAACAGTGCAAAAACAGACTGGAGTTTAAAAGAGCAAATGGCAATACATCCGGGAAAAAGTCATGGCTTTGGCATACATAAAGTAGTAGAAATCATAGAAAAATACAACGGAAATATTGAACAAAGTTCTGAACACGGCATGATTAAAATTACAACATACCTTCCCATTTAAGTTGGTTCATTATGAGGCCAAAACATACTGCTGATACATACATTTAGGAGGACAATACCAATGCAAATCGCAATCTGTGATGACCATGAAATAATAGCAAAAGAAATAGAAACGCTGATTCATAAATTTAATAAAATAAAGGGATTGGGTGGTGATATTGTCTATTTTTCAAAACCTTCCAACCTGTATGAATACATGGAGCACAATGATGTTGATCTTGTATTTATGGATTTAGAATTTATGGATGAAAAAGAAGACGGCATTCTCTGGTGTAAAAAAATACATAAAAAATAGCCAAATATTCTTATAACGATTCTCACAGCTTACGAAAAACGCTATAAAGAAGGCTATGCTGTAAGAGCCTTTCGTTTTATGACAAAACCGATAATAGAAGAGGAACTTTTTGATAATCTTGAAGCCGTAATGGAGGAACTGTCTCTTACTGATTCTGTGTCTATTATGCGTCGCAGTATCTCACACAACATTTTGATTAAAGACATCTGTTATCTTTCTGCCCAGAGCGGTGGCAGCGAGTTATGGAGCAAAACGGATATGTATTACTGCGAAGAAAGTCTTCTACAATGGAAAAACAAGCTTCCGGAAGAACTATTCTTCCGTTGTCATCACAAATATCTGGTTAATTTTGCGTGTATCACAAAAGTGGAACCAAATAAGCTGACACTGATTAATGGAGAGCGAATTCCTGTATCTCGGCGAAAATGGAAGGAATTTCAGATTGCATATATGCGATGGGATGCAAAGTACAATTAATAAATTGAGGATACGGACTAAAATTCGATGATTATGACTTTAGATATTGAGCATGCTTTAAAAACACAACTCCTTCTTGACTTAAGCACAAATGATGCAGAAGATGGATATAATATTGTTAAGCAATACCTGGATGCAGACTATAATCGTTTAAAGTCTTTATATGACAAGATTGGTAAATCTGCCGCAAGTGATTTA
>JALEPL010000026.1 GCA_022766245.1 Lachnospiraceae bacterium | reverse complement strand
GCATCCGCCCAATAAGCGAACGGCGGGGAAGCGCACAGGATGTGCGCTGAGGGAAGATTTAAGCCATGGATGGCGGTTCTTCCCGCCCCGCCGTGATGCTCCTCGTAGAGTGGGCGGATGCTTACGAATGCTAGATTTACGCTCATGTGTGCACAGGTAACTGCCATGACCCGAAGAGGCGGGAAATAGTCGCACTCACCAAATGCAAAGTCGAAACATCTGACGTAAAAATCCCTACCTTGGGGAAATTTTAAGCACGTATACGAAATGTTGTGTCGTGAATGGAATAGGCATTTGTCAAGTTGCAAGCCAGTGGTTACGATTCTCCCAGAATCGCGGCTATTGACAGAGCATATTCTATAGGAGTTCCGCCAGCGCCTCGTAGGAAGCCTCCGCCGCTTCCATGACGTTCTCCACGCCCTGCTGCCGCAAAGCCTCGGTGGTTTTTGGTCCAATACTATAGCAGCAGCTCTGCCGTCTCCACAGTTCCCGCCCCCCGCTGTCCAATGCCTCCGCAAAACGCTGCACACCGGAAGCGCAGGTAAATAAAATCCCTTGATAAGTTTGTATTTCCGGAACACACAGTGCTGTAGGAAAATTTTCATACACATTTGCGATATGAATATGGCAACGCTCCATCAGGGATGCGGGGATCTGCTCTCTGGCATTGGACGCCTTGCAGAGCAGAAGGTTATCCCCTGTGACGGCCTGTTGGGATAAGGATTTCCACAATGCCTCTCCGGTTTGTGGACAGGCAATCAGATCCGGCTGCAAGCCATGCTCTGCCAATCGTTTCCCAGTCTGTCTGCCCACCACGGCAATCTTACAGCCTGCAAGGATGCGCACATCTATCTGTTGCGCCATGAGACATCGGAAGAATCCCTCCACTCCATGGCGGCTGGTAAAGACTAGCCAGTCTGCCTCCCGGAGCTGCTCCGGGCTTACTGCATTTTCGTCATAACGGATTTCACCGGTCCACAATATATCTACAACTGCTCCTCTTTTCTCCAGAAGTTCTGTAAGATGATTTCTCTCTCCGTCCACCTGTGTCACCAGATAGCGTTTTCCAGTGATATATCCTTCCCCAAGCTTTTTCTGCAAATTTGCGACCTTTCCCACCAGGATAATCGCCGGGGACACCGGTTTTTCCCGCTCACATAAATCCAAAATCGTATCCAGCGTTCCACAAACACACTGCTGGTTTGGCGTGGTGCCCTGGGCAATCACCGCTACCGGCATATCCACAGACATTCCCCCCTCGACCAGTCCTGTTACGATCTCCGGCAGCTTCGACAGCCCCATGAGAAAGACACAGGTATCATCTCCATGGGCCATGCCCGCAAAATCAATCTCTGCCAGTTCGTCCCTACGATTGTGGGCTGTCACCACATGAAATCCGTCCGAAATCCCCCGATGGGTAATGGGTATTCCAGCACACTCCGCTGCTGCAATACAGGAGCTGATTCCCGGAATCACTGTAAATGGGACACCGGCCTCTGCAAGTGCCAGTGCCTCCTCGCCTCCTCTGCCAAATACAAAGGGATCTCCACCCTTTAGTCTCACCACGCGTCTGCATTCCATGCTTTTATCAATCAAAAGCCTGTTCATTTCCTCCTGCTTCATGGCGTGGCGGTTATTTTCTTTTCCCACATAGATCATTTCACAGTAGGATGGAGCCTGCTGCAGCAGTTCTTTTGAAATGAGCCTGTCGTAAAGGATACAATCTGCCCGGCGGATTTCCTCCAACCCCTTCACCGAAATGAGTCCCGGATCTCCCGGGCCTGCTCCCACCAAAGCCACGCGCCCTGCCAGCTTCTTCCGGACATGGGCAGCCGCTTCTTTGGCCATCTGCTCCGGATTCTCACCACATACTTTATCGTATGCAAGCTTCTTTCCTTCCGCATCTCCATACATGACCTGCAGAGACAGATTATTCGATTCATCCATCCGGCAAATGGCACCTACCGGCACATGACAGTCTGCCCCAATCTCCCTCAGAAATCCCCGCTCTGCTCTCACAGTTCTGTCGCTTTCCTCATGTGCGAAACAATCCAACATCTGCTGCAGCTCCATCTCATTCTCCCGAATCTCAATGGCCAGTGCTCCCTGCGCCGGTGCCGGAATCATCTCCTCCGGCTCAAAATACCGGGTAATCCGGTTCTGCATGCCCAACCGATGCAGTCCTGCCGCTGCCAGCACCAGTCCGTCCAGCTTCTGTTCCTCCATCTTTCGCAGTCTGGTATCCACGTTTCCACGGACATTTACAATGCGAAGATCCGGCCTCATTGCCCGTAACTGGAAACTGCGGCGCTTACTGCCGGTACCAATCACTGCTCCCTCAGGCAGCTCATCCAGAGAAGAAGCGCTACGCAGGATAAGCGCATCTCTGGGGTCCTCCCGCTTCCACACCCTGGTAAACATCAGCCCCTCAGCCGGAACAGCCGGCATATCTTTCATACTATGCACTCCAATCTGGATTCGTCCATCCAGAAGTGCCTGCTCGATTTCCCGGGCAAACACACCCACGCTGCCAATCTGGTCCAATGGCTTTTCTTTGCAGATATCTCCTCTGGTCTGTATGATTTCAATGGAAAACTGCTCTCCGGGATAGACTTCCCGCAGTCTGTTACACACATATTCCGCCTGAATAAGGGCCAGCTTGGAACCTCGTGTCCCGATTTTATACTCCATAGTCTCTCCCAATCTCCGTTTTTTTATTGATCTCTTCCTCCTTGGTTCGAAGGGTATCTGTTCCGTACCTTCGCAGATACGATTCGGCCTGTTCTGAATCGTTACTTCGAAGGTTTCAGCTGAAATAGTCGCTCTAGCAATTCCTGATACATATCCTGTTCCTCAGCGGATTCTAAATGCTTTAATTCCTGTATCGGTTCATGCAATAACCGTTGCAGGGATGCATTTAGTACCTTTCGCAACAGCTTTCGCTCCCGGGAGCTTAAGTCTATCTTCCGATTCAGATATTCACAGCTGTCCTCTACAATTTCTCCGCATCGCTGCTGCAGGGACTCTATGGTGGAATCCATCCGGCTAACCTTCAGCCACTCCATGGTTTCCTCCACTCCGTCGCAAATCAGCTGGCGGCTTTCCTCCACCAGTCTCTGCCGTTCCCTCCGGTTCTCATCCACAATCTCACTCAAAGTATCCAAATTCAAAAACGTAACTCCCGGAATATCGGCAAATGCAGGATCGATATCCCTGGGTGTAGCCAAATCCAAAAAAGCCTCCGGCAGAATCTCCCCCGCCTCCTCCTTTTTTAGTATCAAATGCGGAGACGCAGTGGCTGAGATTACGATTTCACACTGCGCAAATCTCTCATATCGTTTTTCGAATGGAACGATTATGGCTTCCGGGTATTCCTCCCTCACTGCGCTGGCATGAGACAAAGTGCGACTGCAGACCATAATCTGCGCTGCCTGGTACTCTTTCAGATATTTCAGAGCCAAAACAGCCGTCTTGCCGCTTCCAATCACCAGAACTGACTTTCCACCGATTCCTACCCGCCTCTTTAATTCCTGAATGCCCACATAACTTACGGACAGGGGTTTCTCACTGATTCGAAGCTCTGTCTTGATCCGCTTGGCACAGGTGATGGCATCCCGCACCACCTTGTTCAGCTCCTTTTTGCTGTGTCCCATAGTTCTGGCAAAATCCAGTGCATCCTTCAGCTGGCCTAAAATCTGATCCTCCCCCAACACCAGAGACTCCAGCCCCGCCGCAATGCGATATAGATAGGAAATGGCATCCTTTCCCGTAAATGATATGAGATATTCCGTCACATCCACCATGGGAAAGGTCTGCTGATACAGTCCACGCATGCTTTCATACTGGGACTCCTGATCATAAAAAAAGTATACCTCACTGCGGTTGCAGGTAGACAAAATCATGCATTGTTCCACGGAAGAATCTGCTGCGGCCTGCATGAACTCCATTTTCATGCTGTCGGTAAATGCCACCTGATCCCGAATATTCAGTTTTGCCTTATGATAGTTAATTCCTAATATTCCGAATTCCATACGATTATTCTTTCGCCTGTTCCACTCTCAAATATGAACAACTGATAGTTCCCGCTATGCCCATGTTCTACGCGCCTGCAAAATATGCTTCCATCATCCGGCAGGTTTGCTCTATGTCTTCCCTTGTGTGGGCTGCCGATACGAACATGGCCTCAAACTGGGCCGGTGCCACATAGACGCCATGCTCCAGCAGATATCCGAAATAATCTGCGTAACATTTCGTATCCGAATGCACTGCGCTCTCATAGTCCACCACCGGCTCTTCTGTGAAAAAAATGCTCATCAATGATCCTACCTGATTCACCGTCACGCTGCCCTTCGCTGCCTGTCTCACAGATTCTGCTAAATAATGGGTTTTCTCCTCCAACCCCTGATAGATTTCCGGGTGTTCTTTCAAAATCTGCAAAGTTTTCAGACCTGCTGCCGTAGCTACCGGATTCCCGGATAAGGTTCCCGCCTGATACACCGGACCATCCGGGGAAACACACTGCATAATCTCCCTTCTTCCGCCGTATGCGCCGATGGGCATGCCGCCGCCCACGATCTTGCCCAGAGTGGTAAGATCCGGGACAATCCCGTAATACTGCTGCGCTCCGCCCAGAGCCAGACGAAATCCGGTAATCACCTCATCAAAGATCAACAATGCACCGTTTTTTTTGGTAATGTTTCGCAAAAATTGTAAAAAACCTTCCCGGGGAAGTACCACCCCCATATTGGCCGCCACCGGCTCCACAATCACCGCCGCAATCTCTCCGGGATTCTCTGCAAAAAGCTGTTCCACCGATGCAGGATCGTTGTAAAGAGCCACTAGAGTATTTTTCGTATAATCAGCCGGGACACCGGCACTATCCGGCACGGAGGTGGTCAGTGCCGCTGAACCGGCCTTCACCAAAAGCCCGTCCGAATGTCCGTGATAACAGCCTTTGAACTTGATGATCTTATCTCTTCCGGTGTAGCCTCTGGCTGCCCGGATGGCACTCATCACTGCCTCTGTGCCCGAGCTCACCAGACGACTCACCTCCATGGAGGGAACCAGCTCTGCAATCAGCTCCGCCAGCTCCACCTCACGGGCCGTGGGTGCCCCGAAAGACAGCCCCTGATCACAGGCATCCTTCACCGCCTCTATCACCTGAGGATGTGCATGCCCTAAAATCCCCGGTCCCCAGGAACACACATAGTCAATCATTTCATTTCCATCCACATCCGTAATCCGGTCTCCCTTGGCCGAACGGATAAAACGGGGTGTACGCCCCACACTGCCAAAGGCCCGTACCGGGCTGTTTACTCCTCCGGGGATATGCTTTTTGGCCCGGGTAAATAACTCCTGCGATTTCTCGTCCATATCAGTTTTCCTCCGTGATCCACTTTGCCACATCCAGTGCATGGTAGGTAATAATCATCTTGGCTCCCGCCCGTTTGAGTCCCACCATGTTCTCCATGACAATCTTTTTTTCATCAATCCAGCCTTCCTTTGCCGCAGCCTTCACCATGGCATATTCGCCGCTGACATTATATGCCACAATAGGAATATTATAGTTTTGGCTGGCATCCTTGATAATATCCATATAGGCCAAAGCAGGCTTTGCGATAATCATATCGGCTCCCTCCGCAATATCCTGGGCAATCTCCCGCATGGCCTCCCTACCGTTGGCGGGATCCATCTGGTAGGTTTTCCGGTCTCCGAATCCCGGTGCGGAATGAGCCGCATCCCGGAATGGTCCATAATAGGAAGATGCGAATTTCGCACTATATGACATAATGGGTGTATTGAGATAGCCCTTCTCATCCAGTGCTCTGCGGATAGCCTCCACCCGCCCATCCATCATGTCGCTGGGGGCAATGATATCCGCCCCCGCTGCCGCATAACAGACGGATGCCTTTGCCAAAAGCGGCAGCGTCTCATCGTTTAAAATCTCCTGTCCCCGGATCAGACCACAGTGTCCGTGGGAGGTATATTCACACAGACACACATCCGCAATCACGATAAGCTGCGGCATTTTTTCTTTTATAAACCGGATAGCCCGGGGCACAATCCCCTGATCATCATAGGCACCGCTTCCCACCTCGTCCTTGTGGGCAGGAATGCCAAAAATCAAAATCGCCTTGATTCCCGCCTCCCGAATACGGTTCAGTTCTTCCTGCAGCCGGTCAATGGAATACTGATAGATTCCCGGCATGGACTCCACCGGATTGCAGATATTTTCTCCCTCTATCACAAAAACCGGGTAGATCAATTCATCAATTCTCACATGGTTTTCCCTTACCATATCCCGCATAGCCGCCGTCTGGCGTAATCTTCTTGTTCGTTCCATATCTTATCCAATCTTCCGAGTTTTCTCCCGGATACCTTTCCTTTCCTCTATCGTTATGTTATTTTTTCAGTCATCCGCAGTAATTGTGTATGCCTACTGAACTGTCATTCTGATATCTTCCTTATCAGTTCTTCCTCGTCCGGAAACTCTTCACACTCCAAAAGCTGCTGGAGAATCCCCTCATATATCCGTTTTCGCTCCGCCTCCGTGGGTATCTGCTGCTGCACCTTTTCCCGGATACTTCCCAAAAGCGCTGTGATTTCTCCAAGCCTTGGTGTCACCAGGTCCGTGGTCTGACGCTTCAGATACTGGGTCACCACCGGACTCTTCCCACTGCTGGAATAGGCCGCCACCACATCCTGCTGTCGCAGGTAGGACGGAAAGATAAAACTACAGTCCTGGATTTGATCCACCGCATTCACCGGTATATTTTTCTGCTGACAAACCTGGGAAATCTGATGATTCAGCCGGACATCATCCGTGGCCGCCACCACCAACGCCATCCCCATCACATCCTCCGGAGAAAAGGTTTTACACTTGCTGATAATATCCGAATCACTGCAGATTACATCCAATATTTCAGGTGCCTCCAGATAAACCTTCGCTCCAAAGTCCAGCAGCACCCGGGCCTTGCGGAAGGCCACCTTCCCGCCTCCCACAATGAGACAGGGCTTGTGCTCTATATCTATGAACATAGGAAAATACGCCATATCGTCCCCCTATCATTTATCAAACAAAAAAGTTCCCTATCAACGTCACACGCCATAGGGAACTTATCAATACTCGTTACCGAACAATTAATTTCACTCCGGATACCTTCACTACCTCCGGCATGCTATCCACTTCAAAGGTTACATCATCCTGCTCACTGCGGGCTGTCCATTCCTGCCCATTCAAAATCACCGTGCCTGTTCCTGCTGCATTGTCGATTCTAGCGGTGACCTTCACCTTTTTTCCAATGGCATCTTCATAATTAGTCTTTACCTTATGAGGAGTAATGTACTTCAATGCCCATGGTCTGGTAAAAATCAAAAGTAATACCGACACGACAAAAAACAAAAGTATCTGCAACCAAATCGGTGCGCCAATGATTCCGGCCAGTATCGCCACCAGTGCGCCTCCCGCAAACCAAATGGTGGTCAGTCCCACCGTTGCAATCTCTACGATCAAACAAATGATGATCAATGCTATCCATATAAAAATCATGATCTGACTCATATCTAATCCTCCAGTATTTCATTTCGTTTTATTATAACAAATTCACGTAACAATAAAAAGACTTTTTTTGATTATGTTTATAGTCTTTTTGTATCTGTTCAGGACATCATGGATACGAATCGTAAGCACATGGAAATCAGTTTCGCTGATGAGGTGTTAGGTGCCATTGGCACCGGTTTAATACTGACCGAAGCGAAACGTAGACCTTGCTCTTGCTATCTAAACGTTTTCATATGATTTATGCGGTTCGTATAAATCTGTTTTGAACTGATACAAAATTTCTTTGGCGAAGTAACCACATGAGCAAAAAGGAAGCTGCAATGCCCCGCAAAGGCCTGTGTCGGTGCTGGAATAAGTGAAAAGCGGGGCCTGAGAGGAAAAAAAGAGCTGTCATGCCCCGCAAAGGCCTGTGTCGGTGCTGGAATAAGTGAAAAGCGGGGCCTGAGAGGGAAAAAGGAGCTGTCATGCCCCGCAAAGGCCTGTGTCGGTGCTGGAAAAAGCGAAAAGCGGGGCCTGAGAGGAAAAAAAGAGCTGTCATGCCCCGCAAAAGCCTGTGTCGGTGCTGGAATAAGTGAAAAGCGGGGCCTGAGAGGGAAAAAAGAGCTGTCATGCCCCGCAAAGACCGTCGGCGTCATCTTTACGAGAAGAACAATATGTTCTATGATGATTTCCCAGTTGATATAGTAGAAAGTATCTCTCCCCAATAATAGAAATGGAGTAACTGCTCAGAGTAGGCCGGATCACTTGCTGATGAGGCCGTAAGAACATAATTCAGCTGTGGGCACCCAGTCCGGAATCCGTAAAGGAAACCAGCTGTCCCTTAGAATAGGTCTGTCCATCTACGGTAATATCCGCATCGCCATTCGCTGCATATCCGTCATAAACAATCGAATACTCGGCATGTGCTAATGAGGCACTTCCCTGTACGTCACCGGTCTCCTTATCCTTCTTTACAATCTCCACGTCACCGGAAAGTTTCTTCTCCTCGATGGTCATGTTATTACCCACGGTGACGCTTGCATCTCCGGAGCCGTCTTCCTCAATATAGGTAACGAACAGATTTCCGGTCTGGCTGCTTCCGTCTTCTCCCTTGAACACGTTTCCCTGAATCTGATAGCCGGCCGGGGCTTTGGTCTCCGTGACGACCATGGTTCCTACGGGGACAATAGCATCACCAGAGTCACTATGGTGGTAAAGCTCATCTCCACTGACAAAACACTCGTTATCCAGTCTCGCTATATATTTAGTAGTCCCCGATGAGGAATCGGCGATGGTCTTGATGACCCACTTCCTTGTTGCCGTGTTTAAGTCGAGGCTTCCCACGTTATCCTGTGTGATGATGTGGTTTCCGTTTCCATCCCGCAGCTCATCAAAGTAATAGAAGGTAAACTCTGCACCGGCTAGGGATGCGGCAGAGCCGTCTCCGGTCTTTTCAATGGAAATCTGATACGGATCGACGATGGGTTCATCCTTCACGCCCTCTGTTCCATTGACGTAGGTGCTGGTATTTGCCGTAATGGTCACCTTATAAAAGGTTTCATCCCGCTGATACCCCTTGGCTGCATCATACTCCTGTACCCAATAGTCACCGGGTTCCAATGTAATCCAGTCCGGACAGTCACTGCTCTGCGATACATATACCGGTTTCTGCCCGGCTCTGTATTCGGCCCGCCATCCTTTGCCGTTGGAATCCGTCAGAAAACAGTAGCGGAACCAGTTATCGTTCGCATCATATATATAATAGGAAGCACCGCCAAGGTCGTAGTTGCTGTTTCCGTTGGTGACGCTTGTATTGGCGGAACTTTTATTCAGATAAAGCCAGCCCACCGGTCTGCTCCATCCATAGCCCATGGTCTGGCTGGTAGTTCCTTCATTAAAAAGATACGCTTCAAAGTTCTCCGGCACCCGCCCCATACTATCCCACATGAAATTGGCAATGGTTTTATACGCCTGAATCGCATTGGCATCTGAAATGCCCTTAAAGGCATCGGTTTGAAGCTCCCCCTGTTCTCCTCCATTATGCCAGTTCCGGTAGTCATAGGCATAGGAGATAATGATGTGGGTAATCGAATAAGCATATGGCTTATTGACATCTTCTAGGAAATGATCCAGTCCGGCAGTGGCATCACTGTACCCGGGACCGCCGTATCCATAGTAAAAAATGGCGCGGAGCCAGTTATCATACTCATCATCCCCAAGACGTGTTGCCGTATAGGAAGTACCTACGGTGGGAGTTGCCTTAGACGGCTCTAAACAGAAGGTCTCCGTACCGCCGAACTTAAAATGGTCGGTAAAATGGTTGTTGTATTGAATCCTTCCTTCATCGGTAAGAGTATCCGTCTGGGTTGTCGGCAGGTCAAACACTGCTGCCCTTAATACCTCTTGGTCGATTCTGCCCTCACCCGATTCCCCGGAACCAATCGGATTTCTAGGGCCGTTTTCCCATGTACCCATGGTTCTTACTGTAGGGTTTGTCACCCCCGGGCCTCCACAGGGTAGCCCCTTTGCAGCAAAGGCAGTTCTTCCCATCTCCTCAATCTTTTCTGCGGACGTAAATGGAATATAATCCCCTTCCACCTCCGTTTCCGTTTCTGCCGTTACTTCTTCTGTGGTGTCAGCTTTAATCCCTGTATAGCCGACGGCATTTCCTGCTATGGCATAAAAAAGCACAAGAAATGCCATGAGGGAACAGACAATGGTTCGTGTCCTGTTCCTGTTGAGTCTGACTCGTTTTTTCATTCATACTCCTCCTTATTGTAATAATGTTT
>JALEPL010000006.1 GCA_022766245.1 Lachnospiraceae bacterium | reverse complement strand
ATTATAATCCTCTGCCACCTCTCCAAGATAATACATTTTAAAACCGGTAATATCCGTTTCCGGAATCTTCACAAAAACAGGAAACGCGAAACTTTTACTATCGCTCTCCATCTTTGCTTCAATTTCAGACGGTGTTATCGTCCCTGTAAGCTTATACATACCTGCTTCGCTGGTATCCAACTGTAACTTATATCCGGACTCTGCTGTCGCAAGCTTCGGCTCATCATTACTCAATCCATCTGATGTTGAACCAATAACTTCCGGGAATGTAAGTGTTACATTTCCTTCATCAGATACAACAGCCGGTGTTTTTGTCAATCCAGACAAATCCAATGTGTATGTTGTCTCTGCATACTTTGTACCGACACCGTCCCAATCAATGGTAATCGGATACTCTGTTGTTTTCTCAGAGGTGATATAAATCATGCTGAACACATTCTTTCCATCTACTTCATCAAAGACAGATTTACCAAATGTTTTCTTAGTATCTCCTTCTCCGCAGACAACGGATACACCATCGCCCATGTCATCCGGTGCAACAAACTGTAGCGGCAGATAATAGCCCTGCTGCTGCAGCGGCTCAGCCTTATAGAATCCGGTAAATCCCTCTACATAGTTCAGATTTCCGGTCACTTTGATTGTGGTTGCATTTTCCGCATCAGGTGCAAACTGCACTGCACCAAATTTCGCAACAGAATCCGGAATACCTTCCCATTCCTTGTAGCAATCGAATATCTTTGCTGACATTGCTGTCATCTCTGCTGTACTTATTTTGGTTGTCATTGCGGATGTAGCAGCACTTGCAGCACTCGGCTTATAATTGTCACTTGCTGCGATTCTTGCAAAGAAATAGTATGTGGTTCCTGCTGTCAAGCTGGTAAATGTAGTTTCATTTTTCCATGCATTCTCATCAGTCGGAGCAGCATTCGTTGTTGAACATGCATACTGGAATGATTCCCCATTGTTTACCGAATTAGCGTTCAATGTGATACTATTTTCTGTTGTCTTTGAATCTTCAACAGTTGGAGCCGCACAAGTAGCTGTATTCTCTGCCTTTCCAATCGTAACGGTTGCAGTAGGCATCTCCAATCCGCTCTTTAATACAACACCGGCATCTTCAGCTAATGCAGAAGTAAATGTATAATCACCTGCACCGGCATCTGACTTATAATTAGCATCAGCAGTCCATTTTACCTTCACATTAACAGGATTACCCTTTGTATCATATGCCTTGACTGTTTCCGGTAAGCCGAGTTTTAAAATGTCAGTCTCTGCAGTACCATATGTACCACCAGACACAGGTGCTACTGCCTCGAAACGATTGATTTCAGTGTCGGTGTTCTCAAAGCGTATGGTGATTGGTGTCACTTTACCATCTGCGCCGTATTTCATATACCGTGTTGCCGGTGTTTCCGCAATTTCATCTGCCTTCACCCACCAGATAATCTGATTTTTAGTTGCGACCTGGTCCTCATATGCTGTCACTTTGTGTTGGTCATCCAAAGATTCAGTTGTACCAAAATACAAATTATCCTTTACATCTTTTTCAACATCAATCAGCACACCAATCCACTTATGCGCATTAGTTGCCTGTGATGCTTCAGCCGATTTAAATCCATTTAAGGCAGAAAGCTTTCCGGTAAGTACATAATCAAAGCCTGTACCGCTCAACTTTACCATACCCTGATTTGCATTTGTCTCTGCTGTCGTATCCTTAGTCGTTCCATATTCCTGATTATGTTCGAATCCCGTCGGAGTACTTACCTTATAATCCAAAGTACCTGCATCCAATACCGTCACGGTTGCAGTCAGGCTGACACCTGAAACCTCTCCTGTCCAGCCATTTGGTAAAACAAATTTTCCAGTAAAACTATAATCACCTGCTGTAGCGGCATTATCATCGTACCCTTCAGGTGCTGTCCATGTCACTGCCACTTCCTTGACATTCACACTGTCTGCATCATTGATAATGATCTTAGCCGGAAGCTGAGCGATAACATTCTCTGCGGTTGTATCGTTAGCAACTTTTAAGCCCGGATCAGCATAGGAATTACCTGCATAGATTGCCTTCACGACTCCTACGGACTTTGTTCCGGTTATGATCTTTCCACCAATTACAGCTGTCGCAGTGACACTCAGCGTCTTGCCGACATCTGCTGCCTTGATCTGATACTTATCACTTGTGCTTACTACAGCATCTCCTGCTTTCCACTCATAAGTATAGACAGCGTCTTCTCCTTTAGAATTCGTTGCTTCGGCAGTCAGTTCTGTTCCTGCCTTTAATTCTCCTTCACTGACAGAAACAGAAATCGTTGCTGTCTGCTCCGTCTCACCACCGTTTCCAGAACCATTTCCAGAGCCGCCGTTCCAGCCTGATCCACCACCAGTATTTCCGCCGCTGGGCTGATCCTTATTGGTATCTCCGGTACTGGGTTTTGCGTCCTCGGAGGTCTTACCGGAATCAATGGTAGCATCCTTGCCTGTCGAGTCTGTGATTGTCACCTTATCGGATGTCTGGTTTGCCACGTCTGCCTTTACATCTGCTTTCTCGGTCTTGACCGTTGAGCCCTCTGCACCCTTCTCCAGGCTGATCTTCGCGTCTGCACTCAGGGATACGGCCGTCTTTACTTCAGAGGTAATGGTAGAACCTGACGCATTATTCTCCACTGCGACAGTTGTGGTCGTGCTTCCTCCCACGGTCACATCTGCCTTTTTCTCTACGATGATCTTTTCCACTGTTCCGTCTATGTCAAGCGCGACCTTTGCATCCGCACCGTCAATCACCAGTGTCTTAACAGTTGTTCCTGCTGCCACTTTAATATTGGAGTCAGCTTTCGTAGAAAGGCGCTCCAATGTCACACCTGATTTCACTGTCAGACTTGCCGGCTTGTTCAGCACAACATTCGCATCCATCGCTGTTATGATCTTTGCGTCTTTTGCATTGTTTGTAATACGTGGTGCTTCCGTCGAGTTTCCACGCAAAGCGACGGTGCTCTTACCCTTTACATTGATTGCATTAATATCTCCATTATTGACAATCGAGATTTTTGCTCCCTTGGAGGTAATCGTCACATTTGTGTCATAAGATTTTTTTCCTGTGACAAGTTTCAGTGTATTCTTATCGCTGACTGCAATCTGGTTTTTTGCACCTGCGTCATACACAGTCATACCATCCTGAATAGAAATTTTCTTAAAACTACCATAATTATCAATAGTGGCTTTCGGTGAATTGATAATCAGATTCTTTTTACCGTAATCACCGTTTTTTATTTTGAAGGTTGCTCCCTTTGCCGTCTTGATGACAATTGAAGTCACCTTCGGATTCTTAAGCGCCTCGTTCAACTGTTTCTGTGTCTTGATTGTGACACTTTTTGTTGCCGCTTGTGCAGTTGTGGGTGGTATTACGGTTCCTGTCATGACTAAAGCCGTAACCATCAGTCCCGCAAACAACTGTGTTACTTTCTTGTTCTTCATGCCCTTGCTCCTTTCGACTCATGTCGCTTTTAATCAATTACATTTCTAGTTATATCACTTTTATTCCTATATTTCAAGAATAATTACGGATTGAATCTAACATTTTATAGAAAAGAGTCAGTTACAATGCCATAAAGGTGGTGATTTATCATGTACGAAGAGGAATTTGCCCAGAGATTGGCGACTCTTAGAAACAAAAAAGGCGTTTCGGCACGGGAGATGAGTCTTTCTATCGGTCAAAACGCAGGGTATATTAACAATATCGAGAGTGGAAAAGCGCTTCCGTCCATGTCCGCATTCTTCTTTATCTGCGAATTTCTAGGTATTACACCGAAAGAATTTTTTGACACGGACAGCTCACGCCCGGAACTTTTGCGGGGACTTACCGATAATCTCAAAAAACTGGATGACGCACAGCTTCAGTCCATTGCTACAATTGTTGATGGGTTGACCCGTTGCAAAAAAAATTCTCTGTGATGCATGCATCACAGAGAATTTTTGATAGATATCTTTATTTGTCTGATTAACCCTTAACGGCACCTGCAACCATACCTTTGATAATTTCTTTACTAAAGATAAAGTACAGAATAACGATAGGTGCCATGGTTACGAGCATTGCTGACATGATCTTCGGATAATCCGAATTGAACTGACCGGTAAACTGTGTCAGTGCCAACGGTACTGTCTGCAGTGCCTGATTCTTGATCAATACCAAAGCAAATGAGAACTCGTTCCAGCATCCGAAGGACTGGATAATCGCAACCGTTACCATGATCGGCCGGCAGATGGGCATGATAATGGAAAACATCGTCTTTGAGAATCCACATCCGTCAATGGCAGCCGCCTGCTCCAAAGAATCCGGAATCGTCTTGACGAATCCCTCTACGAGGAAGATCGCCATTGGCAATCCGAATGCCACATAAGGCAACAGCAGTGAGAACCAATGATTGGATAAACCACATTTCTTGAATACGACATAGATCGGAACCAGCAATGAATGCTGCGGGATCAACATACCCATTAAGAAAATGGTAAAAATCAACCGGTTTGCTTTAAACTTTACACGTGCCAGAATGTATCCAACAATGAAACCGAACAGAACAATGAAAAATACAGAAAGAATCGTTGTTCTTGCACTGTTCCAGACAGACTCGCCCAAATGATAATTGCTGTTAGACAAAATATTCTTATAGTTTTGGAGCGTCGGACTTGTCACCAGCCCCATAATATCCGCATTAAATACACGTTTTTCCTTTAGAGAGGAGTTGATCATCCAAAGCAGCGGAAAAATACAGCTGAATGAAAATATAATCAAAACAGCATTTAAAAACACAGCGAGTATGGCACGACCGGGTCCCATCTGAGCTTTCTTTCCTGCAATCTGTAATTCAGCCATATTAATCTACCCCCTTATCCTTCAACAGCCAGTTGAACAATTTCTGTGCGCCGCCGATAACAAGAAGACTCAGCACGAAAATCGCAACAGAAATCGCACATCCATATCCCATGTTGTTCTGCTTAAAGGAAACCGTATATCCGTACAGTGCCATAACCATGGAGGATGTACCCGGTCCACCGGATGTCATAACATATATGTTATCGAATGCCTTCATATTTCCTGCAATACAAAGTGTGATACAGATCAGCAATGTATTCTTAATTAACGGGAACACGATATGGATTGCTCTCTGAACTGCATTCGCACCGTCTATCTCAGCACTCTCGAAAATTTCTTTGTCAATAGAGGCAATTCCGGATAACAGAATTACCATATAGTATCCTATGTACTGCCATACCAAAGGTATTGATACCAAAAGCATAACAAGACTCGGCTCATTCAGCCATACCTTTGCGGCATCTGCATGACCGATCTTATCTAAGAACCAGTTTAATATACCACGGTTATAGTCGTAGATCATCGTCCAGATAAAACCTACACATACCGCGGAAATCGTACTCGGGAAGAATCCGAATGTACGGTGCATTCCTTTTAATTTTACTAATTTGGAGTCAATCATCAGCACGAAGATAAATGCAATTCCGATCTGTCCTACCAGACAGAACAGTACAAGGAAAATATTGTGCCAGAATGACTGCCAGAAGGTTGTATCCTGAAACAGGCTGATATAATTTTCTAATCCGTTAAATGTTTTCTGAGGACCGCCCTTCCAGTTAAAGAAACTGTCTACCAAGGCTGTCACAAGAGGTACGAATACCGAAAAAACGTAAACAATAAGCGGTATCGCAAGATAGAGCGCAACCAGCTTTTTCTGGTTACTCTTGGACTTTTGTAACATAGAACCCCTCCTTTATTCTCCAGGTTGCTTTTATTTCAAGAAAGGCTGCTTCAAAACTCCTTGTCTTGAAGCAGCCTTTTTTAAATCAATACTTATTCAGATTTTAATAATTCTCTTCATAAGCTTTCTGTGCGTCTGCTGCAACGTCCTCCGGAGACTTGTCTCCATTTACCATATCCTGAAGATCCTGATTTACTACAGCCCATACAGCTGATGCTAAGTAAGAATCGTAAATCTCACAAGGAGTGGTATCTACATAAGACCAGTTGTAGAAATCCTGAGTCATCTGATCCAATCCGCTCAGATCAACACCCTCTACCTTGGTAAGTCCGCTCAAACCATACTTGGTTGCTACATATTTAGAGAACTCAGGTCCAGTAATGTACTCAGCAAGATCGAGAGCTGCTGCGAACTTGTCCGGATCATCCTTTAACTTAGGATTGATTGCTACTGCATAACCTAAACCAATGTTCTGGCCATTCTCATCATAAGTTGCGCCTTCGGGCTGAGGAAGAACTGCGAACTTGGTGTTGCTGTACAGCTCCTCGTTGTTCTCCTGAAGAGTAGCCCAGATGTAAGACTCATCCCAGTTACCACCGATGAATGCAGCCGCATCACCAGCGATGTAGTACTCACGTGCATCCTCATTAGTGATTGCATTGAAGTCCTTATTGAAAATCTCTGTATCCTTGAATAATCTCTGTGTCTCTGTCAGTGCTGCTACGAACTCTGCATCCGTGAACTTAGCGCCGCCCTTATTGATCATTGACTGATACCAGTCAGGACCGGTAAATCTGTCACCTAAAGTAGAAAGGAAGCAGGAATTCATCTGCCACTGTCCACCGTTACCAAAAGCAATTGCTTCTTTGTATCCGGCTGCCTGAAGCTTCGGAACAGCCTCTTCAACCTCTTTCCATGTTGAAGGGAATGTATCATATCCTGCATCAGCCCATGCTTTGGAATCATAGATCACTACGGTACATGTACCACCTGTCAGTACAGGGAAACCATAGATAGAACCGTTTTCATCCTTGAACGGAGTGAAGTAAGCTTCGTTGTAATCTGCTGCGTAGGGTGAATTCTTGATCTCCTCTGTCAGATCTGTAACCAGTCCCTGCTTCGCCCACTCTCTGGTGTTCATACCCTGAAGTAAGAATACATCCGGCAGATCGTCTGCTGCTGCCAGTGTTGCGATCTGGGTCTTGTAATCATCGTTCGCATATACCGTCTGTGTTAATGTGATGTCCGGGTTAGCGTCATCCCACTGCTGTAATACAGTACGCATTCCATCGGAACCACCATTTCCCTGAGACTCCTCCTCGGTAGAGAAGTGCATGATCTCCAGATCTCCTGAGTATGCAAGGCCGGCTGCCTC
>JALEPL010000060.1 GCA_022766245.1 Lachnospiraceae bacterium | reverse complement strand
CGGAAACAGGGGTTCGATTCCCCTATGAACTGTTCACTGTTTTATAACAGCCCAACCCGAAAACACTACAGATTTCTGTAGTGTTTTTTTGCGAAAGGCTCCTTAAAAGTTACATTTTTCTTTTCATGAAACCACAGGATATGGTAGAATAAGCTTGTGTTAACCGATAATGGTAGTGTTGACATAATATGAAGAACGGCACCGGGTTTTGTTCTCAACGCAGCGCAAAGCGACCTTTGGGGAAGTATCCGTTTTCTGCGGTGACACCTCGTGCCAAGACAAGGAGGGTTTTATGAAACGAAGGGTAAAAGCATTTGCGATGGCGTTTTTGATGGTCATGATGACTGTGGGGACGATACTGTGTGATGCGACTGTGACGCAGGCGTCAGATTTGATCATTAAACTACACTATCACAGAGAGGATGGCAACTACGAGGGTTGGGATGTCTGGATGTGGGAAGAAGGTGCAGACGGCGCCGGCTACGAATTGGTGGAGGAAGATGGAGAAATGGTGGCTACCATGGTGGTGACGCCGGGAACCACTTCCGTAGGATTTATTGTTCGTACTGTAGACTGGACGAAGGATGTGGATGCGGATCAGTTTATCGATGTTTCTTCCATGGTGTCGGGTACCACCCATATTTACGTGGAGTCCGGTGTGGAAGGATACACGGAGAAGAAGGGGGAGGATGCTGTCACTGGAACCAAGCTTACTACTGCAAAGTATGATGGAAGTGGTGCGGTTTTAGCAACTGTTACCGGAAGCCTGGAAGGTGATCTGCAGAGTCTTTTTACCATTCAGGGAAAGGATGGAGCAGTAGGAATCGAAGCTGTGACAGCAGAAGGTAATCAATACACCATTGAGTTGGCAGAAGCTTTGGATGATTCGAAAAGTTATACCATATCTTTTGATGGAACAGATTATGACATTAAAATGCCCAGCATTTATTCTACAGAGGAGTTTGAGGCAGAATATACTTATAAAGGCGATGATCTGGGAGCTGTTTGGGGTAGTGACAAGACATCCTTCCGCGTGTGGGCGCCGACTGCTGAACAGGTGATGCTGAATCTCTATGAGTCCGGTACAGCGGGGTCTGACGATATGATCGAGCAGATTCCCATGACGGCAGATGAGAAAGGTACGTGGATAGCGGAAAAGACCGGAGATTTGAATGGTGTGTATTATACCTATACAGTAACCATTGACGATCAGGAAACAGAGGCCTGCGATCCTTATGCCAGAACTACCGGTGTGAATGGTCAGCGCGCTATGATAATTAATCTGGATGCTACGAATCCGGAAGGATGGGAGAATGATTCCAATCCCCATGCAGGAGAAAACTATACCGATGCAGTGATTTATGAGGCTCATATCCGTGATCTGACTTCGGATGACAGTGCAAACATTGAGCATGTGGGCAAATATCTGGGGCTTACCGAAACCGGTACAACAACAGATTCCGGTATTCCAACAGGTTTGGATCACATGGTAGATATGGGAATCACTCATTTACATATTCTTCCATTTTATGATTATGGTTCTGTGGATGAGACTAAGCTGGATACTGCTCAGTATAACTGGGGCTATGATCCGGTGAATTACAATGTGCCGGAGGGATCTTATTCCACGGATCCGTACAATGGTGAGGTACGTGTTAAGGAAGTAAAGCAGATGGTGCAGACCTTGCATGAAAATGATATCAGCGTGGTTATGGATGTGGTGTATAACCATGTATACAATGCAGAGAATTTCTGCTTTAACCAGATTGTGCCGGAGTACTTCTCCCGTGTGGACGAGGATGGCAAATATTCCAGCGGCTCTGGATGCGGCAATGACACGGCATCTGAACGTACCATGGTAAAAAAATACATTGTGGATTCTGTAAATTATTGGGCCGATGAGTATCATATCGATGGATTCCGGTTCGATCTGGTAGGATTAATTGACACAGAGACTATGAACGAGGTGGTGGCAACCGTACATGAGACGCATCCGGATGTGATGTTCTATGGTGAAGGTTGGACCATGTCAACTACCATGACGAAAGATGGTTATGATCTGACCACACAGGTGAATTCTGCAGAGACACCCGATATCGCATTCTTCAGTGATACGCTGCGTGACCTGTTGAAGGGAAATGTATTTAATACCTCTGAGGTGGGCTATGTATCCGGTGCCACTGCGCAGGAAGTGAACCTGCGGAAATGCTTTATGGGGCTTTCTCCGACATGGTGTAAAACACCGTCTCAGAGTGTGAACTATGCGTCCTGTCATGATAATCTTACCCTGATGGATCGTTTAAGTACTTCCCGGCCGGATGCCAGTCAGGAGGATCTGATCAAGATGAACAATCTGGCTGCGGCTATTGTGATGACTTCTGAAGGTATTCCTTTCATGCAGGCCGGAGAAGAGATGCTTAGAAGTAAGGTGAAGGAAGATGGCAGCTTTGATGAGAACAGCTATGCTTCCTCCGATGCGGTAAACAGCATCAAGTGGGATTGTTTGGATGATGAATCCTATATGCAGGTTTACAATTATTACAAAGGCTTGATTGAATTCCGTAAGGCGCATGGTGCATTGCGTCTGACCACTGCAGATGAGGTGAAGGCATATATTACACCGTTGAAGGGGTTGGATGAAAATGTGGTTGCCATGGATATTATGGCAACGGAAATCGACAGCGAGGTTGCGGATGAAATCTTTGTAATCTTTAATGCCAATGAGAATGAAACTACAGTGGAACTGCCGCAAGGAGAATGGAAGGTATGCGTGGAAGGTGAAACTGCTGGCACGGAGGTGATTCGCACCATCACAGAAGGAGCTGCAACTGTGGCACCTATTTCCGCCATGGTATTGGTGCGGGGAGAGACAGAAGCGCCTGTTGGTACCACCGGAACAAATACGGAAATGAATTCCAGAGCTATGGTAATTGGCATCTGTGCATTGGCAGCACTGCTGGCAATGGCTGTGATTACAGTTTGTGTGGGTAAATCTTCCGAAAAGAAGTCTGAAAAGAAGAAATAATGCATAATAATGAAAAGAAAGCACTTGCAAAGGCAAAAAGAAAGTGCTAGAATGATCATGATAACGATGAGATGATTACTTGAGAGTGGACAGACGTCCACTCTCAATTCACGTTTAGGAGGTGATTGCATGTCGAAAAAGGAAAGCTATGAACAGCGGACCGAAGAATTGATTTTACCTATTTTGGAAGAAAATCAGTTTGAACTGGTTGATGTTGAGTATGTCAAGGAGGGAAGTGACTGGTATCTGCGGGCCTACATTGACAAGGACGGTGGTATCACAGTGAACGACTGTGAACTGGTTGCTCGGAAGATGAATGAGATTCTGGATCGGGAGGATTACATTGATGGTTCCTATATCTTTGAGGTAAGTTCACCGGGATTGGGAAGACCCTTGAAGAAGGAAAAGGATTATGTCCGGGCTATGGGAAAAGAACTGGAGATCCGTACGTATCGCACCATTGATCATGAGAAAGAATTTTACGGCATATTAAAAGCCTTCGATGAAAATAGCGTAACCATTGTGACGGAGGATGAGAGGGAGCTGGTATTTGATAAAAAAGATATCGCACTTATTCGTCTGGCATTTGACTTTTAAAACTACAACTTTAAATAAAGAATGTAGTGTCAACTCAAATATAAAAATCGGCACCAGGGCTCCGTCACCTACGGTGACACCTCGTGCCAAGAATCAGGAGGATAAAATAATGAATAGTGAGTTGTTGGAAGCATTAACGATACTGGAAAAGGAGAAGAATATCAGCAAAGAGACTTTGCTTGAGACCATCGAGAATTCTTTGGTTACCGCCTGCAAGAATCATTTTGGTAAAGCAGATAATATTAAGGTGCATATTGATCCGGAAACCTGTGAGTACCATGTTTGGGCAGAAAAAACTGTTGTAGAAAAGGTCGAAGATGATGTATTGGAAATCAGCCTTACAAATGCAAAGATGATGGATTCCACCTATGAACTGGGCGATGTTGTAAATGTGGAAGTAAAATCAAAGGAGTTTGGCCGTATTGCTACCCAGAATGCAAAAAATGTTATTCTTCAGAAAATTCGTGAGGAAGAGCGTAAGGCAATCTACAGCCAGTATTATGAGATGGAGAAGGATGTTATGACCGGCGTGGTTCAGCGCTATGTAGGCAGAAATATCTCGATTAATCTTGGAAAGGCAGATGCCATGCTGACAGAAAACGAACAGGTGAAGGGTGAAGTATTCCAGCCTACTGAGCGTATCAAGGTATATATATTAGAGGTAAAAGCCACTCCTAAGGGACCGAAGATTCTGGTATCCAGAACTCATCCAGAGCTGGTAAAGCGTCTGTTTGAGGCAGAGGTTACAGAGGTAAAGGACGGTATTGTAGAGATTAAGAGTATCGCCAGAGAAGCAGGAAGCAGAACTAAGATTGCAGTGTGGTCCAATGACCCGGATGTGGATCCTGTGGGAGCATGTGTAGGTATGAATGGCGCCAGAGTCAATGCGATTGTGAATGAACTGCGCGGTGAGAAAATCGATATTGTTACATGGAATGAGAATCCGGCAATGTTGATTGAAAATGCATTAAGTCCTGCAAAAGTTATTTCCGTTATTGCTGACGGCGAGGAGAAGACGGCGAAGGTGGTTGTTCCGGACTATCAGCTTTCTCTTGCTATTGGAAAGGAAGGACAGAATGCCCGTCTGGCAGCCCGTCTTACCGGATTTAAGATTGATATCAAGAGTGAGACTCAGGCCAGAGAGTCCGGTGACTTCATGGATTATGAGAATGACTATGAGGATGATTATGAGTACGAAGAAAATGCGGAATATGCAGAGGATGAATATACCGAAGAATATGTAGAAGATGGTGAGCTTGCAGATGACAATGAATAAAAAGATTCCCATGCGCAAGTGTGTGGGATGCGGTGAGATGAAGGAGAAAAAAGCCCTGATCCGTATCATTCATACACCGGAGGATGAATTGCTGGTGGACGCTACAGGAAAAAAGAATGGACGTGGCGCATACATTTGCAAAAGTCTTTCCTGTTTCGAAAAAGCCAGAAAAAGCAAGGGACTGGAACGTTCCTTGAAAACGAGTATTCCCGAAGGAATATACGAAGAACTGCAAAAGGAGATGCAGGAGATTGAAGCCGGATAAAGTTTTATCAATGCTTGGCATTGCTGCTAAGTCAGGAAATATTGCAAGTGGAGAGTTTTCAACAGAAAAAGCGATCAAAGAACGCAGAGCGTATCTTGTTGTAGTAGCAGAAGATTCCTCAGATAACACCAAGAAAAACTTTTCCAATATGTGTCATTACTATCAGGTTCCCTATGTGACCTATGCAGATAAAGAAACGTTGGGACATTGTATCGGAAAAGAGTTTCGGGCATCGTTGGCAGTGACCAATGAAGGTCTGGCGAAATCTGTGTTGAAGCAGATGGAAAATACGACAACTGAATAATGGAGGTAGTTATAGATGGCAAAACTTAGAGTGCATGAACTCGCAAAAGAATTGAATATAAAATCACAGGATGTTCTGAATGTCCTGAAGGGAACAGAGTATGAGGTGAAAACATCATCAAACAGTATTGATGATGCGGCACAGGCATTTGTGCGAAGTAAGCTTAGCGGCACAAAGGAGCCTGCCACAAAGGCAGAACCTGCAGTAGCAGCCAAGCCACAGCCTGCAAAGCAGGAGAATAAGCCGACAGAGGCACCAAAAAGTACAGAGGGGGCAAAACCGGCAGAAGCAGCGAAGACTCCCGATGCAGAGCAGAGACGACCGAAGAAGAAGGCAAGTATTTCTGCTGTATTTAATCCCCAGAACAGCAAGACAAATCCGGGAAGCAGAAGACAGGCGTATCACACAGATGCAAGAAGCAATGCCAGACCGGCAGATCCTGCCAGAAGACCTGTGCAGCCCAAGCCGGCAGCATCCGCAGTACCTGCGGCAGCAAAGCCTGCAGAGAAGCCCGTACCTCAGCCGGCACAGCAGCCTGCACCTCAGGTAGAAAAAACTGCAGAGAAGCCTGCTGCAAAGCCGGAGAGACAGATTGGAAAGGTTCTGGGCAGGGTATCCTTTGATACTCCTACAGAAAAGAAAGTTTACACCAATCGTCCCCAGGGTGACCGCGGCAGAAATGGTGGAAATGGACGGCCGGTCAATCGTCCCCAGGGTGATCGCCCGTACAATAATGGAAACAGGTTCCAGGGAAATCGCCCTCAAGGTGACCGTCCTCAGGGAGACAGAGGTTATAGCAATGCAAACCGTAGCTTTGGCAACGATCGCAGGAATGGTGGCAATGCCGCAGGCGGAAGAAACGGTGGCAGATTTGATCAGGAGATGAACCGCTTTAACAGAGATGCGGTGCAGGCAGGTCCTGATGATTTGAGAAAAGAGAGCCGTGACAACCGTTCTTATGACAATAATCGTAAGAACAACCGAAATCAGGATCATGATAAGCTGGGAAAGAAGCAGGAGCGTTTTGTGAACCTGGAGAAGAATGGCGGCAAGAAGAAGCATACACAACAGGCACCTAAGGCGAAGGATGAGGATACCATTAAGAGTATAACTCTTCCGGAGCGCATGACTATCAAGGAACTGGCTGATAAGATGAAGGTTCAGGCTTCTGAAATCATTAAAAAGCTGTTCTTAAAGGGACAGATGGTGACAGTAAATCAGGAAGTGGATTATGAAACTGCTGAGGAAATTGCTCTGGAGTTCAACTGTATCGCTGAGCCGGAGGAGAAGGTCGATGTAATCGCAGAGTTGTTAAAGGAGGACGAAGAGGACGAGAGCACCTTAGTGTCCAGACCGCCGGTAGTTTGCGTTATGGGTCATGTGGACCACGGTAAAACATCCCTTCTGGATGCGATTCGCGATACTCATGTGACCGACCGTGAGGCTGGTGGAATCACCCAGCACATTGGTGCTTATGTAGTTAGTATCAACGGACAGCGCATTACCTTCCTGGATACACCGGGACATGAAGCGTTTACGGCGATGCGTATGCGTGGCGCAAAGTCGACAGATATCGCAATCCTTGTGGTAGCAGCAGATGACGGCGTGATGCCTCAGACTGTGGAGGCTATCAATCATGCCAAAGCGGCAGGTATTGAGATTATTGTTGCCATAAACAAAATTGATAAACCTAATGCGAATATTGACCGAGTGAAGCAGGAGCTTTCTGAATATGAACTGATTCCTGAGGATTGGGGCGGAAGTACCATCTTTGTTCCGGTTTCAGCTCATACCCATGAGGGAATAGATTCTCTGCTGGAGATGATTCTTCTGACTGCCGAGGTCTTGGAATTAAAGGCAAATCCGGATCGTAAAGCCCGTGGTGTAATTATTGAGGCACAGCTGGATAAGGGACGGGGAGCAGTGGCTACCGCACTGGTACAGAAGGGGACTCTGGAAGTTGGTCAGCCCATTGCCTGTGGTAGTGCTTATGGTAAAGTACGTGCCATGATTGATGACAAGGGACGCAGAGTGAAGACGGCTGGTCCTTCTACTCCGGTAGAGATTCTTGGTCTGTCCAGTGTACCGGATGCAGGTGAAACTTTCGTGGTATGCGAGAGCGAAAAAGACGCAAGAAGCTTTGCAGAGACATATATTTCGGAAGGAAAGGCAAAACTATTGGAGGAGACACGTTCCAGAATGTCATTGGATGATCTCTTCTCCCAGATTCAGTCTGGCGATGTGAAGGAACTGAATATTATTGTAAAGGCTGATGTACAGGGATCTGTGGAGGCTGTAAAGCAGAGTTTAGTGAAGCTGTCTAATGAGGAAGTAGTAGTCAAGATTATTCATGGTGGTGTGGGTGCCATTAATGAATCCGACGTAATCCTGGCATCTGCATCCAATGCAATCATCATTGGATTTAATGTTCGTCCGGATCCTACTGCAAAGGCTACTGCTGAGAATGAGAATGTGGATGTTCGTCTGTATAAGGTGATTTACAATGCGATCGAGGATGTGGAGGCTGCCATGAAGGGTATGTTGGATCCGATTTTCGAGGAGAAGGTCATCGGTCATGCAGAGGTACGTCAGATTTTCAAGGCTTCCGGTGTTGGAACTATTGCCGGTTCCTATGTATTAGACGGTGTGTTTGAACGTGGATGCAAAGTGCGTATCAGTCGTGAGGGAACCCAGATTTTTGAGGGTAACCTGGCTTCTCTGAAGCGATTTAAAGATGATGTTAAGGAAGTAAAGGCTGGCTATGAGTGTGGTCTTGTATTTGAAGGCTTCAATGAACTGCAGGAGTTTGATCAGATTGAGGCATACAAGATGGTAGAGGTTGCCCGCTGATAGTTCCGGAAAGATGTGGAATTATGCATAAAAATAGTATGAAGAATATGCGGATCAATGGAGAGGTTCTGCGGGAACTCTCCAACATCATCCGCAGTGAGGTAAAGGATCCCAGAATCCATCCCATGACCAGTGTGGTGGCAGTGGAGGTGGCACCGGATCTTAAGACCTGCAAAGCGTATATCAGTGTACTGGGAGATGAAAAGGCTCAGCAGGATACCATAAAGGGGCTTCGCAGCGCAGAGGGATATATCCGGAGGACACTGGCAAAAAATGTAAATCTTCGTAATACACCGGAGATTCAGTTTATTTTGGATCAGTCCATTGAATATGGTGTGAACATGTCTCATCTCATTGATGAGGTAACTCGTCAGGATGAGGAAAATTAGCAAAATAGTGCCAAAAGAAAAGAGGTGAGGGAATGACCTTAGAGCAACAGTTAGAAGGTGTGGCTTCTGTTGTCATAGCCGGACATGTGAGACCGGACGGAGACTGTGTGGGGTCCACTTTGGCTGTGTATAATTATATCAAAATTTATGCGCCGGATATCCGGGTAGATCTGATGTTAGAGCCTATTCCCAATATTTTCAAGTTTTTGAAAAATGCGGATCAAATCGACAGTGAGTATACAAGTCGGGAAGTGTATGATCTGTTTATTTCTTTGGATTGTGGTGATACGGGAAGATTGGGAAGAGCTGTATCCTATTTTAATGAGGCAAAGCGGACGATGTGCATTGATCATCATATGAGTAATCAGAGCTTTGCGGATGTGAATTATATCGTTCCGGATGCCAGTTCCACCTGTGAGCTGGTGTATGATTTAATGGATGAGTCAAAGATTACCCCGGAAATTGCAGAATGCCTGTATGTTGGTATGGTGCATGATACCGGTGTGTTCCAGTATTCCTGCACTTCGTCAAAGACGATGAATATTGCAGGGAAATTGATGGATAAGGGGATTCCCTTCAGCAAAATTGTGGATCAGACTTATTATCAGAAGACCTACGAGCAGAATCGAATCCTGGGAAAAGCATTGGTGGACAGTAAACTTTATTTAGAGGGAAGATGTATTGTTTCCACAGTGACTGCGGCTGACATGAAGGAGTATCAGGTGCTGCCCAAGCATTTGGATGGAATTGTGCAGCAGCTTCGCAACACGAAAGGCGTAGAGGTCGCTATCTTTATCTATGAAAATGAAGATGGCAGTTATAAGATTAGCATGCGTTCCAGCGAATATGTGGATGTGGCAACACTGCTGATGAAGTACGGTGGCGGTGGTCATAAGCGTGCCGCAGGTGCTACCATGCAGGAACCAGCGGAGCAAATTGTTCCAATGCTGGTGGCAGATGTAGAAAAACAGTTAGACAGTAAAATATAGGATAGTATATGAACGGAATAATCAATATCAAAAAAGAAAAGGGATATACATCCTTTGATGTGGTCGCTAAAATGCGGGGCATCCTAAAAATGAAAAAGATTGGTCATACAGGTACGCTTGATCCGGATGCGACAGGCGTACTTCCTGTATGTATTGGAAAAGCTACAAGAGTATGTGACCTGTTGACGGATAAGGATAAGGTATATGAGACAAGGATGCTGCTCGGCCGGGTTACTGATACACAGGATATTACAGGACAGGTTTTGCAGGAAAATCCGGTGACAGTGTCTGTAGAGCAGGTGAAAAGCTGTATCCTCTCTTTTGTTGGAAACTATGAACAGATTCCTCCTATGTATTCTGCCTTAAAGGTCAATGGTCAAAAATTGTGTGAGTTGGCTCGAAAAGGAATAGAGGTAGAACGGAAAGCGCGTCCGGTAACAATTTATGATATTGAGATTCTGGATGTAGATATTCCTTATGTGTCCATGAGGGTACACTGCTCAAAGGGAACCTACATCCGCACCTTGTGTGATGATATCGGACAGAAACTGGGGTGTGGAGCCTGTATGGCAGAACTGGTGAGAACCAGAGTGGCTGATTTTATGTTGGAGGATGCAGTGACTCTGGCTCAGCTGGAACAGGCAGTTACGAAGAATTGTCTGGAAGAATATGTGAAGCCGGTGGATTATGTTTTTGCACACTGTAAAGAAATCGTAGTTCGGGAGGAATTCCGAAAGCTGTTATACAATGGGAATAAGCTTCCTGTTTCCTGCGGATGTTACGAGGGTGAGGCAGAAGATGGAGACAGGCTGAGAGTATACGATGCCGAAAAAAAATTTGTAGGAATTTATGAGTATCAGGCCGGAGAGGAACTGCTGAAGCCTGTAAAACTTTTTTTGGAATAATTTTATGGAATATATTAAAGGTACTACTTCGTTTCAAATTACATATGATACAGTGATTTCCCTGGGAAAATTCGATGGAATTCACCGGGGACATGAACTGCTGTTAGAGCAGATGATGAAAAAAAGAGATGCGGGCTTAAAGACGGTAATTTTTACCTTTGATGTGCCTCCAAAACCTGGTCAGGAGGCAGGGAAGGTGCTGACCACTAACCGGGAAAAGGAGGAAATTTGCCGTATTTTGGGGATTGATTATCTGATTGAATGTCCCTTTGTGGATGAGATCCGCCACATGGAGGCGGAGGATTTTATCCGTATGATAGTGGAATCCCTTCATCTAAAATGTGTGGTGGTGGGGACTGATTTTCGTTTTGGACATGAGAGAAAAGGCGATTACCATATGCTTGTGGATTTTGCCAAAATATATGGATATGAAGTAATTGTCGTGGACAAGATGCAGGATCAGGGGAGAGACATCAGCAGCACCTATATCAGGGAAGAGATACAGAAGGGTAATATTGAAAAAGCCAATTCCCTACTGGGGTATGATTTCTTTATTCAGGGAATTGTACAGCATGGCAGACACATGGGGCAGGCTGTTTTGGGTGTACCCACGGTGAACTTGATTCCTCCTGAGGAAAAACTGTTGCCGCCTTTTGGCGTATATGTATGTGAGATTGAGGCGTTGGGAAAGACCTGGCATGGTATAGCGGACATTGGAAGAAAGCCCACGGTAGAAGGAAATAACCCTGTGGCTGTGGAGGCTAATATTTTTGATTTTACTGGAAATCTTTATGGAGAGCAGATTAAGGTTTCGTTGAAAAAATGGACCAGGGGAGAGATGAAATTTGATACGCTGGAAGATTTGAAATGCCAGATTCAGAGCGACATTGCTTTTGCTCGACATTATTTTTCCCGTTAATGGAATATGAGACATATAAAACTTGAATCATGTTATTATGGTTTCATCAGCAAGTAATTCGGCCTGTTTTGAATAGTAAAAAACTCCTATCTGAAATCAGATAGGAGTTTTTCGTCGGAGTGACAAGACTTGAACTTGCGGCCTCTACTTCCCTAAAGTAGCGCTCTACCACCTGAGCCACACCCCGAAACGCACTGCCTATTATATAGGGTTCTGTTTAAAAAAGCAAGTGTTTTTTTGAAAAAAATTCTAAAAAGTTATTACAAAAATGTTACAGAGATATGTTGACATTGTAACGTCCAATTGTTATAATCAGAACCGATGATAATTACTTTGTACATAGCTGCGAGTATTTCGCAGTGGATAAACAAGGAGGACTACAATGAGATTAGGAATGGGAAGGTTTGCTGCATGCATTTTGACCTGTGGTATTGTGTTTGGGGCAGGAGAGCTCGTCGCAGAGGCATCTCCATTAGAGGCAGGTGTTTGTTCTGCAATCAGTTCATATATGACACGGGGGCGGGTTAGTGTTTCCAATGTAGATGTAACAGAGACCACCAGTGGTCAGACAGAGGATGATCTCATTTATGGTTATTCAAATCTTGGAATTGCAAATATTGAAAGCGGTAACCTCAATGTCCGGGAATCAGCCAGTACAGAAGCAGAGCTTGTAGGCAAAATGCCAAAGAATGCAGGGTGTGAGGTGCTGGGACAGGAGGGTGACTGGTATCATATCAAGTCCGGTAAGGTAGAAGGATATGTCAGCGGAGAGTATATTTTGACCGGTGATGAGGCGAAAACTATGGCGGAAGAGGTGAAAACTACCATTGCTACTGTTACCACCCAGACATTAAATGTTCGTTCGGAGATGAACACAGAGTGTTCCAAGCTTGCATTGATGCCGGAGGGAGAGGAGCTTGTTGTGTTGGCGGATCATGGAGACTGGATTGCCATTGATCTGGATGGTGAGACCGGTTACGTCAGTGCAGAATATGTAGATATTTCGGTTCAGCTTCCTAAGGCAATGACCATGACAGAGGTGCGCTATGGACAGGGAGTATCTGATGTTCGGGTTGCGTTGGTCTCTTATGCGACACAGTTTGTGGGAAATCCCTATGTATGGGGTGGTACTAGTCTGACCCATGGAGCGGATTGTTCAGGATTCGTAATGACTATTATGGCAAATTATGGGATTTATCTGCCGCGTACGTCCCGCGCACAGGCAAACTGTGGAACGAGAATCAGTACCTCAGAGCTTCAGCCGGGAGATTTGCTTTTCTACGGCAGTGGAAATTACATTAACCATGTGGCAATCTATATTGGTAATGGCCAGATTGTGCATGCCAGCTCACCGTCCACTGGAATTAAGATTTCCAATGCTTTCTATCGTTCTCCGGTTTGTGCAACACGTGTGATAAACAATTAAAAAATGGGTTTACAAACATACAGAGATATGGTATATTTGACTAGTATGAGTCAGCCGGTATTCGGTAGATGGACACTCCGACCTTTTACTGATTATTAGGCGATGCAAATAATAAGGAGGAAGTAACATGTTAGCAAAGGAAAAGAAACAGGCTATTATTGCTGAGTACGGAAGAACACCGGGAGACACAGGTTCACCTGAGGTACAGATTGCACTTTTGACAGCAAGAATCAACGAGTTGACCGATCACTTAAAGGAGAATCAGAAGGATCATCATTCCAGAAGAGGTCTTTTAAAGATGGTAGGACAGAGACGTAGATTATTGGCTTACTTGAAGGGCGTTGATATTGAGAGATATCGTACTCTGATTGAGCGCTTGGGCTTGAGAAAATAGTTTCAAAATCATTGAATAGAGCGGAGGATATCCGCTCTATTTTTATGATAAAAGTGATTGAGACAGGCCGGAGAAGCTTATCCGAGACCACTGATCAGTACAGGATGCCTCTTGTGTTGATCAGTAGTTTCGGCGGCTTTGGCCTGTATCATAGAAAGAAAAAGGAGAAAAAATATGTATCAGAGTTTTTCAATGGAGCTTGCAGGCAAAACCCTTACCGTTGATATCAACAGAGTCGGCAAGCAGGCAAATGGTTGTGCATTGATGCACTATGGAGATACTACGGTATTATCCACAGCAACTGCTTCTGAGAAGCCCAGAGAGGGAATTGATTTCTTCCCCCTCAGTGTAGAATTTGAAGAAAAATCTTACGCAGTAGGAAAAATTCCGGGAGGCTTTAATAAGAGAGAGGGAAAGGCATCTGAGAATGCAATCCTTACTTCCCGAGTGATTGATCGGCCCATGCGTCCACTGTTCCCGAAGGATTACCGAAACGATGTTACCTTAAATAACATGGTTATGAGTGTGGATCCGGAGTGCCGTCCGGAGCTGGTTGCCATGCTGGGTGCAGCTATTGCTACCTGTATTTCGGATATTCCGTTTGATGGTCCTTGTGCCATGACTCAGGTAGGTATGGTGGATGGAGAGTTTATCTTCAATCCGTCTCAGGAGATTTGGAATAATGGAGATTTGCAGCTTACGGTTGCATCTACCATGGAGAAGGTCATCATGATTGAGGCTGGAGCAAACGAGATTCCTGAAGAGAAAATGATTGAGGCTATTTACAAGGCTCATGATATCAACCAGACAATCAATGCGTTTATCAATAAGATGGTAGCTGAGGTAGGCAAACCGAAGCACAGCTATACCAGCTGCGCAATTCCAGAGGAGATGTTCGCAGCAATGCGTGAGATCGTTACTCCTGCTGAGATGGAGGAGGCAGTATTCTCCGACGATAAGCAGGTTCGTGAGGAAAACATCCGTAAGGTGACTGAGAAACTAGAAGAGGCATTTGCAGAGAATGAAGAATGGCTTGCTATTTTAGGTGAGGCCGTCTACCAGTACCAGAAGAAGACGGTTCGTAAGATGATCTTAAAGGATCATAAGCGTCCGGATGGACGTGCAATCAACCAGATTCGTCCTCTGGCTGCGGAGGTGGATCTGATTCCGAGAGTCCATGGTTCTGCTATGTTTACCCGTGGACAGACACAGATTTGCGATGTGGTTACCTTAGCTCCATTATCTGAGGTTCAGAAGATTGATGGGTTAGATCCCAATGTTACATCGAAAAGATATATGCATCATTACAACTTCCCGTCATACTCTGTGGGAGAGACAAAGCCCTCCAGAGGACCGGGACGTCGTGAGATTGGTCATGGCGCATTGGCTGAGCGTGCACTGGTTCCGGTACTTCCTACCGAGGAAGAGTTCCCTTATGCAATCCGTGCCGTATCCGAGACCTTTGAGTCCAATGGTTCTACCTCTATGGCATCTACCTGTGCATCCTGTATGGCTTTGATGGCGGCAGGTGTTCCTATTAAAAAAATGGTTGCAGGTATTTCATGTGGTCTTGTAACGGGTGATACTGATGATGATTATATTGTGTTGACGGATATCCAGGGCCTTGAGGATTTCTTCGGTGATATGGACTTCAAGGTAACAGGTACTCATGATGGTATCACTGCAATTCAGATGGATATCAAGATTCATGGTCTGACCAGACCTATTGTGGAGGAGGCTATCCGAAGAACTAGGGAAGCAAGACTCTATATTATGGATGAGGTAATGTCTAAGGCCATTTCTGAGCCGAGAAAAGAGGTTGGCCCTTATGCTCCAAAGATTATGCAGATGACCATCGATCCGGCTAAGATTGGTGATGTGGTTGGTCAGAGAGGAAAAACCATCAATGAGATCATTGACCGTACTGGTGTGAAGATTGATATTACAGATGATGGATTTGTAAGTATTTGCGGAACAGAGAAGGATAAGATGGATCAGGCTGCTGAAATGATTCGTATTATCACTACGGAGTTTGAACAGGGACAGATCTTTACCGGTAAGGTGGTAAGCATCAAGGAGTTTGGTGCCTTTATTGAGTTCGCACCGGGCAAAGAGGGAATGGTACACATTTCCAAGATTGCAAAATGCCGTATTGATCATGTGGAGGATGTGTTGACACTTGGTGATACTGTAACCTGCATCTGCATGGGTAAGGACAAAATGGGAAGAATTAGTTTTTCCATGAAGGATGTTCCAAACCAGCAGTAAACGAAATCAAGATGAGCTGTTGCACTTTTATAGGTGCGCAGCTCTTTTTTTATTGTCATTCCGGAAACACACAAAAGTAAAAAAAGAATATTTTATTATAGATATCGCATATAGGTGGAAGGGAGAGCGTGATGGATCGGGTCAGACGAATGGTCCGGGTGGATCAGGCACACAGAAGAGGCTATGTGGGCTCTGGTGTAACGGTGGCTGTGATGGATACCGGTATTGGAAACCATATTGATCTTCAGAATCGTGTGATTGGATTTTACGATTGCATGAATGGAAAGCGGCAGACCTATGATGATAATGGACATGGGACTCATATTGCAGGTATTCTAGGGGGTAGCGGATTTGTCGGAAAGGGGCGCTATCGTGGAATCGCACCGGGATGCAGTATACTTGTTATCAAAGTTCTGGATAAGCGTGGGAACGGTACGGCGCAACTATTTGTTCGTGCACTGGATTGGGTGTTGCAGAATCGGAAGCGATACGATATTCGTGTATTAAATATTTCTGTGGGAATGCTGGTGAATGCCAGAGAGCAGGAACAGCGTCGCCTGTTGAAAAAAGTGGATGAGGTGTGGAATGCGGGAATTGTGGTGGTGGCCGCTGCAGGAAATAATGGTCCTAAAAGAAGCAGTATCACTGTGCCTGGGTTAAGTCGTACTGTAATCACGGTGGGAAGCTGCGATGATGCGGAGAGAAATGGAAGTGGATCGATGAGAGAAGGATATAGCGGAAGAGGTCCTACAGAAAGCTGTGTGGTAAAGCCTGAGGTGGTAGCACCGGGATCAGGAATTATAAGTTGTGGGACGAAGGGGAATAATTATATTGCCAAAAGCGGCACATCTATGGCAACTCCGGTGGTCTCCGGTGCCATTGCGTTACTGCTTCAAAAGGAGCCTCATCTATCTCCGGCTCAGATAAAGGTCAGACTCTATGAGACTTCTGTAGACACCGGACAGGAAAAACAGGCACAGGGATGGGGCAGGCTTGATGTGGCGAATTTGTTGCATATTCCATAGAAAAGGGGTAGAATGGTAAAACAATGCAGAAAACTGCCGGATCGACTGTTGCAGCGTGTACGAAAGATATTGTCACCCCTGCTTTAAAGGGAAAAATAATGCCGCATCAACTTGGCCAGACAGTCCGGATAGGTAGACTGTTCGACCGCATGTTCACATAGAATCGGAACTTCTCCCAGAATCTGCCCGTTATAGCTGTAGGTGAGACTGCCCACCTGTTGACCATTGGCCAGCGGTGCTTCAGCAGATTCTGGAAGTTGGAGCGAACGTTCTATTTCCGCAATGTTCACATCTCCGGTAGAAAGATAGCGGAAGATGCCATCGTATTGCAGTGAGACGGAGTTCTCCTTCCCACCGGTGACTGGCAGTTCGGCAAGAACCGGTGGATCGTCATCCTGATAGAGACTGCAGTTGGCGAATCCGTAGTTCAGCAGGGCTGCCGCATCCTGAAAACGCACTTTATAGTCCGGTGCAGCCATAACAACGGCAATCAGCTCGATTCCATCCTTTTCGGCGGTGGCAGAGACACAGTATTTGGCAAGGTTTGTGCTGCCGGTCTTTAGTCCGGTGGCGTATTCGTACTGACGGATCAGTTTATTGGTGTTGGTAAGTCCGAACTCGCTGCTTCCCCGTCTGGTCACATGTGTGATGGTGTCCATCCATATGGTGCAGTAGTCGTGGATTTTCGGATATTTGTTAATGAGTTCCCGTGACATCAGTGCCACATCGTAGGCGCTGGTCATGTGACCGTCGATGTCCAGCCCACAGCAGTTGACGAAATGGGTATCCTGCATGCCCAGTTCTTCGGCACGCTCATTCATCCGTGTGACAAAGGCTTCTTCACTGCCGGATATGAATTCAGCCATGGCTACACAGGCATCATTGGCGCTGGCGATGCTGATACATTTGATCATGGTTTCCACGTTTTGTGTTTCACCGGCTTCTAAAAACACCTGCGAACCTCCCATGCTGGCAGCATGTTCGGAAACGGTTACAATATCGTCCAAAGCGATGGACTGGCTTTCCAATGCGTCAAAAATTATGATTAATGTCATGATTTTTGTGATGCTGGCCGGATGCAGACGGGTATGGGATTCTTTCTCATAAAGGACGGTGCCCGTGGAGGATTCCATCAGAACCACACTGGGTGCCTGTATAGAGAGAGGTTCACTGTCGGTGGCTTCTGTGTCGGAAGATGTCTGCGTTTCTGCGGATATCAGAGTTGGAATGTCCTGTGAAAAGACACCTTGTGGGGATAAATGGGGTGAGGGGGTGGTTGTGGAAGAAAAAAGCAGTGCTGCACTTAACAACAAACATGTGATAGAGGACATAGGCATTGGCTCCAATATGTTATGAAATAATATATGCAAAAACAGAGGTGAAATATGAAATTATTCCTGATACTGATGCTGATTTTGATATTATGCTATTTAATCTGGCAGTACTTTGAGTTGAAAAAATTTTCCGTCACGGAATACAAGGTGTATTCGGACAAGGTGGAGAGGGATTATACTCTGGCAGTGGTTGCAGATTTGCACGGTTTTACCTATGGAAAAGAAAATGAAAAGCTGTTACAGGCTATTTCTGCCGCAAATCCTGATATGATTTGCATTCCCGGGGATATGATTGTGGGAAAACATGTCAAGACCCATGAGTCTGCTGTGAAAAGTTTCGAACAGTTTACAAAAATTGCACCGGTATACTATTCCTACGGAAATCACGAAAGTAAATTGAATCGAAAGGAATCTGCGTACTACAGTGATTTTCTGCACTATGAGGAAAAGTTGCAGGAGCAGGGCATACATATCCTCAATCAAAAAGGAGAATACTTCGATCACTGTCTGTGGGTCTGTGGCCTGGAAATTCCCATTTCCTGTTATAAAAAAGGAATCTGTATGCCATTACCATCCCGGTTCATAGAAACAGAAATGCCGGAAAAACCTGAGGATGCTTATACGATTATGCTTGCTCACAATCCGTACTTCTCTGAGGATTATGCCGGGTGGGGAGCTGATTTGACTTTGTGCGGACATTATCACGGGGGATTGATTCGTATTCCCGGAAAGGGAAGTTTGATTTCCCCACAGTTTAAGCTTTTTCCGAAGTATGACGGAGGAGACTATGAGATTGGAGCAAAGCATGTTCTTGTCAGTCGTGGTCTGGGAACCCATACCTTTCATGTCCGTATTTTCAATCGGGCTGAGCTTCTTGTGGTAAAAATTATACAAAAACACTAAATCTTGTAAAAAGGGTTGCTTTTTCCACAAGATGCAGTTAAAATAATACCTGCGATAAAGATGTAGATTGGAAGAAAATGAGGACATAATCATGGAAATGACAGTGAAACTGCAGGTGTTTGAAGGACCGCTGGATTTGCTTTTGCATTTGTTGGACAAGAACAAAGTGAATATCTATGACATTCCCATTGTGGAGATTACAAATCAGTATATGGAGTATATCCGGGAGATGAAGCGACAGGATTTAAATGTTATGAGCGAGTTCCTTGTGATGGCAGCAACATTGATCGATATAAAGTCCCGCATGCTTCTGCCTGTGGAGGAGTCTGAGGATGAGGAAGTGGAGGATCCCAGAGCAGAATTGGTGGAGCAGCTTTTGGAATATAAAATGTACAAGTGCATTTCCTATGAGTTAAAGGATCGTCAGCTGGATGCCCAGCGTGTTATGTTCAAGGAACCAACGATTCCTGAGGAGGTCTCCTCTTACGAGGAACCCGTGAATATGGAAGAACTTATGGCAGATGTGACATTGTCGAAGCTCAACGAGATTTTTAAGTCCATAATGCGCAAACAGGAGGATAAGATAGATCCCATCCGTTCTAAGTTTGGCAAGATTGAAAAGGAAGAGATTTCTCTTTCGGATAAGATGAATTATCTGGAGGATTATGCCTGCAAGCATCCCAGTTTTAGTTTTCGCAGTCTTTTGGAGGCTCAGTGTGGTAAGATGGAGGTTATTGTAACGTTCCTTGCCGTTTTGGAGCTGATGAAAATGGGTAAGATTTTTATTTATCAGGATCACATTTTCGATGATATTCGGATTGAGTCTAAGATTGCGGCATAGGGCGGAAGATACCTTTGCCCCAAATTGGGAGGGAATAGATGGAAACTACGAATTACGAGGCTGTTGTTGAGGCCATTTTGTTTACCATGGGGGAATCAGTGGAGCTGGAGCGGATTGCCAAGGCTTTAGAACTGGAAACGGCACAGACCAAGGAAATTATCACCCGTTTGCAGGAAAAATATCAGCAGGAGAATCGCGGGATTCAGATTATTGAGCTGGATGGGGCTTATCAGATGTGTACAAAAAACGAGATGTACGAATATCTGATCCGTATCGCAAAACAGCCCAGAAAGCGTGTGCTTACGGATGTACTTTTGGAGACGTTGTCTATCATTGCCTACAAGCAGCCAATTACCAAAGCGGAGATTGAAAAGATTCGAGGTGTTTCTTCGGATCATGCAGTAAATAAGCTGGTGGAATATGATCTTGTAATGGAATTGGGGAGGCTGGATGCACCGGGACGGCCCATGCTTTTTGGAACTACAGAAGAGTTTTTGCGAAGCTTTGGTGTGCAGTCCATCGAGGAACTTCCAATGTTGAATCCGGAGCAGGTGGAGGAGTTTAAGCAACAGGCAGAGGAAGAAGTCCAGATGAAACTTCAGGTGTAAGGAATATCGTTGGAGAAAGTCTCATAAGATAGATAGACAGATGCTTGTGAGGAATTCATGAGAATAGGAAAGAAGTTTGTGGCATTGATGCTGGTGTGTTGCCTGTGTTGGCATTTACCCATGAGGTGCAATGCAGAAGGAATAGAAGAACCGGATCAGTTATACGCGCTGTCTGCATGTTTGATGGATGCAGAGTCAGGGCGTATTTTATTTGAAAAAAACGGACAGGAGAGACGCGCAAATGCCAGCACTACAAAAGTTCTGACATTGATTGTAACGCTGGAACGGGCAAAGCTTCAGGATGTGGTTACGTTTTCAGACTATGCGGCAAGTCAGCCGGATGTGCAGCTGAATGCCCGGTCCGGGGAACAGTTTGTGCTGGAGGATTTGTGTTATTCAATGATGCTGGAGTCTCATAATGATACAGCTGTAGCCATCGCCGAGCATGTGGCAGGCAGTGTGGAAGGTTTTGCGCATCTAATGAATGAGAAAGCAGAAGAAATAGGATGCGAAGATTCCCATTTCGTGACGCCCAACGGACTGGACGAAGAGGATGAACAGGGACCGCATCAGACCACTGCGACGGATTTAGCCCGGATTTTAAGTTATTGCATCACCGTATCCCCACAGAAGGAAAAATTTCTGGAGATTACCCAGACTCCTAGCTACAGTTTTTCAAACCGGGAAGGAAACAGGAGTTATACTTGTGTGAATCACAATGCTTTTCTTCAGATGATGGATGGAGCAATTTCCGGAAAAACCGGATTCACCGGTACGGCAGGGTACTGTTATGTGGGGGCGTTGCAACGGGATGGCCGGATTTATGTGGTGGCATTGCTGGGATGCGGCTGGCCAAACAACAAAAGCTATAAGTGGTCCGATACAAGGAAGCTGATGCAATATGGTGTTGATTGTTATTCCCGCTGTGCGTTGGATGAACTGGAAATTCCGGCAGAGTGCATGGCGGATATTGAGGTTGTCGGGGCCAGGACAAAAGAACTCTACGGCATAGTGAGTGCTCCGGTGATTCGGGTTAAGGATCCGTCTGCACCGTCTGCCATGTTGATTCGCTCGGATCAAAAGATCATCATAACCTTTGAAAGAGAGAATATTGCAGAGGCACCTTTACGAAAAGGTGATACCATTGGAACCATCTGTTACTGGTTGGGAGAGGAATGCGTGCGAAAGGACTACTTACTAATAGGTAAAGATGTGGAACAAATGGATTATACATGGCGTCTTTTCCAGGTTTTACAAGGGTTTGCGCTGTAATAAAGGTATGCAAAATCGAGGAAAAAATTGTGAAAAAAATAACAATTATCTATTGAAATGTAGGGGGCAAAGTAATACAATATAACATAGCGAAAATTTTTAAATTTTTTCTAACAATAGATGGAGGGCTAAGAAATGAGCAACAGAAGTAACAACTTAGCGGAACAGAGACTGATGAAGCTGTTAGACGAAAACAGCTTTATGGAAATCGGTTCTCTTGTAACGGCAAGAAGCACAGATTTTAATCTGGCAGAGACTGACACACCTTCTGATGGTGTCATTACCGGTCACGGGTTGATCGATGGGAATCTGGTATTTGTATATAGCCAGGATGCTTCCGTGTTAAACGGTACCATCGGTGAGATGCATGCAAAGAAAATTGCTGCTGTTTATGACAGAGCCATGAAGATGGGTGCTCCCGTAATCGGCTTTTTGGATTGTGCCGGTGTGCGTCTGCAGGAATCTGTGGATGCATTGGATGCAATGGGTCTGATTTATGAGAAACAGGTGATGGCTTCCGGTGTGATCCCTCAGATTTGTGCAGTGTTTGGAAAATGTGGCGGCGGACTTACCGTTGTGCCCGGTCTTTGCGATTTTGCTTTTATGGAGGCAGACAAGGCAAAGATGTTTGTAAATTCTCCCAATGCCATTGAGGGGAATCGCACAGAGGTTTGCGATACTGCTGCAGCTGCTTTCCAGAGTGAGGAAACAGGTATCCTTGACTTTGTTGGCTCTGAGGATGAGATTATGTTAAATATCCGTGATCTGGTATGTATGCTTCCTGCTGACAACACCGCTAATGGATATATGGAAGATTGTACGGACGATTTGAACCGGTTATGCGAGAGCATGGAAAATATGAAGGGAGATGCCCGTTATCTGCTGAGCGAGATTGCAGATAATCATGTATTCTTTGAGACAAAACGTGATTATGCAAAGAACATGGTGACCGGATTTATCCAGCTGAATGGTATGACCGTAGGAGCTGTGGCAAATGCAACAGAGATTTATGATGAAAACGGAACGAAGACAGAGACCTTCGACAGTACTTTGACACCGAAGGGATGCGATAAAGCTTCTGAGTTTATTGCTTTCTGTGACGCTTTTGAAATCCCGGTACTCAGCATTACTAACGTGACCGGATATAAGGCATGCAAGTGCTGCGAGAAGAGACTGGCTAAGTCTTTGAGCAAGCTTACATACGCATTTGCAAATGCAACGGTTCCCAAGGTGAATTTACTTGTGGACAAGGCTTACGGAAGTGCTTCCGTTATTATGAATTCCAAGTCTATTGGTGCCGATTTAGTATATGCATGGCCGGCTGTTAAGACAGGAACTATGGATGCAAAGCTTGCTGCAGGTATTATGTACGCAGATGCTTCTGCAGATGTATTAGAGCAGAAGGCAAAAGAATACGAAGAACTGCAGTCCAGTGTTGTAACTGCTGCAAAGAGAGGTTATGTGGATCTCATTTTAGAGCCTCAGGATACAAGAAAATATCTGGTGGCTGCATTTGAGATGTTATTTACCAAACGTATGGACACTCCATACAAGAAACATGGAACAAAATAGAAAGGTGAGACTTATGAAGAAAAAAATATTAGCACTTATAAGTGTCAGCCTCTTCGCCCTATGTCTGATGGCCTGCGGTAAAACGGACCCTAGAACCTATGATTACGGGGAGAATTACAGCTATGAAACACTGCAAAGCTATATGCAGAGTCTGGTAGCTTCGCTGGATGCTTACTCTGATGAGCAGATTGACAGTACATTATCCCAATTATCTGAGAAGGAGGATCCGCTGGATTATCACTTGTTCTCAAGCTTTAAAGAGGCCCGGGCAGATGAAGGTGCGTTGGTTGGTTTCGGTGATATGAATGTCACGATTGCGAATGGAACCATGACCTTAGAGCAGGAGGTTGTTTACGAAAAACGTAATTTGATCTTTACCATGGTATGTGACTATGATGCGATGCTGTCTTCCGATTCCTCAGACATGATCGAGGATGCCATCATCGATAAGGAGTATACTTTGGGCGAGACCATGTCAAAGGCTGGTATGAACACATTGATGGGAATTGGTTTGGTTTTCTGTATTTTGATTTTAATCAGTCTGGTTATTTATTGCTTCCGTATTATTCCGTATCTGGCTGACCGGAAGAAGAAAAAGCAGGAGAATACTGCAGTTGCATCTGATCCGGTAGTGGAGCAGATTGTCAAGAGAGAAGAGCAGCTTGTGGATGACCTGGAGCTGGTAGCAGTTATTAGTGCAGCCATAGCAGCAGCAACAGGAAGTTCAACCGACGGATTCGTGGTACGTTCAATTAAGAGAAGATAAGAGTTAGAAAATAGGAGGAATAAAAATGAAAAGCTATACAATTACAGTAAATGGAAATGTTTATGATGTGACCGTGGAGGAGAATGGACAGACAGCAGCCCCTGTTGCAGCAGCTCCCAGAAAGGCAGCAGCTCCCGCAGCGGCTCCTAAGGCAGCAGCTCCCGCAGCCAGTGCAGGCGCAGGCAGCATCAAAATTGAGGCAGGTGCGGCTGGAAAGGTATTTAAGATTGAGGCAACTCCGGGAACAGCAGTAAAGGCTGGTGATCCGGTTCTGGTTCTTGAGATTATGAAGATGGAGACACCTGTTGTAGCACCGAAGGATGGTACTGTTGCAAGCATCGAGGTCGCTGTGGGCGACAGCGTGGAGTCAGGTGCATTACTTGCTACCATGAATGAGTAAACTAGGAGGTCTATTATGTTAAGTTATGTTGCAGAAACCTTGGGAAACCTCCTGCATCAGACTGCATTCTTTAATTTGACCTGGGGCAACTATCTGATGATAGCAGTAGCCTGTGTATTCTTATTCCTTGCGATAAAGAAAGGCTACGAACCGTTGCTTCTGGTTCCGATTGCATTTGGTATGTTACTTGTAAATATTTATCCGGATATTATTGCAAGTCCGGAGGATACAAGCAATGGCGTAGGTGGTTTGTTATATTATTTCTATACGTTGGACGAGTGGTCTATCTTGCCTTCTCTGATTTTCCTTGGAGTAGGTGCCATGACAGACTTCGGACCGCTGATTGCGAATCCAATCAGCTTCCTTCTGGGTGCAGCGGCACAGTTTGGTATCTTTGCTGCATACCTGATGGCAATTCTTTTTGGCTTTAACGATAAGGCGGCAGCCGCTGTTTCCATCATCGGTGGAGCAGATGGACCGACCTCAATCTTTCTGGCCGGAAAGCTGGGACAGACCAGTCTCATGGGTCCCATCGCGGTGGCGGCATATTCCTATATGTCATTGGTTCCCATTATTCAGCCCCCTATTATGAAAGCTCTTACTACCAAGAAGGAACGTGCCATTAAGATGGAGAATCTTCGACCGGTATCTAAATTAGAGAAGATTTTGTTCCCTATTGTGGTAACTATTATTGTATGTTTGTTACTTCCTACTACAGCGCCCCTTGTAGGTATGCTGATGTTAGGTAATCTGTTCCGTGAGTCAGGTGTGGTAAGACAGCTGCAGGAGACCGCTTCCAATGCTTTGATGTATATCGTTGTTATTCTGCTTGGTACCTCAGTTGGAGCATCCACCAGCGCAGAGGCATTCCTGAACTGGAGTACATTAAAGATTGTTGCATTAGGTTTGATCGCATTTGCGTTTGGTACAGCAGCCGGAGTACTAT
>JALEPL010000047.1 GCA_022766245.1 Lachnospiraceae bacterium | reverse complement strand
ATCATAGTACCCCAAGTCAGAGCAAATGCCACGAATAAATATATTCCAATTCTCTTCTTAGTCATTTTCCCACCCCCTCTTTGCAAACAATTTACAGGAAATCCGATAGGATAAATAGTACAGCAACATCACGCCATAGGGCGCCAACACCTGTAATACTAAAAGCAAACTGGGATGGCCCTTCAAATAGTTCAGAATCGCCATAAAATTGATTCGGTCTAAGATAGTCAGGTCGCCAAAAAACAGATACACAATGATCAGAAAGAACAATGCAATCACCAGTCCTGTTTTCACCTGGCTTCCCCGCTTCGTTCCGATTCCCACAAAAAACGGAAGTTCCACGGTGGGAAGAATCATAAAACCACAGGTCAATGACGGCAGTAATCCATTAACCAGCAGAATCATCTGCTGAATCACTTCATTTTCGCAGTTGAACAGACAGATTGTCTGCAATAAAGCAGAAAACGATAATATCGCCCAGAATGTCAACAATAAAAAGAGATATTTCGATGCCACATACTGCTTCCGGGACACCGGGAGACTCAGATAATACTGATTCTGCTTTCTCCCCTCGTCTGCTGCAATAAGACTCAACTCCAGCTTTCCCACAACCACAAAATAGAACAGCAATGTTACCATCAGACACACCGCCCACAGCGGTCCATCTATATACATAGCGGGCACGAACATTCTTACTGCCAATGCCAGTCCCAGAATGGCAAACATCAATGCCACATAAAGCTTTCCTTTGATTGCCACAAAGTCCTTATATAAAAGTCCTGCCATCAGATTCCCCCCTTTCTCTTTTTCATGACCATACAGGAGCCCCAGAAGGACAATGCCATGCAGGCCAATGCAACCAGATAAATCAGCCAGAATTTTTCCGTCATAAACCTTGACGCAGAATTAATCACTTCCGTTTCATCCACAACAGAAATCCGTCTCTTAAACACCACAATTATGGCAACCAGCAATACCAGAAACGGAGCACACTGGATGAAATCCGCTCTCTCCACACCAAAATAGTAAATCATAAACATAACAAAACTCATATAAATCAGCAATACTGCGCTAAAACAGAACACATATCCCATCAATTCCTGTAACTGAAAGGTCTCAGATGCCAACGATACAAAGATCGCCGCCACAGAAGAACCTGCCAGCCCCAACAGTGCAAAGACCATACAGGATAAATATCTGCTCCCCACAATTTTGACATCCGTCAAAGGCAGACACAACATGGTTTTTGCAAAACCTGCCTTTCGATCCTCCTTAAAGCACTCCACAATCATGCTTAAGAATGCCATGGGAATAAATAGTGTGAGCCAAATTGGAAGTCGAAAAAGGGAATAAAATGCTTCCTCTCCCATCCCACTTTCCGCCTCCATACTCTGAATACCATTGGCGATATTTCCACACCGTGCACTGATAATCAAAAGCACGGAAAGCACAATCACACCTGTGGTCACCAGGAAAAAAGTTTTTAATATTTTTCTCAGACAATACATGTCCTTACGAATCAACCCTGTCATACAAACATCCCATTCCTTCCATCCTGTTAATCATTGGTCCCCGGCAGGGTGCGGTTCACATAGAAGACCATGATTTCCTCTAATGTGGTCTGCTCCATCACCATGGAACTGTATTTCGCTGCACACTTCTCCCGGTCTGCCACCAGCACTTCTGCGCCAAACGCCGACTGCCGATAGGAAATTATGTCCTGCGGATCAATTTTTTTCACTTCATCCTTCTTACATTTAATCAGACCATGACGCTCCAGAATCTCATTTTTATCACCGGACAAAACGATTTTTCCCCGATTAATAAAGGTCACCATATCCGCAATCCTTTCCAGATCACTGGTTATGTGGGAGGACAACAGTATCGTATGATTCTTCTCCATCACAAATTCCTGAAAAATCTGCAGGATCTCATTTCTCACAATTGGATCCAAGCCACTGGTGGGCTCATCCATAATTAAAAGTTCTGCCTGATGGGACAATGCCACTGCAATCTGAAGCTTCATACGCATACCACGGGAAAAAGAGCCACAGCGCTTCTTTCGGGGCAGGGAAAAACGCTTCAGATAATCAAAAAACAAATCTTCCTGCCAGTTTGCATAGACATTTTTCATAACCCGATTAATCTCTGTCGCCGTGAGAAATTCATGAAACCCCATCTCATCAAATACCACGCCGATTTTTTCTTTCAACGCAGCCCCATCCTTTTCCATATCCTGGTCAAAAACCTTGATGCTTCCCCCATCCTTTTTGATGATATCTAAGATCAACTGGATGGTGGTGGTTTTACCGGCTCCGTTCTGTCCGACAAATCCGCAGATGCATCCTCTTGGCACTTGAAAGCTTACATGATCCAATGTGAAATCATCGTATTTTTTTGTCACATCACAAAGATCTAATACGTAATTACTCATCCTTCTTCTCCCTTTTACAAATTTTTCTCGTCTTTACACCGCTCCTCATACAATGTGTGCATGAGCTGTTCCAACTCGTCGTACGAGAGCCCTGCCATATCAGCCTTTTCCAAAATCTCATCGAACAGCGTCTCAATCTCGTAAACGACCGTTTCCTTCACCATTTCCCGGTTAATGCCCTTCACAAAGCTGCCTTTCCCGGTATAGGACTCAATATACCCTTCCCGCTCCAGTTCTTCATAAGCCCGCTTTGTGGTAATGATACTGATACGCAGTTCCTTTGACAGAAGGCGCATGGAAGGAAGGGCGTCCCCCTCTTTTAATTCCCCATTCAGTATCATGGTTTTAATCTGGTCCTTTATTTGAGCATAAATCGGATAATCGGAATTGTTTGTTATGATAATATCCATTTTGCTACTCCATTTCGAAATATTGTATATATTCAATATATACATTTTTAGAAATATGTCAATAGAAAATGTCACAAAAACAGCGGATCCTGTGACAACATAATATCTGTTGCCATAAGACCCGCTCTTTTTATAGTTAATGTATGCTTCCCAAAAGATTTACATTGAAACCATTCCTTAGGAAAATCGCCCCACAATGCCACTGATTGCATTGGCATTTTCTCTATTCTTACTTACAATCACCGTCATCTCTTCTGTTGTCTCTTCTGTCCGCACGGCCTTTTCTAACACGTCCTCGCTTCGCACACTCTGATCATCCGGCACATCCGATACTTCCCGAATCTGTGACTGGATACTCTGCACAGTCTCAACAAATACTCCCGAAGCTTCTGCTATATCCGAAATGATATGCTGCATATCCTTAATGGACTGATAATATTCCTTGGTTGCCTGCGCAAACTCCAAAAACTGCGTCTGTACATCGTTTTGCAAAAACCGGATTACCTGGTCGAAGCACATTTCAACCTGTGAAATATTACTCTTGGTTTCATTGCAGATTGCCTGAATTTGCGTTGCCGTCTCAGAGGAACTATTGGCCAGATTACCGATTTCATCCGCCACTACTGCAAATCCTCTTCCGGACTCCCCTGCTCTTGCCGCCTCAATGGATGCATTCAGGGATAAAAGATTTGTCTGACCAGTAATCTCAAGAATCTGTGATGCCATCTCGTCAATCCGCATTAATGACTGCAATTTTTCAATAGCATTTTCGATTGACTTCTTATTCTCAGCAATCTGGGTGTTTGTATTCTCCAAAGTGGTATTTGCCATCTTCTGCATCTGATCCACCTTATGAAGTAATTCATTGCTCTGTAAATTTCCCTGACTAATTCGCTCCTCCACTTCAGAGACAACCTGCGTAATATCTGTGATCTCCTGTCCAACCTTCATAACCGTACCATTGATTACCTCTGTATGTTCCGCAAAGGTGGTGGTTGCCTTGGAATTATCAGCCACACAGGAAATCAATACCTCCGAGGAATTCTGCATTGCCACAGCCGAATCATTTAAAGACAAAGAACAATCGGACAATGTCTTTACAATTTCTCCCAATGCTCCATACAAAGAATTCATGGCTGTTGCAATCTTCCCAATCTCACTTTTCGTCCCAATCCATGGATCCAGTTTTTTATTTTTCTGCAGTTTCAGATTGCTAAGCTGTATAATGGATTCTTCAATGTACTTCAAGGGTTTCACACTGGTAAAGATCATTACAAAGGCAAGCGCACTTATGATGAATAAAAACAATGCACAAATAATTCCCAAAACTACCATATTTTCATGTGCAGTAGCATAGACATTTTGTTCGCTGTCATAGGAAATTACCGCCCAACCATGTTCTTCAATATATTGATAATTGACAATGATATTTCCAATTTTTCCCTTATAGACAAAGTCCCCGGCAGTTTCTCCCGCCTTGATTTCATCCATGATGCGAAGTAGCATATCATCCTGAATCTCTGTTGCAATCAGGGATTCGTCATCTGCCAAAAGGTACATTCCGGTTTCCGCATTGATCATATAATAACCGGTGGTATCCCCCTCTTTCCGCATTTCGTTAATGGCATTCTCCAGCCCCTCAACAAAGGGACCTCCGCCCACATAACCGAGAATGGTCGTTCCATTTGTGTCATATACCGGACAATACATGGATAAAACCAGCTTTCCCGATGCCGGAGACACAATGATGCCACCATTATACAATCCCTGTCTGGATGTCATTTCATCTTGCAATGCCTTCAGTGAATCCCCCTCCCTCAGGGTAATCCCCACCACAGAAGGATTCGAGTGTACTATACAGTGGGTATCCCACTCCCCGATGTAGAGTCCTTCCCAATTCTCCAGTCCCTTGAAATAATTCTCCGTATAGGACTGGGCTGCAGAAACTTTATCCTTATTATCTACATCCTTTAACAATTCCCGAACCACCGGAGTCTTACTGTAGGCAATAAGCAGATTCTCCTGCCCGGTCACGTATTCATCGATCAGACTGGTCTGTGCCGCCAGCATACTCTCCATGTGATCCCGCTCAGATTCCTTCATCATACCCTTCATGGTTCGGTTGGCCGTACCATACAGCAGGCTGATACAAATCATCAGAATCATCGTGATTCCAAGTGTTATTCTGGTACTTAATTTCCAATTTTTCATCCGTATTTCTTCTCCTTTTTTCTACTTCCATAGTCCCATACTAAGATGATAACTGACGCAGATACTATCGTCAATTGATTCCGCACAAAACATCTAAAATCATACCCGAATACCCGGCTATATAATCTCCACATTCTGCAGCATTACCGGTTTCCCCTTTTCCATAAATAACCGGACCATGCAGCTTCTGTCCCCATAATAGGCATCACACACTGCAACGGACAGTTCCATTTCCTCTGTGTCATCATAGATGCCCCATCCCTCTGACTGATATTCTTCCACCAGCTTTTGGTACTTTTCCCACAGACCCGGACATATCCGTTCCACAGGCTCCTCCGCTATGGGATAGGGCTTCCACAGCAATGCCACTTCATCCCGATTCACCAAAAAGGTCTGAAATACACTGCGCATTTTGTCCAGCATTTTATCCCCATACTGCAATAACGTGCTGACGTCTGTATTGTACAGAATCACCCTTTTGAAGCTTCCGTCTTCCTTCCGGATGGCGGGCAACCATTCCTGTGGAATATCCAGATTCTCCTTTGTGGTGCAGGAATATCCCGCCAGCTTCGAAGCATCCTGCGCTACAACCTTTTCCCTCCCATACAGATCTGGTCTGCTCCCCCGCAAACACCGTCAGAGCATCCACATAGGTCTTTTTCATCCCCTCTGACGAAACAATCACCTGATTTGCACATACCACACCGGGAACCTTGACAAAATACTCCAGACTTTCCACCGCACGCTTATCTTCCGGCAAAATCTCCGTCAACCGGAAGGAGGATACATATACCAGACAATCTGTGAATTGCTTTAAATTTTTCGCATAAAAGAAGGGCAAAACACTGGTGGCCTGATTATATTCATCATAGGGATTCTGGATATAAATCACATCCGGTCGACGCTTCTCAAAGTCATAATCCTCATACCACATAACCTGCACATCCCTAGGATACAAATCTCCCTCATAATGTATCTCATGAAAAGACCGGTCGATGTTCCTGTCGCAATAGGGAATCGGAATGACAAACACATCACAGTCCGGGTCCTCCGCCGCTTCCTTCCAGCAGCCCGCCATTGACTCCCACATGGATGCCTTGTAGGGAAGAAACACCACTTCTCTGCGTTTTTCTCCATGAACCGGTATCTCACTTTTCCGACAATTGCTTTCCAAATCAGACTCGGAAAATACATACTTTGGGAACTGAACCCCCGTCTTTTTCTCCCATATCTCCAATTGCCCCTTATAAAACGGATAATCGTGGGTATCCCAATTATGTACTAATCTGGAATAATCCCCATACTTCGCCTTCAGCACCGCATCGTACATGGCAGGCACCGGAATCTCAATGTTTTCAAAAGGCATGAGGATGGTTTCCTGATAATATTCTTTTTTGAAACGATTACTGCCATGCTCCACCTGCCCAACCAGTGCATCCCGTTCTGCCGGATCATTCGTGGCCACCACTGCCTTTTGCACTCCATACACAATCTCCATCAGTTGGCAGCGAAACTGCTCTTCCTCTTCATTTGGTGCAATATAATCCAACGGAAAAATATCGATTCCGGCAACAAATGGAAATCCGTGAAATTTTTCCATATGTTCCGGTTCAAAACAAATCTGTTTTTTATTGACCACACAGGAAACATTTCATCATATTCTGGTTCTGTATATATATTAAGCAGGCTGAACCTCTCCGGCAATTCATCCCGGGCAATGCGAATAAACTGATTGTAATCCTCCCGTTTCATACAGATGTCAAAGTCATCATCCCATGGAATAAATCCCTGATGACGCACTGCACCCAGCAACGTGCCCGCATCCGCAAAATACTGAATCCCGTATTCTTCACAAATTCTCGCAACTTCCTCGAACACCTCCACAGATGCTGCCCACGCCCGTTTCATCATGCCCGGAATATAAAATCCGTCTCTGACCTCATCTTCATAATATGAATCGGATACCTGCATATTTTCCTCCCAAACATCCACACAATTCTCTTCCGTTAACACGCATTTCTATTTTTTACTGCATTGACACGCGAGCTCTGACAATACCTTTTCCAACACATCAAAATACTCCGCAAAGGTCTTCTTACAGCAGGACGGATTTTCAATGAATACCCCCTCTGTCCGAAGTCCTGTCAATGCAAAGGACATAGCCACTCTATGGTCGTCATAGGTCTCAATTATTCCACCCGTGGGCATTCCCGGATAGAGGGTCACCTCATCTTCTGCTTCCTCCACCCGGATACCCAGCGCGACAAGATTCTTACTGATTGCATGAATCCGATCACATTCCTGCAAACGGATATGTCCAATTCCCGTAATGGTGATGGGAGCATCTGCATATGGAGCAATGGCAGCCAGTGTCAATGCCTGGTCCGAAAATGCCGACATATCAATGGCGAATCCGCCTTTCAGTGCTCCTTCCTCCGGGCCGGTGACAGCCACCGTGCCATCCGTTTCCTCCTGCAGACTGCATCCCATTTTTTCAAGGACATGTAAAAACTGCACATCTCCCTGGAGCATATTCTTTTTCACGCCATTTACCGCCACTGTGACACCCAATACCGCTGCCATGGCATAAAAATATGCCGCAGCCGACATATCCGGCTCCACATCATAGTTCAGTGCCTTATAACTTCCTTCTCCGGAAAACAAATATTGAATCTGTCCTTCCATCGTCTGCTTCTCCACGGAGATGCCAAAGCTTTTCATCATTTCTGCGGTGAGATCCACATAGCTTAACCCATGGGAACCTACCACTTTTATCTCAGCTTTCTTCCCTATTGTCCCCACCGCTATGAGCAGCGCACTTAAAAACTGGGAACTCTTATCAATATTGACGGTAAAGCTGTCGGGGATTTGGGATGGATCTCCTGCACCAATGATATGTAAGGGAAATCTGCCCGCTTCCTCCATGCACTCCACCGTGGCTCCTGACGCTTCCAACGCATCAATCAAAGGCTGCATGGGACGCTTCTTCATCTGCTCGGAAGAATTCACCACATATTCTCCGTCAGAAAATGCCAGCATAGCCACCAGAAATCTGGCTGCCGTTCCTGCGCTCCCCACATAGATTTCCGCCTTTTTATTTGGTATCTCACCGCCAAAACCGGTGATGGTAATATCACTTCCCAGTTTTCCATCGGGTGATTCCTCTACCGGAAAACCCAGGACCTTCAGACACTCTAAAAAATGTCTGGCATCCTCGCTGGTGAGACATCCCTTCAGCCTGCTGGTGCCATGGGCCATGGCGGCCAACAGTAATGCCCGGTTCGTAATCGACTTTGAGCCAGGCACATCGGTCCTTGCATATGCTCTTTCATTTATCTTTTTCGGACATTTTACCTCGTATCTATTGCTATCCATAATGAAACCTCTTTTTTTATTCTCCCCTTTCCAAAAGTTTCCTCAATAAATTTGCGTATTTGGTCTGCAACCGAATAGCAAAATTCATTCTGGGAAACACAAAACCGAAAAGAGATGTCTAATGAAAGTTTAATGGATTCGGTTCTATTATGCAAGAAAAAAAAGACCTCCCACCAGCCTTCTGATGAGAGGATATGATTAAAAGTCCTGCCGCATCCGCTCTTCTACCTTCTTGGCACTCTCTGTGGCAGCCAGTCCGTCCTGTCCGGTCTCCCGCAGGCAGGCAGGAATCAGCTTTCCAATCCGCTTCATGGATGCAATGACTTCGTCCGGCTCAATGGCACTGCGCACTCCGGACAGCGCCAGCTGAGAAGAAATCACAGCGTTCACCGCACCGGATATATTCCGCTTAATACAGGGAACTTCCACCAATCCTGCCACAGGATCACAGGTAAGCCCCAACATATTTTTCAACGCAAAAGCGGCCGCATGGACAATTTCTTCATTGTTTCCAGCTTCCAGAAAAGCAACTGCCCCTGCCGCCATGGCGCTGGCGGAACCAATCTCTGCCTGACAGCCTCCCTCTGCCCCTGAGATACTGGCACTGGCGGCAATCACTTCACCGATTCCTCCCGCCACATACAAAGCCTCCACAATCCGTTCATCCGGCACATTTTTCTGCTCCTGATAGGTTAGCAAAACCGCAGGAATCACACCACAGGAACCGGCTGTGGGCATAGCCACAATCCGGCGCATACAGGCATTGGACTCCCCCATCTTTACCGCCTTTTCCATCACCTGCGCCAGGAAATCTCCCACCAGTCGATTTTCATTCATGCGAAACTTTTCTAACTTTGCGCCGTCCCCTCCTGCCAAACCGCTGGCAGACTTAAGCTTGGGGTTATAGTTTTTATCCGCCTGCTGCATGGCTTCATACATGGACCGCATCATCTTCATGGACTCTTCTTTTGTGACATTCCGCTCCCGCATATCCTCCTGCAGCACCACTTCCCAGAATGGAATCTCCTGGGCTTTGGACACTTCCACGATTTCACTTAATTTGCTATAGCTCATGATTTGGCATCTCCTTCCAGACTGTAATAAGTAACCTTCTCCACGCCTTCTAAGTGTTCCAGCCAGCGAATGGACTCCTGGGGCACTTCCTGATCACATTCGATAACCATCACCGCATTTCCACCCCGGGATGCCCGGTATAACTGCATGGTAGCAATATTCACAGACTTGTGTGCCAGCATACTGGTTACCTCTGCCACATGTCCCGGCTGATCCAGATTGTGGACAATCAGGGTAGGATAATCCCCGGAAAAGTTTGCCTCCAATCCATCCACACTGGCGATATTGATGACGGAACCGCCAATGGATTCTCCGATTACTGTCAGTGTTCTGCCATTCACACCTTCCAGTATCAGTTCCACGGAATTCGGATGACGCTCTCCCAGATCAATCTTTCCGAATTCCACCTGCATTCCTTCCGCCTTAGCCAGTTCGATACTCTCCGGGATCCGACTGTCATCCGGTTTCATGCCCAGCAAACCCGCCACAATGGCGAAATGGGTGCCGTGGCCCTTGCCGGTGGCCAAAAAGGATCCATGAAGTAAAATCTTCGCGGACGCAATGGGTTCCCCCATGAGTTTTCTTGTGACATACCCGATTTTTACCGCACCTGCAGTGTGGGAGCTGGAGGGTCCCACCATCACCGGTCCTATGATATCAAATAGATTCATAATCTGCCTCCTAATATAAAAAAGAGGCATGGTGGTAATCCACTACGCCTCTTTGCTTTTACTAATATAGCATTTTCTTTGGGGGATAACAAGTGTTATCTAATCCTGATTTGACAAATCGTGATTTGGCATTATTATATTCAAAAAACAAATAAAATCAAGAGCCATAAATCTGTTCTGAACAGTTATATTTTTCCTTTTTCTTTCTCTTTACAAAATGAAAGAATCAGAGTGTTTTTTCTCCCTTATTTCTACGAATTTTCAACAATCACCTTTACCGGAGAATGTTCTTCTATTTCTTTTACTATATCTATATCATCCATAAACCGCGTTCCGAAGTACATCAGCCCATCTGTAACATTCCTAGTTTCCGTTGGTGATTGAGGAATCGTTCCATCCTTTTTGTAATTCCACCATGTAGAAACTGCATTTCCATAAAAATGTACCAGCTTAGATTGTGTCTTATATACACACTTTTTTATATCAGAATAATTCATTTTTACAATTTCTTTTCGCATAAGCCGTCTGCTGTAATATCGTTTTGGCAAATAGAAAATCATATACTCATCCAAAAATTGCAATTCCATGGGTGATGGCGCATATTCTGTTTCTCCCGACTTTACAAAAATACCGATTGTCAATATGATAAGTAAAATTCTTACCGTCCATGGTAATTCACCAAATATATTTTCCTGAAACAGTAAAGATGCTATCACTATAATCGCTATAATTACCAGAATGACAATTTTCATAGTATATAAAGCTTTCGACTTATTTTTTGGCACTAATACATCATCATTTGTTTGTAAAATGTAGTTTGGATTTACTTGTTCCATCATGTTGTTCTCCTTCGTATAACCTGAATAACTTCAACACCCTTAGTTGGCAGGTTTCATTTTACCATCTTCGCGCAATTTTTTATTGAATTCCCTCCATGGTTTTGCAAACGTATTCCATGCAATCGGAATATAAATACACATGGTAATTAATGTTGGAACAACAATAGCTCCAATAATTCCAATTCCAAGTTTTATATCCTTTTCAGAAGCTTTATCTTCTACCGGCGATATGGAAATAACATCCTGTGAACCATTCACATATACCTTGAATTTATCCCCAAACCGGTAGTCATCCGGAGATAATCCATAATCCTCTAATGGTTGTTCATATGCGACCGAATCATGTGTCCAAAAGAAGTTACCATCATAATCGGCGTGAGCAATTACATAATCTACGGCACCTGCCGGCATCGCATCTGGTGTCAAGACGGCATTCATTCCATAATTTATAAAAAGAATAACAAGCGGGACAATACATACTATTACAAATATGGATGTGTATAGTAGCACTTTATCGTAAGACTTTCTTACCTTTATGTACTCTTCCTCCGGCAAATGTTCTTTTGCCCACATTAACGCAAACTGATGCGATTGAAGATTCATAGCTGCTGATGCGCCTAATAAATTACTCATATTACTCATAATCATTTCCCTCCGTATTCTTATACTAATTCTGCTTGGTGAACTACCCATTGTCTAAAGCCAATGGGCTTCCTGCTTCATTGACCTCGCTTCTCCGTTCCACTCCGGTCGGAGCAGAACAAACGTCCACTGGTCGTTTTGCTCCCTACTATCTCCACAGGCGTATATTCGGGCAGTCCCTGCCCTATATATTTTTTATGCTATATGTCTTAATCCCTCTACCAGAATATTCTTCGCTGCATTAATATCCCTATCATGCTTTGTTCCACACTCTGGACATATCCATTCTCGTACCGCCAAATCTTTTGTATCCGGATTCTGATACCCACAAACGGAACATAATTGACTGCTGGCATAAAATGTATCTATTTTGATATATTTCCTGCCATTCCATTTTGCCTTATACTCTAACTGTCTTGTCAGCTCATACCATGATACATCACTTATGGCTTTTGCCAAATGATGATTCTTTACCATATTTTTTATCTGTAAATTCTCTGAAACTATCACTTGGTTTTCGCTGATAATCTCATGTGAAACTTTATGCAGATAATCTTTTCTGGTATTCCTTATTTTCTCATGGCATATTGCTATCTTTTTCTTTGTTTTATTATAGTTTTTACTTCTCTTTTCTTTATGTGACAGTTGCCTTTGTAGCTTTACCAGTTGTCTCTCGTATTTTCCACTGGAAGCCTGCGAAACAGTCGCTGACTTAATCTGTCCACTAAAATTCCTATGTAACTTTGCTTTTACCTCTTTTAATTTAGGCAATTTATCTTACCATTCTCATAATTTACTGTTATATTTCCATTTGTATAATTAGTTGTATATGATTTATAGTTGTTATGTTTACTCTTGAATTTTGGATATCCTGCATGTTCCCTAAAAAAATTCTGATATGCTGAGTCCATGTTATAAATTGCGTTGGTCAGAGCGAATTTATCCACTTCTTTTAACCATTCATAGTCTTTCTTTAATTCTCTGTTACAGTAATTATTACAATCTGTTTTACTGACAGACTTTTTCTCTTTCTCGTATATTTCTTTCCGATATGACAATGTCTGGTTATAAACAAAACGACAACAGCCAAATGTTTTTGCAATCTGTATTCTCTGTTCGCTATTAGGATATATCCTGTATTTATATGCTTTTAGCATTGGCTATCACCACCTTCCTACCCTTCGTTTTCTCAACATCTCTTCTGAAACATTTCCTACACTGCAGGCAAAATATCCGTCCGTCCAAAAAGTATGCTCTTTCCAGAGATGTTTTCGTAAATAATTCGGATATCTTTCCCAAATATGATATGTTGTGTAACTCTTCATTAGATTTACTATTTTACTAATGGGCATCGTTGGTTCTGTTTCTATCATGTAGTGAATATGGTCTTTATCTGTCTCCATATATCTGATAATGACTTTGTACTTTTGACATATCTCATAAGAAAACTGCTTTATATCATCTGATATTTGCTTTAACATCAGCAATTTCTTTCTATACTTGCATACGAAAATAATGTGATACTGCAGCAAATA
>JALEPL010000032.1 GCA_022766245.1 Lachnospiraceae bacterium | reverse complement strand
CACCATTTACACTGGCAGAATGCGAGAAACTATTTGAATGGAATGATATCGTTATGCCTAGAAATCAGATGATTGAAAGTTATATGGTTTTTGGAGGAATACCACAATATCTGAATCTTTTGGATTCCCGCCTTAGTCTGGCTCAGAATATTAATGAATTATGTTTTAAAGAGTATGGTTATCTCTATGATGAATATGATAATCTTTTCCGCTCATTATATGACAAGCCGGAAAAGCATATGGCAATACTGGAAGCTTTATCGAAAAAAAAAGACGGATTGACAAGAGCAGAACTTTCAAAGGTAAAGGAAATAGGAGGCGGTTCTGTATTAACAAAGGATCTCCGCGAATTGGAAGAATGTGGGTTTATTAGAAAATACACGAATTTCTCGAAAGCAGAAAATGAATCATTTTATCAACTGATTGACCCATTTACTCTGTTTAGTATCAGATTTATTCAGAATAAAAAGTTTGACTCATGGAATGCATATATTAATTCTCCGGGATATAATTCATGGAGAGGAAGTGCTTTTGAAATTGTTTGCTTAAATCATGTCGGTCAGATTAAAGCATCTCTGGGAATTAGCGGAATTGAAACATCCGAGTTTGCATGGAAGAGCAGGAATGCAGAAAAAGGAGCCCAAATAGATTTAGTGATAAGTAGAAAAGACGGAGTGATTAATCTCTGTGAAATGAAATACACGAACGAGGAGTATTCTTTGGATGCCAAAGAGCATGAAAGGATTTTGAACAGACTGTCACAGTTTCAGAAAGAGACAGGAACAAAAGATGCGATTCATGTCACGCTCATTTGTGGAAATGGTTATAAACAAAACAAGTATTCCGGTTCAGTTCAGAATGTTATTCTTGGAGATGATTTGTTCGACAACTGATATGGTGAACCAGGGACGTTCCTTTTGTCACAAGGAGCGTCCCCTTTGTCATAAGGAGCGTCCCTTTGTCATGAAAATATAAGAGTTTGTATCTGTTTAGGGCCTCTGATATTTTCTAAATTATATTGTACTCTAATAGTTTTTGCTTGTTGTGGAACTGCATACAAAACACGGTATCTTTATATCGAGTTGTGACATTCATTGCATCGTTCATTCAGTGTCCTCCTTTGTATAATTAGGTATTGACAGGAGGCTCTTTTGGTTAGGAACCACCTGCTTTTGTAAATAGTGAAAAATAAAAGCATCGATGTTCCTGAATATCTGAATAAGAGACAGCATCATAAGTATGAGAATGCCAAAATGCATCTATCAAGTTGCAGAGATAATGAATTTTACTTATAATAAAGGGCGACAGAGGCGGCGTGACAAATGGATCATCTTTTTGCTGCGAGGAAAATAATCGAAGAAAGGGATATGTAAATGAGAGTAGGAATGGGATATGATGTACACCGTTTGGTGGAAGGAAGAAAACTGATTATGGGAGGCGTGGAGATTCCCCATGATCTGGGACTTTTAGGTCATTCTGATGCGGATGTACTGCTGCATGCCATTATGGATGCGTTGTTGGGGGCAGCGGCATTGGGAGATATCGGTAAGCATTTTCCGGATACCGATCCGGTCTATAAGGGTATTTCCAGCATCCGTCTGCTGGAGCATGTGCGAGATCTTCTGGAGGAGAACCACTATGTAATAGAGAATATCGATGCTACCATCATTGCGCAGAAGCCGAAGATGCGCCCACACATCCCGCAGATGGAGGAAAATATCGCCCAGGCGCTTCATATTCAGAGAGATCAGATCAATGTGAAGGCTACCACAGAAGAGGGCTTGGGATTTACCGGCAATGAGGAGGGCATCAGCGCCCAGGCGATTTGTGCATTAACTACAATATATGAAAGCAGTGTGGCTGTGGCAGGAAGTGAAAATGGATGCTGCGGTGGGTGCGGAATGAGGTAGGCAAATTTACTAAATTTTGTATGAATCGGTAAGATAAGATGAAAATAATGGACATAATGCACAAGTTTTTAGTGAAAAATATGTATTCTTTGTGAATAATATTCTGTTTGTTACGAAAGTTTACGAAAGTGTTCAAAATGCACAAAAATGGGTTGCATTTTTTTTTTTTTTTTTGCTAATTGCACAAAAAACATACTTTCTCTATAATTGCTTGATGAGGGTCATATGCTCGAACTATGCGCAAATGTAAGCCTGTAACCATTTGAGCTGGTCGGGGCAGACATCAAATAATGAGGAAAAGGAGAAGGAAAAGTATGAAGAAACAAATTTCAAGAATCGTAAGTTTTCTTATGGTTCTAGCCATGGTGGTTACGTTGATGCCCACTAATGTGCTGAATGTACGTGCGGCTGCTGAGAAGAATGTGACCTTGCATTTTTTGAAGCCTGACGCATGGACAAGTTGGGAAACGCCTGCATTACAATATTGGGGCGGAACGGCAACAGTAGTATCCGATGCGGCAGAAGGACCGACGGAGATACCAGGCTGGGGTGGAAAACAAGGGTATACGTTAAAGCATGGTTCAGGGAACGATTATTACGTTACGCTAAAAGGAGATTTTGAGGGATTTCAGTTTTTAGCGATGAATGCCCCGTCCAATAACACTGGGGGAAAGGGCTACAATTCCTACATGGAAGTGTATACAGGTGAGACCCCTACAGATTTGTACTACAAACCGGATGAGGATAAGTGGTATACAGATGCCGAATGCACCATACCTTTGGTGCCGGAGAGTGCAAATACCGAATGTGTATTAACCCTGAATTTTAAGAGCACATTAGGTGAAAATGTAGAGAGCTATATTTGGGGTGGATCGACGAAACCAGCAGGAGAGTGGCCCGGAAAACAGATGACTGCTACACCGGGACATGATGGATGGTATAGTATTCATCTGGTTGTAGACAATTCAAAGGACTATCAGTGTATTTTAAATAACAAATTGAATAATGATAGTGGGACTCAATTGGAGGCAATTACACTTGTAACTACTGGAGAGACGGATGTTGAGTATTGGTATGATGGAACTACATTATCTACCGATAACCCAGAAGGCTGGCAGTATACGACCACCATTCATTACTTGGATGATGCAAACATGGAAAACGGTGTATATGCGCATTTTTGGAATACGCTTGATGGCGATACGACTTGGCCGGGAAGACAGGCTACGGCAAACATAGAACACATAGGCTGGTATGATATTACATTAATACAGTCTGCGAAAAATGATTTTAAGTGCAAGTTTTCCAATAATGGAAATGATCCGCAGACACAGGATTTATCAGTTGCGGTTACCTCTACGAGTACTGAAGTATGGGTTGAAGGTGATACTGTCTACAAGGAGGCACCGGATACCTGGGAGGCTGGTCCGGAGCCATACAGCTTTACCATGTATTATTATAATCCAGATTTGACAGCGGAAGATTTGGATGTAGTTGACTTATGGATGTGGAATGGTGGATTAAATGGTTCCTATGTATTTACCAGCACAGAATATGATGCTGAAAACGACGTAACATGGTTCAAGCAGACTATTACAACCACCGATGATCAGATTGGAAACAGTGTTGGTTTAAAAGCTCGTTATGACAATACATCAACCAATAATGGATGGGATGGCGGCTCTGATACAGCAGACAGATCCTTTACCATTTCCGGTGCTGAAAATGAGACCTGGTATTATGTGGATGGTCAGAATCCGGTAAGTGAGAAGCCGGTTATCACAGCAGCAGAGAAGAGATACTTTGTATTGGAGTATGAAAATCCCGGACTCTATGATTCAGGTAAGACACCGCAGTTTTACACTTGGTCCAGTGGCTATGCAGCCGCACTGAATGACTTTACATATTTAGGAAATGATAAATGGACCGTCACTATCCCGGTAAAACCGTCCTGTTCAAGGGTGGATTATGTAATTGCATTGGATTCGTCAGGAGATCCATGGATTAAGGATGGTGGAGATCATTCGGTTGAATTCCCCACCAGTCAGAGAGTGGTATATGCAAAGATGACGACCGGGGGAGAGCCGGAGCTTGCAATGCCATATAACACTGGCTATGAAGTTCAGGCAGATAAGAATCAGGTAGTGTTCTATTATCGTGATGATGATGCATTTGTGGACGGAACATTGAAGAATATGTCTGTTTCTGTGGATGTAAATGGCACAGAATATTCTATGACCTACAATGATACCACCAAGCGCTTTGAGTACACAAAGAGCGGATTGACAAGTGGAAAAACATACTATCGTTACAAAGTTGGCGGTAGCTATGTAACAGATCGTTTTAATACGAACATCGAAAGCTACAATGCTGCAGAGTATTCTTATTTTGAGTATTACAAGTTAAATGCAACTGTTACTGCGGAAGTGATGAATCCTTCCTTTAACTACAACGAAAATAATGTAGTGAAGTTTACGGTAAATCAGGATAGTGCTGATGCCAAGAAACTGGTAGTGGCAAGTGCCAGCATTGATGTATCTTCCCTTGGTGGAAGCAGTGAATTGGCTATCGAACCTGAGTTACAGGCAGTTACAATTTCTGCAACAACCAATACTTCACTGGGTAAGAAAACATTGCCAATCAAGGTGACCGATCAGTATGGAAATGTTTATACCACCAGTGTAGATGTGGAAGTTGTAAGCCGTGTGAAGACAAGCGCAGATGATTTTGACTGGGATGAAGCAGTTGTTTATTTCATGCTGACAGATCGTTTCTTTGACGGAAATGCATCTAATAACACCGCAAGCGGAGCAAACACATACGGAGACAATGAGGGACTCTATCATGGCGGTGACTTTGCAGGTGTTACTGCAAAATTAGATTACTTGCAGGAATTAGGTGTCAATACCATCTGGATTACACCTATTGTAGAGAATATTCCAGGCGTTGAGGTTACAGGAACTGGTAGTGAGGATGTACCTTATAATGCAGCATATCATGGATATTGGGCAAGTGACTTTACAAAGTTGAATCCTACATTGGGTACAACCCAGGAATTTAAAACCATGATTGACGAGGCTCATAAACGCAGCATGCGTATCATGGTGGATATTGTAGTAAACCATGCCGGTTATGGTATGGAAAGCAGTGATACCTTCACTGGAATGTTCCGAGACAAGAGTGTGGGAGAGGGAGATATCCTGTCATGGCAGTCAGGAATGCCTGATTTTGCAACAGAGGATCCAGATGTCAGAGCACAGTTAGTTGCATGGCAGACCTCATGGATGAAAGATTATGGCGTGGATTATTTCCGTGTGGATACTGTAAAACATGTGGAAAGTACCACATGGGCAGCTCTGAAAAACTCTACCACCGCAGTGAATCCGTCATTTAAGATGATTGGTGAGTATTACGGAGCAGGATATGCGGCAAATGGCAAAACGTTAGGAACCGGCCAGATGGATGCAGACCTTGACTTTGATTTTAATGATCAGGCATCAAACTTTGTAAGTGGAAATATTTCTTCTGTAGAAAGCTTCCTGGCTGGAAGAAATGCAGCAATCAATAATACCTATATGACAGGACAGTTCTTAAGCAGCCATGACGAGGATGGATTTAAGTCTTCCTTGATCAATGGAAAGGGATGGACTGAGGAGCAGGCAACCGCAGCCACTTTAGTAGCGGCAACCTTGCAGATTACTGCAAAGGGTATTCCGGTTATCTACTATGGTGAGGAAGTTGGATTAACTGGAAAGAACAATTATCCATACCAAACCAACCGTTATGATATGGACTTTTCACTGGCAACAGACACAAATGTAACTTATCAACATTACAAAACCATGTTGAATATCCGTAAAGATAACTCTACGGTATTTGCAAGAGGTGACAGAAAAGTTGTTGTAAGCTCTGATACAGAAGGATATGATGTGATTTCCAGAACATATGGTGGAACTACCTTATATGTGGGAATGAACATCAAGGATGCTGCCAAGGAAGTAACCGTTCCGGTAAGCGGCGAGGCAGGAACTGTTTATACAGATCTGTACAGCGGCACTAAGTATTCAGCATCCGAAGATAAGAAAGTGGTAGTAACTATCCCTGCATCATCAAAGGGTGGAACCGTAGTTCTGAAAGCAGAAAAACCTGCACAGACTGACACAGACGACAACAAGGATACCGACGACGGCTTCTCACGCTACATCGAAGTATCCAGCGATGACTACTCAGAGGTAATTAACTCTGTAACCAAGGCAACAGACGGCACCATCACGGTAGTTCTTCCTGCAGACAGCAAGAAGATTCCTGCTGAGGTGTTTAACACCGTTGCAGGCAAGGATGTAACCTTAGTATTTGTAGTGTCCGATGCAGTAAGCTGGAGTATCAATGGAAAATCCATTACTTCCACGATTTCTGCAGCGTTGGATATGGGTGTAACATTGAATACAACTAACATTCCGGCAGACATTATCAGTGCATTGGCAGGAAGCAATAAGACCATGCAGTTGTCTCTGGCACATGATGGAGCATTCGGATTTGATGGAAGCATGACGGTTTTGGTAGGAGATACCTACAAGGGAAAATATGCAAATCTGTATTACTATAATCCTACCACCAAGAAGCTGGAATATCAGCAGGCAGCAGTGGTGAAAGAAGACGGCAAGGTGACATATGGATTCAAGCATGCATCTGATTATGTGATTGTATTTGCAGAGACAGATCTCAAACCGGCTGATCCTACTACACCTACAAATCCTACTACACCAACGAACCCTACTACACCAACGACTCCTACGACGCCTACGACCCCCGCGTCTACCACACCGAATGAGACTCCCGCTGTGGAAGCTCCAAAAACCGGTGATGAGACTCCGGTTGCAGGATATGCAGCAGTACTGATGATTAGCGGATTGGCACTGGCTCTTTTGTTTAGAAGAAGAACCAGACAGAGCAAGTAGTGAGAAGTACAGAAAGTAGTCTCAGGTAAAAAGAATAATATTTTAATAACACCATTGACACAGAAGCGTCAGTGGTGTTATTATTTGTTTGCAAATCATACTACTTTGGTAGGAAATAATATAAATAGACGAGGTGTTATAGAATGGAACAAATATATTTGGATCATGCGGCGACTACCAGAACTGTGCCGGAGGTAGTGGAGGCTATGCTTCCATATTTTACAGAGTACTATGGAAATGCATCGACGGTTTATGGGTTTGGTGAAAAAAGCAGACAGGCTGTGAATCATGCGAGAGATACCATTGCCAATGCGTTAGGTGCAAAGTCAGAAGAGATTTATTTTACTGCTGGAGGCAGCGAGTCGGACAACTGGGCACTGAAGGCTACCGCTGAGGCATATAAGGAAAAAGGAAATCACATCATTACCACGAAAATCGAACATCACGCCATTCTTCATACCTGTGAGTGGCTGGAGAAACAAGGCTTTGAAGTGACTTATCTGGATGTGGATGAGAATGGAACTGTTTCTCCGGAGGTGGTGGAGGCAGCCATCCGGCCCACCACTATTTTGATATCCGTCATGTTTGCAAATAACGAAATCGGAACCATTGAGCCCATTGCGGAGATTGGTGCCATTGCAAAAAAGCATGGTGTCCTTTTTCATACCGATGCGGTGCAGGCCTTTGGACAAGTTCTCATTCAGGTGGATGAGATGAACATCGATATGCTCAGTGCCAGCGGACATAAGCTGAACGGACCGAAGGGAATCGGTTTCCTCTATATCCGAAAGGGAGTGAAGATTCGTTCCTTCATCCATGGAGGTGCGCAGGAGCGGAAACGAAGAGCCGGCACAGAGAATGTACCCGGAATCGTGGGATTGGGAAAGGCAGTGGAACTGGCTTTGGCTACCATGGAGCAGAGAATCGAACAGGAAAGCAGCCTGCGTGATCACATGATCTCACGAATCGAGAATGAGATTCCCTTTGCAAAGCTGAATGGGGAACGGAGTAAGCGGCTTCCCAACAATGTGAATGTATGCTTCCGGTTCATTGAGGGCGAATCCATGCTGATTATGCTGGATATGAAGGGAATTTGTGCGTCTTCCGGTTCGGCATGTACCTCCGGTTCCCTGGATCCATCCCATGTGCTTTTGGCCATTGGACTTCCACATGAGATAGCCCATGGTTCTCTGCGTATGACATTGGGGGCGGAAAACACATTGGAAGAAGTGGATCATACGGTGGATGTTCTGAAGGAAATTGTGGCACATTTGAGAAATATGTCCCCGCTGTACGAGGACTATATAAAAAACCATAAGGATTAAGTAGCTGTTCAGAGCAGGCCGAATCACTTGCTGATGAGGCCGTAAGAACATGATTCAGGTGTGAGCAAATGATTGATAGGAAAGAAAGGAAAAGAAAATTATGTATAGCGAAAAAGTAATGGATCATTTTCAGAATCCAAGAAATGTAGGAGAGATAGAGAATGCCAGTGGTGTCGGAACAGTGGGAAATGCAAAGTGCGGAGACATCATGCGCATTTATCTGGATATTGATGATGAGGGAATTATTCGGGATTGTAAGTTCAAGACCTTCGGATGTGGTGCAGCAGTTGCCACCAGCAGTATGGCCACCGAACTGGTAATGGGAAAAACCGTGCAGGAAGCACTTCAGGTGACAAACAAGGCGGTGATGGAGGCATTGGATGGACTCCCACCAGTGAAAGTGCATTGTTCCTTGCTGGCAGAGGAGGGCATCCACGCAGCACTTTGGGATTATGCCCAGAAGAAAGGAATCACGATTCCCGGTCTGGAGAAACCAAAGAATGATATCTCGGAAGGGTTAGAAGAAGAGGATTACTGATTGACACACTAGGAAAATAGGAATAAAATTTTATCAGAAGATTAGCATAGTAGGCAAAGGAGCAGGAGTAATGAAGATATCCACAAAAGGACGATATGCATTACGGCTTATGATTGATATTGGGATGCATGATGAGACGGAACCGGTACGTTTGAAGGATGTAGCGGAACGACAGGATATTTCTATGAAATATCTGGAACAGATTATTGCGGTATTGGTGCGGGCAGGATATGTCCGGAGTGTTCGTGGTCCTCAGGGTGGTTATCGTCTGGCGAAAACACCCAAGGAGTATACGGTTGGAATGGTACTCAGACAGGTGGAGGGTGATCTGGCACCGGTATCCTGTCTGGAGGGAGAGGTGAACTACTGCGAACGTCAGGCAGATTGTGTGAGTCTCCGTATCTGGCGGGAGTTGGATCAGGCCATACGTGGTGTGGTTGATAAATATACGCTGGCAGATTTGATTGAGTGGCAGGAAGAAGCCGGAAGTGATTACGTGATCTAAAAAATTATTTTACCCCTTGACAAATAGGGCAAGGGGTTTTATATTATAATCAATTCATAGAAAACAAGTAGGAAATGAGTGAAAAGGAGAATTATCATGGCAAACATTTTTAAAGGAACATTATCACTTATCGGAAACACCCCTTTGGTAGAGGTAACGAACGTAGAGAAAGCAAACAATGTAAAGGCAACGATTTTAGCAAAGCTGGAGTACTTTAATCCCGCCGGAAGTGTGAAGGATCGTATTGCAAAGGCAATGATTGAGGATGCAGAGGGAAAAGGTCTTTTAAAAGAAGGCTCCGTTATTATTGAGCCCACCTCCGGAAATACCGGAATCGGTCTGGCAGCCATTGCAGCGGCCAAGGGCTATCGCATTATACTTACCATGCCTGAGACCATGAGCGTAGAAAGAAGAAATATTTTAAAGGCTTACGGTGCAGAGCTGGTGCTTACCGATGGAAGCAAAGGAATGAAGGGGGCCATTGCCAAGGCGGAGGAACTGGCAAAGGAAATTCCGGACAGCTTCATTCCGGGTCAGTTTGTGAATCCCGCAAATCCGAAAGCGCACAGAGAGACTACAGGACCGGAAATCTGGAAAGATACCGATGGAAAGGTGGATATTTTCGTAGCCGGTGTAGGAACCGGTGGAACCATTACCGGAGTAGGTGAATATTTAAAATCTCAGAATCCGAATGTGAAGGTTGTGGCGGTGGAGCCTGCTACTTCCCCGGTATTGTCAAAGGGTGAAAGTGGTCCTCATAAGATTCAGGGAATTGGAGCAGGATTTGTTCCCGAAGTGCTGAATACAAAAGTATATGACGAAGTATTCCCGGTTGAGAACGAAGAGGCATTCCGCGTATCAAAGGAGTTTGCAAAACAGGAGGGCGTACTGGTTGGTATTTCTTCCGGAGCTGCACTTTATGCGGCTATTGAGCTTGCAAAGAATCCGGAGAATGAAGGCAAGAACATTGTCGTATTACTGCCGGATACCGGAGATCGTTATTACTCCACACCATTATTTACAGAGTAGCAGAATAAGAAAATAGTTATCTGTGAAGTACGGAACAGATAGAAAGAGGATTAGATTATGGGAAATAAAAAATCAAGAGCAGAGAGAAATTTTAAATTTGAAACATTGCAGTTACATGTAGGACAGGAAAATCCGGATCCGGTTACCGATGCGAGAGCAGTGCCGATTTATCTTTCTTCCTCCTATGTGTTTCACAATAGTCAGCACGCAGCAGACCGCTTCGGACTGAGAGATGCAGGAAATATTTATGGACGTCTCACCAATCCGACCCAGGACATCTTTGAACAGAGAATTGCAGCCTTAGAGGGCGGCGTGGCAGCTTTGGCAGTAGGCTCCGGCGCAGCAGCTCTTACCTATGCACTGCAGGCGGCGGCTCATGCAGGTGACCACATTGTGGCAGCAAAAAATATTTACGGTGGTACATATAATCTGTTGGCGCATACTTTACCGGATTACGGCATTGAGGCTACTTTTGTGGATCCGTTTGATTATGATGGAATCGAGGCAGCCATCCAGGAAAATACCAAGGCCATCGAAATCGAGACCTTGGGCAATCCAAATTCTGAAGTGGTGGACATCGAGCGCATTGCAAAGATTGCCCATGCACACAACATTCCATTGATCGTGGATAATACCTTTGCCACTCCTTATCTGGTGCGCCCCATCGAGTACGGCGCAGATATCGTGGTACATTCCGCTACGAAGTTCATCGGTGGACACGGAACTGCCATTGGTGGCGTGATTATCGACAGTGGAAAATTTGACTGGACATCCAGTGACAAATATCCATGGCTCACGGAGCCCAACGTATCTTACCATGGCGTAAGCTTTGCAAAGGATTGTGCACCGGCAGCATTTGTCACCTATATCCGTGCAATTTTACTGCGAGATACCGGTGCCACTCTTTCTCCGGTACACGCATTCATCTTCCTGCAGGGCTTAGAGACACTTTCTCTCCGGGTGGAGCGTCATGTGGCAAATGCTTTGAAGGTGGCTCAGTACCTGAACAGCCATCCACTGGTGGAAAAGGTAAATCATCCCTCTGTCAGCACAGATCCCGTGCAGCAGGAGCTTTACAAGAAATATTTCCCCAACGGAGGCGGTTCCATCTTTACCTTTGAGATCAAGGGAGATGCCAAGACTGCGCAGGAGTTTATTGACAATCTGGAGTTGTTCTCTTTGTTGGCAAATGTGGCAGACGTGAAGTCTCTGGCTATCCACCCTGCTTCCACGACTCATTCTGAGTGTAACGAGTCAGAACTTTTGGATCAGGGCATCAAGCCCAACACCATCCGTCTCTCCATCGGAACGGAGAATATCGACGATATCATCGAGGACTTAGATGAGGCTTTCAAGGCAATATCGTAGCTAGATATATACATTTTTATATTCGCCACCTCATATACTGATAAAGAGTATATGAGGTGGATTTTTTTGTGAAAAAGAAATCATGGAGTAAGAAAAAAGGATTTGCGCTGGTTCTATTTTTGGCGGTTTTTGCTGTGGCAGGGCGGTGGTCTGCCCATGCGGTGGATCAGTGGCAGAGTACATTTTCCATTGTGCCAAACAGTGAGAACTGGGGACTGGGATTCGGGGAATCCGGAACACAGCCTACCGGTAATGTTTCTGCGGAAGAACTGAAGAAATACAATGCCTATTATGTGGGAAATCCCACCGATAAGAAGATATATCTGACCTTTGACTGTGGATATGAAAACGGCAATACCGAGCCAATCTTAGATGCACTCAAAAAGCATAATGTGTCCGCAACATTTTTTGTGGTGGGACATTTTCTGGAAACCTCCCCGGATGCGGTAAAGCGGATGGTGGCAGAGGGACACACAGTGGGAAATCACACCTATCACCATCCGGATATGTCCTCCATCTCGGATATTGCATCCTTTCAAAAAGAGGTGAGGGATGTGGAGAAAAAGTTTGAAGAAATCACAGATACGCAGATGAGTCATTTCTATCGTCCACCCCAGGGAAAATACAGTGTGGCCAATCTATCCATGGCGCAGGAACTGGACTATGAGACCATTTTCTGGAGCCTTGCCTATGTGGATTGGTATGAGGACAATCAGCCTACGCCAGAAGAAGCCTATGAAAAGCTTTTGGGCAGGATTCATCCTGGGGCCATTGTGCTGTTACACAGCACCTCATCCACCAATGCACAGATACTGGATGAACTTTTGACAAAATGGGAGGAGATGGGCTATTCCTTTGGAACATTGGAGGAATTAGTGGCAGAATCAAATTCATGATAGAACTGATCAAAGTGATTTTTTTGGGAATTGTGGAGGGCATTACGGAATGGCTTCCCATCAGCAGTACCGGGCATATGCTTCTTGTGGATCAGTTTCTTCAGCTGAATCAAAGTGCAGCGTTTAAGGAAGTATTTTTTGTGGTCATTCAGCTGGGAGCCATTCTGGCTGTGATGATTTGTTATTGGAAACAGATGATTCCGATCCGGTGGACGGATGTAGAAGGGATTTCCATCCAGTGGAATGTCATCGGGATGTGGATGAAGGTAGCTGTGGCATGTATTCCCGGTGCAGTGGTCACGTTTCTGTTTGATGACTGGGTGGAGGCAAATCTGCATACGCCCATGGTCATCGCCACCACTCTGATTTTGTACGGAATCTGTTTTCTGGTGTTTGACGGAAAGCGAGTGCGGAAAGTCAGGATCGAGAATCTGGAGCAGATAACTTATTCGGTAGCTTTTGGGGTAGGGCTTTTTCAGACACTTGCCATTATACCGGGAACTTCCCGCTCTGGGGCAGCCATCTTAGGTGCACTTCTGCTGGGAGTGTCCCGGGTGGCTGCGGCTGATTTTGTGTTTTTTCTGGCGGTACCTGTTATGTTTGGGTGGAGTCTGGTAAAGCTGATGAAGTTTGGATTCGTTTTTACTACACCGGAAATCCTTACACTGCTGGCAGGCTCGGTTACCGCCTATCTGGTGTCTTTGATTGTAATCCGATTTTTTCTGAAGTATGTGAAAAAACATGATTTCCGGCTATTCGGATGGTATCGGGTTATTTTGGGAATTCTGGTTTTATTTACCGTGTTTTATTTCTAAATATAGTGATTATTGGTAAGATTTCTAGGAAAAAATGTCAAAATCTAGTGGATTTACTTCTTGATATCTATGGGGGAGAGTATTAAGATGTTTATTGAGTGTTTAAAAAAGGAGTAAATGAGATGAAAAGCAAATTACGAATGCTAAGTATGTTTTTGTTTTTTGGATTGCTGTTTGTTCTGGGCAATACGAAGACTGTGAAAGCAGAGGACACAAAGGAATATTTGACGGTGAAGTATTATGTGGATTCTGTTGAGGAGATCAACCTCATTGGACAGCAGCAGGTAGCCTACCCGGGGCTTGTTAATGTGAAGGATGTTTCTGAACTTCGGTTGGATGAAACAGTAGTGCAGGCATATCATGCAGAGGGAAAGAAGGCAGAGTTCTATCGTTCCGGAAAGGTGGTCAGCTATGATGCGTCCACACAAACCGCCTGTGTCTTGTATGAAATGGTTACTTATACCATTGAGTTCTATCAGGATTCTGTGGACGGTACATCTCTGGGAACCGCCACGAAATCAGGCTATGTGGGAAGTGTGATTACAGACCGCATGTTAGGAAAAGAATTGCGTAATACCTATCGGCCGGAAAGCGGATATCTTTCCGGAAAGGTTTATCAGACCGTGACTCTGGCAGATGCGGATGACAATGTGGTGAAGGTATTGTATCGTCCCGTCGTAGAGCAGTCCAAGATCTATTTCTATAATGTGTGCGGTAGCTCTGATTTTAGCAGTGATGCGATTTTGATCGAGTCCAATGGACACTTCGGTCTGGTTGATTGTGGTGAGGATTTGGATTATCCGGATGGAAGTAATCCCAAGTATCCGGCTCGTGATGGAATCGCCACCCTTGCTTATGCGAATCCTCAGGATTTGATTGATTTTATATCTGCCAAGGGCGTAACAGAACTGGATTTTATTATTTTTACCCACGCACATAGTGACCATATGGGAGCGGCAGATGAGATTATGGCTGCTTTCGATGTGGGAACAGTTTATGCCAGAGAGTATGATGATAAGTATATTTCAGACGAGAACCGCTTGTGGGATACCCAGTATGTTTATGACTGCATGGTAAATGCAGCCACGAAATATGGGATCACATTGATTCAGGATTTTAACGAAGAAAATACCGGTTTTCAGTTTCAGGATTTGAAAATTCAGCTGAAGAATTATGAGACGGATTATGATGGAGACAGTCGTCAGGCAAAGTGGGATGATAATGAGAACTCTCTTGGCGTTCTGGTGACAGACAGTTATGAAAACAAGATCTTTTTAGCTGGCGATATTGACAATATTGACGGGGATGAGGACAAGCTGGCACAGGATGAGGAGCTGCAAAACGTTACCGTGTTGAAACTGGCGCACCATGGCTTTGCCCATTCCAGCACAACAAATTTTTTAAAGGCGCTGAATCCTTCCTATGTGGTGATTACGAATTCCCAGTACATGATGGATCAAAACATTTATAATCAGCTTGTGACCATGGGAAAAACCATGTACTTTGTACAGTCCTGCAAAGAGGGAATCACTTTGGAGGTTCCGCAGATTCGTTTTACGAAAGAACAGGAGTTCAGTGGATGGACCTATGACAAGGGATTAAATAAGAATTACTATTATGTAGATGGAGCCAAGCTTCGGGATTGTGAGACCTTGATTAATGGGAAGACCTATCGATTCTACAAGGATGGGGCTGCTTACAGCTTAGAGTGGTATCAGGATGAGAGTACCGGAGACTGGTATTATTACGGAAAAGATTATGCCCGGGTGGAAGATGACTGGATGATGTATCAGGATAAGTATTATCACTTTGACAAAGAGGGGCGTATGCAGTCAAATATGTGGCTGACGGTAAAGGATCAGACCTATTATCTGCAGGAAGATGGTGTCAGAGCTGCGGGTGACTGGTTCAAAATTGACGGAAAGTATTATTATTTTGATGCAGATGGTGTCAGAGCGGAAAGTGATTCCTGGCTGCAGATTGGCAATGACTGGTATTATTTGAATACAGATTTCAGCCGTAAAGACAATTGCTGGATTACGGATAAGGAAAAAACTTATTATTTCGATAAAGATGGTAAAATGGTAGCTGCTCAGTGGGTGAAACGAGATGACAAGTGGTACTATCTTCAGAAGAATGGTGCCATGTATCAGGGAACCGGCTGGTGGCAGTTAGATAAAAAATGGTACTATCTTGCTGAGGATAGTTCCAGATTGAGTGGTGACTGGGTGCTGGATGGCGGCAGCTGGTACTATATGGATAAAGATGGTGTAATGCTCAGCAACGAATGGGGAAACGTGAGTGGCAGATGGTACTATTTTAAGTCAAGTGGTGCCATGGTCAGTGACGGCTGGTATCGGGTACGCAATAAATGGTACTATTTTGAAAAAAACGGAGCCATGTATGAAAACAGTTGGATTCATTACAAAAAGGACTGGTACTACATGGGCAAAGATGGTGCTATGGTAACGTCCAACTGGGCCAATGTGGATGGCGTCTGGTACTATTTTGACATGAATGGTATTATGTTGTCAGAGCAGTGGGGATATATCGGTGGAAAATGGTACTACTTTGGGAAGAGTGGTGCGATGTATGAATCCCAGTGGCTCAAATATAAGGGAAGCTGGTATTATTTCAAGTCCAGTGGTGAAATGATGGCTTCCGGATGGCTGCATGACGGAGGAAACTGGTATTATCTTCAGGCAGACGGAACCATGGCGGTAAATACGACTATTAATGGTAAATACCAGATTAACAAACAGGGTGTCTGGGTAAAATAGGAGCAGTGTATGGCGAAAACGATTATGATTCAGGGAACCATGTCAAATGCGGGGAAGAGCTTTCTGGTGGCAGGCCTGTGCAGAATTTTTGCACAGGATGGCTACCGGGTTGCACCCTTCAAATCCCAGAATATGGCGTTGAATTCCTTCATCACGGAGGAAGGGCTGGAGATGGGTCGTGCACAGGTCATGCAGGCGGAGGCAGCAGGCGTGACTCCTTCGGTGTGCATGAATCCCATCCTGTTGAAACCCACCAATGATATTGGTTCCCAGGTAATCGTAAACGGAAAAGTCCTTGGCAATATGAGTGCTAGGGACTATTTTGCGTTTAAAAGGCAGTTGATTCCGGATATTATGGCGGCCTATCATCGTTTGGAAGAAACTGCAGATATCATTGTGATTGAAGGCGCAGGCAGTCCGGCAGAGATCAATCTGAAAACGGATGATATTGTCAATATGGGAATGGCGGAGCTGGTGGACGCACCGGTACTTTTGGCAGGAGACATCGACCGGGGCGGAGTATTTGCCCAGCTTTATGGTACATATGCTTTGTTGGAAGAAAAGGAGCAGCAACGCATCCGGGGCATGATTATCAATAAGTTTCGGGGGGATCAGAGCCTACTGGATCCTGGCATAGACATGCTTTTCCGGCGTACCGGAGTTCCGGTGGTGGGTGTGGTTCCGTATATGAACCTTTCTTTGGAGGATGAGGACAGTCTTTCAGAGCGCTTGACGGATCGTCCGGTGGATGCGGTGGATCTGGCGGTGATTCGTTTTCCACGGATTTCCAATTTCACGGATTTTTCTGCGTTCGAGCGGTTACAGGGAGTATCGGTGCGGTATGTGGATCGGCCGGAAAAACTGGGACAGCCGGACATGGTGATTCTGCCGGGCAGCAAGAACACTATGGGAGATTTGAAATGGATGCGGCAGTCTGGCATGGAGGCAGCCATCAAAAAATATGCCGGGAAAGGAATCCTCTTTGGAATCTGTGGTGGTTATCAGATGCTGGGAAACTCTATCGCAGACCCGATGAGTGTGGAGGATGGCGGCCAGATAACCGGAATGGAACTATTGCCCATGGATACGATTCTGCAGGAAGAAAAAATTACCCGCCAGGTGAAGGGGACTTTCCTTCCTATGGATGGACTGTTCCGGGATTTGGCGGACAAGGAGTTACATGGGTACGAAATCCATATGGGACGAAGCAGCTTTTCGAAAGAAGCCCACGTAAGCTTACTTACCTGTATCAAGGAATCTGACGGGGAACTACGGCAGGCTGGTGTGGCGACACCTCAGATTTACGGCTCCTATGTGCACGGAATTTTTGACGGACCGGACATTGCGGAGACCATTGTCCGTGCACTGGCAGATCGCAAGGGCATCCGGTGGAATCAACAGTCCACACTGGAGTATGCCGCCTTTAAGGAGCAGCAGTATGATTTGCTGGCGGACTGCCTGCGGCAGGCTCTGGATATGGAGGCCATTTACCGATGCA
>JALEPL010000025.1 GCA_022766245.1 Lachnospiraceae bacterium | reverse complement strand
TTTATTGCTTTATGTGAGGAAATTGATGCCAGCGGAGTTCAACCCCTGTATTTAGGGTATAAAGACACCTGGACGTGTCTTGCTCCATGGAATGCACTGGCAGTGGGGTTGACGGATTCCGATACCTGCAATCAGGTAAATATGGGAAATACGACTTTTTCGGAAGCTTACCGTGAAACGGCAGAAAAGATGAAGATACTACTGGATTATGCAGAGCCCAATCCATATGCTTACGGATATAATGATGCATGTACTGCCTTCGCAAGAGGTCAGGCAGCCATGTATCCCATTGGAAGTTACGCCATACCTCAGATCAAGTCGGTGAATCCCGATATGAATATTGGTTCCTTCACATTTCCCGCAAATGAGAGAGAAGAAGATAATGTACTGAATTCCGGAATTGATTTGCAGTTTTGTGTGATGAAGGATTGTAAAAATAAAGAAGCCGTATATGAAGTGCTTCGTTATCTGTATGAAGATGAAACCATTCAGATCTATCTGGACAATCAAGGTGGCGTTACATGTAAAGAGGGAGATTTTGAGATTCCTGAAGAATTAGAAGGAATGAAAGAATATATTGAGAATGACAGAATGGCGGATTATCAGGATCATCATTATCCAAGTGAGATGGGTGTGGATGCCATGATACAGACGTTTTTGCTGGATGACAATGAAAATGCAGTGGATACATTTTTAGGACGCTTTGACACAGACTGGAAACGCTATAACAGAGATTTGATTCGAAAAGTACAAGACTATCAGCAGGAAATGGGGGATGTTCAATGAAAAAGAAGATGAGCAATCGAGACAAAACATTTTGGGCAGTAATCATACCGGTACTGATTTTGTTTTTTACCTTTAATACATTGCCTATGATAAAGGGAGTTGTATACAGCTTTACAAATTACAAAGGCTATGGAAGCTACGATTATGTGGGATTTAGAAACTACATGGATCTTTTTACGGATGCAAGAGTGGGAAAAAGTTATCTCTTTACCTTTAAATATGCGTTGGCAGGAACTGTGCTGGTAAATGTGATCAGTTTAATCATGGCGCTGGGATTAAACAGCAGAATTCGCTGCAAAAGTGCACTCAGAGGGATTTATTTTGTGCCCAATATTCTGGGAGGTTTGGTCATTGGTTATATTTTCAGTTTTATTTTTACCTACATTCTCCCGGCAGTTGGAAATACGTTTGGCATCGGTTTTTTGCAGAACAGTATTCTTGCCAGTGAAAAGTATGCATGGATTGGTGTGCTGATTGTAGGTGTGTGGCAGGCAGTAGCAATGAACACCATCATTTATATTTCCGGTTTGCAGACGGTTCCGCAGGATGTATATGAAGCTTGTATGTTGGATGGCGCAAGCAAATGGAAAGAATTTTGGACAGTGACGTTGCCTCTTGTAATGCCCTTCGTAACCATAAATCTAGTATTAAGCACGAAAAATTTTCTGATGGTATTTGATCAGATCATGTCCTTGACAAAGGGAGGACCGGCTCAGAGTACCGAATCAATTTCTTATCTCATATACAAAAACGGAATGGACGGTGGACAGTTTGGGTTCCAGAGCGCAAATGCGGTAATCTTCTTTTTGGTGATTGTGGCAATCTCTGTTTTCCAAATGACCGTTATGAATAAAAAGGAGGAACAGTTATGATGAAGAAGGGGCAAAAAACAAATTGGGTTCTTACCATCGTATTAATTTTAGGAACAGTAACTGTGTTTTTCCCGCTGTATATGGCGATTATTATTGCATTTAAGCAGCCCAGTGAAATGACAAATGATGTGGCGGGGGCATTATCTTTCCCGTTCACATGGAGCCTGGATAATTTCAAGCAGGCTATGGAGGTCACAGATTTTTGGCATTCATTGGGAAACAGTCTTTTGATTACACTTACCACAATTGTGTTGGCAATTTTGATCCATTCTATTGCCGGTTATGTCATTGGCAGGGGCATGGCAAAGAGAAAGAGTTTTCGTTATATTTATCTTTACATTGTCAGTGGTATGTTCGTACCCTTTTCGATTCTGATGATGCCGTTGGTAAAGCAGACTGCACAGATGGGATTGGGCAATCGTTTGGGAGTAGTTTTGCTGTATCTTGTGTTTTATATGCCTATGAATGTACTGCTATATACCGGTTATATGAAGAATATACCGGTGGCATTGGAGGAAGCAGCGGATATTGACGGAGCCAGCACATGGAAAACCTTCTGGAAAATCATATTCCCCATGATGAAGCCAATGCATGCCACCGTAGCTATTCTCACCGCATTGGGTACATGGAATGATGTGATGACACCATTGGTTATTATGTCAGGAACCGGACAAAACACATTGCCTTTGGCACAGCTGAATTTCCAGACACAGTTTGGCACAAATTATAATCTTGCATTTGCATCCTATATTCTGGCATTGATTCCAATTCTGGTATTTTACATCATTTGCCAGAAGCAGATATTAAATGGTGTTGCAAATGGAGCAGTGAAAGGATAGAGGAAATACAATATGGCAATTATTTATGATCCAAATAAAAAAATATTCAGCCTGCATACGAAAAACACCACATATCAGATGATGGTAGATAAATATGGTTATCTGTTACATTTATACTATGGTGAAAAAAACAGTGGCTGTATGGATTATATGCTGGTATATGCAGATCGAGGATTTTCAGGAAATCCTTATGTGGCAGG
>JALEPL010000009.1 GCA_022766245.1 Lachnospiraceae bacterium | reverse complement strand
TACCAGAATGCTGACGGGGGAAGGCTTGTCTGTTACCGGGAAGGATTCTTTGATGCTGGGAATCAATCTGAAAAATAAAAAGTGGGTATGGTTTGTTCTGGCACTGGTAGGACCTATTATTTATTTTGATCTGGGAGAATTATTGTTTTATGGAATTTTTCCGCAATCCTTTGATCCGGCTGGTCTGGATGCTTTGGGTATCCCACGGAAACTTTTATTTCTACTGCCGCTGTCAGGAATATCTAACGCAGTGATGATAAGCTTTGGCGCATTGGGGGAGGAAATCGGCTGGCGCAGTTATTTGTATCCGAAGCTGGAAGAACTGTTTGGAACCACGAAGGCATTGCTTTTGGGCGGTATCATCTGGAGCTTCTGGCATTTCCCGGCTATCTGCGCAGGCCATGGATTTGGTCATGGCTATTTCGGAGAACCCTGGACTGGCTTTCTGGTGTTTACCATAGATTGTCTGGCTTCGGGAACGATTTTTTATTACGTGACCAAGAAAACCGGTTCTGTGTGGGCGGCAGCCTTTATGCATGCAGCAAACAACACCTTTTCCGGTGGAACGATTTTGGGAATGTGCTATTCTGATAAAAATCTTAGCGGAATCGCATTGCAGAGTCCGGTTCGACTATTGATTATGGAAATACCGTTGATTATCATTGCTCTTTTCCTATGGAGGAGAATGGTGAAGGAGTTTGGTTAATATTCCTATTGGAAATCAAAGTGAAACGTGTTATAGTTTACCCACGTGATATGTTAAAAGGTAACTTGGAGAAACTTTTTTACAAAAATTGGGGGATGATCTATGACAGGTAATGAAATGATAGAAGCAATCTATCATGATATTCAAGGTATGAAAAGCGATGTGAGCAGCCTGAAAAACGGAATGGATGACCTGCATTGCGAAATAAAGGAAGTCAAGGAAGATGTGAGACTCCTGAAAACTGAGATGAAGGAAGTCAAGGAAGATGTGAGACTCCTGAAATCTGAGATGAAGGAAGTCAAGGAAGATGTGAGACTCCTGAAAACTGAGATGAAGGAAGTCAAGGAAGATGTGAGACTTCTGAAAACCGAGATGAAGGAAGTCAAGGAAGATGTGGGACTTCTGAAGACCGAGATGAAGGAAGTCAAGGAAGATGTGAGACTCCTGAAGACCGAGATGAAGGAAGTCAAGGAAGATGTGAGACTTCTGAAGACCGAGATGAAGGAAGTCAAGGAAGATGTGAGACTCCTGAAGACCGAGATGAAGGAAGTCAAGGAAGATGTGAGACTTCTGAAAACAGAGATGAAGGAAGTCAAGGAAGATGTGGGACTTCTGAAAATCGAAGTAGGAAATTTGCAGAGCGATGTAGTAGATTTACAGAGTCAAGTAGGTAATCTGCAGAGCGATGTGGTAGATTTACGGGGTAAAGTAGGAGGCTTACAGAAGGATGTATGTAACATTCAACTGACCTTGGAAAATGAGACCAATAAAAATATTCAGATTATTGCGGAAGCACATTTGGATTTGAGTCGTAAACTGGACGATGCATTAAAGGTTGAAAATGAGAGGGAAATGCTTTTAATCCGTGTAAACAGAATTGAAAATGAATTGCGGAAAGTGAAGTAGTATAATCGAAAGGAAGGCTGCAAATTGCAGCTTTCTTTTTTTATGGGCGCGTATACGGCATGAGGAATCTGCCGAACTTAGTCTTTTCAAAAAGCTAGGGCTATTGTATAATATGACTAGTTATGTAAATGAAAGGAAATACAGATGAGCACGTTTCATGTAGAGTTAAAAAAAGTAGTGGATGACAGTTATGAGATTGAGGTAGGATATGCATTAGAGCAGAAGCTGGTAGATGATATTTTGCATGGTCTGGTTGGGAAAATTAAGAAATTTGCCGTGGTTACAGATAACATTGTAAAACCACTTTATGCAGATAAAATATATGAACTTTTACTTAAAGAGGGGTATCAGGCAGATCTGTTCGTATTTGAAGCCGGGGAAAAATCAAAGACCCGGGAGACGAAGGAGCAGATTGAGGATGCTATGCTGGCAAAGGGATACCGCAGAGACTGTTGCATTATCGCCGTGGGTGGCGGAGTGGTGACAGATTTGGCAGGATTTGTGGCAGGCACTTTTGGAAGAGGAGTTCCCTTTATTAACTATGCTACCACACTTTTGGCAGCAGCGGATGCTTCTGTTGGAGGAAAAACTGCGGTGGATACTCCTTTAGCAACCAATCTGATTGGTCTGTTTAATCAGCCGGAGAAAGTTTATATTGATATTGCTGCATGGCAGACATTGCCGAAACGTCAGCTTTACAGCGGAATGGCTGAGACCATTAAGCATGCATGTCTGGCCAGCCGGGAACTGTTCGGGTTCCTGGATTCGAATATGGATGCCATTTACGCAGGACAGCGGGAGGCATGTGAGTACATTGCAAATAAGAATTGTCAGATTAAGTACGAAGTAGTGATGAAGGATGAGCGTGAAAGCGGTCTTCGGGAAGTTTTGAATCTGGGACACACCGTGGGACGAGCCATTGAGACCGTCAGTGATTATCAGCTTCTGCATGGGGAGGCGGTATCTATCGGTCTGGTGGCGGAGGTAAATCTGGCTTATCAAATGGGATATGTGACAGACTTTCAACGAAAGGCAGTGATTTCTCTTTTGCAAAAGGCCAAGCTTCCCACAGAGATTCCGGAGTATATTGATCGGGAAGCATTGGTGAAGAAACTCTATACCGATAAAAAGGTGAGAGATGGCAAGCTGCGTTTTGTGATTCAGAAGGGAATCGGAGGCGTGGTAGAGTTTGAAGAAGGGGTATTTGCTACACCGGTTTCAGAGGAAACAGCCCGTAAGATTATACGGAATATGGACTGAATTAGTTGCAGATAAAGGACGACAGAGAAAGAGGGGAAGTATAATGGCAGGAAAAGATAAGAGGGAAAAGAGTGTAAAAAGTGTGACGGAGAAAATGGCACAACACAGTATTAAGCGGAGAATTTCAGATTTTGTGACTATTACCGTAGCAATTATTGTGTTTTTGTTTGTGTTTATTCTTGGGGGAATTGCCACTACAATTATTGCAGGCCGTACCAATGAAAGTCGGGAAAAGCAGGCGCATATTTTGAAGGAGCAGGCCAGAGACTGGTTTGATCGGCAGATTGCCTGTGTCAATATGATAACTTCCACCATTGATTACTATGACCTGACCGCAGGTGATCGTAAGGAGGTAGTAGATTATCTGGCGGACTGTATAGAACAGAATGAGACGGTGTACGATTATTATATCGGTCTGGAGGATAAGACATGTTTCTTTGGCGGAGGCTGGGAACCGGAACCGGGAGAGTATGATCCCACCAGCCGGGGCTGGTATCAGGATACGGTGGCAGCAAATGCACTCTGTGTCTCCGAGGCGTATGTGGACGCAGACAGTGGCAGAATTGTGATTACCATCTCAAAACCGCTGTACCGCAATGATCAGATTGTAGGTGTGTTTGCGGCAGATATCTTTATTGACGAACTTGTGGAACTGGCAAACGGTCTTTACCAGGGAAGCAGCGGATATGCAGTATTGGTAGATAAAAATGGCACCATCCTTACGCACAAAAATCCGAAGTATCTTCCCACTACAGATGAAAATGGGGAGGAGCTTCTGACAAACTATGCAGATGTGGGAATTTCACCAAAGCTGATTGGCAGTGAGAGTGCAGTCCGGAAAAATGCAGGTATGTATGTCTATACCGGACAGACACTGCCAGATATCGGGGTGACTGTAATTGTTGCTGATACTTTCTGGGGATGCTACGGTGGAATTATCGTGTTCTATGTGGGGTGTCTGGTACTGTTACTTTTGGCTATAGTTGGTGTAAAGAGCAGTGTGAACAAGCTTTTGATGTCCATGTTTAAGCCCTTGGGAGAACTGACGAAAGTGGCAGAGAATATGTCAAATGGTGTATTGGAGTATCAGGCCTCCTATCGGAATAAGGATGAAATCGGGGATGTATGTATTGCTATTGAACAGTCCAATGCGGCAATTCGCTCCTATATCAAGGATGTGGACGAAAAGCTGCAGGCTATGGCGGATGGTAACCTTACTGTCCGGGTAGATATGGATTACATTGGAGATTTTTCTTCCTTGAAGACTTCTATCAATAAGATAGCGGATTCTCTTCGCGAGACTATGAAGATAATCAGTGATGCGGCAGAGGCGGTATATGGCAGTGCGGAAAACGTGGCCGGTGGTGCTACGAATCTGGCTGAGGATGTAATGGATGTGACTCGCCTGGTGGATGATGTAGATCATCAGGTGAATAATGTAAAGGATGAGTTTGACAAGAGCTACAGTCAGGCCGCAACTTCCATGCAGCTGTCTGAAAATGCCCAGAACAATTTGGATAAGGGTTATAATCGTCTTCAGGAGCTGCTTCGTGCAATGGAGAAAATTGCAGTACAATCTCAGAAAATTGGTGAGATTATTGAGATTATTAATGATATTGCTACTCAGACGAATCTTTTAGCATTGAATGCTTCCATTGAGGCGGCTCGGGCCGGAGATGCAGGAAAGGGATTTGCAGTGGTGGCAAATTCTGTTCGTGAATTGGCAGTTCGCACAGCGGAGGCAGCATCCAATACTACAAAACTGATTCAGGAGTCCACTACGGCAGTGGATGAAGGAAGTCAGCTGGTAAATCAGGTGGCAGTAGATATGCAGGATGTTGTGGCAAAGACTGAGGATGTGAATCGTCATGTGCAGGCAATTGCAGATTCTATCCGTCAGGAAACAGAGATTATCGATGCTGTGACCAAGAACTTCATGAATATGGAAGATTTTACAACCAATACCTCAGCTACTTCCGAGGAGTGTGTGGCGCTGAGTAATGAGCTCTATGAGCAGGTAGACCGCATGCACAGTATCATTGCACGGTTTAAGCTGTAATATCAGGTCATGTGGAAATGGTGTAAAATTTAAAATAATAAAAATGGTGAACATAAAAAACCTCTGCGGATTCATCAAATGATGAAAACGCGGAGGTTTTTATCAATGGTGCAATCAAAGATAACCCTGCAAACAGAATCATTTAGAAGAATTTTGTGATTGCTTCTACATCTTTACGCTTTGGCATTTCCGGATCGATGTCGCGGTAACCAAGGGAGATAACAGAAGCTACATCCTCGGTCTCAGGAATGTCAAACTCTTTCCTTAACGCGTCGCCGTCACGGATTCCCATAATCAGGGTGTCAAGTCCAAGCTCACGAGCTTTTAATACGAGATAAGCATTCTGAAGTCCTAAGTCGTAGGCTCCCCACTTATCACCCAGCTCGTTATCAGGAACTCCTTCGCGATTGAAACCGGCGCGAGTCTTTACGAATGTGCTGATAATCAATACCGGCGCATCGATACAATTGTTACGGTTGAACTCAGGCAGACAGTTTTCCTTGACAGATGCTACCTTTTCCGGTGTAATAGCGATGTAGTAACGACCGGTTTGAGAGTTTTTCCATGAAGGGGCCTGCTGAGCAAATTTGATGATCTCCTCCACAGTAGCCTGATCTACGGGAGTATCCTTTTTGTAGGCGCGAATACTTCTTCTTGATGCTGCGATTTCTGATAATTCCATGTGATTACCTCCTATGTGAAATTGTACTATGTAATGGCACATTTCTCGTTTGTCCCATGGGCTTAGTTTAGCATATTTGAGGCGAGAAAGGAAGTGTTTTCAACGTTCGTTTTTGCTTTCTGGGACTTTTAATCTTATCTGCTATGTGGTATACTTCATTACATATTACATGAGGAGGAAAATATTATGTACATTACATGTTTGGATCTAGAGGGAGTATTGGTTCCGGAGATTTGGATCGCATTTGCAGAGGCTAGCGGAATCCCGGAGTTGAAGCGTACCACCAGAGATGAGCCGGATTACAATAAGCTGATGACCTGGAGACTGGGTGTGTTAAAGGAGCATGGACTTGGATTGAAGGAGATTCAGGAGACCATCGCAAAGATTGATCCCATCCCGGGAGCCAAGGAGTTCTTGGACGAGCTTCGTTCTTTCTGTCAGGTTATTATTATTAGTGATACCTTTGCACAGTTTGCAGGTCCGCTGATGGAGAAGCTGGGATGGCCCACTATTTTCTGTAATTCACTGGAAGTGGCAGAGGATGGAGAGATTACCGGATTTAAGATGCGTATCGAGAATTCCAAGCTCACCACAGTAAAGGCTTTGCAGTCCATCGGATATGATACCATTGCCAGCGGCGACAGTTACAATGATCTGGGCATGATTAAGGCCAGCAAGGCTGGATTCTTGTTCAAGAGTACAGACAAGATTAAGGCAGATAACCCGGAACTTCCGGCTTACGAGACCTATGATGAGCTGATGGCAGCGATTAAGAAGGCGATGGACTAAACCTGCTTGACAGAAAAGCGTGAAAGATTTCTGAAATTGTATTGTATATTAGGTTTCATTGCGTTATAATGACCTTCGAAATAAAAAATGATCTTCAGGGCGGGGCGCGATTCCCCACCGGCGGTGTGCTGCATGACAGTGAGCCCGCGAGCCGCAAGGCATGATCCGGTGTGATTCCGGAGCCGACAGTATAGTCTGGATGAGAGAAGATATCGCATTTGCGAATATTTATTTTGTGTGGATTTGCCCTGAGAGTATTCTCAGGGCATTTTTTGTAACTATTCTGAATAGTTACATGATATCAAAGGAAGCTTAGGAGGTGAATGGCTTGATAGATCAGGATTATATGCGAAGAGCCATAGAACTGGCAAAAAAGGGCGAAGGCTTTACAAATCCCAATCCCATGGTGGGGGCAGTGATTGTGAAGGAGGGTCAGATCATAGGAGAGGGGTATCATGCCCGGTGTGGAGATTTGCACGCGGAGCGCAGTGCCTTTGCATCCTTGCAGGAGTCTGCCCAGGGGGCGACCATTTATGTCACCCTAGAGCCTTGCTGTCATTATGGAAAGCAGCCTCCCTGCACACAGGCAATTCTAGATCATGGCATCACCCGGGTGGTGATTGGCTCTAGAGATCCCAATCCACTGGTGGCCGGAAAAGGTGCAAAGATGCTGCGGGAGGCAGGTGTTGTGGTGGAGGAGGATTTCCTGCGGGATGAATGTGATAAGCTGAATCCAATATTCTTCCATTACATTACAAAGAAGCATCCTTATGTGGTGATGAAATATGCCATGACAGCAGACGGTAAGATTGCCACCAGAACAGGAGCGTCCAAGTGGATTACCGGAGAAGTGGCACGGGATAAGGTGCAGGATATGCGTCATCGATATATGGCAATCATGGCAGGTATTGGCACGGTTTTGGCAGACGATCCACTCCTTACAGTACGAAAAGAAGGGAAAAAGAGTCCTATTCGTGTGATTTGTGACAGTCATCTGCGCATTCCGGAGGAGTCTCAGATTGTGAAGACCGCGAAAAAATATCCCACGATTATTGCCTATGCAGAAGGTTCACCGGAGAAAGTAGAACTGCTCACAGAACAGGGCTTGATTTTAGAACAGGTTCCTTTGAAGGATGAGAGCATTAATCTTGAGATTCTCATGAAGCGATTGGGCGAGCGTGGCATCGACAGTGTGCTGGTGGAAGGCGGAGGTACATTAAATGAAAGTCTGATGCAGGCTGGATTGGTACAGCGCATGGAAGTGTTTGTGGCACCGAAAATTTTTGGCGGAAGTGAGGCGAAAACGCCCATTGAAGGAATAGGAATCGCTGAAGTGGCAGATGCTATGACATTCCATCTTGAGCAGGTGAATATAATAGGAGACGATGTACTTTTAAGTTATGTAAAATCGTCAGAACAATTCTAATTAAAATTGTCTCGAAACAGGAGCGAGGAAATAGATTATGTTTACAGGAATTGTGGAAGAACTGGGTATCATCCAAAGCCTGAATATGCAGGGAACCTCCGGAAGTATCCGCATTCAGGCAAAAAAGGTGTTAGAAAATACAAAAATAGGAGACAGCATTGCAGTAAACGGAATCTGTCTTACGGTGACATCCATGACAGGAAACGGATTCACTGCAGATATTATGGCAGAGACGGTTCGGCGTTCCGGACTAAAGGAAGCCAGAACAGGGGACGCGGTGAATCTGGAACGGGCTATGGCAGCGGACGGCAGATTTGGCGGTCATATTGTTTCCGGGCATATCGATGGCACCGGAGTCATCACAGAGTACCGGAAGGAGGAAAATGCAGTCTGGGTGACTATTTCGGCACAGCCGGAAATTTTGACACTTATTGTAGAGAAAGGTTCCATCTGTATCGATGGAATCAGCCTGACGGTTGCCACAGTGAGTGATACACAGTTTCAGGTATCGGTGATTCCCCACACCGCAGAGGAAACCACTCTGCTTCATAAGGGAGTAGGAAATATGGTGAATCTGGAAAATGATATTGTGGGAAAATATGTACAAAAGCTTTTAGGTCTTGCAGGAAACATGCAGGAGAGCACGGCAGATTCCGGCGGTGGTCTTACCATGGAAATGCTGCAGGATTTAGGGTACTAGAAGGAGGATAACATGGAATATCAATACAATACTGTGGAAGAAGCCTTAGAGGATCTTCGGGCAGGAAAAATTATTTTGGTGACGGATGATCCGGATCGGGAGAATGAAGGAGATATGATTTGTGCCGGACAGTTTGCCACTCAGGAAAATATTAATTTTATGGCTTGTCATGCCAAGGGACTGATCTGCACTCCCATGAGTAGTGAACTGGCAGGAAAACTGGGATTTCCCCAGATGGTATCGGAAAATACGGACAATCATTGTACTGCATTTACCGTATCGATCGATCATGTGGACACCACCACAGGAATCTCAGCAGCGGAGCGTTCCTGCACCATGATGAAATGCTGTGATCCGGAGGCAAAGCCGGCAGACTTCAGGCATCCCGGTCATGTGTTTCCACTGGTAGCCCGGGAAGGCGGTGTGCTGGTGCGCAACGGTCATACAGAGGCTACTGTGGATCTGATGAAACTGGCAGGATTGACAGAATGTGGTGTATGTTGTGAAATCATGGAAGACGATGGTACTATGATGCGGACACCGAATCTCTGGAAACTGGCAGAACAGTATCAGTTAAAATTTATTACCATCAAGGCATTACAGGATTACATTCATATTCATGTGAAACATGTGGAGCGTATGGCAGATGCAAAGCTTCCTACGAAATACGGAGAATTCCGTATCATTGGTTATGTCAATGATGTGACAGGAGAGCATCATGTGGCACTGGTGAAGGGGGAAATCGGAGATGGTGAGGATGTGCTGTGTCGTGTCCATTCCGAATGTCTGACAGGAGACACCTTTGGTTCTCTGCGATGCGATTGTGGTGAACAGTTGGAGAAGGCCATGGAGCAGATTCAGCGGGAAGGAAGAGGAATTCTTCTTTACATGCGGCAGGAAGGCCGTGGAATCGGTTTGATTAATAAGCTGAAGGCCTATGAACTGCAGGAGCAGGGATACGATACTGTGGAGGCAAATGTGAAGCTGGGCTTTGCACCGGATCTTCGGGAATACTGGGCAGGTGCACAAATCCTGTCTGATTTGGGTGTAAAATCCTTGCGGCTTCTCACTAACAATCCGGAGAAGGTATATGGACTGGAAGGATTTGGCCTGACCATTAAGGAACGTGTTCCCATCGAAGTGGAGCCTCAGAAATATGATCGTCGATACATTAAGACGAAGCAGGAAAAAATGGGACATATTTTCAAAAATATAGAGATTTAAAATGAAAAGGAGAACAACATGAGAGAAATCAATGTATTAGAAGGAAAAGTAGTAGCAAAAGAGGGCATGCGTGTTGCCATTGTGGCATCCAGATTTAACGAGATTATCGTAAACAAGCTTTTGGGTGGTGCTGTGGATGGCTTGGTTCGTCATGGTGTTGATGAGGATAACATTACAGCAGCATGGGTTCCGGGAGCATTCGAGATTCCAGTAGCCGCAAAGAAACTGGCTGAGTCTGGCAAATATGATGCAGTGATTTGTGTGGGTGCTGTCATCCGTGGACAGACCTCTCATTATGATTATGTATGCAATGAAGTGTCCAAGGGAATCGCTCAGGTGGGCTTATCCACGGGACTTCCGGTACTGTTCGGCATTGTAACCACAGAGAATATCGAGCAGGCTATCGCAAGAGCTGGAAGCAAAGCAGGAAATAAGGGATATGACTGCGCACTGTCAGCTATCGAGATGGTGAACCTTCTGGAGCAGATGTAATGAACCCCACATTGGTATTTGACTACGATGGAACCATACATGACACCATGAAAATCTACGAACCAGCCTTTCGTAAATGCTGCGAAGGGCTGGTTCGTGGCGGATATTTACCCAATGAGACAATTGATTGTAGTCGGATTGCAGGATGGCTGGGCATGAATGTGAAGGAAATGTGGCAGGACTTAGCGCCGGAGCTTCCGGAGGCAATGCAGAGTCGTGGGGCAAAGGAAATCGGTGATGAAATGAAACGTCTGGTGGAAAGCCATCAGGCACACTGGTATGATGGGGCAGAGGAAACTCTTTCCTTGTTAAAAGAAAGCGGGTTTTCCATGATTATCCTTAGTAATTGTCAGACGGCATATGGCATAATTCATTGGCAGGAATTTCAGATGGAACGCTGGTTTTTGCAGTGGTATGACTGTGAGAGTTTTGGATACGCGCCGAAAAGTGAAATTATGAAAGAACTGAAAAAGACCTATCCCGGAAATCTGGTGATGATTGGGGACCGGGCTTCGGATCTGGCGGCGGCAAGGGCTGTGGGATGTCCCTTTGTAGGATGCAGTTACGGCTATGGCACACCGGAAGAATTGGAAGGGTCAGATTGGATCATCGGTGATATCAGGGAACTGCAGACTGTGTGTACACAGAGGGGTGGAGATTGAGGAATCATAGAAACAGAAAGAAGGCAGAAGATGGAACTGACAGAGGAGCAGATTCGGTTTTTACAAGGATTGGATTTCTTGAAACTGGGACAGGCAGTAAACCATGAACAGTGGCAGACGGCAGCTATAACTGCTCAGCGCATGGAACGCATCATAAAACGGACCGGATTATCGGACATGGAACGGAATATGATGGGATTGAAGCAGGCCATCCGATGTAAAAATCAGATAGAGTCGAAACAGATTTTAAGCCAGCTGGTGGCAAAACGAGTCCGATTACTAAAACAAGTGTCAGATGAAACGTAACATGAAACGATAACGGATAGAGAATTGTATGAAAAGATAATAAAGATAGCAAGAAATGGAGGAAAAAGCAATGATGAATCCGGCAAGTATTATGAAATTAATGAATGCAAAGAATAAGTTTACGAGTGCTCATCCCAAGGTGGTGTCCTTTTTTCAGCGGGCATTAGCCGGCGGGGTGCCGGAGGGAACCGTGATTGAGCTTACCATGACCCGGCCGGGGGAGGAACCAATCACCACTAATATGCGGGTTCAGCAATCTGACTTGGAGTTGTTTGAGGAACTTAAGAATATGTCGTAACTATTCTGAATAGTTACAGTATAGGAAGGATAAAGAATATGTCATCAAAGTATTATGCAGTAAAGGTAGGAAAGACTCCCGGTATTTATCGCACCTGGGAGGAATGCAAGGAAATGGTAGATGGTTATCCCAGTGCAAAATATAAGAGTTTTTCAAGCTTAGCCGAGGCGGAGGCATTTGTAGGGGGAGATTCCGAAGAAACACAGGAAAGTATTGTCAATTATGCCTTTGTGGATGGTTCCTACAATATTGCCACAAAGGTGTATGGATATGGTGGTTTCCTGGTGAAGGACGGAGAACGGCATGTGTTGCAGGGCGCGGGAGATGACTCGGAGATGGCAGCCATGCGCAATGTGGCAGGGGAAGTATCCGGCAGCATGGCGGCAGTGAAAAAGGCTCTGGAACTGGGGATGACGGAGCTTACCATTTATTATGACTATATGGGAATTGAGATGTGGGCTACTGGGAAATGGAAAAGGAATAAGGCCGGAACCATTGCCTACTATGAGTTCATGCAGAGCGTGAAAGACAGGATTAAAATTCATTTTGTAAAGGTAAAGGGACATTCCGGGGTGGCAGGGAATGAGGAAGCAGATCGTTTAGCCAAGCAAGCGGCTGGTGTGGAGTAGAAGCCGGGTAAGGAATATGATATGGCATTACAGTTTATTTTAGGTGCTTCCGGCAGTGGAAGAACCAGTTACATACTGGAGAAAATTGTAAATGAGGCACAGCAGAATCTGAAGAAAAACTATTATGTGGTGGTACCAGAGCAGTTTACCATGCTGACTCAGAGGGAATTGGTGACAATTCAGAAGGATCACGGCATTATGAACATTGACGTGGTGAGCTTCAACCGGCTGGCATATCGTATTTTCGACGAATTGGGAAAGACGAATATGGCAGTTTTGGAGGAGACCGGAAAAAGTCTGGTGCTTCGGAAGGTGGCACAGGATAAGCTGGACGAACTTCATGTGTTGAAGGGAAATGTCACGAAAGTAGGATATATTAATGAACTGAAATCCCTCATTTCTGAAATGTCACAGTACAAGATCACGCCGGACAATCTGGCAGATTTTCTATCAAAGGAACAGGGCAATCCAGCCTTTACTGCCAAAATGCAGGATGTATGGACCCTGTACCGGGGATTTCGGGATTATATCGAGGGAACCTACGTGACGGCGGAGGAGGTGCTGGAGGTATTCTGTGATGTGGCGGATTATTCGGCACTTTTGCAGTCTGCTGTGCTGGTGTTTGATTGCTTCACCGGGTTTACACCGGTACAGAATCAGGTTCTGAAGCGCATGATGGAGATTGTGGAAGATATTTATGTGACAGTCACCTTAGATCCAAGAGAGAATCCGCTTTCCTATGTGGATAATCAGGAACTGTTTGGTATGAGCAAAAGAACCATCCGGGATCTGATGCGTATGGCAGAGGAGACACATTTTAAAGTGGAGAATCCGGTGTGGCTTACGGATGAGACCAGGGATCGTTTTGTAAATGCTCCCGGATTACGCCATCTGCAGCAGAATCTGTTCCGCAGCGGGTATGAGACCATGTCCGGGGAAGGGATGGAGGAGATTTGCATCACATCTGTGTCTGGACCTCGGATGGAGCTTCGCTATGTGGCACAGGAGATCGTGAGACTGGTGCGGCAGGAGGGATATCGCTATAAGGATATTGCAGTGATCAGTGGTGCCGTGGAGCGTTATGGAAACTATGTGCCGGAGATTTTTGATGCCTGTGGGATCTCTTATTTTCTGGATGTGACCAGAGATCTTTTGATGCATCCATTTTTGGAGTTTATCCGATCTTCTCTTCAGGTGTTGGCGGAGGATTTCTCCGGTTCGTCGGTGTTTCGATATTTGCGCTGCGGATTCAGCGGAATCAGTGAGGCAGAGGTGGATGAGCTGGAAAATTATGTGCTGGCCACTGGCGTTCGAGGATTTACCAGATGGAATCGCCTTTTTGTAAAGCCGGTTTATGGGATAGAGCAGGAACAGCTTCCGGCATTGAATGAGGTGAGGGCGCGTTTTCTGGCTCCATTTTTGCCACTTAGGGAAGCTTTTCAAAAGAAGGATGCCACGGTGCGGGAGAGGACGGTGGCATTCTATCATTTTATTGTTGAGCAGAAGCTGGAACAGCAGTTACTTCAAAAACAACGGATGTATGAGCAGCAGAAGGAAATGACAAAAGCTGGGGAGTATCGCCAGATTTATCGTATGGTAATGGATTTGATGGATAAAATGGTGGATCTTCTTGGGGATACCTGTATGTCGGAGGAGGAGTATGCCAAAATTCTGGATGCAGGATTTGAAACCATGCAGGTTGAGGTGATTCCCAGCGGATACGATCAGGTGATGATCGGGGATCTGGAGCGAAGTCGATTGGATCATGTAAAGATCCTTTTTATCATCGGTGTGAATGATGGAATCGTGCCAAAGGCGGAGAATCGGAATGGAATTATCACCCAGCAGGAGCGGGAGGAGCTGGCACATCATCATTTAGAATTGGCACCGACTGCCCGAGAGAGGATCTTTATGCAGAGATTTTATCTGTATCTGGCAATGAGCAAGCCATCGGAGCGGTTGTATCTTTCCTACACTGCTGTGGATGAAGCCGGAGATACGGTGCGTCCTTCTTATTTGATCAGTATGGTGCAGCGTCTTTTTCCGGGAATGGCAGTGAACCATTTGTCGGACGACATGCTCTATCAGCAGTTCGTCACACCGGAGAATGGATTTGAGTTTCTGTTGGATGGATTTCAGAAAAAGGAAGAAGAATTCGCAGAACAGGAGGAATTATGGCAGAAGCTTGCGGCATGGTATCATGGGGATGAAACGTATGGCAAACGTTTCAATCAGGTGATTCGTGCAGCGGGGACGCACTATCAGGAGGAAGCCATTGGAAAAGCTGTGGCAAAAATGCTGTATGGTGATGGTGTCACTGCCGGAGTTACCCGCTTGGAACAGTTTGCAGCCTGCGCCTGTGCTCATTTCCTCACGTACGGTCTGAGACTGAGAGAACGGGAGATTTTATCTCTTCGCATGGCGGATATGGGAACGATTTACCATCAGGCGTTGGAAAATTACAGCAGGGGGTTGAAGGAACGGAATCTCAGCTGGTTTGATATTCAGGAGGAGCAGCAGGAGGAACTGGTTCAAAAGGCATTTGACGATGCGGTGGCAGAGATTGGCAGTGATGCACTGGCGGATACGGAAACCACACGTTATCAGGCAAAACGGATGCTTACGGTATTTCGCCGGACCATCTGGGCAATAACGAAACAGATTCGTCAGGGAAAATTCGCACCGGTGGGAGTGGAAATGTCATTCGCATTTACCAATGAACTCTCAGCAGTGAATTTTGCCTTATCCGAGGAGGAAAAGATGCATCTTCGTGGGCGTATTGACCGGGTAGACACGTATGAGACCGAGGATAAGGTCTATGTGAAGATTGTGGATTACAAGTCCGGAACCACGAAATTTGAATTGCTGTCCCTGTATTATGGACTGCAGCTTCAGCTTGTGGTGTATATGAATGCAGCCATGGAGCTGATTCAAAAAAAGAATCCGGGGAAAGAGGTGATTCCGGCAGGCATGTTTTATTATCATATTGATGATCCCATCGTGGAGGGTGACTGCGAGATGTCCGATGAGGAGATCTACGGAAAGATTCTGGAGCAGCTAAAGGTGGAGGGCGTAATCAGCACAGAGGAGGAAGCCTATCATGCGATGGATACGGAACTGTCCGGAAAGTCTTCCGTGATTCCGCTGTCCTTAAATAAAGACGGAGAGATACGGGATAATGACAAGGCGGTAGACCGGGAGCAATTCGCCTTACTTTCCCATTATGCGGAGCATGTGATTCAAAAAAACGGTCAGTCCATGTATCAGGGCGATACGGCGGTGCGCCCTTATCAGCTGGATAAAAAAAGCAGCTGCGATTATTGTCCCTATCGTTCCGTCTGTGGGTTTGACCATCGAATCGACGGGTTTGAGATGCGGGAATTGGCATCATTAAAAGGGCAGGCGATTTTTGATAAAATGAAGGAGGCAATCGATGGCGACGGAGAAGAAATGGACCCCACAACAGCAGCAGGTCATTGACCTTCGTGACAAAAATATATTGGTGTCCGCAGCAGCAGGCGCCGGAAAGACAGCAGTTCTGGTGGAACGTATCAAAAAACGTGTGCTGGATTCGGAAAATCCTGTGGACGTGGACCGTCTGCTGGTGGTGACGTTTACCAATGCGGCGGCTGCCCAGATGAAAGAACGGGTGCTTTGTGCGTTGGAACAGCAGCAGATGATGGAACCGGGAAATGTCAGATTGGCAAAACAGGCTGCCCTGGTGGTCAATGCACAAATCACCACCATCGACAGCTTCTGTCTGTATGTGATACGAAATCATTTTCATGAAATTGGTCTGGAACCGGATTTTCGGATTGCAGATGAGGGAGAGCTGAAGCTTTTAGAGGAGGATGTCCTGACACAATGCATGGAAAGGTGGTATGGAGAAAAGTCGTCGGGATTTTTAAATCTGCTGGAGGGTTATGCCACTGGAAGAAGTGATGCTGGTGTCCGCGACATAATCTTAAAGCTGTATCATTTTTCCCAGAGCTATCCCTGGCCCAATCAATGGCTGGAACAGACTTTGCAGAGTTATTCCTGTGCAGAAGCAGAGAATATAGCTGACGCACCATGGGTGAAAGCCTGTGTATCCTACGCACGGGCAATCCTGCGGGGATGTGTGACTATGGCGCAGGGGTATCTGGCAGTCTGTCAGGAGTCGGATGGACCGGATATGTATGAAAAGGCCTGTGAGGCAGATGTAGAAATCTATGAGAGACTTGCTGAATGTGAGGACTATGAGCAGCTTCGCCTGCAGATTTCCAAGGTGAAATTGCCAACGCTGGGAAGAAAGAAGGACTATACCGGCAGTGAGGAAAAGAAGGATTACGTAAAGGCTTCCAGAGATCAGTGCAAGAAACAACTCGCGAAGCTGAGGGATGATTATCTGTCCATGGAGTTGGAAGAAATTGCGGCGCAGCAGCAGCGGATCTATCCCTTTGTGGAGACATTGGTTCAGCTAACCAGAGAGTTTTCAGAGACCCTGTCCCAGCGGAAAAGAAGCCGTAATGTGGTGGATTTTAATGACATTGAACATTTTGCCCTGCAGATTCTGGTGGACGAGAAAACCGGGAAGGCTACCGCCACCGCCAGGCAATTCCGCAAGCTTTACGAGGAGATCATGATCGATGAATACCAGGACAGCAATTATGTGCAGGAGACGATTCTTCGGTCTATTTCCCGTGAGGAGGATGGATGCTTTAATCTTTTCATGGTGGGAGATGTGAAGCAGAGCATTTATCGGTTCCGCTTGTCGAGACCGGAGCTTTTTATGGAAAAGTATGACACCTATGATACCATGGAAGGAAATTGCAGAAGAATCGACCTTTTGGATAATTTCCGAAGTCGTGGCGAGGTCCTAGACTTTACCAACGATATGTTCCGACAGATTATGAGCCGTGACCTGGGCGGCGTGGAGTATGATAAAAATGCCTGGCTGCATCAGGGCGGAACATTTCCCGAGAGCGAAGCGGGCATGTTTGATACAGAGATTCTGGTGGCGGATCCGGAGCAGGACGAGAATGTGAGCATAGATGCGAAGGAAATGGAAGCCAAAATGGTGGCACAAAAGATTGCGGCCATGATGGAATTCCAGCTTGTCACAGATGAGTCCACCGGAGAACTGCGCCCTATGCAGTATGGGGATGTGGTGATTCTTCTGCGCAGCATGAGTGACTGGTCCGAGGTGTTTGCCAGAGTGTTAAATGCCAGTGGAATCCCCGCACACAGCGTTTCCAAGACAGGATATTTTTCCGCTCCGGAGATACAGACTGTTTTAAACTATCTTCGTATACTGGACAATCCCAGACAGGATATTCCTCTGACCGCCATACTTCATAGCCCCATTGTGGGATTGACGGATGAGGAATTATCTCATATCCGGTTACTTGATGAAAAAAAATCTTTCTTTTCCTGTGTGCTGGATGCAGTGAATTGCAGTGAGACCATGGAGCAGCTGCCGGTGCAGGTACAGGGGAAGCTTCAGGCTTTTTGGAAGGATTATACCCTGCTTCGCAGTCTGATTAGCGAGCTGCCGATCCATGAGCTGATTCAGAAATTTTTCTCTGTCACAGGATATCTTTCTTATGCTTCTGCGATGCCGGGAGGCAGACAGCGTCAGGCAAATCTGCGGATGCTTCTGGAGAAGGCAATTGCCTATGAGAAAACCAGTTATCGGGGATTGTATCATTTTATCCGTTATATCGATGAGCTTCAGAAGTATGATGTGGATTTCGGTGAGGCAGATCTGGTAACGGAGAAGAGTAATACCGTCAGCATTATGAGTATTCATAAGAGTAAAGGTCTGGAATTTCCGGTATGCTTCGTATGTGGTATGGGAAAAGATTACAATAAGCAGGACAGCAGGGGAAAGCTTTTGCTGCATGCGGATTTGGGAATCGGGATGGATGAGATAGACATTACACGAAGAGTAAAGCTGGCTTCTTTTACGAAACAGATGATCGCCAGACAGATTGAGATGGAAAGTCTGGGGGAGGAGCTTCGCGTACTGTATGTGGCATTTACAAGAGCCAAGGACAAGCTGGTGGTTACCGGATGTGAGAAGGCAGTGGGAAAAGTGCTGCAACAGTGTCTGATGCAAAATGACCGGGGAGGGCAGATCCCTTTTATGCAGAGGTTTCATGCGAAAAATCAATTGGAACTGATTCTTCAGGCAATCTGCAATCTTGGCAATCGTTATACGGTACAGATGATGGATGTGGCACAGCTGGTGACTGTGGAGGCAAAACAGCAGATCAATATGCAGGATGAGATAGAGTATCGCATCCGCCGTTCGTTTCGTACTCCGGAGGAACAGGTTCAGGCGCTGGGTGAGCAGATTACGATTCCTTATGCCTATGAGAAAGAGGTAAATCTGGTTACAAAATATTCCGTGTCAGAGTTGAAGCATCGTGCGATGCGTGAACAGAGCCAAAAGGAAGAGACCGAAACAACACCGTACTTTCTGGAAGAGGAGTGTGCTTCGTATGTTCCTGCGTTTATGGAGGGAAAGGAAGAAGTAAATCAGGGTGCGTTGCGGGGAACCGCAGTACATCGCCTGATGGAATGCTATGATTTTGCCTCCATGCCGGAGGAGAAGGATTCGCTGGGTGATGATATTGAGCGTCAGTTGACAGAACTGATGGAAATCGGTAAAGTAACAGAGGAAATGAATGCCCTGATCTATCGCCCGGCGATTCGTGACTTTCTGGCCGGTGACTTGGGCAACCGTATGCATCAGGCGGCACAGCAGGGAAATCTTTTCCGGGAGAAACCATTTGTCATCGGTTTGACGGAATTGGATGCCGAAAAGCTGGAAGAGGCTCGGATTTTACAGGGAAGTGATGGAATGATTCTGGTTCAGGGAATTATCGATGCGTTTTGGATTGAGCAGGAACATATTGTGCTGTTGGATTATAAAACTGACCGGGTGAATACGGTGGAAGAATTACAGATCAGGTATCAAAAGCAGATGGATCTTTATGGGGAGGCATTGGAGCGGATTTTCCATCTCCCGGTGAAGGAGAAGTATCTGTATTCCTTCCGGCTGCATCAATCGGTTATGGTTTAATGATGAAATAAAGGAGAACAATATGAGAATGATACTGGCATCGGCGTCCCCGCGGAGACGGGAGCTTTTAGCCTTGTTAGGGCTGGATTATGAGGTTATTCCGGCAGAGGGGGAGGAACATATCAGTAAAAATGAACCATCAGAAGTGGTGGAGGAACTGGCAATGACCAAGGCTACAGAGGTTTATGAAAAATTGCTGAAGGAGAAGGAGGAACCTATTCTGGTCATCGGGGCTGACACTGTGGTGGTGGATCAGAATCAGATTTTAGGTAAGCCGAAGGATGCAGAAGACGCAGTTTCTACATTGAACCGGTTGCAGAATCATACGCATCAGGTTTATACTGGAGTTGCAATCCGTATATGGAGAGATGGAAAAAGCATAAGCCGCGTATTTCATGAGAAGACAGATGTGACCATGTATCCCATGACAACGGAAGAAATTATGGATTATGTGTCCGGAGGAGAACCCATGGATAAGGCCGGCAGTTACGGAATACAGGGACAGGCTGCCCGGTTTGTAAAGTCTATCTGCGGAGACTATAATAATGTTGTGGGTCTTCCGGTGGCAAGACTGTATCAGGAATTGAAAGAAATATCGTATCTGTGAAGGTACTGAACAGATACGAAATATATACATGCCAGTATGTGGAGGAAACAGAAGATGGAATACGATAAGACATGTTTACAATATTTTTTGGAGCATCAGACTCAGCTCTATGATGAGCCGGTGGCAGAAAATCTGGAAGAGGCAGACGAGTTTTTGCAGGACTGCATGGCCGTTGTGTGTAAAAATCTGCGGGAACTGCGGGACTATCTGGATGAGGCAGGTGCCGATATCAGTGGGATGAGGAATGAGGAATTGACGGAGGCAGAAGAAGTATTTTCCCTGCCTGACGGCAGATTTCTGGTTGTGGAAGCTTAGAAAACATAATGAGATCTCTCTTGGATTTTGCATGTCCGGAATGAATTGGGACATAAATATGCAAGAGGGTAAAAGGGTGAAGATATGGGGAAAAGATTTTTTGCAGGCTTGCTGGCTATGGTGATGCTGGCACTTAGCGGATGCAGTATCGGGAATACAGAGTTTGTTTTATCGGAGGAACTGTCACCCAAGGAAGTTTTCCGAATTGGCGAGGAAACCGTGACTGTATCCCAGATGAAAGTTTATCTTTGTAATTATCAGAATCTGTATGGAAATAATTATGGCATTGATTTGTGGGAACAGGATTTTCAGACAGAGGATTTGCAGGATTATGTCAAAGAAGTAGCCATGTCCCAGATGACGCGGATTGTTTCTATGAGACAGCTTGCAGATCAGGAGCAGGTAACTCTCACAGCCGAGGAAAATAAGGCAGTCGCTGATGCTGCAAAGGAGTATTATGATTCGCTCACAGTGGCAGAAAAAGACTATATCAAGGCCAGTGAGGCAGATATTAAAAAATTGTATGAGGATTACGCTTTGGCAAATAAGGTGTATCAGACACTGGTTACCAGTATTGATGATGAAGTCAGCGATGATGAGGCACGGATTATGGAAGTGCAGCAGATATTTGTAGAAAGTCGCACAACGGCAGCAGAGATACAGGGCAAGCTGTCTCAGGGAGCGGATTTTGAAACCTTGGCTAAAACCTATAATGAAGCAGATGAAATTGCGGTTACCTTCGGCAGAGGTGATATGCCCGCAGAGGTGGAAGAGGTGGCATTTTCCATGGAAGACGGAGAGGTATCTTCCTGTATTACTGCGGAGGATGGATACTACTTTATCAAGTGTATCAACAAGTTCAACCAGGAACTCACGGATGAGAATAAGCAGATTATCATCAAGAGACGGGAGGAGGCATCCTTCGAGGAAAAGTATGCCATTTTAATGGAAAACACGGATTCTTATCTCAACGAAAGTGTCTGGGAGGAAATTGAACTGCAGACGGATGGAAGTATTACCACTGACAGTTTTTTTGATGTTTATGATAGTTACATTAGTTTATAAAAATTTTAGAAATGCGGGAATCCCCATGTTTTCAATGGTTGTTAGCACTCAATTAAAAAGAGTGCTAATTTTTTGTTGACTTTTTGCAGAAAAGTGATTACTATCTTTCATAGAGAGTCTGAAGATAAGAGTTCAGATACAATGCAGGGGCGTGATCCCCATACAATATACAAAAAAGGAGTGTTTACGATGAGTAACAAACATGGTAGTCTTTCAATCAGCAGTGACAATATTTTTCCTATCATAAAGAAATGGATGTATTCCGATCATGATATTTTTTATCGTGAGTTGATTTCCAACGGATGCGATGCCATTACCAAGTTGAAGAAGCTGGATATGATGGGGGAATATCAGCTCCCGGCAGACTATAAACCGGAGATTCATGTGACAGTAAATCCCAATGAGAAGACATTGATTTTCACCGACAATGGTCTGGGTATGACCGCCGACGAGGTGGAGGAGTATATCAATCAGATCGCTTTTTCCGGAGCTACGGATTTTCTGGAGAAGTACAAGGACAAGGCCAGTGAGGATCAGATTATCGGTCATTTCGGATTAGGTTTTTACTCTGCATTTATGGTAGCAGATGAGGTGCACATTGATACTTTATCTTACAAAGAGGGCGCAGCTCCGGTTCATTGGGAGTGCGATGGCGGTACTGAGTATGACATGTCCACCGGTGAAAAGGATAGTATAGGAACTACCATTACCCTGTTTTTGAATGAGGATGCGCTGGAGTTTGCCAATGAGTATCGGGCTAGAGAAGTCATCGAGAAATACTGTTCCTTCATGCCTACACCTATTTATCTCACCAAAGCAGACGCAGAGCCGGAGTATGAGACCATTGCTCCTGAGGACAAGCTGGATACCGATACCGTCATTGAGACCATTGTAGAGGAAGCCAAGACCGAGGAGAAGGAAAATGAGAACGGAGAAAAAGAAATCGTAGAGGTTTCCCCTCGTACCGAGAAGCTGAAGATTTTAAAGAGACCGGTTCCTTTGAATGATACGAATCCGCTGTGGACAAAGAATCCGGCAGATTGTACCGAGGAAGAATATAAAGAGTTTTACCGTAAGGTATTTATGGATTATAAGGAGCCACTGTTCTGGATCCATCTGAATATGGATTATCCGTTTAACTTAAAGGGTATTTTGTATTTCCCGAAGATCAATACCGAGTACGATTCCATTGAGGGAACCATCAAGCTGTACAACAACCAGGTATTTATCGCGGACAATATCAAGGAAGTGATCCCTGAGTTTTTGATGCTGTTAAAGGGTGTGATTGATTGTCCGGATCTTCCGTTAAACGTATCCAGAAGTGCATTGCAGAATGATGGATTCGTGAAAAAGATTGCAGACTACATCAGCAAGAAGGTAGCTGACAAGCTGGCCGGAATGTGCAAGACTGAGAAGGAAAGCTACGAGAAATACTGGGATGACATCAGCCCGTTTATCAAGTTTGGCTGCCTGAAGGATACCAAGTTCTGCGACAAGATGAATGACTATATCCTGTTTAAGAATCTGGAGAACAAATACATTACCCTTCCGGAACTGTTAAAGGCAGATGAGCCGGCAGAGAACGAGACAACTGAGACAGAGGAGACTAAGGCAGAGACTTCCGCAGGTGAAGCATCAGAGGCAGCAGATGATTCTGAGCGTGAAGAGGAGAAACCTGAGGATAAAAAGACGATTTATTATGTAACTGATGTGATTCAGCAGGGACAATACATCAATATGTTCAAGGAGCAGGGCATGGATGCCGTAATCTTAGATCACAATATTGATACTTCCTTTATCTCTCAGTTAGAGCAGCGGAATGACAAGTTTAAGTTCATGCGTATCGATGCAGACGTGACCGAGTCCTTAAAAGAAGAGACTTCTGAAGAGGAGCTGAAGGAGTCCACCGATACACTGACAGAGCTGTTTAAGAAGAATCTGAACAACGATAAGCTTACCATCAAAGTGGAGAAGCTGAAGAATAGCGATATTGCATCTGTCATCACTTTATCGGAGGAAGGCAGACGTATGCAGGACATGATGAAGATGTATGCCATGAACGGTATGGGCGGTATGGATATGTCCATGTTTGCAGCAGATCAGACGCTTACCCTGAATGCCAACAATGAGCTGGTTCAGTATATTCTGAATAACAAGGATTCCGAGCATGTGCCCATGTTCTGTCAGCAGCTCTATGATCTGGCTGTACTTTCTAATCAGCCATTGTCCGTGGATGCCATGAGCAAATTTATTGCCCGCAGCAATCAGATCATGATGCTTTTAACAAAATAATGTAATTTCTTTACGGAATGGTATTCCTGAGAATGAATTGAGAATGAATTCTGTACCGTTACGCTTTTTACAAATGTGTTCCTGAATGGATTTGCATATTTTATTGTAGACGTGCTTTCGTTCTTGCCGGAACGTAGCGGTACTCGTTCAATCAGGTCTGCGCATTTACTGCGCTGACCGTATGAAACTGTGGAACATACAGTCACAAATATTCAACCTATGGACTACATTAGTATCTACTTGATGGCGCCGTCATGATAAAACAGAAGTGCGGTAGTGAAAAGCGGGGCCTGGGAGCAGGAAAAGAGCGTCCATGCCCCGCCAAGAACAACCAGAAAGTAGGAGAGAGAAAAAAGCGGGGCCTGGGAGCAGGAAAAGAGCTTCCAGGCCCCGCCAAGCATAATAAGGAAGCAGAAAAGAGAAAAAAGGGGGGCCTGGGAGCAGAAAAAGAGCTTCCAGGCCCCGCCAAGCATAATAAGGAAGCAGAAAAGAGAAAAAAGGGGGGCCTGGGAGCAGCAAAAGAGCTTCCATGCCCCGCCAAGCATAACCAGAAAGAAGGAGAGAGAAAAAAGGGGGGCCTGGGAGCAGAAAAAGAGCGTCCATGCCCCGC